>CAZOVY010000032.1:0-56000 GCA_964583255.1 uncultured Prosthecobacter sp.
TGGTGCTCCGGGTAACCTTGCCATCCTCAGGCCCGGTGACCCAACTGCATCTTCGAGTCCTGTCGAGACCCTGACGATTAATCAGCCACTGACGATCAGTGCGAACTCCGTCGTCGAGTTCACTCTCGGAGCGACGAATTTCACCAAGCTTGCAGGCACTTCGATCTTCCTTACCACGGCTACCTCACGACTTCTGGTGCAGCTCGAGTCAGGCTACTTGCCGACCCTCGGCACTGAATTCGACATCTTGGATTTCACTTCACTCACCATCCAAGGCGGTGCGCTGAATCTGCTCAATCTACTCCAACTCCCAGTGGCGACCGTCTGGGACACCACGCAGTTTCTCACCTCGGGTAAAATTATCGCTGATGGAGATGCGGTGCCCACGGCAGTCACCGGAACACTCAACCCACAGACCATCCAGCAGGGAGCCAACGCCACCTTCTCCATTGCGGGTGGTTATACTGGGACGGCGCCAATCAGTTTTCAATGGACCCTGAATAACGTGGACATCGCTGGTGCGACCTCTGAGACATTCACCGTCACAGGTGCCACCCAGCTATCAGAAGGTGACTACCGCGTGCGTGTCATCAATCCGGTCAATCCAATTGGAGCGACGAGTAATGCAGCGGCCCTAACCGTGGATTGGCCGCTCTCCTTTGCCATCAATCTCCCAGCGACTCGGCTCGGTTCGGTCGGTTCTCCTATCACCTTCAGCGTCACCATGAATGGCGAAGGAGCTATCACCTATCAATGGCAAAAAGGAACTACCGACATTGGTGGAGCCACAGATTCCAGTTACACCATTCCAATCGTGTCTCTGACCGATACCGCCACCTATCGAGTCATCGTTAAGGGGCCGTTCAACCCTGCGGGCATCATCAGCAATGTTTGCTCGTTCACCGCCTCTCCTCCAGGCCCAGCAGTGGTTCTCGAGTCGCCAATCTCGCAGACATTGCTGGTGGGAAGCACGTTGAATTTGTCGGCAACACCAGGCGGGGACAACAATGCACGCGTCAAGCAGTGGCGTCGCAATGCAGTCGCCATCCCAGGAGAAAATGCAGATACGCTGAGCATCCCTAACATCACGCTCGCCCAAGCTGGCGACTACACCTACAAGTTGGATAACAAAGTGATCGCTACAGGTAAGCCTAGCACGAACACCAGCGCCGCGGCGCGCATCGTCGTGGTGGAAAACCCCAATAGAATCGTTGCGGCTCAGTTGGGTAAGATCACCACTCTGACCGTCAATGTCGCGGGGCCATCCTCCACCGTCGTGCCGCGTTGGCCCACTTATCGGTGGCTCAAGAATGGATTGCCCGTCCCTGCTGATGGGCGCTTCACCAATGACACGACCAAGACTCTTTCCATCAAGAATCTTGTCCACACCGATACCGATGTTTACACCTGCCGTGTTGAAGGTGCCCCTGGAACAGCAGCCGTCATCGGCGGCACGCATCACCTCAGAGTGTATGAGTTCTCTCCGTTGTTCGCCGGCACGCCCACACCGCCAAGTGGTATCGTCGGTGGTGCCTATAGTTGGAAAATCCCAGTGACCAGCGACAGCGGTCTGCCAGCGGATGTGAAACGCACTCCAAGCACTTATGCCGTCACGGGCACGATGCCTCCAGGCCTGAAGGTGGATGCTGCCACAGGCTTCATTATTGGCAGACCTACCGCCGCCAATCCTGCCACAGCTCCTGCAGGCTACCCGATCACGATCACCATCTCGAATGCGGTGCTGCCGAAAGCCAGCATCAGCACCGTCATCAGTATCAGCGCTCTACCTGCTGGTATTGCCGGAACCTTTGCCGGACCGATCGATCGCGATCCTGTTTTGAATGGCAATCTCGGTGGCCGACTTGACCTAACCGTAACCACAACAGGCGCGATTAGCGGCAAGGTCGTCACCCTGGGTAGTGCTGCCGCTCGCTCCTTCACCGCGACCAATGGCACTCTTGATATCGACGTAAACAACGTCCTGCCACCACAGGGCAGGATTTTCTTGCCTGCCACCACCACGCTGCCCAGCCTAACCATCAGCTTCAAACTCGCTATCACCGCTGGCACAGTGCCGACAACACTCTTCTCCAATGCCACCATCATCGCTGGCACTGGCACGCCCGTCGCCTTCCAGGGTTGGCGCAATAACTGGGGCACGGCCAATGTTACCAACGTGTCTGCAAAAGCCGACGCCTATGCTGGACTCTACACGTTTGGCATGGCGCTCGGTGAACTGGATCCACTCGTGACAAATCCAGCAATGCGCTCCCTTGTGCCCCAGGGCACGGGCTACGCTTCCTTCACGGTTGTCACAGCTGGCACATACACACTCGCAGGTCGCACGGCGGATAATGTGAGCTTCACTGGCAGTTATTTCGTGGGCCCGACAGGGCAGTCGTTTGTCTTCCAAACACTCTATACTTCGACTCTGAAAGGATCGCTGCTCGGAACCCTTCAAATTGACCGTGGACTCAATCTGACGCTTTCGGATGACAACGACTTGAGCGGTGCCCTCACTTGGGTTTGCCCACCCAACAGTGCTACCGCCAACCGACTCTATCGCGCTGGTTTCGGCACCACGACAGCACCCGTCGGTGTCCTTACACCCGTGAATCTCGTGGCCTTTGGCGGGCGCTACATCGCGCCAGTGGCGGCGACGACCCTGAATCCAACTCCATCCGTGCTCCTTGGTCTGCCTGCTGGAACGTTCCCGGCTCGCAATGCTGAGTTGATCTTCTCTGAAGATGGTGATCTCCCAGCGATTACACCACCTATCCCCGATCCCTATCCGAGCGATGTCGTGGATAACCTCAATCCCAACATTTCTCTGACGATCCTCAAAGCCAGCGCCCTAGATTTGCCGAAGACTACCGCAAACCCCGCTTCCACCAAGTTGACAGCCGTTGCAGCCACGGGTGCCATCTCAGGCAGTTTCTCTCTGAGCGCAGCCAATCCACAGGGAGTGGCTCCCAATCCGGTGCTCCGAACTCCTGTCGCCTTCTCTGGTCAAATCGTGCGGGACAATGGGGTGCAGGTTGGTGTCGGATTCGTCATCATTCCCCAGCTCCCACGCGTTGGCGTAGTCGAAACGCCAACCACCACGCCCCAGCTTTCAGGCCGAGTGCTCTTCCAAGCCAAGTAATTTTGTTGCCGTCTGGCAGTTTGTTGATCTCCGTCGAATCTTATCAAAAAGACAAATGTATTAACCAAGTAAATACCCTGCATTCACTTCATGGCTTGAAATTCGCAGCCAGATCGGATTTAATCCAAGTAAATCCAGGTAAATCAAAGCAATTCAAATTCCGCCCCCCGCAGCTTATGAAATCTCTCCGCCGATTCGTCAATGACGCCCGCCGCCACAAAGGGCTGGCCCTCATCATCGTCCTGTCCATGCTGGCCTTGGCGACCATCGTTATCTTAGCCTTCCTGAGCGTTGCCGATACCGAGCATAAAGGCACCATGACCTACTCGGCCTCACAGACGGCGAGGCGCTACGCAGACACAGCTGTGAACATTGTGATCTCACAGATTCAGGCCGGATCAGATCAGGATACAAGCAGGGCAGGTAGAGAGACTCATGCCACCCAGCCTGGTGCGGTCAGAAAATATGCCGACAACGGTGCCTTCCTAGCCGGCTACAAGCTTTTCTCAGACAGCGAAATGATCTTCACCAGCACCGGTTCCGGCACTGGATCCAAACCAAATGAAGATGAAAGGACCTTTCTTCTGAATTCCGAACCACCCGGAGACTGGAATCAGGGAACTAACCTCGTCCGCTATGTGGACATGAATGAGCCAGTGGTCAAAGGTGTAATGAATGCTGAAGGCGAGGCCGGATCAGCTCAGGTTTACTTCCCCGTGCTGGATCCCCGTGCAGCCTTTGACATGGACCCTGCCGGAGGCAATCCGGTTCCTGCGGAAGGTTTCACCTATGAAACCACCACGGCGCTCAACGGCCAAGATCTCAGCCAAAAGCCTGAAGGCGAAGGTGAGGCTTCCAAGGTGAGTCCGGTTGTCAAACCTGCGGGTGCCACACCTCCCGACACGCTACGTCTCGCCATGCCAGTGAAATGGCTCTACATGCTCAAAGATGGCACACTCGGCACACTCGACGACACCATGGCCTTCCAAAGCTCAGGCGACTCTCAGGCCTCCGAGGCGACGCCCATCGTGGGTCGCATCGCTTTCTGGGCAGATGATGAATCTTGTAAAATCAATATCAACACCGCTGCCGAGCCTACTTTCCTGGGCCAGCCAACTTTCTACCACGAACGCGATCATCGCTGGGCGGACTATCCGGCTGCACGTAGCGAGTATCAGCGCTTTCCCGGCCATCCCGCCACAGTGGCTCTCAGTTCTGTACTTTATCCGAATCCATTCCAATCGACCACCCGCAATCTAGACACCTATGGGCTGACTTCTGGCAGTGCCGGTCTCACGCAGGTTTTGGGGGTCAAAAACCGCATCTACGCAGTTGCTCCGCGAATCAATTCAGGCGGAAGTAATTCGGGCACCAAATTGTTCGCGGCAGATGATTATAATTCGGGCGGCAGCGCAGGTCTGTCCGTCGATGTCGATTTGACGGCGGCTCTCAATGAACGCATCTACGCCAGCGTTGATGAGCTATTTTTCTCCGAGACCAACAGCGGTGGTCTGCGTGTGCCCACCGTCACTGATTTTGGCGGTGGTAATCTTTTCAGTAAGCAAACCCTTGAGCGTGCTTCCGGCTTCCTGACAGCCCAGAGCCGTAGCAGTGAAATCAGCATGCTTGGTCTGCCGCGTATCGCCATGTGGCCGGTCAATAAGAGCGCCTCTAAGCGCACGCCGTTCGACAACCTCATCACTTTCTGCTCGACGCTGGGCAAGGCAAACTTTGCAGCCATCAATCTTGACACGAGCAACACCTACATCTTCCAGCGTGAAACGGCCAGAGATGCCACGCACGACATTGGCCTTCAGCGCAATCAAAAGCTGTTAGGCATGCTCGACCAGATTCTTGCTACGGCAAGATTCCCAGCAGAAACACTGAATGGCGGCAATGGCAACACCTTCAAAACCAAACTGCGCAACGGCAACGGCTTCGACAATTACCGCCAAGTCATTGTGGAAATGTTTGACTACATCCGCTCCACGAACCTTCAGGACAGCTACCAGGTCCCGAACAATCGCGCCAGTTGGCCCGCCTCCTCCATCTATTGGGGAGATAATGCCGCCAATCTCACTGGAGCCAACATCTATGATGTGCGTGACAACTTAGCGGCAAACTTCAATACCTACACGTCAGGCGTGGTTAAGAATGCAGGAAGTCCCAGTATCCCGTTCAATGACGTAGCCCTACCTGGTCATGGTCAGGTCACTCCTGCTGTCTGGAATGTGGGCGGTCAAAATTACCGGGGCTTTGGCCGCAGTGTCTCCATCAGTGAGATTGGCCTGCATTTTATCTGCACGGGTGATGGCCAGCCAGACATGTACAGTTGGCGTCACCTTGGTTATAAAGACAATCCAGACAAGACTCAAGCGGGTTATGAAATCAAGCACATCAACATGACGAGAGAGTCGGTCACTGGGCAAGATCAGGCGGATCGAAAAGAACTCTATGATGCAGCGCTCACGGGTGTCATCTCCGGTGGTAGGACAGCTTTGAAGGTTTCAAATGATAGGCATGACAGCGCAACTAGCGCAACTTTCTTGATCGATCACAGCGCGCCTAGAGGCTTTACAGATACAGGCACTAATATTTCTAAAATCATTAATGCCGGGGCCGAATTTTGGAACAACGCTGCGTCTGGTGTGGCGGTCCCTCCCGGATTTATTAAAGAGCGCTACTACTCAAACTTTCCTCCTCTTTCTAGTCTTGACGTTGCAGACGGCCTGTATGGGACCGTTGGCGGTAGCGAGACTGACACGGCGCTCCGTGGTAAGCATCGTAATTTTCATCCCGGCACGCAGGAACCCAATTGGAATTACACACTGGACCAAGACACGCCGCTGGGTCCAAATCCAGGGGCTGCCAACCCTAGCATCCATGAAAAACGCATTCAGGCCATGTTACACCTTGAGTTCTTCTGCCCTTCAGTGGGCTACACTCAAATCACCCCTGAATTCGCCGTGGTGCTCAATGGCCAGGAGCTCTCCAGCATTGAAGCGGGAGGAATCGCCCTCTTCCCAGGGACAGAGCCCGTGGTTCTCAAGAGCGCCAAGCCAATCTTCCAAGCAGATGGCACGCCTGAAGTTGGCGGCTACGCCAGTTTCAGGCGTGTGGCGGGGACGCGGGGCCTTCCAGCTCGTGGCCAGAACCCCGGCGTCCCTGCTGATGCCCTGTATTCTGCCGGCGCAAATGATGCTAGCCACTTGGGCATCATGAACCTCGATCTTGTTTCGGGGTTCTTCACCGTTCCCAGTGACGAACCGCTCTCCTTTCAGTCGGGACGCATTCGCATCGATGTCTATGACAGCCACAACTGGAGAAGCCGGTCTCCCATGCAGACCCTTTATTTCACTCTGCCAAAGGGTCAGGCCCCTACGCCTGATCTCGTCGTTCAGGGAAGTCATGTGGAGTACTGGGTTCGTCCGTCAGATTCAGCTATTTTCAATCACCCCACGGTTCAGGCCCCACATTGGTGGGCTTTCCACCAGGGCGGTGCCCTCGGGCGTTTGAATAATGCCACGGTTTGGCCTGGTCGGCTTGCGGACCCAAACGACGGCAGATGGGGCGGAAGGTTTGGCGTCCGAACCAATGTTGACGGTGACACCGCAAGAAATGGAAATACGGGGCGTCAAAGCCTGCCTGGCAGCCGAGCTTTGATTTACGGTTGGGAGCCAAATAATACCAATTACGCCAACGTTAGGAGGAGCATTAATAACGAGCCAAATCCGGACACTCTCAGAGCTACTCGCGCCGCCTATGATTCTGCCACGAACTATAACACTGCCCAGCGTTCCGGCTCTGACGTGGTCAGAACGATTCAACCTGGTCATGGAGACGCGCGTCTGATCGCAGGCAAGGCTGTGGTGCAAGAAACCGATTGGTCGCCGCATGTCCTCTACAATGATCAACGCGCCTTTTTGGCCCACAACTTTTCCTCTTACAATTCAGGTTCTGAAGTGGGATTTGACCGCACGGGAGATGCGACGGTGCTGACGGAGGATGCCACGAAACGCACGCTCCCCCAAACGGTGAATGTAGGAGCGAGTAGAGCCCCAGATGCCCCTTACAGCGGACGAAATGACACGAACGTGAATGGCACGACCAAGAGCTTGTCGCCAGCCTACTTGTCACAGCGCTATTTCGACTTTGATGATTCCGATCCTGGTGGCCGATCCGGCACCTTCATCAATAAGCCAGATGAAGGCAACTATGCCGTGGGTGACTTCACGGCTTCCGGCTGGCCGAAGCCGGTCGAATGGCGGGCGACCTATTTCCGCGCTGATAGCCATGGGGCAAGGTTTGCTCCAGGAGCAAAAAGTTTCTTCACGCCGAATCGCATGATCAGTTCCCCGGTGATGATGGGCTCGCTACCGAGCCGTCTGCACTCATCCAACATGGCATCTCCTGATGCTACCTCAGGCGGCAACGGCGCATGGACCAATCTTCTGTTCAGGCCCCATGTGCAAATCACAGGTGCGGCGGCGAGACATCCAGGTCAGGTCACACCTCCAGACCATTACCTTTTGGATATGTTCTGGATGCCAGTGGTCGAACCCTATGCCATCAGCGAGCCGCTCTCCACAGCTGGGAAAATAAACATGAACTACCAGATCATGCCCTTCACGCACATCCGCCGCGCCACGGCACTGCATGCAGCCATGAAGGGGGAGCAGTTTGCAGCAATCCCGAACGCTGATTATGCCAATGCCCGCACCATGAGTGCCGGCTTCGGACCCCAGGGAAAGACGGCTCCCATTTTCCGTGATGAGGCACCCAAGAATGGCAGGCCTGCCGCACGCTGGTACCGCTCCATCGCCCTTGATAGGTTGAATAATGAGTCAGGAGGCTCTGATGCTGCTTGGTGGAATACCCCTGCCAATCAGCGCGTGCAGGCCACTTTGCGTCAGTTTGAAGAGCGCTTCAATTTCACTTCCACGGCCAGCGGTACAGGCGGCGCTGGCATCGGGGGTTCATCAGGCGGACTTCCTGCTTCCTTCCGAGGGGGCCTTTTCCGCACAGCCTCTCAGATCTGTGAGATCCACCTCATTCCGACACGAGTCTCTGCCGCAGGTCTTCAAACAGGGACTGCGCCAATTCCATCAGCTACGGATACCACAGAGAATATAGCGGCCGCTAAACTGACTAGCTATGCTGACCGAGAAGATGCCATGGTGAAGTTCTGGTCCAGTCATTCGGGCACGGGTGACAACACTCGTGAGAGGCCGTATTCCAATCTCTACGCTAAGCTCACCACACGCTCGAACACCTTCCGAGTTCATGTCCGCGCGCAGACCGTCAAAAAGGCCGTGCGCGGTCCTAACGTGGCTAGCTTCAATCCTGCTGAAGACTTAGTGACGGGCGAGTTTAGAGGTTCCTTTCTTATCGAGCGCTACGTTGACCTAGCTGATCTGCAAGAGGCGGGCACCAAGGCTGATTTCACCGCTGGTAATCCGCTCGATGAAAATGCTCACCCGCCCTTGGACTCTTATTACCGCTACCGTGTGTTGGAATCCAAACGTTTCGCCCCCTAACCCCCCCCTCTGACCGTTATGAAAACTTCCCGCCATACTTTGCCATCAAGTGGGAGCCGCCGTGCTTTCACTTTGGTGGAGCTTCTCGTCTCTCTCGCTGTTCTCTCGATCCTGCTGCTCATCAATGCTCAGGTCATCGGTCAGGTGCAGGCCACTTGGTCGGCTTCGAACGCTCGTGTCAGTCAGTTTCGTGAAGCACGCACCGCCTTTGACATCATCACTCGCAATCTCAGTCAGGCTACACTCAACACCTATCTGGATTACGAGAGCAATTATCTAGCCACCGCAGCCGCTACCTCTGGCACAGCAGCGGCGACAGGCCCTGGCTCCTATGTGCGCCGATCTGATCTCCAGTTCATCTGTGGTGACTCCACGACCCTACTCCCTAACGCTGGCGGCGCTGACACACTGCCGGGGCACTCTATCTTTTTCCAGGCACCCCTCGGAGTCACCCAAAACCCGAACTATGTCGGACTGGATCGACTGCTCTGCTCCAGAGGCTACTTCGTGCAGTTCTCATCGGACGAATTCTTTACGCCTGCCTTTTTACCTCAAGGCAACAACCGTTACCGCTACCGTCTGATGGAGTACTCTCCGCCCGCTGAAAAGAATGTGATTTATACCCTGCCGACGGGCACGGATGGAACGGTCACTGGAAAGTTCTACGCGGATGCTGGCGCTCCCTTGGAGGCCGACGAGACGGCTGTCAATGTCAGCACGACACGGCCTGTGGCAGACAATATTCTGACGCTGATCATCTCACCCAGAAGAGAACCCAAAGCGGGTGAAGCAGAAGGTGCCAACGGGCCAACCGAGATAGCGTCCGACTATCAATACAATTCAAGCGCCACGGGACCGACGCAGAATCTTTTGCCTCCGCTGATCCGCGTGGTTTTGGTCGCTATCGATGAAAAATCTGCGGAGCGCCTTGCCGAGACAAGTGGCAGTCCCAACACCCCTCCTTTTGGGACTTCACTCAACACACCATTCACCCAAGCCTATCAGTTGGATGATGAAATCAAGGAGTTGGTCGCGACCTTGCAGGCCCAGCGTGTGAATTACCGCGTCTTCTCAGCCACGGTACAATTGCGAGGCGCTAAGTGGGGCATCTGAATCGACAAACTTTTCTCTTTATGATCACCACGCCTCTCAAAAACTCACCACGACGCCCGGCGCGAGTTAGTGCCTTCACTCTGGTCGAAATGATCACCGTCGTGGGTATCATTGCTCTGCTTGTTGCCCTTGTGACCCCGACTCTGGTCGATGTCATTCGCTCCACCCGACTTAGCTCATCAGGTGACAGCCTTCAAAACCGTCTCAGCCTCGCTCAGCAAAATGCGGTTTCCAAAAGCACGGAAACAGAGATGCGATTCTACAAGTACACCGACCCTGATTCTGACAGACCCTCGACTGACCTCTTCTATGCCTATCAGGTCGTCGAGACTCCCAATGCTGGTAATCCAAGGCCCATATCCGAAGTGTACTATCTGGACTCAGGCATTGTGCTTTCTGCCGACTCTAATCTTTCGCCACTCCTGCAGACAGCCGCTGCTCAACAGGAGGACTCCAATCAGAATTATCTCTTCGTGCCACCCACAGGCGTCGGAGGAGCTGCCGTGACTTATGCGGCTCTACGTTTCTATTCCGATGGCAGTTGCCGTCTGCTCAATGATGATACTCCGGGAGAAACGGCCACCGCCACCGCTCTGGCTTTTACCGTGCCGCCTTTGGCGACGAGTTTTATGACGCTGGTCGAGTCCCGCACTCTCGACTCCCCCACGGTGCCGTCGAATTTCTACTGCATGCAGATCGACTCCTACACCGGCAAAGTCCGCGTGTATCGCCCTTGAGTTCTGACAGCATCAATTTCTGCGTGACATGCGCTTGAGGGCCGCTTAGATGGCACATGGGCGATATTCCTTCCCTTGCGTTGAGTTTTGATGATGTGCTAGTCCTGCCGGGGCTGAGCGAGGTGCTGCCTGGAGAGGTGGACATCGGAACTACTTTTGGAAACAGCATCCGGTTAAACATACCGGTTCTGTCTTCCGCCATGGACACGGTGACTGAATCAGAGCTAGCCATCGCGCTGGCCCGGGAGGGAGGACTTGGTGTGGTGCATCGTAATTGCCCCATCGATTATCAAGCCGAGCAGGTGGCCAAAGTGAAGCGCTCAGAGAACACCGTCATTCAGAACCCTCACACGGTGAGACCTGAAACCACTCTGGGTGAACTTCAGCGGCTCATGCATGAAAAGGGTGTCAGCGGTTTCCCCGTCGTGGACCCCGATGGCAAACTCGTCGGCATGGTGACCAGTCGCGACATGTGGTACATGGAGGACGAACACACGCCCGTGTCCGCCATCATGACGCCGAGTGATCGACTCGCCACAGGCACGCCGGGCACGAGTTTTGACGAGGCACTCAAAATTCTCTACACACACCGCATTGAAAAACTCCCGCTCGTGGATGCCAATGGCAGACTCGCCGGTCTCATCACCAAGCAGGATGTCGTGAAGCGTCAGATGTTCACCAGTGCTGCCAAGGACGCCAACGGCCAGCTCCGTGTCGGTGCTGCCGTCGGAGTCGGAGACGACTGCGCCGATCGTGGTGCCACTCTCGTGGCCGCAGGTGCGGATGCTTTGTTTATCGATGCCGCTACCGGTCACACCAGTCGTGTCGCTGACGTCATCGCCAAACTGCGCGCTCGGCTTGGTGGCAGCATCCCGATTGTCGCAGGCAATGTCGTCACCGCTGATGGCGCACTGCATTTGATCAATGCCGGTGCGTCAGCCATCAAAGTTGGCGTCGGCCCTGGTTCCATCTGCACCACGCGCATCATTTCGGGTGTCGGCATGGCCCAGTTCACTGCGGTCCAGGAAGCCGCGTCTGTCTGCCGTGAGCGTGGCGTTACGGTCATCGCCGATGGCGGTATTCGTTATTCTGGGGACATCGTTAAAGCCCTCGCCGCTGGTGCCGACTTTGTCATGCTCGGCTCACTGCTCGCAGGCACCGCTGAAAGTCCTGGTAACATGGTGAAGTGGCAGGGCCGCACCTTCAAAGAATACCGTGGCATGGGCAGTCTTAAGGCCATGCGCAAGGGGGCAGGGGACCGCTATGGGCAGAACAGCTCGGGCAAACTTGTCCCCGAAGGCGTCGAGGCTCGCGTGCCGTTTAAGGGACCTCTCTCTGAAGTCGTCTTCCAACTCATGGGCGGTCTGCGCTCTGGCTTGGGCTATGTCGGCGCCAATAATCTCGACGAACTCCGCGCCAAGGCGCGATTCGTCCGTATCACCGCTGGTGGTCTGAAAGAGAGCCATCCGCATGATGTCGTCATCACTGAAGAGCCTGTGAACTACGCGCCCGCCTAACCTTGAGTAGGATGAGGACGCGCTTAATTTCTCCCGATTTAAAATTCCATGACCGATCACGAAGTTGCCGTACTTGATTACGGCTCACAGTATTCTCAACTCATCGTCCGCCGCGTCCGCGAGCTGGGCTTTGTCTCCCATCTGTATCCACCGGCTGAGCTGGCTAAGCTCAAGAACCCAGGTGCAATCATCCTCTCCGGCGGACCACGTAGCACGTCGGATCATGATGCACCGGATGTCGATTTCGAAAAGCTCATGGCGCTCGGCGTGCCCGTTCTCGGCGTGTGCTACGGTATGCAGCTCTTGAACATCAAACATGGAGGCACCGTGAAGCCCGGCGTCACTCGTGAGTATGGCCCGGCCAAGCTGGTCGTCACCAATCATGATGATCTCTTCAAAGGCATCTCCCATGAATCTCAGGTCTGGATGAGTCATAGCGACACCTGCGCGAACCTTGCGAGCAGCACTCAAGTCATCGCCACCAACGAAGACGGCATTCCCGTCGCTCTCAAGTGGAGTGATCGCTGCTGGGGAATTCAATTTCATCCCGAGGTCACGCACTCACACGAGGGCACGGCCATCCTGAAAAACTTCCTAACCAAGAGCGGTGCCACGCTCGCCAAATTCGACATCAATGTTTTCAAAGAACAGATGATCGAGAACATCAAGGCTGAGGTGGGTGATCGTGAAGTCATCTGTGGCGTCTCTGGTGGTGTTGATAGTACCGTGCTCGCCGTTCTGCTGCACAAAGCCGGCGTCAAAGTCCGCTGCATCTTCATCGACACTGGACTCATGCGCTTGAACGAGGCCGCTGAAGTTAAAGTGCTCTTCGGTGAAGTCGGCGTACCCATTGAGCAGATCAATGCCAGCGAGATCTTCCTCGGCGCTCTAAAAGGTGTCACTGATCCCGAGCAGAAGCGCCGCATCATCGGCACGCTCTTTGTCGAGGAGTTCTGGAAAGTGGCCGACAATGTCGAACTGCTCGCCCAGGGAACGCTCTATCCTGATGTCATCGAGAGCGCCACCAGCGGCTCCATCGCCAGCAAGATCAAGACGCATCACAATCGAGTGGATCGCATCATGGAACTCAAGGAGCAGGGCAAGGTGCTCGAACCGCTCGCAGAGCTTTTCAAAGACGAAGTCCGCGCCCTC
This sequence comes from uncultured Prosthecobacter sp., assembly GCA_964583255.1. Taxonomy (GTDB): domain Bacteria; phylum Verrucomicrobiota; class Verrucomicrobiia; order Verrucomicrobiales; family Verrucomicrobiaceae; genus Prosthecobacter. The sequence continues at coordinate 13,202 of CAZOVY010000032.1, forward strand.
GGTGCAAGCCTCGGCATTCCGCACCGCGCTCTTTGGCGCCATCCATTCCCCGGCCCAGGACTCGCTGTTCGTATCCCTGGTGAGATCACGCCTGAGCGCATAGTTGCCACACAGTTGGCGGATTCCATCTTCATCGCCGAATTGCACCGCAGCGGCTGGTACCAGCATGTCTGGCAGGCTTATGCCGCGCTGCTCCCCGTGAAAACGGTGGGCGTCAAAGGTGACGAACGCAGCTACGAGCAAGCCATTTCATTGCGCGCCGTCATCAGCGAAGACGCCATGACGGCCGACTGGGTCGAGCTGCCCTATGAAGTGCTGCGCAACACCTCCAACAAGATCCTCAACACGGTCAAAGGTGTGAACCGCGTGCTTTACGACATCAGCACGAAGCCGCCCGCGAGCATCGAGTGGGAGTGAGTTTTGAAATTCACTTCGCCGCTTTAGCCTGAGCCTGACTCTCTGCTGAGAGACGGGCAAGGGGCACAAGGAAAGTCTCACCGGTGCTCGCCATCTTGAGCAGCACGCCATCGCCTTGCAGGCCCATGAAGGTAGCCTGGATCGCTTTGCCATCATTACTGGTCCAGCTTTGGGCACCACCCGCAGTCGGAGCTGCCGCGGGTGTGGCAGCAGCGACAGGCGCAGCCGCACCACCCGTCATACTGGCACCTTCTTTGATCCACGTTTCCAGCGCGGTCAGTTCGGCTGGCGTAAGACGATTTTTCCCCTTTGGCGGCATCGAGTCATCATCATCGTCGGGAAGTTTGCATGAGGTAAGCAGCGAGCTTTTAGCCGGATCTCCAGGGATGATTAGACCATCAGGCTTGATGACCTCTGCTAATTTTTCAGGCGTATCGAGAGCCAGATCTCCCTTGGTTTTGCCTTTGCTCACCGCATGGCAGGCATAGCATTTTTGGTTAAAGATCGGCTTGATCTCTTTGGTGAAATCCACCGCAGAGGCGGACAGAGCACTGGCGATGATGAGGGCGGCGGTGAGGGGGCTTTTCATAGGACAATTGAGTTTTATCAAAAGCTAGGGGCAGATGGCAAGTGCGGTGTTGATATTTTACCCGAGGCCGTCCTTTATAGAGCGCTCTCGTCAAACACTGCCTTTTGGCGAGACTTAAGCTCACTCATTCTCTCCCCCACGCTGTCCCATGCCGGAACCCAGTCTTTTCAGGCACTACCAGATCGTCCAAAATGCGGACGGCAGCAACGTGGAGCTAGCTCGCAATGACGAGCAGGTGAACGTGCTTGCCTTTGACACGCAGCAGTTGGAGTTCGTCCACTGTCACGTTTTGCTGGAGCCATTGGCGGACCGCGCTGGCTTTGAGGAAAATTGCCGCAAGCTGCAAAAGGCAGGGCATCCGCTACTGGCGCGCATGTCTGACTTCGGTGAGGACGAGGGGAATCCGTTTTACATCACTGGCAATGTCGATGGCGAGTCACTGCAAAGCTACCTCGCGCGCCAGACGGAAATACCCGGCTGGCTAGCGGTGATGTTGACCTGCCGTGCCCTAGAGGCTGTGGCCGCGCTCGTCGCACGCGCAGATGCCATGCCGTGGAAACCGCTCGATTCTTTGCGCCTGCTCCAGACAGGACCACAGGCGATCCAGGTTCAGGTGGCTGACTTCCGTGTGCTCACTGGCGTGGGAAAAAAAGCACGCGGGCTGAAAACAGCCTTTGAAAAGCAGGCTAAGTTTCTGAAAAACTTCCTCCAAGAGCACTCAGGCGGTGGCCCCACTCTACCAGACACACCACTGCCAGCAGCAGACTTTACGGAGTTGCTAAACGCCTGCCTCGACTCAGCCGCCCCCGACAATGTCACGTCCATGCAGAGTCTGCGCGCAGCCCTGCTAAAGCTGGTGCCAGAGACACTGGCCGGAGAGATCCCGACGGCGCAAAAGCCGCGCGCTCTGCTCGCCCAGCAACTTGCAGGATACCAAGACGTGGCTCGTGCGGTGGTGAATCGCATTCGAATTCAGAGTCAGCGGCTCGACATGGCTAATCCGTACTCCATGCGTGGTATCCTGACAAAGACGGGCCGTGCCGTGCTCATCGAGCAAGTGCCGCCGCTCGGGCTTGCCTCATCCGCCGTGCAGGCAGCCGATGAGAAAGTGTTCCGCCTCGATAAAAAGCGTGACTTCCCCGCCATCGTCCCCGTGGCGCTGGTCCACGAATCAGAAGGCCTCACCTGCATGGCCGAAGAATTGGCTGAGGGCATCACACTTTCCGATCTGCTGCGTGAAAGGCGTGCGCTCAATGTGCATGAGACCTACATCGTGCTAGCGGGACTGGACGGCGCATTGAGTCAATTGGAGAAATCCGGCATCGACGCGCGCCGCATTCGTCTTGAGGACGTTTTTCTACTCACTGGCTTCCCGCGTGAAGACGCACGCAGCACGAAACTGCTGCTGACAAAGCTCACCGACTGGCCCGCCTTTTCCGTCATGCTGCGGGTTCACCCGACTCTCGCCTCCATGGCAGGTCGTGGTACCGATCCTGCGCTGGTTCTACCACCGTTGAGTCCTGGCACCGCAGGCAGCAGCGTCTGGAACTCCGCATGGCTCGCCGCCGTGGGTCGTTTTCTTCTAGCCCTGGAGCCACTGCCCGGCGCGATTTCGGAAGTGCCCGCAAGCAATCGAGAGACTGAAACCGTGGCTCGACTGCTTGATGACGAACTCGCCAAAGGACGCGGCAGCATATCTGCAAAGCGTGGCGACTTTCTCGCCCGTTATGCCCGCGTCGTGCAGCATCATGACTTGGTGAAGCCCGCAGCCGCTCCAGTCTCCGAGCCGCTGGAACCCGCGAAGAGCAAAGCTTCCCGCAGTCGTCCACTGCCGACAGCGAAAGAAGGCAAACCCTCAGGTCCCATGCCACTCACCAGCGGCTTTGAGTCTGAAACGGCAGACCGGCCGAGCATTGGTTTTGCAGAGCTACTTTTCCGTGGCACCAGCGAGACTTCTCCTGCGTCCGGTCCTGATTGGGCCAAGACCGCTGCTGATGCGCCGCCCACCATCAACCCGAACGAAGCACTGCTGCCGCCAGATGATTTCGTGCCGTTCTGGCTACGCGCCGCAGTCTTCATTGGCGGCTCCATGATCGTCGGAGGTGTGTTGGCGCATCTATCGGGTGACGCCACTTGGCAAAAAAAACCAGCGCCATCTCGCGTGCCGTCATTAGAAGCACGCGCCCCCAAAGCCGTCCCTTTGCCAAAGGCTACCTCAGTGCCCCAGGCCGTCTCCGTCCCTGACTCCGCGCCTGCACCGACTGCCCTGCCTCCGCCGACTGCGCCCTCTGCGGGTGGCCTTGGTTTAAAGCCACCGATGTCCCTGAAAGAGGAAATCGTGGACCTGCCACTGCCTGCCCGCTGACAATCCAGGCAGGGAATTTCACCGCAACGGGCCTAATTGCCTGTTGGCAAAGCTTCGATTTGTTGTTATTCCTCAATAATTCTCAGGCACTATCACGGTGTCTATGAGAGCAATAACAAACACCACGAACATCACACTATGAAATACGCACTCCTCGCCCTCGCGGCATCGGTCATCGCTGGCGGACTCGTCTCCTGCGCTTCCAAGCCACCACCACCGCCGCCAGCACCGGCTCCAATGATGATGAGCAAATAAGCTGAAGGCCATTGGGCCAGGCTTCATAGAAACTAGATACCAACCAGCTAATCCCTATGATCCGAATTCTCTCCATCACCCTTGCCTCCTGTTCTCTTTTGTTCGCCTCCTGCGCGACCAAGAAGGCCTGCTCCAGTTGCGACAGCGCTGCCAAACCGGCAGCCTGCTGCGGCAAGGAAGCTGGCAAGTGCTGTAGCTCCGGCCACAAGCACTAGTCCAGACTGAATCAGTCGCGTCGCGCCGCCTGCGGGTTCACTCCCCAGGCGGCGCTTCATTTTTAGGCGAGAACTCGGCCGCAGTTGCTCGCCGCACACGATGCGCCTACAGCTTGCCGCTCCCATTTTTTAAATCGTGAAACCGTACTACATCACCACCGCCATCGACTACACCAACGCGCCGCCGCACATCGGGCACGCTTATGAAAAAGTGTTGGCTGACGTCATGGCGCGCTTCCAGCGGCTCACCGGGCGTGAGGTCTTCTTCCTCACCGGCGTCGATCAGCACGGCCAAAAAGTACAGAAGAGCGCCGAGAAAGTCGGCCTCACACCCCAGGCCTTTGTCGATGGCATCACCGAGCATTTCACCGCGTTGTGGGACAAATTGAATGTCCGCTACGACGGCTGGGCCGCCACCACCGACCCACGTCACAAGCGAGTCGTTCAGGCCATGCTGCAAAAGCTCCACGACTGCGGCCAGCTCTATAAAAAAGGTCACGCTGGCTTCTACTCCGTCCGCCAGGAGCAGTTCCTCACCGATAAAGAACGCGGACCCGATGGCAGCTTTGGCTCCGAGTGGGGTGAGGTGGTCGAACTCGAAGAAGAGAACTGGTACTTCAAGCTCAGCGACCACGTCGAGTGGCTCAAAGGTTACATCCAATCCCATCCCGACTTCATCTTCCCTGCGCACCGTGCGCATGACGTGCTCAATGCACTCGAAGGCAAAGATCTCGACCTCTGCATCTCCCGCCCCATCGAGCGCCTCACTTGGGGCATTCCGCTGCCGTTTGATGAGAAGTTCGTGAACTTCGTTTGGTTTGATGCCCTAACTAACTACATCAGCTTCGCCGGATACCTCGCCGATGAATGTGGCAACGAAGGCCTGCCAGATTTCTCCAAGCTCTGGCCCTCAGAAGCGCATGTCATTGGCAAAGACATCCTCGTCCCCGCTCACGCAGTCTATTGGCCCATCATGCTACACGCGCTTGGCTTCAGCGATGAGCAGATGCCGCGCCTCATCGTCCACGGCTGGTGGAACATGAAAGGTGCCAAGATCAGCAAGAGCCTCGGTAACGTCATCGACCCGAATGTCCTCGCCGAGACCTTCACCGCCGACGGCCTGCGCTACTACGTCATGCGCGACATCGCCACCGGCTACGACAGCGACTTTAGCGATGAGCGACTCGTCATGTCGTATAACAAAGAGCTCGCTGGCGGCTTGGGCAACCTACTCAACCGCAGCATCAACATGGCGCAGAAATACCGCAGCGGCGTACTCGTCGCCGGTGGCTATGACGACGCCGAAAACGCAGCCCTGCGCCAGACCGTCGCCGAAGCCCTGCCTCTCTATTTAGAAAAGATGGATAGCTGGGCCATCCACGAAGGCATCGCTGCCGCGTGGAAGATCGTCGCCCATGCCAATGCCTTTGTGGACAGCACCAAGCCCTTCTCCCTCGCCAAAGATCCCGCCCAGGCCGCCCGGCTCGACAGCGTGCTGTATCATCTCGCCGAATCCTGGGTGCATCTCAGCGTCCTGCTGAATCCCATCATGCCAGATGCCATGACCACCGCCCGCGCCCAGATCGGCTGGGACATGCCGCCCGGCTTCGTGCTCAGTGATTTGAAATGGGGCATGTTATCAAATGGCCACCTGCTAGGCACCCCCGTGCCCCTCTTCCCCCGTTTAGAAATCGCCGCCCCCGCCGCATGAAGGTAGGATTCAAAGGTAGGGAGCTTGGTCCTCCAAGCTCCGTTCTTTGAAGGCGGATGACGGATCATCCGCCCTACCTCACAAATTGACTTCTGAGGTAAAAATGTTTGGTAACCCAACGGGTTTTGCATGTGCCTCACTCAACTGCGAATTTAGGTTGAGCCATTCGCCTCGCGGCATGGTCCACTGCATCCCATGAAAAAAATCGCCACGCTGCTCCTTGTGTTGAATCTCCTCTCACTGTCTGGATTTGCTTCGGCTGCCGACAGCGGACCCATCCAGGAAATCCCTCTCTCTTACCTTGAAGCGACGGAGGCCTATCAGTCCCTCAAGAACGCTTACCCTGAGATCGCTGACATCGTGACCAGCCTCCAGATCGACAAGAACTCCGTCTCGATTCATCGAGACCACCCGAAAGCCGCTTCCTTCCTCAAAGCCCTCGCTGAATTGGATCAGCGACCCCAGCAGGTCTTGCTTTCAGTCGTCGTCACCGAAGTCACGAAAAGCACAGGTAAAGAGCGAGTCCTGTCCCGCCCCGCCGTGTTTACCATGGACCGCAAGCCCGCCACGATCAGCCTACCCTCATCATCCGCTGATAAAGAACTCAACATCACCATCACCATCACCATCACTCCGCGTTCGATCCCATCGGTCGCAAAGAAATAGATCAGACAGGTGTGATGAATGGGTGTCAGCGGTGTGGACAGCGACTGCGAAGACCGCCAGACTTCGCGTCCATTCTCCCATGACGCTCATCATCTTCGATCTCGAAACCACCGGCCTATCGCCTTATTACAACGAGATCATCCAAATCGCGGCGGTGAAGGTGCGGGCAGGCTGCTGGGATGTGGAGGAGAGCTTTGACACTTTCGTCAGGCCTCAGCAGCGCGTGCCGAGCTTCATCACAGGGCTGACGGGGATCACGCAATCTCAGGTGGCGCAGGCTCCTTCACCCGTGGAGGCGCTGCTGAATTTCTCACGCTTTGTGGGTGATGAAGCGACACTCATCGCGCACAATGGGCCGGGCTTTGACATGCGCTTCATCGCGGAAAATTGCACGCGCCATGGGCTGCCAGTGCGGGAGACGGCGATGCTGGATTCGCGGGCGTTTTCTCGGAAGATCTGGGGTGGCCGTAGTGGGCATGGGCTGGACCCGATCCTGCAAAGGCTGGGTCTGTCCACCGCAGGCGTGAAGCGCCACGATGCGCGCGGCGATGTGCAACTGCTGGCCCAGGCCGTGCGCAAGATGTGGGGGCAGCTCGTGCCGGATTTCCAGAGCTGTCCGGTGGAGACGAAGATTGGGGTGATCCCAGAGGTGCATTCATAAGCCGCGTCCTTGCCACGCTCGAACATGCCTGCCACACTGCGACAATGGCTCTCCTCGAAGTTCGAAATCTCACCAAGCGCTGGCGCAAAGACCAGCTCGCGCTGGATGATGTGAGTTTCGATCTGCGCCAGGGCGAGATCCTAGGCCTGCTGGGTCACAATGGTGCGGGCAAGAGCACGGTTCTCGGCATCACGCTCGGCATGGTGCGGCCGGATGGCGGTGAGGTGCGGATTGCAGGGCACTCGGTGCAGCAGGAGCGGTCACGGGCACTGAGCCAGGTCGGGGCCATCTATGAGGCTGCGCATTTCTATGATTACCTGACGGGCTGGCAAAACCTGCGCGTGCTGTGTTCTCTCTCCGGCTGGTGGGATGAAACGGAAGCTCGGCGCATTTTGAAACTGGTGAACCTGGGCGAGCGCGCGAATCACAAGACGAAAACCTACAGTCACGGCATGAGGCAGCGACTGGCTCTGGCTCAAGCACTGCTGCCCATGCCCAAATGCCTGCTGCTCGATGAACCCACTGACGGACTCGATCCCGAGGGCATCCGTGAGTTTCGTGAGTTCGTGATGAAGCTGCGCTCGGAGTTTGGCATGACCATCCTGATCAATTCCCATCTGCTCGGCGAAGTGGAGCTGATGTGTGATCGCTGCGTCATCCTCAAACAGGGCCGCAAGATGTATGAAGGCCCCGTGCCCTCGCAGGAGAAGAGCCAGTCGGCTTTCATCCTGCAAACTCGCGATCAGGCCAAGGCGCGTGAGGTGATCTCCCGTGCTGCTGCCATGATGGACCCCGTGACCAATATCGTCGAACTGCCCGCGCATACGATGGGGCATGAAATGCTCAAGCTGCTGGTGGATGCGGGCGTGCGCGTGGACTCCTGGCAGCCGCACAAACCAACGTTAGAAGAATTTTATCTGGGGATGACCGGCGCATGATTTTATTTTTTCGTCAGTGGCAGGGTGAACTGCTGAAACTCTTCGCGCGTCGCCGCACCTACATCGGCTTTGGCGCGTTCCTCGCGCTTGAGATCGTGATTCTGATCATCTTTCGGCTCAAAGGCGTGGAGCGCATCTTTGAGCGCATGATTTCGCGTCAGGGGCAGGCGTTCGAGCAGTACTACTCAGCGCTCACGCTGGCGCAGATCATCCTCGGCTTCTCTGTCGTGCTGTTGGGGGCCATTTATCTGGCGCTCGTAGCTGGAGACATCGTGGCAAAGGAGGGCGAAGATGGGCATTATCGCCTGCTTTTAGTTAGGCCGATCAGCCGGGTGCGGCTGCTGTTCATCAAATACCTCACCTGCATCGGCTACACGCTGGCACTGGTTCAGTTCATCACTTGGTCGGCGTTTGTGCTCGGTGTCGTGCTCAAAGGCTGGGGCGGCGGTTTCTTTGTCATGATCCCGGAGATCGGGCTGCTGACTTTTTATGATTGGGGGCCTGGTTTGCAGCACTTCGCACTCGCTTCGGTTTTCCTTTCGCTGAGCATGACCACGATCAGCAGCATCGCGTTCTTCTTGTCCTGCTTTCCCATCAAACCAGCGGCGGCGACCATTGGCGCACTGTCCTACATCCTGATTGATCGCATCCTGCGCGAGACAGGATTCATGGAGGACTACGACCACTTCCTGCTCAGCAAGCACATCGTGAGCTGGGCGCGTCTTCTCATCGAGAATCCGCCCTGGCCCATCATCATTCGCGACTACACCGCCCTCATGGCCGTGAACCTCTCCCTCTTTGTCCTGGGGGCGGCGGCCTTTGAATCCCGAGACCTGAAATCATGACCCTGATCGAGACTGTGAAAGACCTCCGCGCTTGGAGAAAAACCGCCGGACATGTCATCTTCGTGCCCACCATGGGAGCACTGCATGAAGGCCACACGACGCTGGTCCGTGAAGCACGCACGCTTGCTGGACCCGAGGCCAAAGTAGCCGCCAGCATCTTTGTGAATCCCCTGCAATTCGGCCCCAACGAAGACTTCGACAAATACCCGCGCAATTTGGAAAACGATCTCATGATGTGTCGTGGAGCCGGTGCCGATATGGTCTTCGCGCCGGCCATGAAGGAAGTTTATCACGCTGACCGCAGCATCAAGATCAGCGAAAGCAGCCTCTCAACCGTCCTCTGCGGAGCCAGTCGTCCCGGACACTTCGACGGTGTCTGCACCGTGGTGGCCAAGCTCTTCAATCTCGTGCAGCCGGACGAAGCTGTCTTTGGCAAGAAAGACTACCAGCAACTCGCCATCATCCGCCGCCTCGTCCGCGATCTCGACATCCCGGTGCAGATGCACGGCATCGAAACCGTGCGCGAGTCCGATGGCCTGGCTATGAGTTCCCGCAACCGCTACCTCAGCCCCGCCGAGCGCGCCCAGGCCCCCGCTCTGCGCGCTGCTTTGGTCGAGGCACGCCAAGCCTGGCAGAGTGGCGTGACTGGTGCTAAAAACCTCACTCATCTCATTCACGAGTATCTCGCCACTCACGCGAATCTTGGCCGAAAGGACTACATTGCCCTCGTCGATCAGCACAGCCTTCAGCCTCTCGACATCGCCCAGTCCCAAAGCCTCATCGCCCTGGCCGTGTTCTTTGATAAAGCCCGATTGATCGACAACATCGAACTCAGCCATTGAGGCTATAGTGTGTGCTTTTGTGACCTGAGATGGGGCAAAAGAAAGTTTGCGCCCGCGCCTTCGTTCTTGATAGCCTTCAATTCCCTCGCAGACATTTCGTCGGCGGATTCAGTGTCAAACCAGAGCGTATCTTACTGTTTATGAACCCAACCCAAACTAGTCGCCGCAGCTTTATGCGCGGCACCGTCGCCGGCGCTGCCGGACTCGCCACATTCCGATCTTTCTCCGCACCCATCGGCGCCAACGGTGATGTGCGTGTCGCTGTCATCGGCTTCAACGGACGTGGCGCAGGCCACATCAAGAGCCTGGAAGAAATTCCCGGCGTGCGCATCGTCGCTCTCTGTGACGTGGACAGCAACGTGCTCGCGAGGGGCGTCGAAAGCCAAGCGAAGAAAAACAACACCGTCACAGCTTACACCGATTACCGGAAGCTCATGCTCGACCCCGAGATCGACGCTGTCACCATCGCCACGCCAAACCACACGCACACGCTCATCGCCATGACGGCCATGAAGCACGGCAAGCATGTGTATGTCGAGAAGCCCGTCTGCCACAACATCTGGGAAGGCCGCCAGCTCGTGATCGCCGCCGAGAAAGTCGCGAAGAGAGGACTCGTCGTTCAGCACGGCATGCAGCGCCGCTCCAGCCCCGGCTGGCAGCAGGCCATGGACTGGGTCAAGGAAGGTCACATCGGCAAGGTCACGCTTTCACGCGGCATCAATTTCAAGAAGCGCGACTCCATCGGCAAGCTGGCGGCACCGGTCGTGGCCAAGGATGGGGTGATCAAGGGCACGTTCCATGATCTGCGTGACATCAAATCAGATCCCGCTGGAAAACCGCAGGACGTGGACGTGGACTACAAGCTGTGGGCGGGTCCGCGCGGCGTCAGCCCGGTGGCCCGGACACAGTTCCATTACGACTGGCACTGGCAGTGGGCTTTTGGCAATGGCGACATCGGCAACCAAGGCCCGCATCAGACCGACGTGGCCCGCTGGGCGCTGGGCAATCCGGAACTGCTGCCCAAGCGCGTGATGAGCCTCGGTGGTCGCTGGGGCTACAAAGACGACGGCGAGACCGCCAACAACCAGCTCGCCTTTTACGACTATCAGCCCGCGCCGCTCATCTTCGACAACCGCGGCCTCCCCTTGAAGGACATGGACTGGAAACTGGAGCCAGTTTACCGAGTGAATGGCAAGACCGCCGCCGCGCGCGTCGGCAACGTCATTCATTGCGAAGGCGGCTACGTCATCGAGTCCAAGGCCTACGACAACGAGGGCAAGACCGTCATGAAGTTCGACAACTTCAACGATGGCTCGGACCACATGCTGAACTTCATCAACTCGGTGCGTGCCGGGAAGCTCATCAACCCGAACCTCCACGTCTCCCACGGCTTCCACGCCGCCTCGCTCGCTCACCTCGCCAACATCAACTACCGCCTCGGCAAAGCCACGAGCGTCGATGAAGTCAAGGAGCGCCTCAAAAACGACAAGGCCGGCATTGAGACCTTCGAGCATTTCGTGCAGAACCTCGTGGACAACAAAATCGACCTCAACGTGGACAAGATCAACGCTGGCCCATGGCTCGAATTCGATCCTGTGTCCGAGAAGTTCACGGGCGAGTTTGCCGAGGAGGCGAACAAGCTCGCCACCGAAAACTACGTCGAGGAGTTTAAGCTTCCCGAAGTTAGCTAATTTGCGGCAACCGTCTCGGTTGCAAGATGCAAAAAGGCCCACGTCGCTTTCCAGCGGCGTGGGCCTTTTTCGTGAGAAGTCAGGCAGATTCACCAACTTCAACTAGCGGCGATTATTCTGCGGCCAGTGCATCGAGCAGATACTTCGAGGGCTGGAAGTGCTCGATGAGGATCTCTCGTTGGTTGCCGCGATTCATGCGGACCTGCTTGATGTCGAAGTTCGGGGTCTTGTGCGGGGCGAAGAGGATGTCGTCGTGGGTGGCGTTTTGGTGACGCTTGAACTGGGCCGGGGTGATGTGACCGCCGAGGTGGTCGTCTCGCCCTGTGGCGAGGTGGCAGGTGCCGAGGACTTTTTCGTCTTGGATGTCTGAGCCTGAGACGGGGAGTACTTGGGTGCCGAAACCGAGCTCGCCGAGGACACCGGTCATGGGATCGTCGAGGAGCTTGGCGTTGTGCGCAGCGATAGTTGCGGGGTCACCTGAAATGAGCTCGCTTTTGACGATGCATCCACCAGTGACGGTGAGTTTGCCGAGCGTGCCGTCTTCATACTTCATGGGGAAGAAACCCTCGGCACCAGTGGGGACGAAATAGACTTCACCGGCAGGGAGATTGGCGACATCAGGCGTGGTGCCACGGCAGAGGCCGTGGGACTTTTGAGCTTCTTGGGCGCCGAGTTCGAGCTTGGCGGTGAGCACTTCACCAGACTCTAGGGCAAAGTCGATCTCCACGCTGTCCGCACGGGTCATGGCGAGGCGGAGCTTCTCGGCATCGCGGCTGACCTCTTCATAATCAACGGCGAGACCGGAGTTCAGGATGATGTCATTCACGCCATGCAGGGTAGCTCCACGAAAGCCATATTGTTTGGCAAAAGCAGTCAGCGGGGCAGTCGCTGAAAAAGTGGAGATGCAGAGGATGATGTCGTAGTTCGGATAGATGTCTCCTTCGAGGCTGAGGGGGTTGCCTTCCATGTCCACACACTCGTCAGGCAGGTCGAGATTACTGCCGGTGGTCTGCTTGTAGGCATACATTTCGCCACCCTTGAGAGCGAGCTCGTCCATGACGCCATTGTGCAGGCCCTGATGGAAGGCTCGGTAGGCCTGACCCTGGACCGCGCGGACTGGGTTTTGGAGGAAGGCCATGCCTTTGGCTTCTGCGAGATCTGGCAGGTCGATGAGGATGCAGATCTTGCAGCCGAAGGTGGGCTGAAAGACGGTGTGGAGAAGGCGATAGAGATCGAACTTCGGGAACTTGCGACCATTGGCGGTCGTCTGGACGGTAGGCATGGGAGCGTGGATCATAATGAGAATTTGTGTTTTGGGTAGTGTCGTTTACGGCACGATCTAGCGCGTTGGCCGCGCTTTTTTTTTGGAATTTGATGAGTCCACGAGAGGACTATTCTCGCGAAGCGGTGGCAAGTCTTTGACGGCACCGAGTTACTCGGTGAAAATGATGTGAATAGCGCGATCCCCGCGCCCGTCTCTAGCCTCTGCCACTCCCTAACAATGCCCGCCTCCACTGCGCCTGAACCTGGCGAAGTCTCGGATTCCGACCTGGTCAAGCGCTGCCAGGCGGGCGACACCCGTGCCTTTGATGTGCTCGTGTCGCGCTACCGGGGAAAGGTTTACGCGATGACTTATCACATGATCCAGAATGAGACAGAGGCCTGGGACCTCTCGCAGGAGGCTTTCATTAAAGCCTGGCGAGCCATGCCAAATTTCAAACTGGACTCGGCCTTTTACACCTGGCTCTACCGGATCACGCACAACGTGACCTATGACTGGCTGCGGAAGAAAAAGATGCACGGTGATGGTGAGTTCGATGACTCGCGCACGGAGCATCGAGTGGCTGCTGGTGCGGAGGCTGTGCCACGCAATGAACCCGCACCTGACACCGCTTTGAAAAACGCTGAGTTGGGCAAACGCATCAATGACGCCATCGCGAAACTCAGTCCCGAGCACAAGCAGGTGATCCTGCTGCGTGAGGTGGAGGGCCTAGCCTATGAGGAGATCGCGGAGACGATCCCCTGCTCACTCGGCACGGTGATGAGCCGACTTTTTTATGCCCGCAAGAAACTGCAAGAGATGCTGAAAGACGCTTATGAAAACGCCCTCTGAAGACCATGACCTGATCCGCTGGCTGGACGGTGAGATGACTGACGCCGAGCGCGCCAGCTTCTCCACACGCCTAGCTGCCGACCCCGACCTCAAAGCCGAAGTCGAGATGATGCAACGCATGAGCAGCGACCTGCGCGCTCATCTGCCTGCCGAGATGACGGTGCCTTATGGGGACTTCTTTAACAGTCAGATCCAGGTGCGACTGGCTCAGGAAGAGCCGCTCATCCCTGAAGCGCGTGCCTCATGGCTGGACTGGTTCCGTCTGCCGACATTGATCACTGCGACGGCGGCAGTGGCGATTGCAGGATTCATGATCATGCAAAAAGGCCCAGCTGCGGGTGATAGCGTCGTGCTCAGCATTTATGTGCCGAATGCGTCTGTCCATGCGCGCACCTTCCACTCAGATGAAGCCCAAGCCACGGTGCTGATGCTCGATGGTGTAGAGGCGATCCCAGCGGATCGAAAGATCGTCGGCTACCACATCGAGCGCACGGAAACCGACCAGGAAGTGGCCACGACCACGCTCTACGGCAAGAGCGGTGAGGTCGTGCTCGTCGTGTCAAAGGATGCGCGCAATCAACCCCGCCTACTTTCAGCAACTCCACGCGGATGAATTGGCTCCCCATCTTTGCCCTCCTGACTGGCGCGCTGACTTTGGCAAATGCCCAGCAGCCTGCTGCACCACCGGTGCAGCCTTTACCCGTGGTGAAGCCTGCGACGGATGGGAAAGTCTGGGGCGCGCTCGTCTATGCGACGAATGATGCCAAGGGATTCGTCGGCTCGAACGAGCAGGCTCCAGCCGACTTTGCCGACATCCCGCAGCGGCTCGGGAAAGTCTTCCCGTATCAGCGTTTTGAGATCCTCGGCCAGCATTTGCAGGACGTGTTTCGTGAGTACGAATCTTGGGTGGTGCCCACGAAGGATCTGTTTCTCAAAGTGGACTCCAAAGGCCCGGCTGAAAGCGGCGGCATGAACCTGCATCTACAATTCTGGCGCGATCAGCAGGTGCTGGTGAAGACAGACGCCGTGCTAAAAGCCGGCAGCCCCCTTTTCATCGGCGGACCCAAGTGGCGCGAGGGGCAACTCGTTTTCGTGCTCGTGCTGCAAAAGTAGCCGCTGATCAGCGATGATCGCGCGCTGTTGGTTCTTTTCCCAGAAACAAGCCGAGCACCGCGCCAGCAAGCGCCCACTCGATGAAATGGTCCGCCATATTCACGATCAGATCGCGAGTCGGCAGTTCAAACCAGATCCAAGTTTGCATGTCCACCGCCAGTCCGGCAAAGGCCCCTAGAGCCGCAGCGAAACCAATGCGCCCGGCGTAGCCAATGACGAGCTGAGTCATGAGTGCCCCGACCAGAATACAGGCGACCAACGAGCGAATGAAACTGCGGATGAGACTCCCCGTCATGTCCACGTCCGTTTTACCCGGACGCACGATGGCATACATGTAAGGTCCATCGGCATACGCCTTCTCGTGGGCTGCGACCAATTGCGCTTTCTCTTCTTCAGACGCAAAGGTCTGCGGCTTGCGCTCATAGGGCAGCATGTAGATGCCTCTGCCATTGGTGGCGTTTTCCTTGATCACTTCAGCCACAGCCACCTCATCTTTGAAATCGCGCACGCCCGCGTTATGCCAGCCGAGCTGCATCCAGGATACATAGCCCCAGACAAAGGAGACGATCGCAGCGAGAAAGGCGGCTAGCAGTAATTTCATAGCGAGCATGGTGGCGTCCTTGGACTGAATGGCAAGTGGTCTGATGCCCCATGCCGCTGCTGTGATTCCAAGCTTCGCATGACAGCGGGGTGAAAAGCGACGATGAAGGTTGCCTCCATTCAGGAGACGATTTTTCGACATGCAACGATTCACCTGTGACTGCGGCAATGTGCTTTTCTTCGGCAGTTCCAAGTGCCTGAAGTGCGGCAGCAAAGTGGGTTATGAACCCGTGGCGGGTGAGATGGTGCGGCTGAGTGCTGGCACAGAGATGAAGCTTTGTGAGAACGGTCTCAAGCATGGTGTGTGTAACTGGCTACTGCCAGCAGATGCCAAAGCCACTCTGTGTGTAGCCTGTCGGATGAACCGCACGATCCCAGATCTCCGCACCGGTCGTAATTTGATGCTGTGGGGTCGCATGGAGATGGCTAAACGGCGGCTCATTTACACGCTCCTGCATCTCGGTCTTCCCCTGCCAGCCAAAGCCGAGAATCCAAAAACTGGCCTAGCCTTTGACATCGTTAGCACACTCTCAAATCCCACGGTGACTACGGGTCACTTGAATGGCGTGATCACGGTGAATTTGGAAGAAGCTGATGACACATATCGTCAGATCAATCGTCAACAGCTCGGCGAAAACAGTCGCACCTTGCTCGGTCATTTCCGTCATGAGAGTGCGCATTATTTGTGGCAGCGTTGTTTGTCCGAACTGACCTGGGACGATCCGCTGCGGCTAGCATTTCGGGAACGCTTTGGCGATGAGTGGCTGGATTACTCAGCGGCTCTCAGTGCCCATTATGAGCGTCCTGCCACTGTCGGCTGGGAGCAGAATTTCATCACGGCTTATGCGGCCTCACACCCCTGGGAGGATTGGGCAGAGACATGGGCGCACTACCTGCAAATCGTCGATGGCCTAGAGACCTGTGAGAGCCTGGGTATTCATGTCAAACACCTCGCGCTGCCCTTGGTGATGCTGCCTGGAGCGGCGGGAACACTGCCACCCATGCTGCCTCAGTGCGGCATCGCCGATGGTGATTTCTTAGCCTGGATGCAGCGCTGGATGTGTCTTTCGACCGTGCTCAATGAGATCTCCCACAGCATGGGAGAGCAGGCTTTGTATCCCTTTGTCATCTCCGTGCTTGTCGCGCAAAAACTGCGTCTCGCGCATCATTACGCCACGATCTGGGGCACTGCCCCGCCCTCACCAAGTGCGGTTTGAGGACTGCTCATTCACGGCAGTCACCGTGACATGCATGTTCTGCATCGTGAAGGTGCCAAACATCGTGGCCAAGGCCACATCAGCCGCATCGCGGCCATAGGCGATGACGATGCGGTTGCCACTCGTCACCAGTTCTGTGGCGTCAAAGGTGAACCAGCGCCCGCCGATGAATGCCTCAAACCAAGCATGCAGATCCATCGGCTGAAGCTGATACAAAAACCCCACCACCATGCGCGCTGGCACATTGATCGCTCGGCATAGAGCGATACCGAGATGCGCGAAGTCGCGACACACACCACGCTGTGTATTCGCCGTCTCCAGAGCAGATGTAGAGCTGTCACTACAGCCTGAAACGTAGGCCGTGTTGTAGTAGATCCAACTGCGTATGGCGGCGACCTGCGTGTAGTTCATCGGCAAATGTTCAACGATGGAGTTGGCAAGCCCAAGAAGCTGATCTGACTGGCAATAGCGGCTCGGCAGTAAGTAGTGCAAAAGGTCGGGCGGCAGATTTTGCACCGCCATCAGTGGCGCAAACGAGTCCGCATCCACGATGTCAGAAACCTGTGCGCGATATTTTACGGAGAGATGAAATTCGCCCACCGGCATCACTGTTCTCTGGCACAGATTGCCATACACATCTGTGAACTCGACGACTGGAACTTGGGGGCGGATATGAAACTCCTCCCGCATCACCCACTGCGCCCAGCCACTGCGCGGGCGCAGCATGAAAATGGTCGGCACTTCCTCCGTGGTCAGGTAGTCAAGCTGGCATGTGGCATCGAGGATCATGAGGTGCGCTTAATTGAGAAATGCCTTTAAAATAACAGGGCCTTCCTTTCGTTGGTCGTGATGAATCGGCAAACGGAATCGGCGCTGCTGACTTCAGCCGACGAGAACTCGCAGGCTGGAGGCGGTGAAGATGCCGCGTAGTTCCTTCACTTGCTTGGCTGACAGAGCGCGGAGTTCAGTCGGCACCTTCTTCCCGCCTACCATGAAGTGTCGTAAGGCGGCCAGGAAAAGTGCGGATTGCTCTTCGATAGCGATCTCCAACGTCTCTGGGAAACAAGCATCGAGAAGCACGAGGCCAAAAGGCGACTCCTCCTCCAGCTCCTGCGCCCAGCGCAGGACCGTCTCCACGGGTGGCACCTCTGGGAATCTTTGAGCCACCAAAGTGAGCAGGTCAGTACGAGTCGGCACATTCATCAGCAGCGCCAGAAAGAACCGATGCTCAGGCTCAGAGATCGAGCTGCGCATCCCTTTGATCGCATCACGCCGCACCCCTTCATCCAGTGTCGCCGCCACACCTGCCGCCAGCGCGCCATGCTTTTTCTCAAAGGCAGCGAGCGCTGAGCCCCAGTCGCCGAGATCAGTCAAACGGCCCATGCAGTGTTGCAGAATGTAGAACCCGCGCTCGAAGTCCAAGTCCTCGATCATCTGCAGCACAAGGTCCGAGTAGGCGGGCTCCTCGATCTGCTCCAAAAGATCCAGGAGCTGTTTGCGACGCATCGTCAAAGTGTCATTAAACATCGGGTCCACAGCCATGTGCGGCGGCAGATAATTGAACTGCGGATTCATCCCCGGATCATTCTGCGTGCGCACCACCACCGTGATCGATGGCGTATCCAGATGGAACAGCGAATGGATGCAGCTTTGACCCGAAACGATCGGCACCGTGCGGCCCGTTTCCAGTAGCTCGATGTTCTTCATCCGCACCTCCCCCACTCGCAGATGTGGCGTCACCGACTGCGCGTTTTCAAACTCATAGTGCGCATGGATGCTGGACCCCGACATCACATGAAAAGCCCCCGAGAACTCATGCTGATGAATGTCCGTCGTCCCATCCATCCAAAACAAAATCTGGATGTAAAACCGAGAGTGATCATAAGCCACCAGCTCCGGCTGACCAAAGCCCGACTGAGTTTGCAGCGGCTGCTCATCATTGAGCAAAAACTCCTGAATGAAAGCCGACAAATCCACATGCTCCGAAGGCAGTCGCTCATCCAGCGCCCCGCGCGCGATTTCCGGGAACTTCTCCAAAGAAAAATTCTCCCGCTTCCACCGCTCCAGCACCCTCCCCCCGAGTTCTTTAAAAAAGGCATCCATCCGCATCCATCCGCCACGGCTAGCACAACAACAACTTCGATTGCTAGTTGAGACTGCGCCTTTGTCATGAAACGAGTCGATATGGTAAAAAAGAGCGGCCATTGCTGGCCGCTCTCGTGGTCTTGGGGGGCTTTGCCGCTCTTAGTAGCGGTAGATGGCGGCCTTGTAGGGGCCTTCGACGGGCACGCCGATGTAGTCAGCCTGCTCTTTGGAGAGCACGGTGAGTTTCACGCCGATCTTGGCGAGGTGCAGGCGGGCTACTTCTTCATCCAGCTTCTTCGGCAAGACTGTGACACCGATTGGGCGGCTGTCTTTGGTTTCCCAAAGTTCGATCTGAGCCAGGGTCTGATTGGTGAAGCTGTTGCTCATGACGAAGCTCGGGTGGCCAGTGGCGCAACCAAGGTTCACGAGACGGCCTTCAGCCAGCATGTAGATGCTGTTACCAGCCGGGAAGGTGTATTTGTCCACCTGGGCTTTGATGTTGAGCTTTTTGACGCCAGCAAGTTTGTCGAGCTTGTCCACTTGGATCTCGTTGTCGAAATGGCCGATGTTGCAGACGATGGCTTGGTCCTTCATGGCGACCATGTGCTCGACGGTGATGATGTCTTTGTTACCGGTGGTGGTGACGTAGATGTCGCCGATGCCGAGGGTATCTTCGATCGGCATGACGCGGTGGCCTTCCATGGCGGCCTGGAGGGCACACACGGGGTCGATTTCGGTGACGATGACCTGAGCGCCCATGCCACGAAGGGCAGCGGCACAGCCTTTACCTACGTCGCCATAACCACAAACGACGCCGACTTTACCGGCGATCATGACGTCGGTGGCGCGCTTGATGCCGTCCAAGAGGGACTCGCGGCAACCGTAGAGGTTGTCGAACTTGGACTTGGTGACGCTGTCGTTGACGTTGATGGCTGGGAACAGGAGCTTGCCTGCGTTGGCCATTTCATAGAGGCGATGCACGCCTGTTGTGGTCTCTTCGGAGACGCCTTTGAGATCTTTGATGATCGTGTGAAAGATGCCGGGCTGGTTCTTACCGATGTCACGGAGCAGGTCTTTGATGACTTTGACTTCGTGGTTGTCAGACGGGGTGTCGATCCACTTGTCGCCGTTTTCCATCTCGTAGCCTTTGTGGATGAGGAGAGTCACATCACCACCGTCATCGACGATGAGTTGTGGTCCGAGACCGCCTGGGAAGATGATGGCCTTCCAGGTACACCACCAATATTCTTCGAGGGTCTCACCCTTCCAAGCGAACACTGGTGTGCCAGTGGCGGCGATGGCGGAGGCAGCGTGGTCCTGGGTGGAGAAAATGTTGCAGCTAGCCCAGCGCACGTCGGCACCGAGTTCCTTCAGGGTCTCTATCAGCACGCCAGTCTGGATGGTCATGTGCAGGGAGCCTGTGATACGAACGCCAGCGAGAGGCTGCTTCGGACCGTATTTCTCACGGGTGGCGACAAGGCCTGGCATTTCGTGCTCAGCGATGTCGAGTTCTTTACGGCCAAAATCGGCGAGGCCGATGTCTTTTACTTTAAAGTCGGACATGTGGTGTGGATGGGGTGTGGTTTAGGCTAAAATGAAACGAATCATCGTATCAGGATACGATGATATGTTCTGGAGAACTTGAGCGCTGTCAATTGCCGTTTTGCAAGACCCTGACGCTGCCATAGGCGCTGTGCCGAAACGCCTGATCAAACATGCGCTGCTGGCGTGATTGCCTTTACTCCAGTTGGTGCCATGATGCGCGCCTGATGGCCGCCCCCGCTGGACTGCTGACTTTACCAGGTCGCACCTTTCTTCACTTCCTGACTTACCTTGGGCAGCTCACCGCACTCACGGCTGAGTTGCTGATTGCTGTGCGGTCTGGTGTTTGGCGGTTGAAACTGGTGGCACGGCAGATCGTGGAGATCGGCTATGGTTCGCAGGCCGTTGTCATTGTCACAGGTGCGTTCACTGGCGCGGTTTTCACTTTTCAGAGCTATGCGAAGTTCAAGGAATTTGGCTTTGAAACCACTGTCGGCGCGGTTGTTTCCGTGGCGCTTTGCCGCGAGCTAGGACCCGTGCTGGCAGGCCTCATGGTCGCTGGTCGAGTCGGTGCTGCAATGGCTGCTGACATAGGCACCATGAAGGTGACGGAGCAGGTGGATGCTCTGCGCGTCATGGGCGTGCATCCGGTCGATTACCTCGTGCTGCCGCGCTTCTTGGCGATGATGATTTCCATGCCTTTCTTGGTGGCTGAGAGTATCTCCTTTGGCCTCATCGCCTCATACATGGTCACCAGCTTCGGCTATGACATGCCATCCTCTTGGTATCTCACGCACATGATCGATCACACGAACATGGAGGATCTATCCATCGGCATGATCAAAGGTTTCGTGTTCGGGATGCTCATCACCCTGATCTCATGTCATCAGGGCCTCTCAGCGGAAAACGGCGCGGTCGGTGTCGGCGCTGGCACGACTAGAGCCGTGGTCATCTCCTCTCTGGTCCTGCTTATTGTTAATTTTTTCCTCTCCATCCTCCTGAATTACGCCTTCCCGATTGGGAGCGTCTAGCCATGGCCGCCACACCCTCCAGCACGCATCCAGCAGCGGCACCAAGTGCCAACGCCGAGACGTTCATCGAGTTGCGGGGTATTCATAAACACTTCGGCAGACAGGAGGTCCTTTGTGGCATCGACCTCAAGCTCTATCACGGCGAGACGCTCTGTGTCATCGGCCCCAGTGGTGAGGGAAAGACGGTGATGATCAAGCACATCATCGGCCTCATTCAGCCTGATGAGGGCGATATCTTCGTGGCCGGAATGCATGTGAACCGCCTGCATGAACGCGAGATGGCACCCATCCGCCAGAAGGTCAGCATGCTGTTTCAGGGGGCGGCGCTTTTTGACCGCATGACCGTGGAGGAAAACGTGGCCTTCCCACTCTTGGAAGGCGGCGTGCGTGATCGCAATGAGATCAAACAGCGTGTGCTTGAGGCGCTGACAGCCGTCGATCTTGACGAGCATCTGGATAAATATCCCACCAGTTTATCCGGCGGTATGCGCAAACGCGCCGGCATTGCCCGTGCCATCGTCGCCCGCAGTGAGTGCATTCTTTATGACGAGCCAAACTCAGGCCTCGACCCCATCGGCTCCGACATTATCGACCAGATGATCCTGCGTATGCAGCGCCGCTATGGAGTCACCTCCATCATCGTTACGCATGACATGCGCAGTGTTTTCAAAATCGCCAATCGTGTGGCCATGCTTTATCGCGGCAAGATTCATTTCCTTGGCACACCCGCCGAACTAGAGGCGTCAACGGACCCCATCGTGCAGGACTTCATCAACGGACGCTCCAACATCACAGGCTAAACATGCCTCAATCCCCCCGCCCACGCCCATGATCGATAGTGATAAAAAAACCGAATTGCTCGTCGGACTCTTTCTGTTCGTCGGCTTGCTCATGCTCGGCGGACTCATCCTCCAGTTCGGGCGCGTTCGAGAAATTTTCAAGGACACCTACCACCTTCGTGTCGCCTTCCCGAATGCCTCAGGCATCAAAGAAGGCTCGCCTGTTTTCCTCGGTGGATCACGCATCGGTAAGGTCAGTCAAAAGCCCGCGCTCAATCCTACCTTCACTGGCGTCATTCTAGATCTGGAGCTTTTTCATGATGTGAATATCCCGACTGACGCGGCCTTCGCCATCGGCTCGGCTGGTCTCATGGGTGATGCTTTGATCGAAATTAAACCCTCTGGGAAGGAGACCAAAGACTTCCTGCCACACGATCACAACGTCATCATCGAGGGTGTCAAATCGGGAGGTTTGTCGGACCTGCAAAGTCAGGCTGAAGTCGTCGGAAAAAAGGTGGATGTTGTCCTCGATGACGTCCGCAGCGCACTCGCAGATGTGAAGCTTGTGATGGAAAAGATCAACAAGGGCGCACTCTCTGACGCCACCATCACCGACTTCAAAGAGAGCATGCAGCACCTGAACAAAACCATGACGCGGGTGGATGACAAGGTGCTCGGTGAGGAGAATGCCAACAATCTAAAAACGGCTATCGCCGAGCTCAAGGATGCCGCCACGAGTTTCAAATCGGCAGCCAAAAGCATCGAGGACCAATCCAAGCGGCTAGGCCCGATGTTTGACAAACTAGACCCTGCGATCACCAAGGCAGACAAAGTCATGACCACGGCAGATGAATCCCTGCAATCCATCAAAAAGGCCGCAGACAGTTTTGCCACCGCAGCGCGTAACATCAGTTCGAGTAAAGGCCTACTCGGCGCCTTGATGAATGACACCGACTTGAAGCTGGATTTCAAAGACTTGATCTCCAATCTCAAGCGCAACGGCGTTATTTTTTACCGCAACAGTGCAGAGAAAGAAAAGGCCAAGGAAGAGCCAACGAAGCCAGGGCCGATCTTCAGGCGCTGAGATCAGGAATACTTCACGTCCTTACGCGGCTCCATCTCAAAGGCCGTGGCCTCTTGTTCTGAGACATTGGGCTTGAGCACCTCTTCGCGGAACTTGAAGTAATACGGATCGTCCCGGCAAATAGTCAGCTTGTCCATGCTCTCGACTTCGAGGTACACGAACCAGGGGAAGGGATCGCTAGGGTTCACACGCTTTCCCGTTTTCACGGTCAAGACTTCAGGCACGCGCAGCAGTTGCACCCGCGTTTGAGCCATCATCTCCTCCAGCTTTTCAGGTGTGACCTCTGGCTTGAGCTTGAAGAGGCAAAGGTAGGCAATCATGAGGAGTGGGTTTAGAACCCAAAGGCATTCAGTTCTTCCAATCGAGCGCTCCTTTGCGCCAAGCATAAACAAAGGCGACGCCCAAGATGCTGATGAAACTCAAGGCCGTGAAGAAAATGCCTGAACCAAAGACGGCGATGTAGTCTTTGAAGATAATCGCCCAAGGGTAAAGAAAGACGACTTCGATGTCGAAGAGCACAAAGAGCATCGCCACGACATAAAACTTCACGCTGAAGCGCGGCTGACCTTCTTGAAGCGGCAACATGCCGCACTCGTAAGCGCTGTCTTTGATCGTGTTGCGTGCGGCCGCTTTTCCAAGCAGCACGGAAATCAGGAGTGTGACACAGGCGAAACCGCCAGCGATGACGATCTGGAGCAGGACAGGAAGATAGTTCTCAAGCATGGCTCAGGGGGGGAGGAGTGGAGCAGTAGCCGATGCGGGGTGGAGCGTCAAATCCCGATACACATTCGAACGATAGTGATTCGATATTCGAAGGCCAGTTCATCGGCTGAAACGCAACGGGCCGTCTCCGATCAGGGAGACGGCCCGTGCATTTTTTTGGAGAATGATAATTACCGAGCAGCTACAGCGGCTGTTCGGGCTGCGATAGTCGCCTGATGGGCGGCACGCAGACCTTCCAGGCCACGATAGGTTTTGGCGACCTTGGCGCAGAGGCCACGGCTCACAAGACCCTGAAGCTTTTCATAGGAACGCAGGCGGAGCATTTCTTCTCCTCCACTTACAGCGTTCTTTAATTTCAGGTTGTCATAGACCAGCTTGAACAGAGAATTGAAGTCAAGCGTGTCACCAATTGACAGTACATTGACTAATTCATCAGTTACATGGTCAGGGACGCGGCGGGAGAAACGTGTTTTGCGAGTCGGTATCGTTGCCATAGGGGTGCAACCAATAGCATGACTTTGGGACTTCGCGAAGCTTTTGTCACCTTAAGACACTTTTCCCAGAATCAGGACTGAGATGGAAGGAAACTCGTTCAACTCCAGCATTGACAGGCCAAAGCGCCGTGCCGCGATGTATATACATCGCATGGGCAACTTGTGGTTATTTCGATGAGATCTTAAAAAGCTGCTTCTTCGTGCGGATGAAAATGGCCCCGTCAGCCACGGCTGGAGCGGACGTCATCGCATCCGGCAGTTTGTTTTCCGCTAGGATTTCAAACTTGTCTGCGGCCCGAATCACGCGCGTGTCACCGCGATCATTGCTGAAGTAGAGGCGGTCCCCTGCGACGATGGGTGAGGGCAAATGCTGGCCTGGAAACCGGTCTTCCCACACATCAGATCCCGTCTGTGGATTCATGCAGGTGACGATGCCGCCACGGGTTGTCTGAAACAGCAGTTCATTCGCCAGCACTGGGCAGGATTCGCTAGCATTTCGCTTCTCACGATCCCACACGACATGGCTCTCGGTGATGTCGCCGCTCATCTTGTCATCAATCCGCACCCCCAGCGTATGCGCCCGCTCAGAACCCGTGTTTAGAATGAGCATCTTTTGGTGAATCAGCGGGCGAATGGCGGCATTGAAGCCACCATGACGTATCGTCCATAGCTCCTTGCCGGTCGCGACATCATAGCCAAAGGCCGCGCGCGAACCGACAGACACGAGTGTACTTTTACCAGCGAGATCAAACACACTGGGAGTGTGATAGGCCTTCCGCATATCGCCATCGCGGGTTGGCTTACCTTCTTTATCGAGATCGCCGTAATCAGTCGTTCTGCTAGTCTTCCACACCGTCGTTCCCGTCTTCTTGTCCAAAGCAGTCACATATTGCTGGTCGATGCCGTCAAAAGTCAGGATTAGAAGTTCCCCATGAAGAATGGGTGATGAACCCGGACCCCGAAAATGGCGCGCATTGATGTCCCGACGCTGCCACACCGTCTTGCCCGTCTGCGGATCAAGTCGCGCTGTGCCATAAGTGCCAAAGTGGACATAGAGCGCATCCGCCTCAAGCACGGGCGATGGAGCGGCATAGTTATTCAACGGATTACCCAGTATCTCAGGATCAGCATTTTCAAACAACAGGATGTGATGCACGATCTTCCCGCTCAGTCGGTCGATGCCATAGACATACATCTTCTTCCCATCCTCCGACGCTGCGGTGAACCAAACACGGTCGCCACCGATCACCGGTGTGCTGTGTCCATCACCTTCGAGGTCGGTCTTCCAGACAATGTTTTCGCCCGTCTCCGCATTCCATTTCAGAGGCAGGCGCGCGGCCTCTGCCGCTGGCACGACGCCATCATAGGTGGGTCCGTTTTTGTCCGGCCAAAACAAAGGTGTCGTGGTGATCTGGGCGCTGAGCGTGGTGCAGGCGGCAGCGCTGATAAGAGCAAGGCGAAAAGAGGAGAGCATGGAGGCGTAAATCACGGCGGTATTAAGACGCTTCTTTCGGGAGTCTGCCAGCACTGATGTTGGCGACCACTTGCAGTCGGGGCCAGCGGGCGCTTTGATACGACCATGACCATCGAAGAAATCACCGCGCGCATTTGCGCCTTTCGCGACGCCCGGAACTGGATGCAGTTTCATAATCCCAAGGACCTCGCTGTCGCTATCGCCGCAGAGGCAGGGGAGCTGATGCAGCACTTCGTTTGGAAAACACCGGAGCAAACACCGCAGGTCGTGATCGAAAAGCGCGCTGAGATCATGGACGAAATTGCGGACGTGGCGATCCTGCTCTTTGAACTCGCGCATAATCTAGACATCCCGCTCGCCGCCGCCATGCAGGCGAAAATTGACCGCAATGAGAAGCGCTACCCCGTCGAGAAGGCGCGGGGAAACAACACCAAATACAATGAGCTCTGAGGCTGATCCTGGCAGCGCGCCAGTGCATAAGCGCAGACAGCGCTACAGCGGCAAGAACCCGCGCCGCTTTGATCAGAAGTACAAGGAGTTGAATGCCGAGCGCTACCCTGATGAGGTCGCCAAAGTGCTGGCTGCTGGCAAGACGCCAGCCGGTCAGCATGTGCCCATCATGGTCCACGAAGTGCTGGAGTGCCTGTACCCACAGGCCGGCGAGCGTGCGGTGGATTGCACCCTTGGCTATGGTGGCCACACTCGTGCCTTGTGGCAGGATCTTCAGCCGGACGGTCATCTGTTGAGCCTTGATGCCGACCCTATCGAGATCGAGCGGACTGAAGCACGCTTACGGGCGGCGGGGATGACGGCGGAAACGTTCACCACGCGACGCTTTAATTTCGCAGGCCTCAACAAAGCGCTGGCTGAGCAAGGCTGGCATGAAGGTGTGGATGTGATCTTTGCCGATCTCGGTCTTTCTTCGATGCAGATCGACAACCCAGCACGTGGCTTTACTTTCAAAGTGGATGGTCCGCTGGACATGCGGATGAACCCCCAACGCGGCGTGTCAGCGGCACGGTGGTTGTCAGACATCACGGAGGAAAAACTAGCGTCGCTACTGGCAGAGAATGCGGATGAACCCAACGCGCAGCTCTTGGCTAAAAGCCTTTGTCTGCGTGTCAAACAATCACCTCTGAAGACAACGCGCGCGCTTGCTGAAGCCGTGAGACAGGCTCTGCCAGTGCGCACTAGCACTGATGATGTTGATACCAGCGTGCGGCGTGTGTTTCAGGCCATCCGCATCGCCGTTAATGAAGAGTTTGGCGCGCTGGATAGCCTACTGCGGGCGATCCCCGCTGCACTGAAGCCCGGTGGTCGCGTCGCCATGCTCACCTTTCACTCGGGCGAAGATCGGCGTGTGAAAAAGGCCTTTCAGGAAGGCCTGCGTAGTGGCGTATATGTGGAAATATCAGACGAAGTGATCCGTGCCAGCCTGGATGAACAACGCGCGAATCCGCGCTCGTCTGCGGCAAAGCTGCGCTGGGCGCTGAAGGCTACTTCACAATTGTGAACCCGCGTTGACCGAGCATAACCGGAATGCTGCTCACCTCGCGCTCCTTGATGAGAGAGCCGAGATTACTTTCATCTATGGCGGCGAAGAAGCCCTCGAGTTCGTCAGCATCATGCGACATCGCCTGCAATTCCACGCGGCCATCGGGCAGATTCTTCACGCTGCCCGTGACTTCATAACCCGCCGCGATCTGCTTGGTGCTGTAACGAAAACCGACGCCTTGGACGCGGCCTGAATAGATGACTTGTTTGGCTGGCATGAGCTGCCTCATTTAGAGCCGCGTCAGGGCTTCTGCAAATGCCGGTGTGGCCGCATCAATGAGCAACACGCCGAGACCGTCACGATTCGTGATCAAGCGCACATGACGGCCCTGAGCTTCGAGCGTGACTTGACCTAGCGTGTCGGTGTTGAGGCTGGCGTCATAGCGCTGAGATAGGCAGCTGCGCATCGCTTTGAAAAAGGACACGGCGTCCGCCTCAGTCAGCCAAAGCGTCTGCCAAGCCGCGTGATCGCGCGGCGCATCAGGCGCGGCATAGGCGAGCAGTCGATCTCCCTTCCAGCCGCGTGCGGCTTTGCCCGCTTCTTCTTCGCTGTTGTAAGTTCGCAGTGCCACAAAAGTGGCGAAGCGACCCAGCCGGTCATCCCAGTAGGGCTGTGTCTTTTCGATCTCTGTGGAAGCCAAAGTGACCGGAGCAGGAGGAAGACGTGTGGCATCGAGAAAGCGCCCTGGCTCGATGACCTCAGCGCATGAGGTCGGCGGGCGTGAATAGGCCGCATTCATCTGAGCAAAATCGCCCGCGCTGTGCAGAGATTGACTGAACTCAAAGCCACGGCTGAAAGGGAACATCGCCAGCTCCTTCAAATACACCGGCATCGGCACCTGATTGATTGGGTGGTCAGGATCATCAGCAGGCAGATCGTTTGGGCTTTGCGGGATTGGATTTTGAATGCCAAACAAAAAGCGTGTGAGACCAGCATCACCCGCGATCAAAGCCTCACGCGCGATTCGCTCGTCAGTGGTCAGCGGCTGCTTCGAGTCGCTAGGAAACAACGTGCTCCCATACTCCCGCAAAAGCTGACCAAACGCGATCGCCAGTGGCCGATCAGGCGCAGGCATTCCCTGCGCAGGTTTTTCATCCGTCACCAGCAGCGTGCTCGACTCAGGATCATACCAGCCGCCGATCTGGCGGGCCAATACCGCAGCGCGCAGAGGCAGCGGATCGACAGGTTTATCGATCCAGCCGAGAGCCGTCAAAGCCAGCCCAAAACGCGGCGCTTCATCTCCCGGCTGCTGCTTGCGTAGCCATTGTAAAATCACGCGCTCTACGTCTGCCGCACTGGTTCCCATTGTCGGGATTGGCAGAGCTTGCAGCTTGCGGAATTTCATCATGTCCAGACCCATGCCGACAAAGTCTGGCGGCTCATCATTCGCCAGAACGGGCGCGGCATCCATCTTGGCGACACCTTTCATTCCCAGCGTGCCCAGCTTTTGGATCAGTTGTGTGTTCTCTTCCTGGAGCGCGCCGACTTGGCCTTGCAGATACTCCACCTGACCTTCGAGCAGCGTCACCTGTTTGCGCAGATCTTCAGGCTCTGGTCCGTCTGGCGCTTTGCTGGCGGGTCTTTGAGAAATCCACCAGCCCATGCCCGATCCACCCAGGAGCAGGATGAGTAGCAGTGTGGCAGGAGAAAATTTCAGCATGGAGAGCGCAGGATAAAGAGCTTCATGCAGTACGGAAGCGGTAGATCGTCATGCTGCGCAGAGTCTCACCTGGCCGCAGGATCGTGTTCGGAAAACTGGGCTGATTTGGCGAGTCGGGGAAGTGCTGCGTCTCCAGACAGAAACCATGGCGGAACGGGTAGGGCTGCCCCGATTTGCCGCAGTGCTCTCCGGTGAGAAAGTTGCCCGTATAAAACTGCACGCCCGGCTCCGTGGTCAGCACTTCCATCACTCGACCACTCACCGGCTCATGCACACGCGCCGCCAGCATGAGATCGCCATCAGCATGATCCAGCACAAAGTTGTGATCATAACCACGCGCGAACCGAAGCTGCTCGTCATCGGCTTCGATGCGTTCGCCGATCACGCGCGGTGCCGTGAAGTCGAGCGGTGTTCCCGCCACTGCGCGCAGTTCACCTGTCGGAATCAAGCCCGCACTCACTGGCGTAAAACGCGCCGCATGGAGAGTCAGCTCATGATCCAAAATGTCGCCGCAGCCTTCACCCTTCAGATTGAAATAAGCGTGCTGAGTCAGATTCACCGGAGTGGCTTTGTCCGTGTGTGCCTCATACTCGATCTGCCATTCGTCACTGTCCGTCAGCCAGTAGGTGATGCTCACCTCCAGATTGCCAGGGTAGCCTTCATCACCTTCTGGGCTGGTGTGATGAAAGCGCACGCCCTGAGCCTCCGCACGGCTCAGGCCTTCTGCTTTCCACACGACTTTATCAAAACCCTTCAGCCCACCATGCAGAGCGCAGGGGATGCCTGCTGGCTCGTTGTTCGTGGCGAGTGTGTACTCATTGCCATCCAGTGTGAATCTACCCCGCGCGATCCGATTCGCATACCGCCCCGCCACCGTTCCGTGAAAGGAAGCGTCCCGCAGATGAGCGTCCAAAGAGCCATGACCCAGCACCACATCTGCCAGCGTGCCAGCCCGGTCCGGCACCTCCAGACTCAGCACGACCGCCCCGTAAGTCATCACCCGCATATTCAGACCACGTCTATTCGTGAGAGTAAAAACATCGACAGCCGTGCCATCAGACATCGAGCCAAAAGATTCAGGTTGGGGGATGGACATGATGAACATTCGATGGCGATGCGTGAACTCGATGCAAGCTCATCTCTGACCATAAAAAACCCACCGGAACTGCTGCTCCGGTGGGTGACGTAAAATGGACCGACTACTTTTTGATTACTGAGGTTCCGTTCCTCGGAAAATTGTTGTAGCCTTGTCTGATGCTCACCGAGTATCCCGAAACCACGGGCTGAAAATAATTGGTAGCACCACTGGTGACCTGTCCGGTTGTCCCGTTGAGGTAAAGTGTCACTGTCAATTTCACAGCGCTCACGAGGTCAGAATAAACCAACGCCACGGGGCGGGAGTCCGCAGCGAGTGTCAACTTACGACCATGGAAGGTGAGCGTTTTCAGGTCAGGCGAAATGACGAACGTGACGGTAGCGCCATCAGCGGGGACGCCTGTTGGATAAACCAGCCCGCCATTCGCCAAAAGATCCACGACGGTGGTGTAGGTGCCAGCGGAACCAGCGGCAGTGGCGATGAAAGGATCAACCGCCAGTGGACCAGTAAAGGTGAAGGCACTGGTAGTCGTGGTTACAGTCGTGTTGAGAGGCGGTAGGCTCAATAGTCCATGAGCGAACGCAGCTGTGCTCCCCGAAGGCAACTGCAGCATGACTCCTGTGATCGTGATGGTTCTTTTCACGATCGTCGGTGGGCGTCCCAAAATCGCGGAAGGGACACTGTCCTCAATTTTGAGAGTGCCTGTCATGAGGCCTGTGGTCGGGGCCACACTAAGCGTGAAGTAGTTTGCCCAGATGGTGTCCATGATCGGGGAGGGCGAGCCGGCCATGCCCGCAGCGATGCGAAATTTATTCAGCTTAGTCAGTCCTAGTTTGGTGGGGATGCGCGCGGAGTAAGTCGCGGCGTTGAATCCGCCTGTGAGGCCGAGATCAAAGACCTTGTCTTCACCCATTCCAAGGAAGCTGCCCAGCGTCTGCCCGGCAGGCACGGTTGGAACAGTCTTCCACGGCTCCATGCTGACGCGCAGGCCGACATTGGGGATGCCGCCACGGTAGCTGACATCCGTGGTCTTGGCTGCCTTTGCCCACTGGAGATCGCTGCCAGTGGTGGCAGGCACAATGTGGAAACCCGAGTCGGGGCGCGCGTTGAGATTCAGCTTACCCGCGAGATAGCTGGCGGCGCGCAGATTAGGATTCAAAAACAGGAGGTAGTTGCGGTCTGGTCCAGGAGTCAGAGAGGCGGTCAAAGTCGTGCCATCGCCAGCTTTACCCGTGAAGGTCATGAGTCCAGTCGTGCTCACCGTGACGACGGCATAGCCTGAACCACCAGGAGTGCCCGTGGCAGCAGCGGCAGCTAGAGGCATCGCCAAAGTGTACTTGCCCGCGAAGTCGGCGGTGGTTTTCAGTGGTAAGACGAGATTGCGGAAGCCTGTGGTGGAGACGGCATCCACCGTGACGCCGGGGCTGGAGAAGACGCCTGTGTTACCCGAAAGCACAACCGAGAGAACCTTCGTGGCGTTCACAAGGCTCATCGTCAGAGTGAGGTTTGTCACGCCGACGCCTGTGCGTTTGATCAAGAGTCCGCCGACGACTTCTGCCGTATCTGTCGCGGTGGTGTAGGTGAACTTACCGACTGGTAGCGGATAGGTTTTATATTCTGACGTGACCAAGCTGCCCGTGATGCTGCCCGTGGTCGTGACGGTGAGCTTCAAAATTCCAGCAGGGGTGCCTGTGGCTTCGTCTCCGTAATAGAGCAGCGCTTGATAGCCGCCGGCTAAAGTTGTCGGAAAAGTGTCTGCTCTGCTCTGAGCTGACTGACAGCGACGAGCAACAATGATAAGACCAAGGGGAGAAGTTTCATGACCGGGCATGCCTATCGTTGTATTGCCTTCTATTGCAAATGGCTCCTCAGGCGGCGCTGTACTTTTTCACATAAAGATGCACGCCATCGGCGCACATCGTTGTGTTGTTGGACTGCTCCAGCCGCTCCCAGTCGGCGTTGGAGACGCCGAGCGCCGTGGCGAGCGTGTGCTCGCGGCTTTCATAGCGGGCGCGGATCTGCTCGGTGGTCAAGCCAGCGGCGTGATCTCGGAGCACGGCCTCATGCACGGCCTGGATGCGCTGCCGATACTCGGCCAGATGCGCCGCCACATCCTTGATCTCTCCGAAGTGGGTCAGATACAGCTTTCTAAATCCCGCCGCCGCTAGCCGATCGACCGACGCCACATAAGCCACGGGATCAAACTGCGGCGGCGCTGCAGTGACGGATAAATAGTCAGTCCCCGCTAGGCGCATCCCCGCCACATCACCCGTGAAACAGACCTCGCCGATCACGAAAGCATGATGATGCCGCGCATGGCCCGGCGTGTCCCAGGCGGTGATCGTGACATCGTCCACGGTCACACTTTCGCCATCGGCAAGCACGGTGACTCGCCCCTCCGGTGCAGGCAGCATTTCACCCCAGAGCGAGTCCATGCGCTCCGCATAAATCTGACGTGCGCTGTCGATCAGCTTGGCGGGATCGATCAAATGCCGTGCTGCCTTTTCATGGCAATACACCTGCGCGCCCTGCTGCGCCCACCAGCCAGCAGCTCCGGCGTGATCGAGGTGGACGTGGGTGATGAAAACATGCCTAACGTTCTTTTCATCCAGACCCAGTTCGCGAATCCCTGATCGCAGCGTTTCCAGCGTCGAGCCCGGTCCGGTCTCGATCAGCGCCAGACCGCTACTTGTCTCGATCACATACGCAGCGATCAGCCCCGGTGTGTTTTGAAAATGCAGGTCGAGTGTGTGGACGATCACGGCTCAATAAACAATGGCTTCATACTCAATCTTTACGCGGTCTTCATCCAGCGTGGGTAGCAGGTCGGCGGGGATCGGAGGGATCTGCGCATCGAGAATGGCGCGCAGCGTCAACTCTCTCATGCGCGGATCAGCATCACGGGCATCGGAGAGAATTTTGAGATCTTGTGGTATGCCGCGCTTGTCCACATAGAAGCGGAAGCGCACCCGACCAAAGTTGATCGAGTCCTTACCGAGATTGACGTAGAGATGCCATTTTTTCTCCACCGCACCGGTGACTTGACGCATGTATTTGCCCAGCGGCGTGGCTTCTGCATCGACGGCGTTTTCACCCTCACGATTGATCGCTCCATCTTGCTTGCCGGTGCGTGTGAAGGGATTGAAGGCATCTTTCTCAGGTCTGCCAGCGGTCATCTTTAGCGGATCCGTCACCGGGATTGCTTTGGGCACAGGCGGGGCTGCGTCCTGGGGTTCGCGCACCTGAGGTTTCGGTGGAGTTGGTTCGGCGACCTTTTGCTTTTCAGGCTTGCGCACTTCGATGGGCAGTCGGTTCGGGTCGAGCCGCGCGGCGTCCTTGTCCAACTCCTCCATCATCTTCACCAGAGGTGTGGCTACGGCTGGCGTGGCTTTTGCCACTTGGGTGGGTTGTGCTGGCGGAGTCGGCTGCTGCTGGGGTGAGCGCATTTCCAGCGGCGTGGCATTGGCTGGCGGCGCGTTGTCATTCTTGATCTGCCCATCCCGATAATCACGATTCGCCAGCTCCCTCTTCGTCGGCGCGGTGCCGTCAGTGGTCGGCATCATCAGTGTAGCGTCCGACCTCGGCGGCAGCTTGCTGGCGGCCCGCGTGTTGCGGTCGGATTGAAAGGCCGCGCCTTTCGGAGTCGCCGCGATCCCTTCATTCTGAGTCGTGCGGATGTAGGCTTTTGGCGGTGGTGGCTTTGGCAGCAGCGGCGCTGGGATGATCTGCTCGGGGTAGATCATCGTCACTTCTTGCACAGGCTCTTCCTTAACCGCCGGCGGCTCCAGCAAACGTTTGCCCGCCTCAGTCGTGAAACTCCACAGCAGCACCAGCAATGCGATCGCGTGGATCACAAAGGATCCAGCGAGTCCGGTCTGAATATTTCTGTCCTGAGCGAGTGTCACAGCGCGCCCACATTGCCCGAAGCAGAAAGGGAAGCAACTGCCCTGTCATGAACCCGAAGGAAAGACTGTGTCACCGGCATGATCTAGGACGAATGTGGTGATAGCCCTCTCTTCTATGGTGGTGTGGAATGGTCGAATGCGCCCCGAACAGCCGACGGTGCTGCGTTGGAGTCATTTGGCGAAGCACCAACTCACGCACAGCACACACGGCTTACGTGCCGCGCCAGCCCGAAATCCGCCACCTTTACCTTGCCTTGCGCATCGAGCAGAATGTTCGCCGGTTTGATGTCGCGGTGGATGACGCCGTTGCCGTGCAAATAGCCAAGCGCCTCACAGACCTGCATGGCGATAAGCCTCACCTCCGCCTGCGGCAGCGGTGCACGATCGGCGATCTTATGCGCTAGATCCCGCCCCTCGACATGTTCCACGCTCGGAGTCTGCCACTGGCCAGACGAAGTCGAAGATGATG
Organism: uncultured Prosthecobacter sp.; assembly: GCA_964583255.1. Classification (GTDB taxonomy): domain Bacteria; phylum Verrucomicrobiota; class Verrucomicrobiia; order Verrucomicrobiales; family Verrucomicrobiaceae; genus Prosthecobacter. Next base: position 47,337 of record CAZOVY010000032.1, read on the forward strand.
GCCGCAGTGCTTCTGAAGACATAGATCGTTACTCCCACAGAGCGCGTTGGCTCGAGAAAGTCCACGCAAATAGCCACGCACAGGCTGGACAGTGAGAGCACGCGCTTTAAAGGCACAGCGCATGATTTGGAAAGCACGCCAGCACAGCATCGAGTTTCCGCGCCGTCCGCTGGTGATGGGGATCGTGAATATCAATGACGACTCGTTTTGCGGTGACGGCACGCTGGACCCGACGGCGGCGCTCGCACAGGCTGAGCAGATGCTCCGAGACGGCGCGGACATCATCGACATCGGTGCGGAGAGTGCGCGGACGAATCGTGAGGCGATCAGTGTGAGTGAGGAGATCGACCGATTGATGCCCTTCCTGGCGAAGTGGCCGGAACTGAAGGCGCATCACAACTCGCCGCTGCTCTCGATCAACACCTGGCGCAGCGATGTCATCGCGGAGATCCTGCCGGAGGGCGGGGACATCATCAATGACATCAGCGGCCTGCCGGATGCGTTTAACGCGAAACTCTGTGCAGAGCACAATGCGAGCTTGCTGATCATGCACAGTATCGGCGAACCAAAAGTGCCGCATACGCATGTGAAGTATGAGAGCATCATGGACACGCTGGAGCACTTCTTTAAACAGAAGCTCATCATGGCGGAAAGTGTGGGCTTACCGCGTGAAAACATCCTGCTCGATCCAGGCATCGACTTCGCCAAGCAGCGGGATGACAACCTAACGATCTATCGCGAGCTGGAGCGGCTGCACTGCTTTGAGCGGCCCATTCTGCTGCCGGTGTCACGTAAGACAGTGATCGGTGATGTGCTCGGAGTGCCTGCGCTAGAGCGCGATGCAGGAACCGTGGCCTGCATCGCGGCCGGAATGCAGCGCGGGGCGCAGATCTTCCGTGTCCACAACGTGAAGGCGGCGGTGCAGGCGGTTAAGGTGCTTTGGGCCGTTACAGAGGCGCGCCGCTGAGCCAACTCCAGAAAGCCGATAAGGCCCTGGAGCCAAAAAGGAACCTTGTCTGAAGCAGTGATTTTCTTCTGCGGTCGGACAGCATCTCCAGCACGGTGCACGCGCCTTGGAATCCATCATCTTAATGATTGATTAGGCGAATACTTCTGTGGCAGAATTCCTTGTTAATCCACCACGATCATGAAAGACCTCATAACCCGTTTGAAGACACATGGCGGAGCTTTGCTGTTCCTGCTCCTGTCGGCTGCATCCGCGCAGTCCGCTGAAAAGACTCTGTCAGGGCTGGCGAAATCCGACTGGACATCCATTCGCGCCGCCTATGAGGCTGGCAGGCATGGCTTGGTGAGGCAGGCTGACGGCACTCATGCCGCGCTGAACCCGGGCCAGGGATGGCGGCTGGCATTCGATGGCCGCGGTTTCACCGCACAGCCGGAAAACGTGGGCTGGACCTGGGGACTGGACTTGCAGAGCTACGGCTTCCCCGGTTGTGAGCAGAAGGTTCAAGGCCAGCCGCGCGTGACTGCCGGAGGCCAGCGTGCAAACTATGCCTGGAATGATGCTTTGGACGAATGGTTCATCAATGACCAGCGCGGGCTGGAGCAGGGTTGGACTTTGAAGACAAGGCCAGTGTCAATGGGGGAAACCCGGCTGTCCTTTCTGCTTTCCGTGCGCGGCGGACTGAAGCCTGAGGTCACGGCGGACGCGCAGGCGGTGAGCTTCATGAATGAGCAGGGTGGCGCGGTGCTGACCTATGCCGGGCTGAAGTGCTGGGATGCGGATGGTAGGACGCTGCCCTCCCATTTCGTCACTGAGCAGTCTGGCATCCGCGTGGTCGTGGACGAGCGCGGCGCGCGCTACCCCATCACCATCGACCCCATCGCGCAGCAGGCTTATTTGAAGGCTTCCAACACGGATATTGGCGATGCGTTTGGAACCGCACTCGCGGTGTCTGGAGACACCGTGGTCATTGGTGCGCCTGACGAAGACAGCGAAGCAACCGGCGTGAACGGCAATAATGCGGACAATTCTTCCGACTCTTCTGGCGCAGCCTATGTCTTTGTGCGCACCGGGACAACCTGGGCCCAGCAGGCCTACCTTAAAGCATCCAACACCGATCCGGGCGACCAGTTTGGCAAGTCTGTCTCGGTGTCAGGTGACACGATCGTGGTCGGTGCGCCCAACGAAAAAAGCAGTGCCGTCGGAGTCAACGGCAACCAAGCGAGCAACGGTCTCATCCTCGCGGGTGCGGCCTATGTGTTCGTGCGCAACGGGACAACTTGGACCCAGCAGGCCTACCTCAAGGCCTCCAATACGGCATCCTTCAACTACTTCGGCCACTCCGTGACGGTTGACGGGAACACTGTCGCCGTGGCGGCACCCCAGGCGCAGTCCTCCGGAGCGGTCTATCTGTTTGTGCGCAGCGGAACCACCTGGACCCAGCAGGCAGCTTTCCCCGGCTCCAACACCGGCGGACAGGACCAGTTCGGCTGGTCTGTGGGACTGTCAGGAGACACTCTCGTGGTAGGGGCCAACCAAGAGGACAGCAACGCCACCGGCGTCAACAACACGGGCACGGGTCCTGCCCCCCTTCAGTTCAATTCCGGCGCTGCCTATGTGTTTATGCGCATTGGCTCCAGTTGGGTGCAGGAGGCCTATTTGAAAGCCTCCAACACGGGCGAAAAGGACCTCTTTGGCACTACTGTCGCGGTGTCGGGTGACACCGTCGTGGTCGGAGCCTTGTTTGAGGACAGCAATGCCCGAGGTGTCAATACCACGGGCACGGATGCCAACATCAACTTCGACTCGGGTGCCGCTTATGTCTTCGTGCGCAGCAGCGGCAGTTGGACGCAGCAGGCCTACCTCAAAGCCTCCAACTCAGAGGAGGGCGATGTTTTTGGGGCGTCTGTGGCCATCTCAGGAAACACACTTGTGGTCGGAGCCTCGGATGAGGACAGCACGGTCTTCGGCATCAATGGCAGCCAGACCAGTGATGGTGCCGATACGTTTAATTCTGGAGCCGCCTATGTGTTTGTGCGCAGCGGTTCCACCTGGACTCAGCAGGCCTACCTCAAGGCATCCAACACAGATGAGGGAGACTACTTCGGAACCACGGTGGCTATTTCAGGCGACACCGTTGTCACTGGCGCGCCTTATGAAAGTAGCAACTCCACCGGGGTCAACGCTAATGCCACCAACAACAATGCGGTGGATGCGGGTGCCGCTTACACCTTCACCGGATTCGGCCCCTCCGTGCTGGCTGAGCCGGAGATCGAGGTCGAGTATCCGGCGGGCACGGGCCTCGTGGATGGGGCTTCCACCATCAACGTCGGCGGAACTCCTGCGTTGCAGGTCTCCAGCTTCGTCACTGTGACCATCAGTAACAGCGGTACGGCCCCCCTCAAGAACCTGGCCGTCAGCAAGTCCGGCACCGGTGCGGCGGATTACAAAGTCGGGCCTCTGGGTGCCACGACACTCGTTCCGGGTGCCAGCACCACCTTCACCGTGCAGCTCAACTCCGGGGCCGCCGGCAGCCATATTGCCAAGCTCCTCATCGCTAGCAATGACGCGAATGAGAACCCTTTCGACATCAATCTGATCGCCCCGGAGATCGAGGTACAGCACCCGGACAACACGGTGCTGGTGAATGGCGCGAAGGTCATCGACTTCGGGGACATCCCCACGAATGAGACCACCGTCTTCGTTCGCAATGTGGGCTCCTCGGTACTTTACGGCGCGGACTATGATCCGATCAGTGTCGTCGTCAGCGGTCCGGGCGCGGCGGACTACACCGTGGGGCCGCTGAACTTCACGGAGCTGGCGCCCGGAGAGGAAAAGAGTTTCACCGTCACCTTCGACCCGGCCTCCCAGGGCACGCATGAGGCGACTCTGGACATTCGAACCAAGGATGCCGACGAAGCCCCCTTCACGATCCTTTTAAAAGCACCCGAAGTCGCGGTGGAGCAGCCGGCCGGCGTGAATCTCGCAGACGGCGGCACCGTTGATTTCGGCACGGTCACGGTGGGCCTCTCCAAGAGCCTCGTCTTCACGATCAAAAACAAAGGTTCAGGGATGCTCAGGACCAGCGCCGTGATACCTTCAGGCCTGGGCTTTAACGGCATCACCTTGACCGGCTCCACCGCGAAGACACTGGCACCGAACGCCAGCACGACCTTCACCGTGAAGGTCGTCCCTGATCAGGCCGGACTACTCACGGGCGGCATTGTCTTCGACAACAACGATGGTGATGAGGATCCTTTCAATCTCACGATCCAGGTCACCGGTTTCGCCAAGCCGAAGGTCACCCTGCACCCGACACCGCAGCTTGTCGGCGCGGGTGGTTCCGCCACCTTCCTGGTCGCCGGCGCTGGCAGCGGCACCCTGGTGTTCACCTGGCTGAAAAACGGCAAGGCCATTCCCGGCGCGCTCAATGCGGCCTTGCTGACTCTCCCCAACGTGGCGCTGACGGATGCCAGCGCCTACTCCGCGATCATCACCAACACCGCGGGCAGCATCAGCTCTGGCAGCGCGCGGCTAGGTGTCGTGGGCACCGCCACCACGCCGGTGCTGGTGAATGAGGGTGCGGCGCTCGCGCTCACCGTGGTGAAGGCCATCCCTCCAGGTCCGGCACCGACCCACCAGTGGAGGAAGGGTCCCACGGATCTGATCAACGGAGGTGTCAGCCCCGCGCAGATCATCTCCGGGGCTACGAAGGACAAGCTGGGCATCACCAAAATGAACGCCCCGAACGACGGCAGCTACACCTGTGTCGTCGGCATGGACGGACTCACTCAGGAGAGCGGGCCGTTCACCGTCGTCACGAGGCTCAAACCGGTGATGAACGTCGCCGGACCCTTCCAGTGGCGGGTGGGCGGCACCGCCACAGACCTCCTGACGGCGGTGAACGGGCCCACGAGCTTTGCTTTCACCAACCTGCCTGCCGGAGTGGCCGGCGACAAGATCACCGGCCAGCTCTCCGGCAAGCCGACGGCGGCCACCACGACCACCACCAAGACCTTCAGCGTCACGGCCAGCAATGCCGCCGGTGCTGGCCCCGCCTTGGTCATCGGTTACAGCATTGAAAAACTGCCTGAAACTCTCACAGGAACCTACAACGGCCTGCTAGAGCGTGACAGCACTCAGAGCGCCCCTTTCGCCACACCTGCCGGGCAGACCCTGCAAGGCCACGGTGGCAGCCTTTACAATCTCGTCATCACCAGCACCGGCCTCTTCACCGGCACCGTCAAGCTGGAAGACAAGAGCTATGCCATCCCTCCAGGCAGCGTGATCAACACCTTCCCCAGCGCCAGCCCGACCGCCAGCGTGAAACTGGTGCGCGGCACCGCCACAGATACCATCGCCGACCTCACCCTGGCCTTCACCATCAACCTCACGACCGGTGAACTCACGGGTACGGTGACGGACGGCCTGCCCGCCTCCACGCCCATCCCGGTTCGCGCTTGGCACAACCCATGGACGAAGACCTTTCCGGCGGCTGCCCTCGCCGGCTACTAAACAGCCGCGCTGGAACTGGATGGCTCCCTGCGAGGCTTCGCCGCGCACCCGGAGCTGCCGCAGGGCGGCGGCTACCTGACGCTCACCCTTTCCACCGAAGGCGTGGCCACCTGGGGCGGAGTGCTTGCCGACGGCACTGCGGTGACGGGCGGCACCACGCTGGGGCCTGACGGGCAGTTGCCCCTGCATCTCATGCTCTACACACCGACGGCTGCTGCCACCGCCGGCTCCGTGCTCGGTTGGATGCAGGCCGGTCCGGGCGCGGACACCACGAAGCCCGGCGACAATGTGCTCGACACGATGCTCGATGGCGGCAACCAGCCGCTGTTTGACTGGAAGAAGCTGGCGCAGCTCCCGAATGCCACCACGCGGAGTTACCGGGGCGGCTTCCCTCTGCACCGGCTCGCCGTCGTTGGCGGAGGCTACACCCCGCCGCTTGCGGGCAGCCCGGTCATCGGACTCGTCGATGGAGGTCCTGGCACTCAAAACGCCCGGCTGGCCTTCACGGAGGGAGACATCGCCAGTTCGGCGCTCGCAGGTCCGGGCAGTCCCGCAGGTGCGCCAGCAGGCAGTTTGAGGCAGAGCCTCCGCATCTCCACAGCCAACACAGTGACCCTGTCCACCAGCCTAGTCGAAAATCCCGGAGTCGTGACCATGCAGCCGATCAAGCTGCCCACGGGCCTCATCAGCGGCACTTTCACGCTCAAGGACACCGACCCCACCGATGTGACCGCACCCTTTGCCGAGGTCAAGCGTAGCGTGACCTGGGTGGCGGTGTTCGTTCCCAGACTGGCCAGCGCCGTCGGCAGTTTCCAACTGCCCCAACTCCCCTCCAACGGACTTCCTAAGACCACGCCGACCACCTCCGCGCAACTCTCCGGCAGGGTTATCCTGGATGCCGGACAGTAGCAGGCGCCCGTGTTTCGAAAGACCGTCATCGGCCAGGTCCTCGACCTGCCGCAGGCGGTGAAGGTGCTTTGGTCGATGCGCTGATCAGCGACGCACTTCGCCTTTGGTCACGTTGCCAGTGTCATCGAGCGCCATGATCTGATTGATGGTCTTGAAGCGACCTTTGTCTTCAAAGGCCCAGACGACTTGCTTGTCAGGTGTCAGCTCGAAGAACTGAGCCTGCTCGCCGAGATGACCGTGGCCGAGGTAGTTGGCGAAGATCGTGTTGCCATTCGGTAGGCGATGACAGCCAGCCATGAGGCGCAGGGTGTTGCCGGGGAGATCGTTCTCGTTGAGTTCCCAGACGGTTTTGCCGCTGGTATCGACTTCGACGACTTTGTGTCCGTCGCCACAAGTGATGAGAAGGTTTTTGTTGGCGAGTTGCACGACTTCATGCGGGTCACCAGTCACGGGGACTTCGCGCAGCACTTTGCCTTCGCCGTCAAGTTCGACGATTTTACTCTCGCCTTTAAAGCAGACGAGGTAGTGGCCGTCGGGTGTTTTGCGCGTGCCACGGAATTGGTTATGCAGCTTCACCTCGGGCTTGGTGACAAGCTTGATCTCTTTGGCAATCTTGCCCGCACGATCGACCTCGATGATGCGGCTCGTACCGCACTCGACGACGAGCACGTTGCCATCGGTCAGGGGCTGGCAGGCGTGGCATTCAACCTTCACATTTTCAGGCGCCTTGTATTCCCAGACGACTTTCTTGTCGCGAGTCACTTCCTTCGCGCCTGCGACATAAGCAAAGAGGATGTTACCATTCGGCAACTGCCAGCAGTCCTGCGGGCTTTTCGCCTCCACCTGCCATTCGATTTCACCAGCCGCAGAAAGGATGGTCACTTTGCCGCCACCATAGTCACAGCAGAGCAGGGGACGGGCGCTTTCAGCGCTGAATGACGAATGCGGAATGGCGAATGACGAAAGGAGAGTAGCAGCGAGAAGGACGGATTTCATGCGGGTAAAGGTTAACGGGCGGAGTGGGCGCATCTTCCGTGCGATGATGTGAGGTGGACTTCATTCTACGCCAGCCAGTTCTCCACTTTCAGCCCTGGCACCTTGCGGAAGTCCTTGAGGTTGCGTGTCAGCAGCGTGGCGTCATGGGCCAGGCAGATGGCGGCGATCTTGAGATCCATCGGGCCGATGTTCAGCCGCTGACGAGTGAGCGCCACCAGCTCTGAGGCAGCCTCTTGATCAAAGGGCAGGATGTCCCAGTCGCGCAGTGCTTCGTAGCTGCGGTGAAAACGTTGGTAGAGCCGCACCTGCTCCTGCGGTGTGGACTTGCGATTGAGTAGCGCCAGCCAACCCTTGGTGATCTCCTGCACCGTGATGATCGTGGTGAAGACTTCGAGCCCTGCCGCAAGCCGACGCTTTTCAAAAAGCATCGGCAGTTGGGCGTCGCGCTCCAACTCGGAGAGATGATTGGTGTCAACGACTGCCAGCATGGGAGGATTGCGACGTGCGATTTTGGCGTTTGCGCCATGACGCGCCCAGCCTCATCGCCTCATCGTAAATCGCATCACCAGCTGCCCAACCGGCATGTTTCAACCAGGGAGGTGTCGCGACTGTTGCCGACAAGTTGCCGCTCTCATCCTGCGCAGCCTGCAATGAAGATTTCGGTTTCTTGATCATGTGGCACTATGAGCATCCACACTCAGAGCTGCAAACAAAAAAGAGGGACGCCTCGCGGCGTCCCTCCGGGGATTTGAATGAATCGGGGGGTCTAGGCTTATTCGCCTGGACGCCATTCTTCGCTGGCGAACTTGAAGGCCTGCTCGAGTCCGACGAGGTCGGTGCTTGGGCGGAGGGCTTCGAAGGCCTGGCTTTCCTTCTGGATGTCGGCTTCGCTGTAGTTCATGGCCTTGACGGAGAGGCCGATGCGGCGCTCCACCTTGTCCACTTTGATGACGCGGGCTTCGACTTCGTCGCCGACATTGATGATGTCTTTGACCTTGGCCACATGATCTTCGCTGAGCTGGGAGATGTGGACGAGACCGTCGATGTCACCTTCGAGTTCGATGAAGGCTCCGAAACTGGCGATCTTGGCGACCTTGCCCTTCACGACATCGCCGACCTTGAAGCGGTTGTCGATGATCGACCATGGGTCGGTGTCGAGCTGCTTCATGCCGAGGCTGATGCGCTGATTGGCCTTGTCGATGCCGAGCACGGTGGCTTCGACTTCCTGGCCCTTCTTGAGCATTTCGGATGGGTGGTTGATCTTGCGTGTCAAACTGAGG
>CAZOVY010000033.1:0-54586 GCA_964583255.1 uncultured Prosthecobacter sp.
CGAATGACGAATGACGAATGACGAATGACGAATGACGAATGACGAATGACGAACAAAAACCTCGGCAAAGCGAAGGCGAAATGATTCGTCATTCGTCATCCGAGCTTCGTCATTCAGCGTCAGCGTCTCGCGTTCTTATTCTCTTCTCGCACCCGGCCCTGCATCGCTCACGGATGAATGCGGCCATGGCAGACGCCGTGCAGGATCTGCCTGGCGTGACCTTTCATGATCTGTACGAGGCGTACCCGGACTATCACATCGACGTCGATGCCGAACAAAAAAGGCTATCGGAGCATGACGTGATCGTTTGGCAGCACCCCTTCTATTGGTATTCGGCTCCGGCCTTGATGAAGGAATGGCTGGACGTGGTGCTCGAATACGGTTTTGCCTATGGCGATGAAGGCAAGGCGCTGCATGGCAAGCAAGTGCTGAGTGCGCTGACCACCGGTGGCCCTGAAGAGGCCTATCAGCATGGCGGGCCAAACCGCTTCACCATGCGGGAGTTGCTCGCGCCTTTTGATCAAACCGTGCATCTCTGCGGCATGACGTATCTGGAGCCCTTCATCCTCCATGCCGTGAACCGCTATACGCCACAGGAAGTGCAGGCCGCCGCGCAGAGCTACCGCACACGAATCCAACAACTCCTGGCATGACCTCCGACTTCCTTTTCCAGGCCGTGATCTATCTGCTGGCCGCCGTCGTGGCCGTGCCTGTGGCAAAGCGGCTCGGTCTGGGTTCCGTGCTCGGCTACCTGATCGCAGGTATCCTGATCGGTCCATCGCTGCTCGGTCTGGTCGGGAAGGTGGAGGACGTACAGCATTTCGCCGAATTTGGTGTGGTCATGATGCTCTTCGTCGTCGGCTTAGAGCTGCGGCCCAGTCTGCTATGGCGTCTGCGCGGACCGATCCTCGGTACGGGTAGCGCGCAGGTCATTCTCACGGCTTTCGCCGTCATTGGTATCGCGCTGCTTTGTGGCCAGACTTGGGCCGTGGCGGCGACCATCGGCCTCACTCTGGCCATGTCATCCACCGCCATCGTCATCCAGTCATTGGCCGAACGAAATGTGCTGAACACGCGCGGCGGTCAGGCTTGTTTCTCAGAGCTTTTGTTTCAAGACATCGCCGTCATCCCCATCCTCGCGCTGCTGCCATGGCTGGCGCAGACCAGCGGCAGTCAGGCCACTCACTCCACCGCTCATGGCGCCGATTCCGCGCTCGCCCATTTACCGCATTGGGCACAAACACTCGCCACCCTCGGAGCCGTCGTCGCCGTGGTCTTCGTCGCGCACTACTTCCTGAGGTACGTCTTCCGCTACGTCGCTGCGGCAAAGCTGCGCGAGCTATTCACCGCCGTGGCCTTGCTCGTCGTCGCAGGTGTCGCCTACGTCATGCAGTTGGTTGGGCTATCCGCCGCGCTTGGCACCTTCATCGCTGGCGTGGTGCTGGCAGAGAGTGAGTACCGGCACCAGCTCGAAGCGGACGTGGAGCCTTTTAAAGGCCTGCTCCTCGGCCTGTTCTTCATCGCCGTTGGGGCAGGTTTGGATCTCGGGCTGGTGGCCGCTCAACCGGGACTCATCGCCTCACTGACCTTCGGACTTATCGGACTCAAGTTCCTCGTCCTGCTCGGCATTGGCCTGGCCTTCCGACTCGGCTGGGGTTCCTCCTTTCTCTTTGCCTGCGCCTTGGCTCAGGGCGGTGAGTTTTGCTTCGTCCTACTCGGCATGGCCGGTCAGCATGGACTGCTTACCAGCGCGTCATCCGGCCCGCTCAGTGCCGCCATCGCCCTCAGCATGGCTTTGACCCCACTGCTACTGATCCTCAACGACCGCGTCATCCAGCCGCGCTTTGCCAAACTCAAAACCGAGCGCGAGCCAGATGCCGTCGAGGCGCATGATCACCCCGTCATTCTCGCCGGATTCGGTCGCTTCGGGCATATCATCGGTCGCTTGCTGGAAAACAACGGCTTCGGCGTCACCGTGCTCGATAACGACCCCGATCAGGTCGAGTTGCTCGGGCGCTTTGGCATGAAAGCCTTTTATGGTGATGCCTCACGCGCTGATTTGCTCACCGCCGCTGGCGCTGCCAAAGCCAAGCTCTTCGTCTGTGCCGTGGATGATGAAAAGAAGTCACTGGAGATCGTCGATCTCGTCCAGCATGAGTTTCCGCACCTGCGCATTTTGGCCCGAGCCGTGAACCGCAGTCACGCCTATGAGCTGATCAAGCGTGGCATCATGGACTATCGACGCGACACCCTCGGCAGCGCCCTCGATCTCGGCACCGACATCCTCCGCTCTCTGGGTTATCACGCGCACCGCGCCGCGCGCACCGTGCAGACTTTTAAAGGCTATGAAGAGGCAAGCGTGCGCGAACTCGCCAAGCACTACGGTGACGATCAAACCGCCTACATCTCCATCGCCCGGCAGCATTTGCAGAATCTCGAATCCCTCCTGCGAGAGGATTTAAAGCGCCAGCACTTGGCCAACGAAGACGCCTGGGACACTGCCGGGCCAAAGAAGTAGTAGAGAAGAATGAGCCGGAACAGGCAGTCATGAATCGCCTGCTGGCCTTACTCACAGATTGTGATCGGCGAAGGTGTGATGAGACGATCTTTCGACCGTAGCTCAAACTAACTCTCCGAGCGGCTTGCCTTGATCGACGATGAAGTTTGGGCGCCCCTGATGATCGGTGTAAGTCGCGTCGAGCGGTACGCCCATGTGGTGGTAGATGGTGGCGGCGAGGTCACCTGGAGTGACGGCGCGCTCGGCGATCTCTCCGCCGTCTTTGGAGGAGGCTCCGATGACTTGGCCGTGGCGGAAGCCGCCGCCGGCGAGGGACATGGACATGACCTGTGGCCAGTGGTTGCGGCCATCGGTGCTGCCTTGGGTGCCGAGGTTCGGTGTGCGGCCAAACTCACCCATGGTGATGACGAGGGTGTCGTCCAACATGCCGCGCTCGGCGAGATCGCTGACAAGGGTGGTGATGACGTGATCGAACACGGGCAGTAAAGGGCGCAGGCCGTTCCAAATGCCGCCGTAGGGCGGGATGTTGTCGCCATGGTTATCCCAGGTGCCGGAGGCGCTGTGATTGCTGAGGTCGATGGTGACGAAGGATGAGCCGCGCTCGACGAGACGACGCGCAAGTAGCGCTTGTTTGGCCCAGTCATGCTCGCCGTAGCGGTCGCGCACTTTTTGCGGTTCTTTGGACAAATCGAATGCCTCTTGTGCACGACCACCGGCGATGATGTCGAAGGCTTTTTGGCCGAAGCTGTCCATGGCGCTCATCATGCCACTGGCGTCGAGTTCGGCGCGGAGTCCATCCATCTGTTTGCTGAGAGTCTGGCGGGCATGCAAGCGGTCCATGCTGAGGCCGGAGGGCAGTTGGAAAAGCTTGGTGGCGTTGTTGCCATCGAAGGGATCGTACTGCGTGCCGAGATAGCCGCCCCAGGCCACATGCGAGCGCGATTTCATGTTTAGCACGACGTAAGGCGGCATCGACGGATGATTCGGGCCGTGATGCTTGGCCACGATGCTGCCAAAGGAGGGAAAATGCTTGGCCTTCGGATTTGTGCGCGGTTCGTTGGTTAGATTGGCGGTCTGCATGACCATGTTCGGCTCGTGATTGCTGAAGCGGCAATCGACGGAACGGATGAGGGTGAACTTGTCGAGCATGGCCGCCTGCTTCGGCAGGTATTCGCAGATGCGCACGCCGGGCAGCTTGGTCTTGATCGCCTTGAATGGTCCGCGGTTCTCGATGGGTCGATCCGGCTTCGGGTCCCAGGTATCAATCTGTGATGGGCCGCCAGTCATCCAGAGTAGGATGACGGCTTTATTACTCTTTGTGGCCTTACCTTCTGCACGCAGTTTCATCAGGCCGGGCAAAGTCAGCGCACCCAAGCCCGCGAGGCTCGTTTTCAAAACCGAGCGCCGGCCATGCACGACGACGCCTTCACGAACACGCGGGTTCATGAACATGAACGCGTGCGGGTCAGTATGACCGGCGCATGGATGATCGGGAGATGGCATCGGCAATCATACGCAGCGGAGTGCTTCTAACATTCAATCCAGGGCACGCTTTGGTGCGGCGATGCGAACGGCGGGGACGGTGCCCGCAGGAGCAGGTGGCGCAACGGTGGTGACGGCGAAGCGCTGCACTTCATAGGTGGTGACGTTGACGAGTAGGTCGAGCTTGGGCAGGAACTCCCAGGTGGCGGCGACGCCGATCTGATCGGCGATGCGGCGGGCTTCGTGATAGGTGGCGAAGGCGTCTGACATAACCTGGAAGATGGCCACGCCGCTTGCATCTGCTTTGACGCCACGCATGAGCCGCTGGTAGTTTGAGCCTTCACTGCGCATCTGATCGAGCGATTCTCCGCCGCCTGCTTTGGGCGTGAGTTCGAGTTGGATGAAAGCGATGCCGGGCTTGAGGCTGGGTTTAAAAGTGTAGGATGAACTGCTCATCATCGGGCTAGCTGCGGCGCGCTCTAAGACGGCTTGAAGCTTGAAGGCGTCATAGATGACTTTGTCGCGGCTGCGGCCCTTGAAGCCTGGCATGTCGGCCAAGTCTTTGACGAAGTAATTGAGGACGTCTTTGGCATTGGCTTTGACTTCAATCGTCTTGGCACCCCAGGTGAAGCTGACTTTTCCGCCAGAGGAGGTGGCCTTGATGATGGGTTTCAAGGGATCAACGGAGGGTTCGAGGGCGGTCCATTTGGAGAGGTTTCCCTGCACGGCTCCGACGATGGCCTCTGCTACTACGGGCATGGTGCGGCGGGTGCCCAGAGAGATGTCGCCGATGGCTGAAATGACCTGCTTGGTAGCGGGGAGTTTGCCGATCACGAGAGCTTTGTAGGTGAGCGCTACCTGATCCATTTGAAAGGTGTTCACAAACGGCGCGATCTCCGGCCAAGCCTGCTGTGCGGATGGTGCATTACCGAAGACTTGCGTGAGCATTTTGGTAAAGGGGTCGATCTTGACTTCCTTGTATTCAAACTGGCTCTTTATTTTGTCGAGTCCGTCGAGGATGGGCTGGATGAAGGTCTTCTCATTGAGGTAAAGCACACCCTGCTTGGCGACGAAGATGCGTGTCTCATTCGGCTTTTCTGGAAACGGGCGCGGGTTGGGCAGGCGGATGTAAGTCGGCGGGTCGGGCTTAAAGACGGGTGTCTGGTCGAGCAACGCTTTCATGCGCTCGACTTCGGCGATGAGCTTGTCCACCTCGGCCTTCTGGGCCACGCGGAGTTTGCGGGCGTCTTCGAGCTTTTTGTTAAAGCTTTCCAGATCCATGAATTTCATCTGCGATTCGGCTGAGGTGGTGTCGATGGTCTTGAGATCTTCGATGGCCTTCTTGAGCTTTTGTTCGGCGATCTTTTTGTCCTCTTCGATCTTCTTCGGATCGGCAGGCGGCGGCGGTAGTTCCTTCATCTCTTCGACCAGCTTGCGGTGCTCCTCAGGCGTCACGGGCGGCAGATCAGAGAGGACTTTACGCACGGCGCTGGCGATGCTGATGCCGACCATGACTAGCACGATGATGAGCACACCGACGACGTTCGTCATGGTGTCCATCAGTGCCACGAATGGCAGCTCTTGATCTTCATGTTTGCGCTTTTTTGCCATGAGTCTTGGGTGCGTGAGTTAGACTTTGGGTTTGACTGGCGCGGCGGCGGGCGGCGGTGAGACTTTACCACGATACTTTTCAAAAAGAGCGAGATCGAGCTGGCCGCGACCAGGGATGGGCAGCTTGCCGACACGTATCTTGTAGTCTCCTTCAGCTCGGCCTGCGCCGTTGTTAAACGCTGCCTGTCCGTCATCACGGATGAGGTAAAGAATGAGGGCATTTTTGTCCTTGGCCACTTCGGTGAGAAAGTGATTGTAGGCAGCATCTGCGACGATGACTTCCGCTGTGGCGCTGAGGCGATAGTCAGCGCCCCAAGCGCCGAGTATCTTGAGCGCTCCTGTGGCGCATTCGACGAAATAGACCTTGGTCGTATCAGGCATTCCTGTGCCGGAAGGCTGGACGACGACGGGCGGTACTTTCTTGTCGGCGGGAATCTGACGCTTTTTGATTTCGGCCATGAGATCAGCGATGATTTTTTTGCTATCATCTTGCTGTTTCTTCAGGCCATCAATCTCGGTGAGCAGGTCGTCGAGTTCCTTTTGGAGGTTGGTGGCGATGAGCTTGTTTTGCTCCTGAAGTTCTTTAGAGGAACTGAGTAGTTTGCGGAATTTTAAATAGCGTTGCTCCTTGTCTTCAATCTCAGCTTTGAGCTTCTCTAGCTCTGCGATTTTCTCTTTGAGGATGACGTCTAGCTTCTCCCGCTCAGCGAGCTCCTTCTTCATGCGTTTATGCTCCTGAGCCATCTGCACTTCCTCAGGCGTTCGACCATTGGTCTGCTGGGACTGTGAAACGCACAGAACGACGATGATGAGGATGAGCACCCCGATGAGGGAGCACAAGATATCCAAAAACGGGACCAGTAGAATCTCGTCTTTGGCACTGTGGCGGCGCTTTGCCATGAGAGGTCAGTGGTGAGGAATGCGGGGAGGTGAGGGGTTATTCACCACGGCTAAACCAGCCTTTCTTTTTGACCTGATGAATGATGATCTGCTGGGTGCCGAGTTCCTTGAGTACATTGTTCAAACTCTGGATGCCACTGGCAAGCGCGCGGTTGTATTCGCTGCTCTGCTTCACAGCGTCGCTAACGGACGTGGTGAAGTCTTCACGCATCCGGCTCACGGCGCGGGCAAATTCAGTATCGACACGCTCCTGATGTGCAGCGGCACGCTTATCGAGATTGTCGGCCTGATCTTTGATTCTAGCGGAGAGGCTATTTAGATCGACAAGGAATTCCTTTTGCGCACTGGCGACGGCTTTGACGAGCACTTCCATGATGCCTCCAGTGTCACCACCGGCGATGCTGCCGCCGTCGTTGAGGCGCGGCAGGAGGACTTCGTTGCAGAAGGAGTCGATGTCATTGAGGCAGTCGTCCTCAGCCTTCATCATGGAGTTCAGCGGGAAGTTGAGCGTCATGGCCAGCACGAGGCCGAGGAGTGTGGCATCAAAGGCTGTGCCCAGGCCGCTGGTCACTTTGTTGATGGATTCCATGATGAGCTTCACATCTTCGACATTGGAAAAGTTCATGCCGCCGATGGCGTGAGAAAGACCGAGTACAGTGCCGATGAAGCCGAGGATGGGGATGGCCCAGAGGAAGGCTTTTAATAGTGTGTAGCTGCCGCCGATCCTCATGCTGTCAATGTCGGACTGACTGGAGAGCATGTTGGTCACATCACCGACGTTTTGCTTCACTTCGAAAAGTTCGAGTGCTTTGCGAATGCGGTTCACCATCATGCTGTCACGCAGTCTCATGGGCAGTTTGTAGAGCTGGTCGATGAATGAGCCGACATTGTCGGCATTGATTTCAGCGCCCATTTCCCATGGCAGCACGTCTAGCATGAGCGCCTCTCTTTGATGGCGTAGCTTTTTGAACTTCAAGTACACGATGGACATGGCCCAGGTGAAGAAGAGGGTGTTCGTGAAGCTAACAAGCATGTGCTTGTAGAAGAGTGAGGCCACAAACTGCATGGTCGTGTACTCGGCCACTGGCACCTTCTCACTTGGGTTAAAAGGAAACAGAATCCCAACCCAGGCGATGAATAAGACCAAACCAATAGCAAAGCTGAGTAGCGAGTTTGGATTGGTGGGATCTTTTTCCGCCCAGCCGCCGCGAGCTGCTGTGGGGGCAGGGGAGAATGACGGCGCAAAAGTCGGCTGTAGGGGCTGATCAGGTACATCGGCATCACTGCCCCAGACATCGTCCGCTGGTGGCGGTGTAAAGCCGCTCGGTATCGGCAGACCTGAGGCGGCCGGGTTTTCTCCAGGATTTTCCGGGACGGGAATTTTGGTGTTGCAGCCGGGACAGCGGATGACTTTGCCGAACATTTCCGGCTCGGCCTTGAGCTGCATATCGCAGGAGGGACACTTGAATTTCACGGTGAGGTTTCCAGTTGGGTTGATTGATGGGATGCGTTCGGAGCGCGGACTGCGTAAATGCTGATTGAAGCGGACTGCATTCCAACCGACAAGGCTTATTACTGCTTTGAATACGCACTTTTGGAATCTTTGTTTGGGTGGCTGCCAAATGAAGTCTGTATTTTATGAGGCATGAACCTGAGCGGTGGTGCAAGAATGGAAAAGCAATCTTGCTACAGGCTTCGGATGTTCCTATCCTCGATTCACCGTTTTATGAAATCTACCCTCCTTGCCTTCGCCTGTGTCTTCACTAGCAGTTCAATGCTGCACGCTAATCCTGAAATCCCGCGCGCTGTGGCGCAGAGTTTCGGGGAGGCGGTGGCGGGAAATATTCTTCTGCTCAAAGGCACGGGCACGACTTCAGAGCCTGTCGAATGGGTGGCGTTCTCGCGTGATGCCTTTCGCAGTGACGAAGTCTTGCGCATCACGGTGAAGCTGGAAGGCACACAGTGGAAGGCGATCCCCGCCGGCGCTGGCTCCAAGATTCTCTCCCCCGCACCTAGCCGCACCGTCGATTTTGCCAGACTTCATGAGCGCAGTGCTGATGCGCGCGTGGTGGCTGCCAAAGCGGCGGCGCTTGCCCAGAGCACCTTTGTCAGTGTGGACTACCAGCTTGCTACCAATGCCGAGACAGGGGCACCCGAGTGGGGTCTAGCCTTGAAAGACGATACTGGCTATGAGGTTGGCTTCTGCGTCGTCTCCGCTGAGACGGGTGCGCTTTCCTTTCAGGACTGGACACCCCGCATCGCTATGGAGTCGAACTCTAAAACGGGAGAAGGCGAGCGAGCCGCCAAGTCTGTCAAGCGCACGGCACGCAAGGCCTGGAACTGGACTGACAAGGCGCGCACTGAGACAAAAAGTTTCTTCCGCGAGTTGTTCCGCTGATCTTCATAGGCCTGACAATGTGCGCAGCCCTGCTTTTCGACACAATCCGTGGCGGGCTTTCTGCTTTCTGAGTTAAGCGACAAAGGCGTTTTTACGCCTTGACGCACCATCGCTAGGCCAGCATTACTGAGCGCTTCCGCCCACTCAGGATCGGAACCTGTTTAAGACCTCATCTATCATCCCTATGACCGGAGTCTCCCTCTCATCACGAATCGTTCTTTGCCCATTGCTGGCACTGACTCTCATCGGCGCCCCAATCCTGCGCATTAATGCCCAGGTTTCCCTCGACTCCCCGGTAGCTGAAGGTCGCAAGATCGTTCGTCAGGTCGATGTGGTTTTTAAAGGAGCCGCCACGATGGATGCAAACCGCGTGCGCGCCCAAATGTCCACTCGCGTGGGTGAACCCTACACGGATGAATCCGTCGAGCGCGACATCCGTACGCTTTACGCGACAGGCTCTGCCGAAAATGTGGACATTCAGGCAGTCAACATGGCTGGTGGCGTGCGCGTCGTGGTGACCGTCTCTGGCCGTGGCGGCATCGCCGAGCTTAGTTTCCTGGGAAATGCAGCCATCGACAACAGCAAGCTTCTCAAAGACATCGAGATCAAAGTGGGAGACCCCGTCGATGATGCAAAGCTCACCACAGCACAGCAAAAGATCCGCGAGGCTTATGAGAAAAAAGGTTTCTCCGATGTCGGTGTCACCTATGATGTGGCTCCATCGACCAAAGAAGGCTTTTCGAGTGTCGTTTTCAAAATCGAAGAGGGCGGCCGTGGTCTGATCGGTGACATCAAGTTTGAAGGTAACAATGCCATCAGCGCCAAGAAATTGAAGGGTAAGATTAAGAGCAAAGAGAAGACCTTTTATCGCCTTTGGGGTAAGGCTGGTAAAATCGACAACCAAGTCCTTCTTGATGACGTCAAAGCCATTGAACAGGCCTTTCAGGATGAAGGTTATGTCTATGTGAAAGTCGGTTATCGTCGCGAGCCACTTGATGAAAAGAGTGTGACTTTGATTTTTGAAATCAATGAAGGTGGCAAATACGAAGTGGCCAATGTGGACATGCAGGGAATCACCGTTTTTACCAAGGATGAACTCACACCCGCTATTCTCACGGAGACGGGTGTCCCTTATTCTGGTACGGACGTGCGCGGTGACGAAAAAATGATTCTCGATTACTATGGCTCCCGTGGTTACGCCGACGCTCGTGTGGACACACAGCTATCTGACGCTGGTCCAGGTAAACTCAATGTTACCTATGTTGTTTTTGAAGGAGGGAAGTCCTTCATCCGCAAGGTCAATATCAGTGGCAACGCCAAGACCAAGGATGAAGTCATTCGCCGTGAGCTCACCTTTGCTCCTGGTGATGAACTCAACACCGTGAAGCTGGAAGCAGCGCAGACGACGCTGGAAAATATGAACTACTTTGAAGGCAAAAGTGAGGCCAACCCGCTGACCATTCGCCCGCTGGCTACTGAAGTGGACGGATTCAAAGATGTGGAAGTGAACGTGACCGAGAAACCGACAGGCTCCGTGAACTTCGGTGCAGGCTTCAGCTCCATCGACAGCCTTGTGGGTTTTGTGGATGTGACGCAGACTAACTTTGACATCTCTGATTGGGGTGACTTCCGTGGCGCTGGTCAGCGCTTCAATATGAACATCCGCTACGGCACACGCACCTCGACCTTTAACACGAGCTGGACTGAGCCTTGGTTCTTGGGACAGAAGCTGGCCCTCACGGTGCAGCTCTTTTATCAGAACCTGAACTTCCTCTCGACACGCTTCGATCAGGTGAACATCGGCACCTCCATCGGTCTGAGAAAGCCTCTCGGAGATCACTCCTATCTTGAAGGCACCTACACACTTCAGCAGACATCAATCGATGTGGAGAGAAACGGTGATTCGACAAAGGTCCTACTCGACGAAGAGGGTGACTATATCGAGAGCAAGGTCGAGTTGGGCTATGTGCATGACACTCGTGACAGCATTTTCATCACTCGTAAGGGTCACAAATTTGAAGCGGGGCTGATGGCTGCTGGCCTTGGTGGAGATGTGCAGGCTTTCGGCGGTAATTTCGGCGGCCAACAGTTTTTCCATCTTCCAGGGGACACGATCTTGAGCTTTGAAGGTATGGCTCGCTGGGTGCAGGGAGACAATGTTCCGATCTTTGAACGCCTGTTCCTCGGCGGTGCCAACAACCTGCGCGGCTATGACTTCCGTGAAGTGGGTCCAAAAGACGTTTCAGGTGAAGCCATAGGCGGTAATTTCTCGATCTATGGTTCCGCTGAATATTCCTTCCCAATTGTGGAGAAGGTTCGCGGTGCTGTGTTTTGGGATGTCGGCATGATCTCATCGGATGTCGAAGCAAAGGCTGGCGTTTTTGGTGCGACCACCATCAGAAATGGCGGACCGATCGTCGGTGACGGTGAAGTCTATTCAAACGTCGGCATCGGTCTTCGCTTGTTCCTACCTATTGGTCCTATTCGTGTTGATCTGGGCCTGCCCCTCGTGAAGGACAAGTTCGTCGGCGACAGCCCACGCTTCCAGTTCAACATGGGCTACAAATTCTAATTCGCCCCCTGATCGAACACTTCAGCAGCTCCACCTCTCTCAGTTTCCCCCTATGACCCGTTTCTTCATTCTCGCTCTCACCCTAGCTAGCCTCGCCACCAGCCATGCGGTGGATCTCAAATTCGGTGTCGTGGACATGTCCAAGGCTTTCTCCGAGTACTTCAAAACCAAAGAAGCTGCCGAAAAATTCAAAGGCAATCTCGACAAGGCTCAGAAGGAAATGAATGATCGCTGGTCTGTGTACAAGAATCTGATGACGGAGATGCAGAAGCTCAAGAAAGATGCCAGTGATCCCATCATGAACCAGGATGCTCGGCAAAAGAAAGCCGTGGAGTTTGAAGAGAAAGCCAAAGAGTTGCGCGCCCTTGAGCAGGAAATCGGCGAAGCCCAGAATCGCCGCAGCAGCCAGCTCAAGCAGGAAGACATGAGCATCCGCAAGGGCATCTACGATGAGATTCTTGTCGTGGTCAGAGAGAAGTCCAAGACTGAGAATTATGACTTCGTTTTTGACAAGTCTGGCATGAGCCTCTCCACCGTGCCGATGCTCGTCTATTACAAGGATGCTGTGGACATCACTGATCAGATCGTGGTCGAACTTAACAAAACCGCTCCTGTTAGCACGGCCACTCCAGCTGCTGCCAAAGAAGAGAAGAAACCCTGATATCTTTCCTGAAGAACGTCAGTGGCACGCCGAACTAAATCTGGCGTGCCTTTTTCATTTTGACCCACCATGAGCACAAGTATTACTCATCAACGTCTCGCTGAAATCGTCGGCGGAGAACTTATTCAGGGCGACCCTGCAGCATTGGTTACAGGCATGAACTCGATCCGGGAAGCGGTTTCTGGGGAAGTGACCTTTCTTGGCAATGCGCGTTATTTGGCTGCCCTCAAAACCACGAAGGCGACGGCCATCTTGGTGAGTTCAAACTTCAATGAGCCTATGGAAGGTGTCGCACTCATTCGTGTGGCCAATCCTACGCTTTCCTTCTCAAGTGTGATTTCTCACTTCGGTCCACCTGCAAAGCCCTTTGTGCCAGGCGTACATGCTTCCGCAGTTGTCTCAACGTCTGCTGTCTATGACCCACAAAAAATCAGCATTGGTCCGTGTGCGGTCATTGAAGATGATGTGATCATTGGGGATGGAACCGTGATCCATGCCGGCGTGTTTGTGGGGCAAGGCTCACGCATCGGAAAAGACTGTGTGCTGTATTCGAATTGCACCGTCAAAGATCGCTGTGTGCTTGGAAATCGCGTCATCATTCACACCAGCAGCGCCATTGGCACAGATGGCTTTGGCTACGAATTCTCCAATGGCCGCCACGTCAAAATTGATCAGGTCGGCATCGTTCAGATCGACGACGACGTGGAGATCGGCTCCTGCTCCACCATCGACAGGGCCAGATTTGGCCGTACCTGGATCGGTGAAGGCACGAAGATCGACAACCTCGTGCAAATCGGCCACAACGTGACACTTGGAAAGAATTGCGTCATCGTCTCCCTCGTCGCGCTCGCAGGCAGCACCCGTTTCGGAGACTACGTCACCATCGCCGGTCAAGTCGGCGTTGGCGGTCATCTTGAGATTGCTAGCAAAGTCACCCTCATGGCCAGAAGCGGCGTCACGAAAAACATCACCGAAGCCGGAGCCTACATGGGCTTCCCCGCCAAGCCACTCATGGAAGGCCACCGCCTCCAAGCCGCCACAGGCAGGATCCCAGACATGATCGAGCGCATTAAGGAATTGGAAAAGCGCCTGGCCGCACTAGAAGCTGCACGGGAGTAGTTGAGCATAAAGAAAGCACACCTAGTGCATTAGGTGCGCTTTTCGAAAGCTCAGGCTAGATGTCGTCCTCGACGAGTTCGACATTCTTGCCGCCGATCTTTTCGAGGAAGGACTTGGTGCCTTCTTGGGAGAATTTGGGATCGCGGGCTTCGATGACGACGAAGAAGCCGTCATCGGAAAACTTGGCGAATTGCTTGGAGGCAAAGAGAGGATGGTTAAGACGCGGCAGTCCCATGAGCGCCAGCAGGCCAAACAAGGTCGTGAAGGCTGAGAACAGGATGGTCAACTCGAACATCACTGGGAAGAAGGCTGGCAGGGTCCAGATGTCAGTGGGCTTGGCCTGAACGACTGTGGGGTAGGTTTCTGCCAGAGTCTGAAGGAAACCGAGGCCGATGCTGGACCAGAAATTGGTCTGAGTCAGAGTCTGAAGTGTGAAGGCAATGGTAGTGCCAGTGATGCCGCCGCAGAAGACGAGGTAAGGCAGCTTGGAGCGCGTCACGCCCATGGCATGATCCATACCATGAATGGCAAAGGGGGAATGGACATCCCAGCGCTGATAGCCCGCGTCGCGGACGTGTTCGGCGGCGTGATAGAGGTCTGCCACGCTGTCAAATTCAGCAAGGAAGCCATGGACTCGTTTGAGGGTAGTACTCACAGAAAAATCGTGGGTGGAAAGTTAAGCGAGTGCTTTGGGGACGTGCCTGTCTGAGTAGTCCATGAGGTCTTCCTCTTGGATGCCCTCCTTGCCATGGTCGTCATGGTGAGGATTGGATTGTGGCAAGACGCCCTTCACTTCACCGATGGCGATGACGGGCAGGAAACGCAGGAACAAAAGGAAGAGCATCAGGAAGAAACCGAAGGTGCCGAGGAAGGTGACTTTATCGACCCAAGTGGCCTCATAAACACGCCATGAACCGGGGATGAGAAGACGCTCCAGGGTGGTGGCGATGATGACGTAACGCTCAAACCACATGCCCATGTTGACGCACATGCAGACGGCCAAGACGACCCAAACATTGTGTCGGCACCAGCGGAACCAGAAGGCCTGCGGAGCAAAGACGTTAAAGCTGAACATGAAGTAATAGGCCCAGGTGGACGCACCGTAGAGGCTGCGAAGCTGGAAGGTCTGGAACTCGAACTTGTTGGCACTGTAATAGGCCATGAAGAACTCCATGCAGTAGGCATAACCAACGATGGTTCCTGTTAGCAGGATGATCTTCGCCATGTTGTCGATATGCTTGGGCGTTATCAGGTCGCTGAGGCCGTAGATCTTGCTCACGGGGATCATGAGAGTGAGCACCATGGCGAATCCGCCGAAGATAGCACCAGCCACGAAATACGGCGGGAAGATGGTGGTGTGCCAGCCTGGGACAATCGAAGTGGCGAAGTCGAAGGACACGACGGAATGCACGGAGAGCACCAGCGGTGTGGAGAGAGCTGCGAGGAGCATGTAAGCCGTCTCATAGTGGCTCCAGTGACGGTTAGATCCGCGCCAGCCGAGGGAGAAGATGCCGTAAAGGGTCTTTCTCAAACCTGGTTTGCAACGGTCACGCAGTGTGGCGAGGTCAGGCACGAGGCCGAGGAACCAAAACACGGCTGAGACGGAGAAGTAGGTGGATACGGCGAACACGTCCCAGAGCAGTGGGGACTTGAAGTTTTGCCAGATGGCATTGGCGTTCGGGATCGGTGCTAGGAACCAGACCATCCAGACACGACCGACGTGGAAGGCCGGGAACAAACCGGCGCACATGACCGCGAAAATCGTCATGGCCTCAGCGGCGCGATTGACGGAGGTACGCCATTTTTGACGTGTGAGGAAGAGGATGGCGGAGATGAGAGTGCCGGCGTGGCCGATACCGATCCAGAACACGAAGTTCGTGATGTCCCAAGCCCATGCAACGGGCTGCTTCTGACCCCAGACACCGACTCCAGTGCTGATGAGGTAAGCAAAGCAGAAGACCATGATGCCTGTCAAAATGACGGACGGCACCATGAGCACCCACCATAGCAGGGGTTGTTTATTCTCAACGATGCCGCAGATGCGGTTCGTGATCCATGAATAGGAGCGATGATTGAGGACGAGTGGCTCGCGGTCAAGGATGCGGGGAGCACCTGTGTGAGCTTCTGAGTGTGGCGCGATGGTCGTGGCTTCCATGAGTCCGGCTTAGATTTGGTGGGCACTCCAGGCGGCGATTTTGTCAGCGCCGGGCATGGCCATATTGGGGTTGCGCAGACGGGCCAGATAGCTCGTGCGTGGGCGTGTGCCGATGTATTTAAGGAGTTCGTAGTTACGTGGTGAGGCCTTAGCTTTGACCACGCTGCTTTTCTCGTCGGCGATGTCGCCGAAGACGATGGCTTCTGCTGGGCAGGCCTGCTGGCAGGCCACCTTGATGCTGTCGGTCGGCACGCGGAAGTTCTTCGAATCGCGTTGCTTTTGCTTTTGAAGAATCTTGCCGGCTTCGAGACGCTGCACGCAATAGGTACACTTCTCGATCACACCGCGCATACGGACGGTGACGTTCGGGTTCTTCTGAAGTTGAAGCGACTCGCGGACGCCGGTTTTGTCGGCTGTGGAAAGAGGTCCCAGGTAGAGTTCATCAAGCGGACGCTTGTTATAGTCGAACCAGTTGAAACGACGTGCGGTGTAGGGGCAGTTGTTGGCGCAATAGCGGGTACCGATGCAGCGATTATAGGACATCGCGTTGAGACCTTCTGGGGTATGCACCGTGGCATTCACGGGGCAGACGGTTTCACACGGAGCGGATTCACACTGCTGACAGGCGACTGGCTGCTGCACCATCTCGGCGTTTTCGAGCTGCTCAGGTGTCGGGTCAATATCGACGTCATCCGACTTGGCTTTTCCTTCACCCCATTCGTTGGTGGCGAAGTAGCGATCCATACGAATCCACTGCATAAGACGGCCTTTGACGACCTGATCCTTGCCAACAATCGGGATGTTATTTTCACTCTGGCAGGCGACGACGCAGGCAGTGCAACCAATGCATTTGCTGAGGTCAATGGACATGCCCCATTGGTGCTTTGTCTCGTAGTCGAAGCCGTCAGGATTAGTCGCACTCTTCTTGCCGACCTGGCCTTTGTATAAAGAGATGGTCTGCGGGATGTGCGAGTCCATGCCGGTCTTCACGGCGAAGTCTGGCGTCTTATTGAAAGTCTCCAAAGTGCCTTCGCGATAGATAGCGCGGCCTTCCATGGTGTTCTGATCCTGGGTGATCGCTAGCTCGTAAGTGCCCGTGAGGACTTCGAGCTTAGCGCCTGTCAGGACGTACTCCGAAGCACTCGTGCGCAGTGGGTAAGCATTGAATCCTCGGCCTTGGCCTTTGCTGTCGGAGCCGACAAAACCGAGGTCTTTTTGTCCATAACCCAGGGGGATCGTGACCGAGTGGGAGACGTGACCGGGGGCCTCGATAGCTGGCAATGTGAGACTACGATCACCGACACTGACTTTGACCAACTGACCGTTCTTCAAGCCAAGGCTGCGGAAGGTGACGCTGCCAATCCACGCGGCATTGTCCCAAGTCAGCTTGGTGATTGGATCTGGGGCCTCTTGGAGCCAGGCATTGTTCGTGTAGCGTCCATCAAACACGCCGGAATCGGGAGTGAGCACGATTTCAATCGCCTCAGCGGATGGCGCTGCGGCAGGTTTAGCCTTACCGACGATGCTGGCGACGGCGCTCGTGTTGACCACGCCGGAAGCTTTGACATAGCCCGAGCCTTTGAGGAAACCATCGCGTAGGGTGAAGTTCCACTTCACTTCATCCAAGCTGCCTGCGACCACCGCGAAGGTGTCACGCACAGCTTGATAAGCTGGATCTTCAGGAGCTGGAGCGGCGGCGTCGGCTTTGGGCGCATCGGCAGGACCGAGTTTTTTGCGACCTAGCAGAGCGAGCAGCACTTCGGTTTCACTGGCTCCGCTGTAGAGAGCCTGAATCATCGGCTGCACGATCGAGTAGCAACCATCGGCTGCACGAACATCGCCCCAAGATTCAAGATAGTTGGCCGCTGGGATATGCAGTTTGGCGGCTTTGGCGGTGGCATTCGGCAACATGCCGAGATGGATCACGGAGACTCCTTTGTCCTTAATGGCAGCGGCCAGAGTGGCGGGTGCATCATAGAGAAGGCTGGAGGGCGTGAGAGAAACCAGTTTCTTCACAGCACCCGAAGCGAGAGCTGCTTCGAGTTCTGTCGCTGTTCCAAGTGCAGCTTCCGGGCCGCCTTGGAGAAGCTCAATAGTCGAACCGTAGGCACCCAGTGCGTTATTGATCGCGGCGACCAGCGCGTGGACCTCAGCACCGTAGCGGGAACCAGCGAGCACGACTGATTTGCCCTTGTGATCGACAAGATCACGGATCGCTGGAGCGAGCCATTCTTTGAGCGTTGCTGGGGCTGTGTCGGCGAGTGCTTTGGCAGAGGCTTCACCAAGTTCAGCGGCGATAACGGCCACTGCAGCAGGGATGAGGCTTGCGGCCAGAGGCTTGCGATGGTCAGCCATACCACCAGTCACCGTGTAGCGGTTTTCCAGTGTGTAGAGACGGTTCATGTCACCACCAGGCGTGTCTTTACTGCGCTGCTTGGTGAAATGCTTGATCGGCTCGCCCGCGATGGGATCAAGGCCGAGGAAGTCGCAATCAAGAGTCAGGATGCGCAGTGCCTTGCTCAGGCGAACAAAGGTCTTTGCGCCAGCGCCTAGCACTTCTTTGTTCGCGCTTTGTTGAGCTTCGTTGCTGATAGCTTCGTAGCTGAAGAGCTTTGCTTGAGGATAGGCGGTCTTCACTTCGCCTAGCAGACGATGCAGAGTCGGAGATGTGGAAGAACCCACCACGACGGCCAACGATGCGCCACTGTCTTTCTTGGCATCTGCGACGACTGCTTCCAAAGCCTTGTTCGCATCGGCCCAGGTAGCTTTTTTACCGGCCGCCAATGGTGTTTGTGAGCGCTCAGGATCGTAAATATCGAGCACAGAAGCTTGAGCAAAGGCATCGAGACCCCCGCCAAGCGGATGTAGCGTATTACCGGACAGATGTGTCGGGCGACCTTCATGTGTGGTCACGACCAGCGGCACGGCACCACTCGCGTTTGGCATGGCCGTTGCATAGAGCAGCGGTTTACCAGGGATGATCCATTCGACATGCTGCGTGTAGGGCAGGATGTTGGCGATCGGACGACGACAAGCCGCAAGGCCCATCATGCCTGCGGAGGCACCCATGAGCTTGAGGAAATCACGCCGCGATTTTTCGCGCTCGTGTTCGTCCATGGTATCTCCTGCGGGGAATTCAACGCCGAGCGTATTGAGAAATTCTGAGCGCTGCTCTAGTTCAGCCGTGCTGCGCCAAAAGCGCTTGCCGGTCTTGGGCTCCTCGGGGTGCTGCCAAATGCGTTTCATGTCAGATAAAAAAGGGGGGCGCAGGTTTAGCGGTGGCAGGCTGTGCAGGAATCAGGCGGCTGCACCTGCCAGTGTTTCTTGAGCTGGGTGCCCACTTCGAGCTGGGTCACCGTTTTGCCGTAGGTAGTGTCAGCGAGGGCGAGCAGTTCTTTGAGTCCGGCAGCGGTCTTGCCTTCAGCGATCACTCCAGCGATCTCGTCAGCCTTCACGCCTTTGCCCAGCAGACTTTGATAAAAAGCGGTGCGATCGAGCTGCTCCGGCTTGTAGTTCAGGTTCGTCACTTGATCTAATGGGCGCAGCTTTTGCTCAGGATTGCGGTGGCAATCGAGGCACCAGCCCATGGACTGCGGCTCCGCGTGTTTCACCACTTCCATTTCATTGACCTGTCCGTGGCAGTTCTGGCAGGAGATACCGCGATTCAAGTGAGCGCTATGATTGAAATAGACGTAATCGGGAGCCTTGTGGACTTTGATCCAATTGATGGGCTCGCCCGTTTCGTTGGCCTTCATCACCAGTTCCAGCTTAGGGCTGGCCGATTTGATATTGCCCTTACCAGCACCGTGGCAATTGAAGCAGGTCTGATTGGTCGGCACGTTCGCGTGGCTCGAGTTCTCCACAAAGGAGTGGCAGTAGCGGCAGTCGAGGCCGAGCTGGCCAGCGTGAACCTTGTGAGAGAAAGGCACTGGCTGAGTCGGCTCATAGCCAACTCGCGTGTATTTTGGCGTGAAATAGTATGGCACGGCCAGACTTGCGCCAAAGACGATGAAGCCAGCCGCAACCGCTAGCTTCAGAGGCAGCCAATTGGTCCAGCGCGGAAAGAAGTTACCCATAGTGTGTCGGTTTCAGGGCTTGTGAAATTTTTCACAAGCAAGCCTGAGAATAGATTTCCATCGGACCTTTGCAAGGCTTGAAATGAAAAAAATACTTCCGCTCTTCACCAGTCACGTTGTCTTTGCCATTCTCTCATAGGCAATGCATATCTGGACCCCATGCTCGACCTCTCTGGAAAAAAAATTGCGCTGCTTAAAGGCGGCCCCGGCAACGAACGCCACGTCTCCATCAAAACCGCTGAAAGCGTCGCTGAAGCACTCCGCTCCCTGTGTGGTGAGATCATCGAGGTCGATGTGACAGGCCCCGACTTCGAGGTGCCAGAGGGCACCTTCATCGCCATGAACCTCATCCACGGCACCTTTGGCGAGGACGGTCAGATCCAAGCCATTCTAGAAAAGCGCGGCATCCGCTACACGGGCGCGGGTGTCGAAACCAGCCGCATCGCTTTCGACAAAGGTCTGAGCAAAGCCAAATTCATCGCCGCCGGAGTACCCACACCGCGCTCGCAGGATTACAAGCTCGATGGCAGCGAGCCGCTGACCATTTCCATCCCGCTCGTTTCCAAACCACCCCGCGAAGGTTCCAGTGTCGGCGTGAACATCTGCCGCACCGAAGATGAATGGGCCGCAGCCATTGAAGAAGCCAAGAAGTTCGGCATCACCACTTTGGTGGAAGAATTCATCGAAGGTAAAGAACTCACCGTCGGCGTTCTTGGTGATCAGGTGCTGCCCGTCATCCACATCGAGCCAGTCGATGGCTTCTATGACATGAACAACAAGTACCCCTGGATGAACGGCACCGGCAAAACTAATTACAACTGCCCCGCCGAACTCGACGCTGAAACCACGAAGCGCGTCCAAGACGCCGCCATGGCCGCCTTTAAAAGCTGCGGCACCGAAGTCTATGGCCGAGTCGATGTCATGCTGAATGCCGAAGGCTCCCCCTTTGTGCTCGAGATCAACACCATCCCCGGCATGACCAGCAGCAGCCTGCTGCCCAAAGCTGCGCGCGCAGTAGGCATCGAGTTTCCTGAACTCTGCGCGCGGATCATTGAGCTATCTTTGGCCGCAAGACCTTAATCTCTAGGCATCGCTTTTCCCATGCGTGTCCTCGCTCTGCTGTTGCTTGTTTTCAACACCGTCAGCGCCGCTGAGGTGACACTTCATCGTTGGTCCAGCGCTTTGAATGTGCCTGATCCGGTCGCCTGCACGGTGGATGAAAAGGGTCGCGTGTATGTGTCTGCCACGACGCGCCGAAAGGTCGCTGATCTCGACATCCGTGAGCATCCGATGTGGATCGCCGATGATGTCGGATTGACCAGTGTCGAGGCCAAGAGTGAGTTCCTGAAGCGCGAACTGGCTCCAGGGAAGCTGCGTCTGCCGCGAGG
This sequence comes from uncultured Prosthecobacter sp., assembly GCA_964583255.1. Lineage (GTDB taxonomy): Bacteria > Verrucomicrobiota > Verrucomicrobiia > Verrucomicrobiales > Verrucomicrobiaceae > Prosthecobacter. The sequence goes on from CAZOVY010000033.1 coordinate 20,881, forward strand.
TGGTCTGAAGGATCACAACAAGGACGGCTCCATCGACTGGAAAGACCTCACCGTTCATAGCGAGCGCATCTACCAACTCCGTGACACGGATGGTGATGGCACGGCCGATAAGATGACTGTGTTTGCCGAGGGTTTTAACACCGAAGTCACCGGCATCGCAGCGGGCATTCTTTATCATGACGGCTGGGTTTATGCCACCATCGCCCCCGATCTCTGGCGGCTCAAAGATACGAATGATGATGGAGTGGCTGATGTGCGTGAGGTCGTCGCTCATGGTTTCGGCATACACATCGCGTATGCGGGGCATGATATGCATGGACCGCGTCTCGGGCCTGATGGCCGCATCTACTGGAGCATTGGCGACAAAGGCGTGAACGTGACGAGCAAGGAAGGCAAACATTGGTATTACCCACATGAAGGCTCTGTACTGCGCTGCGAGCCTGATGGCAGTGGCTTCGAGGTCTTTGCTCACGGTCTGCGCAATGTACAGGAGATCGCTTTTGACGACTTCGGGAACATCTTCGGCGTGGACAACGACGCCGACATGCCCGGCGAAAAGGAACGTTTCGTTTACATCACCGAGCAGAGCGACTCCGGCTGGCGCTGTGGTCATCAATACATGAAATCCGAAAGCCGCTGGATGCGCGAGGGCATCTGGCAGGCCCCAACGCCCATCGTAGCGGCGGGCGTCAGCACGCCGAAATCCCCCAAGCCCCAAACTCCCACGAGTTCGGCTACCCCACTCTTCATCACACCTCCGCTCGCCAATTACTCCAACGGTCCGGCCGGCTTCGCTCACGAACCGGGCACCGCGCTTGGCGCTCATCTGCGCGGACATTTCATCTTGGATCAGTTCCCATCGGGCAAGATGGAGGCCTTTACCATCACGCCAAAAGGCAGTGCCTTTGAAATGAGCCGCGCACGCCTGATCAACGCTGGCATCATGGGCATCGGACTCAGCTTTGGCCCTGACGGCGCGCTCTACATGGCCGATTGGGTGGGCGGTTATCCGCTCGATGAAAAAGGCTCGATCTGGCGTGTCGATGAATCCGGCAACCCTAGTCCCGCTCGCGTCGAAACGCAGAAACTTCTCAGCACAGGATTTGATCAACGTGAAGTCAGCGAACTGCAAACCCTGTTAGGTCATGCTGATCAGCGTGTGCGTGTCGGCGCTCAATTGGCTCTGGTTAAAATGAAGGCATGGGAACCGCTGCTGACCGTGATCAACGACACGAAAACTCCACTACTCGGCCGCATCCACGCACTCTGGGGTTACGGCATCGGCTTGCGCCTTGGCGAAGTGTCAGACGCGCCGCTCACTCCTCAGTTACTTCAAGAGACGGACACTGAAATGCAGGCTCAGTTCGCTAAAGTGCTCGGTGATGCCAAGGCCAGCGCCGCCAGTCAGAAAGCCATCATCACTCTGCTTGCCTCTAAAACACCACGCACTCGTTTCCACGCCGCCATCGCGCTTGGCAAGCTCAAGACGGCTGCTGCTGAAGAGGCACTTTGGAAGATGGCTGCGCGGGATGCAGATGATGCTTGGCTGCGACATGCCGTGGTCACTGGACTCGCGGGCAGTTCCAGTGCAGAGAATCTTGCCAAGCACCTCAAAGACACGTCCCGCCAGATCCGTCTCAGCGCCACACTTGCTCTCTCGCGTCAGCATTCACCGCTCGTTATCGATGCTTTGCATGATGCCGAAACCAGCACCGTCGATGAAGCCGCGCGCGCCATCCATGACGACACGGCCATTCCCGAAGCTGTGCCGCAGCTAGCAGCGTTGCTCGATGCTCCAGCAAGGCTTTCCGCCGTCACCACGCGACGCGCAATCAATGCCAACTTGCGGCTTGGCAGTGTCGAAGACGCACAGCGTTTACTTAAACTTGCGCTGCTTCCAGACACCGCCGGCGAAACCGCACAGGAAGCTTTCCAGGCACTGCTTGTATTCACTGAGCCACCGCGCCTCGACCGAGTGGATGGCATGGCACGCAGCTATCCGGCGCGTGATGCCGTAGCCATTGCCACAGCGATTGAGCCGCGTATCTCCGACATGTTTGAGCTGACCAATCCAGAGCTGAAAGCGGCCGCTATCGAACTCATGGTGAAGCTTCAACTCAAGGTCGATGCGACCGCACTCCAGCAGATCATCACCGATGTCAAAGCCAAGCCTGCACAACGTGTCGGCGCGCTGAGACTCATGGCGGCCCAGCACGCGGCTGATCCTGCCTTTGCCACCACGCTCAGCGCCACGGCGGTTAAAACCGCACCGGTGGAACTGCGCATGGAGTCACTCACCCAGACCTTCACGCATCAGCAAGATCGCGCCATAACAGAAGGTTCCCGCGTGTTGGAGCAGGGCAGTCTTCCTGAAAAGCAGGCCGCGTTAAAGCACCTCGCATCCGCCAAAGACAAGCCTGCTGAAGCTCTCATGGATCTCTGGATGCAACGACTCGCCGCTGGTAAAGTCGAGCCTGGTTTGAAGCTCGATATTCTCGAAGCAGTACAGCTTCACCCAGCGCTCACTGAGCGTGTCACCACTTATCAGCAGTCACGAACCACCGCCCCGCGCGATGACTTGATCGAAGGCGGCGATGCCACGAACGGCAAGGACATTGTCACCAATCATCTCGGAGCCAACTGCCTCGCCTGTCATACCGTCGAGGCTAAGGAAGGCAGCCAAGTAGGACCCATTTTAAAGACCATCGGCAACCAGCGCACGCGTGCCGAGTTGCTGGAGTCACTCGTGAATCCCGTGGCAAAGATCGTCCCCGGCTACGGCCTCGTCTCGATCACGATGAAGGATGGCAGCAACCTCGCCGGAGGTCTCCTCAAAGAAGACAAGGCCACCGTCACCCTCCGCCTCGCCGACGGCACCGAAAAGAAAATCCCTCGTGCCCAGATCTCCATGCAGACTCCGCCTATTTCGATGATGCCACCCATGCTCGGCATCCTGACAGCACGAGAGATTCGTGACGTGGTAGCCTATCTCAGCAGTTTGAAACCGTCGAAGAGCAAGAAAGAAAAGGACGAGCATTGAATGCGCATCACTCGCCTGCTGACCGGATGTGATAGTCACCAGACTTCTCGTCCTTTTGCAGATTCAGCAGCCCGCGTTTGCCTGCCTCTTCGACCAGCGAGTTGAAGGATCGGAAGCCGTGGAAACGCTCACTGAACTGAGGCTGACGGCGTTTGATCGTTTGCTTCACATTTGAGCCCCACACAGATTGTTCTCCGCCACGCTCGGCCATCATGGCATCGACCGTTTCCACGAGAAGTTCGATGGCTTTTTCAGGATCACCTGCGGGCTTCGGTGCTTCTTGAGTGGACGCTTTTGCAGGTGCGGGCTTGGCTGTCTTCGGTGCGGCGAGCGGTTTACGCCTTGGCTCCTCACGCACCAGATCGTCGTAGAAGATGAAGTCGTCGCAGTTGTCGATGAAGATATCGCCCGTGGAGTTCTTTACGCCCACGCCGATGACCGTCTTGTTGTTCTCGCGCAGCTTACTGACGAGCGGGGAGAAGTCCGAGTCACCGCTGACGATCACAAACGTGTCCACATGCGACTTCGTGTAGCAGAGATCCAGCGCATCCACCACCATGCGGATGTCCGCGCTATTTTTGCCACTCATGCGCACATGCGGGATCTCGATCAGCTCAAAGGCCGACTCATGCATCACCTTCTTGTACTCCCGGTAGCGCTCCCAGTCGCAGTAGGCTTTCTTTACCACGATGCTGCCTTTGACCAGCAGGCGCTCCAGCACTTTGCCCATGTCAAATTTGTCATACTTGGCCTCACGAACCCCGATGGCGAGATTCTCGAAGTCACAAAAGATAGCCATCGTGTGGGTGCGGTCCGCATTTCTCATGATCGCAGACTCAGAGCGCGAGAGTAAAAGGTCAAGTGACGTCAAAAAACCACATCTCACTGCCCAAGACATCAGGTTCGGGCGGACTTCATGTGGAGGCCACTCAGCGCCTCCAATCCAGTCGGGACGTTCGGCGAAGGTAACGTGGTGTGTTTGCGACATCACTCGCGCCCGAGATTCCCTACACAACCCATTAGAGCACCCAGCGATAGGGAGCATTGTGGATCAGCTTGTTCTTCGGGTAGGCGGCGATGCGCACTTGGTTCTTCGAGTTGCCACTGAGCAGCCAGACGTTCGTGTCATCCATCGCATGGAGAAAACCGATGTGACCGCTGCCTGCTTGATCGACGGTGAGTGGTTGGGTGATGCAGATGGCGCCGTAAGTCGCCGCGACGGGGCGTCCCCAGCCCCACCAGTCAGAGACTCGGGCGCTGCCCTGTGGCTTGTAGCCAGCGCGTAGGATGCACCAGTTCACAAAGGCCGCGCACCATGCCGTTTCGTCATGCAGCAGACTGCCGCCGATGCCGCAACTGCGCAGGTATTCCAGGATGCGTGGGTTGTCGCCATTGGCCCACTCTTGCACACCCTGCTCCATGATCGCGATCTGCATCCACGGCGGTGGCGCGGCGAAACTTGTCGCTGCTGTGGCTGCCGTTTCTGCGGGCATTCCCGTGACTTCACCGCTGACATTCACAAGCTGGCCTGGAAAGAGAACCTTCCAATTGCCGGTGCCCCACTCGACGAGGCCTGGGTTGAGCTTCTGAAATTGGGCCAACTTCATGCCAAACTTCGTGGCGATCTTGCTGGGGTTATCACCGGGCTGGACGGAATATTGTGCCATAGGAGACAAACTTTAACGGCCAGATCACAAAAGCCAATTCCCAATTCACATCTCTGCATCATCATGCCGTCATGACACTCCCCATCCATGCCGTGCAGCTCGATTCCGTCTGGGAAAACAAAGCGGCGAACTTTGCCAAGGTCCGCTCACTCCTTGGAGCAGCACCGCCTGCGCCTGGATCGCTGATCGTGCTCTCAGAGATGTTTGCCACGGGCTTCTCCTGTCAGATCAGTATCACCGCTGAGGCTGAGGGCGCTGAGACGGAGAGCTTTCTGCAAAGTCTGGCCCTCGAGTTTCAATGCTGTGTCATCGGCGGCGTCGTCACCACCAACACTACAGGCAAAGCACGCAACCAAGCCTTGGCGATCTCTTCCAGCGGTGAGGTGCTGGCGCGCTACACGAAGATGCAGCCCTTTTCGTTAGGTGGTGAATCCGCAGTGCATGAGCGCGGAAGTAAGCCAGTCGTCTTCGAGTGGGGCGGTGTGAAAATAGCGCCGCTGATCTGCTACGACCTGCGCTTCCCTGAGCCAGCGCGTGAGGCGGTGCGGCAGGGGGCGGAGGTGCTGATCTACATCGCGGCCTGGCCGGTGAAGCGCATTCAGCATTGGATCACGCTGCTGCAGGCGCGGGCCATCGAGAACCAAGCCTATGTGATCGGCGTGAACCGTTGCGGTCAGGAGCCGCAGTTCAGCTACAATGGTCGCAGCCTCGTCGTGGACCCTCATGGCATCATCATCGCTGACGCTGGTGAACGCGAGCAAGTGCTGCACTCCAACCTTGATCCGCAGGTCATGCACGACTGGCGTGCCATGTTCCCCGCGCTGCGTGATGCCGGACTGCTCTAACCGCGCAGCCAGTCGAAGAAATTCTTCCGTGCCTGAGCATCTCGGGGCACCACGATCGGAGCGGTGAGCGAGCTATCCTTTGTTGGCACGGTCGCTGTCAGCGGTTGGGTGCCGGGCTTGGGGACGATCACGGGTCCAGTCAAACCGAGTGAGGTCGACTGGCTCGGCAGTTCTGAAGTGGGCGTGATGAAAAGGCTGGGGACTTCTTCCTCAATCTCTAGCGACTCGGGCAGCTCGATTTCATCTGGTAGATCAGCGCCATCAAAGATGCTCGGCAACATAAGCGGCGAAGACGGCGCGCACAGATTCATCTCGAACATCGGCGGTGCTTCTGGCAGCGCTGTCTCAGTCGTCTGATCCAGCACTATTGGCACCAGCGGTTCTGTTTTGGCGATGGCTCCAGCCAAAGTCGGAGATAGGGCTGCACGCAAATCATCCCAAGCATTTGCCACTGGGGCTAGGAGTGTGGGCGGTGCTAAATCGGGAGCTGGAGAAACCCAAGGCTCAGTGATCAGCGCTGGCACTTGAGGCGTAGGATTCTGTGATCGCTCAGGCTCGCTGGCCATCGCAAGCTCTTCTGGAATTGTCACGGGGAGTGCCGTCTCCTCTTGAGCCGCAGCCCTCGGAGCTTGGCCTTTTTTATACCAAGCATACGCGAGACCTGCCGTGAGAAAGAGCGCCCCGCGATTCATCCGACTCGCTACAAACGCGCCCGCTGCAGCGCCTAGCGCAATCTGCGTGAGTCCCTTCACTTGTGATGAAGGGCTGAGCGTTTCAGAGTCTGGCGCTTGTGTGCTTAGCTGCATGCTGATTTCAGGCTAGGCCAAACCGGGCTGGGCTTCAAACCCGAATGTAAATAAGCCCTCACATGCTCCGGGGCTTATGAATGAGATGAGCGCACAAACTAGGATCGCAACTTTGGCTGCAGGATTTGCATTGAGTGCGTAAGTCTTTACACATGGATGGGGCGTCGATTCTTAATTTTCGGCCTACTAGCGGCCCCATGTAATCCTTCTTGGATGAATGAGATGCGAAGCCAAGCTGGACAGTCGCGTTGGACCCGCTACGCATGAAGCATGTCCTTATCAGGCGGCAAACTTTTCATCACCGGTCATCAAGGTCTCGTCGGACGAGCCTTGATGCGGCATTACGCGAGCAAACCCGAATGGCAAATCGTCACCCGCACACGATCAGAACTCGACCTCCGTGAGCAGCATGCGACCAATGCTTTTTTTGAAGCTGAAAAGCCTGATCAAGTCATCCTGGCCGCCGCGACCGTCGGCGGTATCAAAGCAAGCTACACGCAGCCAGTCGATTTTCTTCTCAATAATCTACAGATCCAAAACAGTGTTCTGTCTGCGGCGCATCGTTATGATGTGAAGAAACTTCTCTTCCTGGGCAGCACCTGCATTTATCCGAAGATTGTCGAGATGCCCATTCGCGAGGACAGCCTGCTCACAGGTGCGATGGAAAGCACGAATGAGCCCTATGGTGTCGCTAAGATTGCAGGGATCAAACTTTGCCAAGGATACCGCCATCAGTATGGCCGAGATTTCATCTGTGGGATGCCAGCAAATTTGTACGGTTCGTTCGACAATTTCGATCCAGATCACTCGCATGTTCTCCCCTCTCTGATCCGGCGCTTTCACGAGGCAAAGCTTCAAAATGCACCCACCGTCACGCTATGGGGTTCTGGCGATCCGACACGTGAGTTTCTCTTTGTCGATGATCTGGCTTCTGCCTGTGCTTTCCTGCTCGAAAAGTACAGCAGTGCCGACATCATCAACATCGGTTGTGGCTGGGAGATGAGCATTCGCGAAGCAGCGGAGATTGTTAGCGACATTATTAGTTATCAAGGCGAAATCTGCTGGGATGCTACGCAGCCCGATGGCAATCCACGGCGATTACTCGACATCAGCCGCATGGAACATCTGGGTTGGAAAGCGCAGACTGATTTCCGTGAAGGTGTAGGCAGGACTTATCAGTGGTTCCTAGACAATCGCGCCACAGCTAGGACCTGAAGTCGTGAACTCTGGCTGGACACGCCAGCACATCAATGCCACCTGAGGCGATGGCAATCCAAGCATTTCGCCCCGTCCTCATCACTCGTAACACCTGCCGCGTCTGCGGTTCAAGAAGCCTCACGCCCGTGGTCAGTCTGGGTGACCAGTTTATTGGTGGAGTTCTCGCCAGTGCAGATGGAAGTGCGCTCATCAAGCGCAAGGTGCCGCTCGACCTTGTTCGTTGTGATCCTTCTCAAGATGAAAACGCCTGCGGCCTTGTGCAGATGCGCCATTCGGTGCCGCCAAAGGTGCTCTATCACCGCTATTACTACGAGTCTGGCATCAACCAGTCGATGATCGACAACCTCACAGGCATCACTCGGCTCGTCGAGCAAACCGTCTCGCTATCGGCCAAGGACATCGTGCTCGATATCGGCTGCAACGACGGCACACTCTTGGCTAGTTACCAAACGAAGGGCCTTCGTCATATCGGCATTGATCCGTCCGACGTGGCTCTCAAAGCTCGCGCCAAAGGCTTTGAAGTGGTGAACGATTTCTTCACAGCTCAGGCTTTCAAGAGCGTACACGCGAATGAGAAAGCCCGCGTAGTCACAAGCATCTCCATGTTCTATGATTTGGAGAACCCGCATGCATTCGTGCAAGACATCGCTGATGTACTTGCCGCTGACGGCATCTGGATTCTTGAGCAGAGCTACCTGCCGGCGATGCTCGAAGTGAACAGCTTTGACACTATCTGCCACGAGCATCTTGAATATTACTCACTGGCTGTGCTGGAGCGCCTCTTTGGTGATCATGGGCTTGAAGTCATCGATGTGCATCTTAACGACGTGAATGGCGGCAGTTTCCGCCTCGTTGTCGCCAATGCCGGCCAGGTCAAGCCGAGCGCTGAAGCTGCTGCTCGTGTTCAGGAGTTGCGTGTCCGCGAGTTTGAAATGGCGATCGACAGTGACGCGCCTTATGCCGTGTTCCGCGAGAACATCACTCGCATCCGCACCGACCTTACTGCTTTCCTCAAGAAAGCTAAGGCTGAGGGCAAAGTCGTTCATGGCTACGGTGCCTCGACTAAAGGCAGCACGACGCTGCAATTTTGCAATGTCACGCCTGACCTTGTGGCCGCGATCGCGGATCGTAACCCTGTTAAATGGGGCAGTTACACCATTGGCACGCAGATCAAGATCATCTCTGAAGAGGAATCTCGTGCGGCGAAGCCCGACTACTATCTCGTTCTGCCTTGGCACTTCATGCCAGAGTTTCTCAAGCGTGAAACAGACTTCCTCTCACGCGGTGGCAAGTTCATTGTCCCGATGCCTCAGGTTCACTTGGTGGGCTGAGTTCAAAACTCCTCTGACTCGTTGAGGTCACCAATCAAGTATCATGCGCAGAGCACTCATTGTGGGACATCAGGGGCAAGATGGTCGCTTGATGTCCGCACATTTGAGCTCTGAGGGCTATGACGTATTGGGCTGGGGTAGCAAAGGCTGTGAAGGCAATGCGGAGTTTGATGGGCGGAATCTCAGCATCTGTGATCCTCATGCCGTTTTCGAGGTGATCAGGAATTGGCAGCCTCATGAGGTCTACCATTTTGCTGCGCATCATCATTCATCTGAGCAGATTCTGGATGATGAACTCTATTTGTTTCAGCAAAGTGTGAGCATTAACCTGATGTCGCTGGTGTATTTCTTGCAAGCCGCGAAGACGCATTCGACATCGACACGAATATTTTACGCAGCCTCGTCTCGGATCTTTGGTTTGAAAAACACCGGACTTGTTTCTGAAGACACAGCTTTCGATCCGGGATGCCCATACGGAATCAGCAAAACGGCTGCGCTTCAGGCTTGTCGTTATTATCGGAATAAGCATGCGCTCCACGTTTCGGTAGGAATCTTGTTCAACCACGAATCTGACTTGAGACCCCGTCATTACCTGTCTCGAAAAATCATTCAGGGGGTGCTGGATATTCGTCGGGGAGTGGCAACTGAGATGATGCTGGGTTCTCTCGACTCTGGGGCAGACTGGGGTTATGCGCCTGACACGATGCGGAAGATCCATCGGATGGTTCAAATGCCAGCCGGAGAGGATTTTGTTGTCGCCACGGGTGAAGGGCACTTGGTTAGGGACTTCGCTAAAATTGCCTTCTCGCTTGTGGGTCTCAACTGGAGTGATTACGTCCGCACGAATCTGGATATTATCCGTGAGCTCAGGCCCCCGCTAGTCGGGGATGCTGCTCGCTTTAGAAAGGCATGTGAGTGGCCTGAGGACAGGCCTTTCGAAGATTTTATTCGCCAATTGATCATTGATGCCGGAGGAACAGAGTTCCTCACATGAATCCTAACGATGAAACCAAAGAGAAGCCATTGTGGTCTGTTTTGATCTCAAGCTTCGATGATAGCTGCGACCTTTGGCCGATCTTTTTCCATTTCCTTTTCAAGCATTGGCCTGATGTGCCGACACCTATTTATTTGGTCACCAATTTTCGTGTCTATGATGATCCCCGTGTAGTTAGCCTTTGCGTCGGTGAGGATGTTTCTTGGGGCGACACGATGACCAAATCTCTCGCAAAGGTGCCTTCGAAGCACGTTTGGATGCTGCTGGAGGATTTCTTTCTGACTCACCCCGTCAGCACGAGTCATATCGATAGTCTGGTTCGCTCTTGGGATAGTTTGGGAGGTAAGTATCTGGAGACTGGCAGACAAAGCGACATCGGCCCACTGATTCCCGGCACGGACTTCAGACGCATTCCCGCCGAAAATCCACAGGCAGGCATTAACTCGGCTATGTATGAAGTTGAGTTTCTCAGAGAACTTGCGCAGCCAGGCTGGAGCCTATGGCAGGGAAACACTCAGTTGGGCAGACTCAATCGCGATAATCATCCTGACCTGTACTATCTCCGTAAAGGCGTTGAGCCCATGATTCAGTTTGTCGAATCCGTGAAAGGCAAGTTTTGGAAACCAGTCGCGATGGATTATCTCAAGGAGTCTGCGGTTCAGCCGGATCTGGCGTGGAGACCCTTTCCACCGCAGGGCCGGGGCTGGGTTTCCAAGCTCATACGCAGTGTCTATAAAAGACGTATGGATTGGAGGAAAAAGCGTGATGAACGCCGCTTTGCCTCTGGCGTAGTGCCACCACTTGTGAAACCCATTGAAGGCCACGGGCAATGAAGACAGCGAGCGTGCTACTCGCGCAACCGATGAGAGCTAAGCTCCTGCAAAAATGCCTGATAGGTCTGTGTCAGGCCATCCTTGAGAGGGATGGCAGGCTCCCAGCCCAAGTCATTAATGCGTGATGTGTCCAGTAGTTTGCGTGGAGTTCCGTCTGGTTTCGATGAGTCCCAAACAATGCGACCCTGATAGCCGACGACCTCCGCCACCTGCTCCACAAGCTCGCGAATTGTTACATCAGTACCGCAACCAACATTCACCAGGTCGGGTGGGTTCTCCAACTGGAGTAAAAATGCACAAGCATCCGCCAGATCATCCACGTGCATGAACTCACGCCGTGGCAGCCCAGTTCCCCAAGCGTCCACTTCAGGCTGATGGGCCAGTTTGGCTTCATGGAAGCGCCTTATCAGCGCGGGCATCACATGTGAGTTCTGTGGGTGATAATTATCCCCTGGGCCATACATATTCGTCGGCATGGCTGAGTGATAAATGACTCCATACTGTTTGCGATAATGTTCGGCCATCTTTAACCCTGCGATTTTGGCGATGGCATACGCCTCATTGGTGGGCTCAAGCGCTGATGAGAGCAGACTGTCCTCACGCATCGGTTGAGGTGCAATTCTTGGGTAGATGCATGAACTGCCGAGAAATAGCAGGCGGTGCACGCCTGATTCCCAGGCGCTGTGAATGTTATTCGTGGCGATGGCTAAGTTCTGGTACAGGAACTCCGCAGGGTAGGTGCTATTGGCATGAATGCCGCCGACCTTTCCCGCAGCGACGATTACTGCATCTGGCTTTTCGGCGGCATAAAAGGCCTGCACAGCAGCCTGATCTACCAGATCGAGTTCCCTGCGTGTGCGGATCAGTAGTGTGACACCTGGGATCTTTTGAAAACGCCTCATTAGCGCGCTACCCACCATGCCTGTATGACCAGAGATAAACAGCTTCATGATTCTTCAAAGATTCTGCACCTTAGCTTCATGCGCAGCCAGTATGAGGTCGGAATCGATCATGATTTTAACCAGTTCTTTGAATCGCACTTTTGGTTCCCAGCCAAGCTGTTTGCGCGCCTTCTCTGGGTCACCAATGAGTAGCTCGACCTCAGCAGGGCGTTCATAGCGCGGATCGAGCATGACGTGCTGCTCCCAGTCGAGACCAAGTAAGCCGAACGATTCCTGGCAAAACTCACGCACGCTATGGGCTTCATTGGTTGCCACGACATAGTCGTCCGGCTGCTCCTGCTGAAGCATGAGCCACATCATTTCCACATACTCGCCAGCAAATCCCCAGTCACGTTTCGCGTCCAAATTTCCAAGATAGAGCTTATCCTGTAAGCCAAGCTTGATGCGAGTGGCAGCGCGGGTGATCTTGCGGGTCACAAAGGTTTCTCCTCGACGCGGACTTTCGTGATTAAACAGAATGCCATTGGAAGCGTGCAAATTGTAGCTTTCTCGATAGTTCACCGTCAGCCAGTAGGCATACACCTTTGCGCAGCCATAGGGAGAGCGGGGCCAAAATGGAGTCTTCTCAGTTTGCGGCACCTCCTGCACTTTTCCGAACATTTCTGATGATGATGCCTGATAGAAACGAGTCTTTTGCAGGAGGCCCGCCTCACGAATCGACTCGAGAATGCGCAGCGCTCCGAGTCCGTCCACATCGCCCGTGTACTCGGGAATGTCGAAGGAGACTTTGACATGAGATTGGGCCCCCAAGTTGTAAATTTCGTCCGGCTGCAACTCATAGAGAAGCTTTACCATCTGCACCGCATCCGAGAGATCGCCGTAATGTAGAATCATTCGCGCGCCATCCACATGCGGATCTTGGTAAATGTGATCAATCCGTCCTGTGTTGAAGCTCGAAGAGCGACGAATGACACCATGCACTTCATATCCTTTCTTCAATAGCAGTTCGGCTAGGTACGAGCCATCTTGTCCAGTGATCCCTGTGATGAGTGCTTTTTTCATGAATAGTTTAGACTGTGTTGGTAGAGCGCTTTTGTCTGTAAGCTAGTTGAAAATACTCTCCGAACGAATGGTCGGAGTCAGTAGTGTGAATCCGCCATTGCCATTCCTGAGCTATCCGTGACAAGCTCTGCACCCGTTCATGTCCCGCACGCTGTCCATCACCATCTTTGCCGTCATGGCGGTCTTCTTCGGATGCTTCTTTGCCTACCCGATCTGGATGACCGTGCGCGTGGCCTTTGAGACGCCGGACCATCACTTCACTTTAGATTTCATCGGCGAGGTATTTCAAAACCAGCTCTACCGCGAAGGGCTCTTCAATTCCTTCACCATCGCCTTTTGGACCACGCTCGGCTGCCTCTTCATAGCGCTGCCACTGGCGGTGTTGTTTGTGCGCTTTGAGTTTCCTGGCAAGACACTGCTGAACAGCCTCGTGCTCACACCGATGGTGCTGCCTCCCTTTGTCGGAGCCATCGGCATCAAAGCCATGCTCGGGCAGGCTGGCGCGCTGAATTCACTGCTCATGAATCTGGGGCTGATGAGCCGCCAGCATCCGGTGGACTGGCTGGGCGATGGGCAGATGCCCGGCATCGTGATCATGGAGGTGCTGCACCTGTATCCGATCCTCTATCTGAATGTCGCCGCTTCATTGGCGAATCTCGATCCCGCTTTGGAAGAAGCCGCTGCCAATCTCGGCTGCCCGGCGTGGAAACGCTTCTGGCGCATCACGCTGCCGCTGATCATGCCGGGCATCTTTGCAGGTGGCACCATCGTCTTCATCTGGGCTTTCACGGAACTCGGCGTGCCTCTCGTATTCGATTTTGATCGTGTCACCGCCGTGCAGATATTCCGCTCGCTCAATGACCTGAGTGACAATCCGTTCCCGTATGCGCTGGTCGTGGTCATGCTCACGTTTAGCACGCTGCTCTACACCTTGAGCAAAGTCTTGTTTGGCCGCGCCAGCGCCACGGGTGGTGGACGGGCGACGATGGCGCGCGAGACGATTCGTCTGCCACTCGGAACTGGCCTGCTTTGCACCGGCTTCTTTACTCTGATCACCTTCCTTGCAGTGATCCCGCACCTCGGTGTCGTGCTGCTCAGTTTCGCACGCGACTGGTATGGCACCGTGTTGCCCCATGATTTCACGCTCGATCATTATCACGCCGCGCTCGGGCATGAACTCACGCTTAGCTCCATTGCCAACAGTCTCAAATACTCAGGCATCGCGCTCGTGCTCGCACTGCTGCTCGGCATCGGCGTGGCCTATGTGAATGTGCGCACCAAGCTCTGGGGCCGTCAGCTTCTCGATGCGATGGCGATGCTGCCGCTCGCTGTGCCGGGCGTTGTCGTGGCCTTTGGCTATCTCGCCATGACACGTCCCGGCCAGCCCTTCGACTGGCTCATTCTTGGCGAAGATCCGATTCTCATCCTCGTCATCGCCTATGCCGTGCGTCGTCTGCCGTATGTCGTGCGCTCCGCCTCCGCAGGCTTTCAGCAGGTCAGTCCCACATTGGAAGAAGCCGCGCAAAGTCTTGGTGCCTCACCCGAGCGCGCGTTGTGGCGTGTCACCCTGCCACTCATCGCCCCCAATTTGCTCGCCGGTGGCCTACTCGCCTTTGCCTTCTCCATGCTGGAGGTGAGCGACTCCATGATCCTCGCTCAGCAAGCCGCGCATTTCCCAATCACGAAGGCGATCTACTCTCTCATCATGTCCCTCGGCAACGGTCCGCAGCTCGCCTCCGCCCTCGGTGTCTGGGCCATGATCTTTCTCACCGTGACGATCGTGGGGGCGAGCTTGTTGTTGGGGAAGAAGCTAGGCGCTTTGTTTCGGTGAATCATTTCACCACGGCCGTCGTGACACCAAACAGCGGCTGCGATTTCTTCACGGATTGAAACACGCCCCAGCCGAGCGGCACGATGATCCAGGTCCAGGCGATGAGCAGAGTGATGGCTTTCATGACAGATCAGGCTTTGGCGGTTTCTTTGAGGTGATACTTGGAGTCCACAGGACGCACGAGAAGGTTGGCGATCAGGCCCACCGTCAGCAGGCCGACCATGAGGTGGAAGATGGAATTGTAGGCCTGCTCAGGCGGCATGACCTTTTTGTTCGCGACCGACAAACGGTCCACGAGCTGCGGCCCGATGATCGCCGCCATCGACCAGGCGGTGATGAGGCGACCGTGAATCGCTCCCACCTGATAGCTGCCGAACAAATCACGCAGATACGCCGGGATCGTGGCGAAACCGCCGCCATACATTGTCAGGATCAATCCGGTGGCGATGACGAATAGCGTGACGCTGCCATGTCCCTGCGTCCACGGCACGCTCGCATACAGCGCGGCACCGGCGATGAAGTAAATGCAGTAGATGCCTTTGCGGCCCACGATGTCTGACATGGATGACCAGAAGAAGCGGCCACCGAGATTGCACAGCGAAAGCAGGCCCACATAGCCCGCCGCCGCTGCTGGCGTGACTTTGAACATGTCCTGAATCATCGGCGAGGCCTGCCCGAGAATGCCGATGCCCGCGCTCACATTCATGCACAGCACCACCCACAGCATCCAGAATTGCGGCGTCTTCCACGCGGTGTCCACGGCCACATTGGCATTGGTGACGAGCTTCGCTGTGTGCTCCTTGGCCACCCAGCCCTCTGGCGTCCACCCCTCCGGCGGCACGCGCACGATCAGCGCGCCAAAGAGCATCGAAATGGCATACAGACCCGCCATCACCAGCATCGCCTCACTCGCCCCCACCGATGTCGCGGAGGCAAAGCGCTTCATCAGTTCTTCCGCCAGCGGTCCGCCGATCAGCGCCCCGCCGCCGAAACCCATGATCGCCATCCCCGTCGCCATGCCGGGACGGTCAGGGAACCATTTCATCAGCGTGGACACCGGTGAGATGTAGCCCAGGCCAAGTCCGACACCGCCGATCAAGCCATAGCCCGCATATAGCAGCCAGAGTTGATGATACTTCACCGACAGCGCCGCCAGCACCAGCCCGGTGCAAAAGCAGATCATGCTCGCCACCATCGTCTTGCGCGGACCGCTACGCTCCACCCATTTGCCAAACACAGCGGCAGAGAGCCCCAGAAGTGCGAGCGCGATGGAGTAAGCCACGCCCACATCCGCCTCCGTCCAGTCCAGTGCTCCAGGTGCCGTGATGCCCAGCGCCTTGGCCAGCGGTTTCTTGAACACACTGAATCCATACACCTGGCCGATGCACATGTGGACGGCGATGGCGGCAGGAGGAACCAGCCAGCGGCTGAATCCAGGTTTCGCGACGGTGGCTTCACGGGAAAGAAAACTCATGATGTGGAAGAACGCCGTTCTAGCGTTTTGCCTCACAGCCAAACAAGACAATTCATCCGCAGGGGAGAAGAATTGCCATATTTGATGTGGCTTTTGATCCACGTTTTAGCTTGTATTTCAGCCGCTCACAGGCAACTCAATGTTTCGCTTTAGGGCAAGTAGTCAGGATGTCAGGATGTGATTAACGGCGAATTTAGATCGATTCTCAAAATGTCTGTCCGATTCAGTCTTTGTTAAGAGAGTGAGGTATAAGGGGAGTAAATGACAATTTTTTCGAGGACTGGTCTAGGTGCAATCAGGACGCAAGACCATGATCTGCCAGTGCTTTCAACATGTCCTCGACTGCCTTCTCAGAGGTATCACAGCGTTGAGCAATCTCGGCTACACTGTTGATGCCGTCGATTAAGTAGAGAATGTTGAAAAATGCACGGTAGCTTTCCGGGTCAGATGCGAAGTCTAAATGCAGGCCGTAGCGGGAACAAAAAATCTCGCCTTTAAAATGATTCAAAGGAACACGACTCGAAAGCTGAGCAACTTTAACTGAAATGGGAGCCAATGGAACCTGAAATAAAGAATACTCCTCCAACGCTTCTATCATGTGAAGCACGAGTTTGGTGCTGTCCACCATGTGAGGCCAAGAAACCTTATCAGGCGTGTCATCGCTGGAGTGATACTCAGCGTAAGGATAGATTCCAGCAAACTTATCCTTGAGTACACGAGAGAGTGAGAGCATGGGCACTCGCACGCCAGGAGCATTGAATTGTCGCTCATCGTTTCCAACTACAGTTCGGAAGGCACCAGTCCATCCATCTGGATCATGCTGGGAAAGAGCTTTGGCAAAACAGCGGTCAATAAGAGTATCGCCATCAAAGGACATCTGCAAGGCCGGCGGATTTGGCAGACTCAGCATTTCCAGAAATAGACCACCTTTCATCTGAGGAATTAGATGCTCATTCTGACTCAGCCATGCCAATGAACCGATGGTTTCCGGTAGAATGAGAAATCGGTAGCTATAGCGTAACCCATGACGCTTCTTCAGTTCTCTCATGACGTTGATGCCGACCACCACTCCGCTGAGATCATCTGCCACCTGACCTGGATGGCAGAGATGCGCACATAGTACTATGCAGTCATCACTCTGCCCTTGGACAAAAACTTCACCGACCTTCAATTCACCAAAACTGAACTCGCTGCGGATGCGCACTCGGTAATCGGCGTCAGGCAGTGAGTCTCTCAGTGCACTCGGACAGCAGAGGCCCCAATCGCGATCATAGTATTTGAATATGAATGGCGTTGCGTGTGGTAAAAGTGGGTGGACATGCAGATGCTTCAATAACTCTTCTCGCGTCACTATTCCCTCAAACGGTAATGAGTAGGAGACCACGTGTAGGAGCTGGTCGGCATAGTCAATCAGTCGGTGTCCGTCAGTGGTTTCCAGCCACGCTTCGTAACATGTCCATTTCTCCGGCACAAGCCATGTCCAGGCGTGGGTGCCCGTGGGATAGGCATGGATCTGCATGGGCACGACTGTGGCCAGTGCATCGAGAGCCGCGTCATAGCCGTCAGAGACGATGTCACGAGGTAAAAACCACAGTGCCTCGATCATGTCCTGCATGCTTGCATCTGCAGGCAGGCTGATATTGAAGTGCCTTTTTTTGCTAGTGAGGACAGGCACCTTGCCGTGCAGTCCTGCTTGGTTCAAAAAATTGGGCTGCGTGGACAAAGCGCCTTCGAGCAGTCGCACCATGTCACGGGCACGCATGGCGGTGATAAATCCCCGCCCCACTTGGATTTTCTTCGCAAGACCCGTTTCATAGGCCAAGGCATCAAACTGTGTCACGTCCACCCGCGTGTCGGGATTGGTGGGATCCTGGACTGTGAAGATGCTGCCTTTCCTGACGGTCTTTCCCTTCAAAATGAAATCGCCCACAAACAATTTGTCGTAGCGATAGGGCACGTTCAGGTAGCGTTCTACATAATGGGCGAGTCCTGATATCGCCCACAAATTGACATTGATGACCCAGCCGTCTGCTTCGACGAATCTTTGCCAAAAACAGCCAGGCGCAAAACTCGCCATAGGCACATCTTTGGTTAGCTCGTCGGCCCTGGCTCCCAAAGCAGCCACTGAAAATATCGGGTCACAGGTTCTCATGACTCCCGACTGCTGTCTGACGAACTCAGACCAGCCTTTGACGGCGGATGGTGTGTGCTCAGGGTCGAAGGCTTCTCCTTTGGGAAAGCTGTATGAGTAGGCCGGCACGCATAGAGTGCCTGGCTGGCCCAGCACGTCCAAAAAGGCGTCCAGCAGCACTTGGTCGGCGACTTGTCGGTTGTTGCCTTCTTTGGGGATGCCTAGCAGGCCCAGATTCGTGTAAGACAGCACCACATCACCTTGCGTGAGGCCTGCACTTCTGAAGGCAGACACCAGGTCAGCTTTTGAGTAATGGAAAGGGGCGGTTGAAAGTACACTCATGGAGGTTGAAGGAATTTTGGCTCGCCGATTACAGTTGGTCCACCAGCGTGATGGGGCATTGGCGGGTGTCAGTCTGAGTCACGGACAGACTGTATTTTCCGTTGGCCTCTTCAAAGCCCAGGCGATCTAGAAAAGCACTGACATAGCCATTCTTCGGTGTGCGCAGGAAGACGGCCTGAATGGCAGTACAGCCGTGTTTTTCGGCACGGTGAAGTAGCTCACGCAAAATGCAGTCTTCAAGGGTGCGGCTAAAAACGCGGCAGCTCATCACCCAATTTTTGATCTCTAGGATTTCGTCATGAGCCTCTAGTACGGCACATGAAACCAAGCCATGAGACGCATGGCGATCCTTCAGCCATACGGCGAGAATGAATGCGCTGCTGGATTGCATGAGGGCATCAAGCTGTGGCTTGTCCCAGGTCTGCCCGTTCCAGTTGAACTGATTGGTCTTTTTGAAGAGCTGCTCGACACGAGGCAAATCCTGGATCGAGACGTCTCGGATCGCCGCCTGCATCTGAAGGCTGGCCAGGTAAGCGGCGAGCGTATCAGACTGTGAGATCACTGTGCGCAATTCATCAGCCACCAGCAGTGACTGTGCGCGCCCCAAGTCCTCAGTTGTCAGATCGAGCGGGGCGAATAGATAAAGCTCATCCACTTGGCGGATAAAGTCGGCAGGGTCGGCGTCAAGATGAATCACAGTGACCTCAGGCAGCGCGGCCATCACTTCGGCACACTCTGCCCGGTTGTCATCAATGAAGACCAAGCTGTCCAGACCTACATTGAGCCGTTGGGCGATTTTTTTCAGACCCGTGGACTTTACTCCCCAGCCACATTCCCAGGCAGAAAAGTCAGCAAGTTTCAGTGGGCATTCCGGGTGCTTTTCAAAGGGTTCTTGGGCAATCTCAAGTTCATTCTTGCTGCACACCGCGAGTAGGGTCCCCTGCTGACGCAAGGTGATGATGTACCGCTGGAATGCGGCATGGGCTTCACCCTTTGCAGAGACGGTTCCGAGTTCAATGCCAGCAGGCCCATCATCGCCGATGACGCCACCCCAGAGAGTGTTATCCAGATCGCACACCAGCACCTTCCGCGTGCGCCCCAGCAGTGCTCGCCACAATCCGCCGAACAGTAAGCTGTATGAGCCTGTGGCGGAGGGGTCGAAGCCGTGCTTGCTGTGATGATACCAGCGCGGACTAAGCCAGGTTTTCGCACCCAAGTATTGGGCGGCTAGATTCACATCCAGGACACGGATCTGATCCCCTTCGTGCTCCCAGAGCTTCTTGTTTAGCCGCTCGATATATCGCGTCGCTGAGTGCGCGTAGCGGCCTTCCTGATGTCCCAGTGACCGCGTCGCCGGTGTCTCAAAATTGTGCTGAATGATCTGCGCTGAAGAAAACTTTTTGATGCAGTTCCATCGCGTGCGCAGCCCGGCGATCACGGACTCTGCAAGCGCCTCGATTTCGTCCTCAGAGTCACTAGGTTTTGGCCATTCCCGCACATCCGTCACGCCAGTGGCGACGAGCATAAAGTGGGGTTTAAAGGAGTATAGCGCGGAGCCTGGGGAGAGTGGCTCCGTCTCAAAGCTGCCGTAGTCACCTTCCTGGATTTCAGCCCATGAGCCTTCTGCCAGCAGATGTGGCAGGATGAGGTCAGTGATCATTCGTGTCGTGTAAGTGCCGATAACGGCTACTCTCAAAAGACGATCTTCGGTGAACTGGCGCCACGTTTCCTGATGCTCAAGTATCAACCGTGTCAGCCGCTGCCACTGCATTGGAGTCAAAGGTTGCAGAACCAGGGCGCGGAGGGCAGCCCAAGCTGTCGGCACTTGTCCGGCTTTTAATGCGGTGCTGAAAATTTCCAGACTAATCTTCATTGACGACAGCCTTTTGCTGAAGCTTGCCCTGCAACAGTGAGATCAGGTCTGCTACTTTGCCCATGCGGCCTATCTCATCAGTCGAAAACTGGATTTTGTAGGAGTCCTCAAGGCCCATGATCAGATTGATGTGCGCAAAGGAATCCCAGCCTTCGACATCCGACGCTGTCATGGCTTCGGTGATCATAAGCTCCGGCTGGCCGAGCACTTCACGAAGGATGGATATTACCTTGTCTAGCAGATCATTGTTCATGCGGATGAATTCATTGGAGAGAACCGCCCGCATTGTCAACACAGGCTTTCCGCATCCAGTTTATTGTATGCAGATTTTGTTTGCCAGCCGTTGTTGAAGAGTGCTTGTAGTGTCCCTCCCAATCACTTTTTGATGAACCTGCCTGACACTTCCTCCCCCACTCCCTCGGCGGTTAGCCGGGGTGAGACCGCCGTCAAAAATCTCATCCACATCGTGGCGAAAGCGAACCAGGTTCACGCTAAAAAGCTGGAGCGGTTCCTGATGCCGCTCGGAGCTGACTACTTTGCCTTTGCGGGCGCTTTCATCGACCGTGTCTCGGCGCACTTGGTCGAGCAGGGGCGCACGCTCGATTTCGCGGTGGAGTGCTACCTGAAAATGATCGCTGATGTCACCAGTGAGCACGTGAGATTTCTGCGCACCGGGCGCTACACGAGCACGTCTTTTGATGAGGTGAATAAGCGCGTCTATGGCAACCCAGAAGTCATGAGCTACTACATGCATGGGCTGCTGCTCAGTCAGGTGCTTTGGGCGCATCACTACAAGATGATGCTCTTCTTTCAGGCTGGGCTCGCGCGCCGTAGCGGAGCTGTGAAAAGCTACATGGAGGTCGGTGGTGGGCATGGCCTATTCCTTGCAGAGGCGATGCGTCTCATTCCAAAGGGCGAATCCTTTACCATGGTCGATATCAGTCCCGCGTCTCTCCAGATGGCTCAGGAATTTGTCCCTGCTGATGGCAGGCTGACATTCACTTTGGCAGATGTCTTTTCTCATGAAGTCGAGTCCAAGGTGGATTTCATCACCATGGGTGAGGTCATGGAACATGTGGAAGATCCGGTGAAACTGCTGGCATGTTTGCGGCACTTCCTGAAAGACACGGGGCGCGTCTTCATCACCACGCCCACTGACTCGCCTGCCATTGACCACATTTTTCATTTTAAGAGTGCCGATCACATCCGCCAGATCATCGATGAGGCGGGCTTTGCTGTGGATGAAGAACTCGGCCTCTGGGCGGAGGATATGCCGCCTGAACTCCTGGCGAAATATAAAGTCACACTGCTCTACGGAGCCTTCTTGAAACCTCGGCTGTAAGCCTGCCACCCCTCAGGGACTGCCATGATCGAAGATGCGCGTATGCACCATGTCGGCTGTTTAGTCGCTGACATGGAGGCCGCTATCTGTGATCATCGTGCACTTTGGAGTCTGGCTGAGGTCTCCGAAATTTTTGAGATCCAGGATCAATCCGTGCGCGTCTGCTTTGTGCGAACTCAGCCCGGTGCTGTGGCGCTGGAGATCGTGCAGCCAGCGGCGGGGACTTCACTGCATGCGCTGCTTGGCCGTGGCGTGAGCCTTTACCACACGGGGTATGAAATCAATGATCTGGACTCTGCCATGTCTCATGCCACGGCGGCAGGCTGTCGCTGCATGAAGCCTTTTACTTCAGAGGCTTTTGATGGGCGACGTTGCGTGTTTTTATACACTCCTGGGAAACTCCTGATCGAACTGATCGAGGCACGTCAGGTGATGGCCTGAGCGCTGTGGCTAGAGGCCCTGGCGTATTTGAAATTTTAACTCGGCTAGGCGCCAGTCTTCTTCCGTGTCGATGTCCTGAGCGTCCATGTCGGAGACGACGACGGCATTGGCGGCGGGGCTGAAGACGGGGATGGCGTCAAACATCGCGTGTGAGCGCATCCAATACCACTGGCCGGCATCATGATAGGCTTTTTCCAGTTCCTGACTGCGTGTGTGGTAATGCTCAGGCTGAAACATTTCGATGTGACCTGATTGAATGCGCAGTGCGCGCTGGATGGGATAACCAAAGGCAACGACAGGCACGACATAGGCGAGGCTGGTGTCGGCGCTGAGTTTTTCCAGCCCTTCACGCAGATGCTCCGGCGTGGTTAATGCAGAGGTGGCATAGCAGCCGCAGGTGTAATCGAACTCACGCCCGAGTTTACGATACTCACGCAGCACCTCCATGAGCACTGTTGGGAAGTTGGCGTGGTCGTGTGAGGTTTCTGGTGATCGGCGGAAGGGAACCTTGGCTCCGTATTGCTCGGCGATAGCGGCGATCTCATCATCGTCTGTTGAGACCATGACTTCAGCAAAACAGCCGGAATTCAGAGCCGCTTCAATGACATAGCTCATGATGGGACGCCCCTGAAATAAGCGGATGTTTTTACGCGGTATGCGCTTGGAACCACCGCGCGCTGGAATGATGCAGAGAGCTTCGGAGGTAGGCATAAGAAATTTAATCCTGAGCGACATGTTCCCACTGCAATGGGGTGCCGAGCTTTAAATCGGTAGCGGCTTTTTTGCCGATGAGTTCGTGCATATGACGTGAGTGCAGCCCGTTGGCGGGACGTACGCTGCGAAGATTTTTTTCCGTAAAGGCTTCACCGGCTTGAAGATCTGCGGCGATGAAGAGTGAGCGGCGGAAGGCGCGCATTTTTAGATCCTTTGCTGAAGGCTCATAGCTCACTTTGCCGAGTGCTTGTTCGACGATGCGGATGGCGGCGACCATCTCACGAAACTCCTGCGGCTCCATGGAGAAAGAGGAGTCTGGACCCGGCTGTGAACGCGAGAGTACGAAGTGCTTCTCAACCACGCATGCGCCCAAAGCTACGGCAGCGACTGGCACGGTATGGCCCATCGTATGATCGCTGAGGCCGATGGGTACATCAAAGCGCTGCGCCATGTCCAGCATGGTGCGTAGATTCATTTCCATCGGGTCTGCTGGATAGGCACTGGTACATTTTAGCATCACCACTGGGCCGCTGTTTGCGTCACGCAGGGTTGTCATGGCCTCTTCCACCTCTTCCAGTGTCGCCATGCCGATGGACATGATGATGGGCTTGCGCGTGCTGGCGATTTTTCTGAGCAGCGGGATGTCCACCAGCTCGAATGAGGCCACTTTGTGCACGGGCACGTTCATCGCTTCGAGGAAGTCCACCGCTGTGGCATCAAAGGGTGAGGAGAAGAAATCCATGCCCAGATCCAGGGCGATTTTTTGCAACTTTGGCTGCCATTCCCAGGGCAGTGAAGCCTCTTCATAAAGCTCGTGCAGGGTGCGGCCATCCCAGAGTGTGCCGCCGCGTACCACGAACGGATCGCGGTCACAATTCAGGGTGATGGTGTCCGCTGTATAAGTCTGCACTTTGACCGCATCAGCCCCTGCTTCCTTCATGGCCTGAATCGTTTGCACGGTCAGGTCAAAATCATTGCCATGGTTCGCTGATAGTTCGGCAATGATGTAGCAGGGGTGACCGGGACCGATGCTGCGCTGGCCGATGGTGAAGGGGGGAGAGGACATGATGCGGCGAATTTAGCAGTGGAGCAGATGAAAACTCAAGCGCCCATCCGTGGTGACCAGGCCTGCGGCACATGCAGACCTGCGCCGAAGTCCACCGACTCTGCGATATAGCGCTGGTAGCGGAAGGTCACGGGAGGCTGCTGAGCAGGAGGCGGCTCAATGCCGAGCGTTTGCAGGACAGACCATTCCACATCATTGAAGCCGCATGCAGCACGCGCGGCGGCGAGGCTAGAGAAGCGTGGATTGATTTCCAGCAGCAGCGGGCCGCTTTGACTGATGCGAAGCTGGATGTTGATGCTGCCCTGAGCGTTCACCACCCGCGCGATCTGGCGGCAGTAGTCGAGTACGACTTCGGACTGGTCGAGTTCGGCGAACCATGAGCAGCCCAGCCTGTCGAGCTTGCGGCGATAGGAGATGAGCCTCGTATCGGCTCCGTGCGTGAAGACACCGATGGAGTATTCACGTTCATCACCGTCGATGAGTGCCTGGAGCAGCGGCTGGCTGACATGCGGCCACTCATGAGCAAACTCGGCCGCGTCCTTCAAGATGAGCACGCCCTTCCTGCCAGATGAGACACGCTCCTTCATGCAAAGGGGGAAGCTGTGCTCGGCGATGAATTCTTCTGCTACAGCGCGCTCCTTTGCGTCAGTGAAGTCGGCGAGCGGCACCTTGCCGTGCAGAATTTGGAAGCACTTCAATTTGTCGCCATAGGTGGTGTTGACCTGCGGTGACTGGGAAACGATGCGCGCTCCACAGGGCAGAGCTGGGTGCGTTTCTATGGCACAAAGCCGGCTGATTTCGGCCTCGCTGCATGGAATCACGGCGGCGATCTGATGTGTGCGGCATAGAGCATCTAGCTGCTCGACATAGTCCGCTGATCTGGCAGATGGCAGAGTATGAAAGTGCTCCACAAACAGCGTGCTGATGCCGCCTTGTTGCATGTCGCTGCCGTGGATTTCATAGTGTGCTGTGCCTAGCCGCAGGCATTTGATGACAGCCTGCCCGAGGTCTCCTCCGGCTGCTGTGACGAGCACTTTGATCACTGAGTCATTCATGATGCTAGAGTCGGCGGAAAAATCCGAGCAGAGAGCGGCCCACGCCCATTCCGGCCATCGCTGCATAGAGGTCGATGAGCCTGTCTGTGTCTGTGTCACGCATCATGTTTTCGAGGGCGATGCGTGCATGATGCGCGCCTTTACCGAGCTGGCTGCCTTTGCCTGTACCAGTGTGTCCGTGGGTGATGTAGTTGGAGTTTGGATTTGCTAGAAACCAGTCGATGGGGAAGTCGGAGATGAGCTCGCCAAAGGTCCAGCCAGCCTCAGCGCAGATGTTCCGCAGGCTTCCAGCGGTGAAGTATGAGAGGTGCTGCGGCAGGTCCACCCAGAAGGCACGGTCGATCCAGCCGCTGTTGATTGCCTTCATCTGGATGATGGAGAAATCATTGGGGACTTCGACGATCAAGATGCCACCGGGCTTGATCAAATGATGCAGTCCTTTGAGCAGGTCCAATGGATCGATCACATGCTCCAATACGTTGTCGATCATGACCACATCATAGGCTGCTTTTTCTGCGATGAGACGGTCGATGTTTTCAAACACGTCACCCTGAGTCAGCCACTGAAGGCAGTCGGGATTGATGCGCCGGCAGCCATCGAGGCTGAAGTCCAGACCGCGCACATCCCAGCCGTGACTGGAAAAGTACTTCAAGGAATGGCCTTCACCGCAACCTACATCAAGGAGTGATAAGCGCCCTTCTGGCAGCCAGCCGCGTGACTGGATGAGGCGATGCCGCATGGCCGCTTGTCCGCGGATGTAGGCCAGTTCATCGTCGTCGTATTGCAGGAGATAGGAGCCGCCCTCCACTTGGTAATAGCGATCTCGATAGTACTTCTCAAGTTCCTCACGAGTGGGCTTTTGAGCTGCCTCATAGTTGCCAAAGCGTGTGCGGACCAACCCAAGACTTGCAAGCAGTTCGGCGGAAGGTTGCGGAGATGCGGGTGTGTTGGCGGCGGTCATGGATGCTTCAGCGTTGGAGGACTCGGGTGAGATACGGCAGGTCTGGATCGTGGTGGCGGGCGTCTGCGATGAGTGCCGCCGGATCATAAGGAATCTCTAGCAGGCTAGCAGTCAATGCAGGCACATCAAGCAGCGCTGCACAGGCCACGCCTGAGCGGTGCCTCGGCTGGCCGACCGAGCCTGGATTTAGCACGAGCGCAGGCCCGCACTGACGTGATACGGGATAGTGTGTGTGACCCAGCAGAACGGCATCCGCAGCCAATGTTTCAAAGCGCTGCCATTCATGGAAGTCAGGATACACACGCCCTTCCAGCGCATCCCACGGGCTGCCGTGGCAGAGCCGCAGTAGGCGTCCCTCGAAAGTGAGCTGCTGCTCCAGAGGCAGCGCTTTCAAAAACATCTCCGTCGCAGCATCATGCTGGTCGAGCGCCCGGTCGAGGGCCGAACCATAAGCACGGCGGTAGCCCTCATCAGTGCGGATGTTTTTCTCCAAGCAGTTCAGGGCGATGTGGTCGTGATTGCCGCGCACGGAGGTCACGCTGAATTCCGCCAGCATCGCGATGCATTCTTTGGCGAAGGGGTAGTAGCCGACCATGTCACCCAGGAATAGTAACTCGGTCACACCCTGCCGTCTAAACTCCGCTAAGACGACAGCGAGAGCTGCGTGGTTGCCGTGAATGTCAGAGAGAATGCCGAGTTTCATGAGTGGCTGAGCATGAAGTTCACGACGCGCTGCGCACCGCCTCCATCGATCACGCTCAGTGCTGTCCTGGACAGTTGCATGCGCCGTGGCGTGTCTAGGAGTAGGGCGGCGAGTCTTTGCGCCAGCTCTTCAGTGCGTGTGTCATCCAGTTCGCCGAACACTTCAGCGATGTCGTGCTCGATGAAGTAAGCAGGCATCAGGCGCTGATTGTCCGCTGTCACGAGGATGAGCTGAGGCACCCCCAGACAGCACAGTTCCCAGCAACTACTGCCTGCGGCAGTGATCGTGACATCACTCCAACTCATGAGTTCGGGCATGTTGGGTGGATTGATGAGAAACTCGGCTTCATGAAATTCCAGCAGCGCTACCATTTCGGTCTGGAGTGTGTCGATATGCCTATTTGCCGCGCCGATCACCAGCCTGACTTCGAGTCGCCGAAAAGTGATATGCTGCAGCGCCCGCATGACATTCAGCGTGGCATTGGGCACGTCCGCACCACCAAGTGTGATGAGCACGCGCCCAGCTTCTGCACGAATCTGCTTCGCGCAGGACGGCCTGAGAAACTCCCGACGAATCAGCGTGTAGGGAGCGCCCAGCAGCAGCTCGGGACAAGGAGCAAAGTGTTGATGCATCGCATCGTTGGCATAGGCGTTCTGGTTCAGCACCGCCTCGACACCGCTGAGATCACGGTCTGCCACATCATCTAGGATCAGCAGATGCAGACCCGCCTGCTGCGCGCTCAGCATGAATTCACGAGTGAAGTGGTAGCCATCGAGGACGATCCACGCTGCCTTTTGCGCATGTGCGGCGGCCACAGTTTGATTGAGGTCCGCCTCACTGCCAGGCGTGGCCGTGATAGCTATCAACTCCATGTTCTCTTGTCGTAGGCGTTCAAGTAAAGAAACCGTCTTCATCGTTGATATGAAGAACACCCTTCCCCCACGGTCTTGCCATGCCTGAGCCAGCGCCAAACAACGCATCACATGGCCGATGCCCATAGATGCATCAGCATCTGCGCGTATGCAGAGTGTGCCGATTGTTTTCGTGACGGTCATGTCAGGGATGCCATATTTCGGACATTGATTCATTCAGGCGGTCCTGTTCCATATCCATAATTTTTGAATGTATGAAAGGCGCTGCACACACGGGAGCAATCTGGCGTGACAGAAGACATTCACTTTGATCTTACCTAGAGTCAGGATTTTTTACGGAGCAAAAGCAACTCGGAGTGGAACCCATCAACGGTTCGATAGCCAAAGGGGTGAACATTGCGTTCTACGAGTTCGTAACCAGGGAGCATGGAGAGATAATCATCGCTTAAAATCGGCGTTTCCACGCCTGCCAAATGGTCGGCAGTGCGCTTTTGCTTACCCTCACGCATGTTGCGCAAAAGAATCCACCGAGCGCCTAATCGCTCAACTTGGTTGAGGTAATTTTTGACAATGACAGGCTCCATCTCCTGGAATGAAATGAAGTTAACAAAAAGGTCAATTATTCCAATAAGCCTTTCAATCTGCCAAGAGCAGAGAACTGAAGCCATCGGCAGTGCGTCGATAGAGATTTTCTCCTGGAGATGAGTGCTGGTGTAGGTGGCGACATTTGCGTTACCCAAAACCGCAGTGAGGTAATGCTGTGCCACAAAGCTTGTGGGCGGAATGTCGATATCGATGTAGCGCAGATCTTGGATGCCACTGCTGGCGAGGATTTCTCCGAGAGTGCCAAAGCCGCCACCAATTTCGAGAACGTTTTTCGGCACATCATTTTCTGGCAGGTGCTTTTTAAGCAGTGCTAGCCCAAGCAGGTAGTTGAGGGCGGATCGGGAAAAGAGTCTGCCGTCGAATTCAAAGTGTTCCGCTGGTTTTCCTGCCGTGCTTTCAGAAAATTTGTGAAGATAAGGAAGTCTGCAAGTGTCATCTGCGGCGAGGAGAACGCGGTAGTCTGCGAGTGCGGCAGTCTCACCGCCCAAAAACTGATCCAGAGCCATTTTGGCTTTGCGGGCAAAGTGGTGGTTTTCATTGAGAACAGCCTTGAGCGCATCGACCTGCTCTTGGACATAGCTATTCCCAGGGACACCATAAGTGGGTGCATAAAACCATAAGGCATATTGCAGGCTCCTGAAGTTCTCGACGCCGTACTGTTCCAGCTCTGAGACGATATGAGCCGAGGCTTCATCCCAAAAAACACTTGGCTGGTAAAGCCCACTTTGAGTGCGCATGTCTTTGCGCGCCTGTTCGAGTTCTGAATAAGTTTGATTCTTGGTCATAAATTAGGCGTTGGTGGCTATGAGTAGTGCCTCGCGGACACGCAGCACATCTTCATTTTCCATGGCGGGAAACATTGGCAGCGTGATGCATTCTTCATAGTAGCGCTCGGCTTCAGGGAACATGCCAGCCTGAAATCCCAGCTTTTGATAGTCGGGCTGTAAATGCACGGGGATGTAATGTACATTCACGCCGATGCCTTGCGCGCGTAGGCTTTCAAAGACCTCACGCCGCGTGCTGCGGATCTCACTGAGGTTCAGGCGGATCATGTACAAATGCCAGCCACTGATGCCGGCGGGATCACGCGCCAATGGTCGCAGCGGCAGCCCGGCCAGGGCTTGATCATACAGATCAGCGATCTCGCGCCGCCGCTTAGCAAAGGCTTCGAGCCGGGTCATCTGACTGGCTCCGAGGGCGGCCTGGAGGTCGGTCATGCGATAGTTAAAACCCAGCTCCAGTTGCTCATAATACCACGGACCGTGGGAGTCACCCACCATGCGGCCCGCATCACGCGTGATGCCGTGAGTGCGCAGCGTGGCGATCCGCCAGGCAAGCTCGTCGTCGTTGGTGGTGATCATGCCACCCTCACCGCTGGTGATGATTTTCACCGGATGAAAGCTATGTGAGGCGGCGTCTGACCAGCGGCAGTTACCGATCTTTTCGTCCTGATGACTGCCGCCGAGGGCATGAGCTG
Organism: uncultured Prosthecobacter sp.; assembly: GCA_964583255.1. Lineage (GTDB taxonomy): Bacteria > Verrucomicrobiota > Verrucomicrobiia > Verrucomicrobiales > Verrucomicrobiaceae > Prosthecobacter. The sequence goes on from CAZOVY010000033.1 coordinate 50,467, forward strand.
CATCCTCCAAAATACGAAAGCCATATTTTTGCCCGAGCGCATGGATGCGCGGCATGTCGCAGGACTGGCCAGCGAAATGCACTGGCACGACAACCTTCGGCAAGCGGCCCTCTTTTTCTGCTATGACGAGTTTTTCTGCGAGGCGCTCTGGGCACATGAGGATGGTGCCGGGATCGACATCGACAAAGTCCACTTTGGCACCGCAGTAGCGGCCTGCATTGGCTGAGGCCACGAATGTGATCGGCGCAGTCCAAAGATAATCACCGTGTCCAAGTCCCATCGCCTTAGCAGCGCAGTGCAGCGTGGCGGTGCCATTGCTCATGGCGATGCCGTGTTTGGCACCACACCAGTCAGTTAAAGCTTTTTCAAAACGCGGGATGGCCGGCCCTTGAGTGAGAAAATCTGACTTTAGCACGCCCACCACTGCGGCGATGTCTTCTTCGCTGATCGACTGTCGTCCGTACGGAATCATGAGTCGTTGGCCAATTTAATCAGTTAGTTTGCTCGCGATAATCGCGTGCTCTTTTTTCAGGCAAGGGATGCCACGCAAAATGGGGTAGGCTCTCATGGATTCCGAGCTGTTGTAGAAGTTATCAATGACAGTGAGCGGCGTGCGATAAGCCGGGCAGACAAACTGAGGCGTGGATTTCGAGCGCTTTGGATCTTTGGCGATGACGGTGACTGCTGTTGGGTTAGTCGGGTGAAGGTTCCCCACCAAAGCTTCATGCTTTAAAACAGTCATCCCAAGTTCACGAGCGTGACGTGGTAGGTCACGGCAGTAGCCGTGCATCATCATCCGTTTTTGAATTTCCGGCGTCGTCAATTCATACGCTGGCTCGCACACCACCAGATACCGAGCACAGACTCGATAAAGCTCTGCAAGCAGCTCTTTCTCACGACCGCCGTTTGGTTCGATCGCATGGTTGGTCAGCACCACGTCAAAGCTATTGTCCGCATAGGGTAAATGCGTCATGGAGGCTACCACAAATTGAGTGTGCGCGGGGCCTCCGGCTTTAAGGAACCATTCTGATCCGACTTTGAGTCGTGACCATGAGATATCGACACCATGAACAATCGCGGGAACATCAGGGAGTGCTTCTAAGACCCCTTGAAGGGTGGTCGTTTCTCCAACACCTGCCTCCAGCAAGCTGTGGATTTCACCGTATTCAGCGAGATGGCCTGCCACAGAACTAGTGTGTGCCTTTAAACCTACTTGGAGGTACTCCTGCTTGCCGAGTGCGTCGATGTAGGAACCCGCTTGGAGGTCATAAGATAAGTGAATGATCTCTTCAGAATTTTTTTCGGTGCCGTCTTGATCACGCAAGATCGCACAAATATTCTCTCCTCGATTATAGGCTGCTAGCAAGTCTTGAGGAGTCAGGCTCATGCGTCAGATGGCGGGATTTCAAAGGATGAGTCCACTTGATCGCGGATGAGTGTGCGGATCTGGTCCACGCTGAGCCAATCACTGTTTTTACCTGAGTTGTAGGAGAAGCCTTTGGGCACCGGTGTGCCGACATGTTTGGTGCAGTAGGTCTTCAAAAGTTCTATCGCATTGTGGCCTAAGAGCATGGGCACGATGATGTAATACTTCGCGGTTTCGATGGTCTGAAGGGCATCTGTTTCGGTGATCATCTCCTCGTGGATCTTTTCACCTGGGCGAATGCCCACCACGGGGTGCTCACAGTTTGGGCCGATAGCCATAGCGACATCCGTGATGCGGTAAGAGGGAATTTTCGGCACGAAGATCTCACCACCCTGAGCGTGATTGAGCGCATGGATCACGAGGTCCACCCCCTCTTCGAGAGTGATGTTAAAGCGCGTCATCTCCGTGTCCGTGATCGGCAGCACGCCGGTCTTGCGCTTCTCCATGAAGAAGGGAATCACCGAGCCGCGTGAACCCATGACATTGCCGTAACGCACAACGCTGAAACGGATGTCATGAAAGCCGCGCACATTATTCGCGGCGATGAAGAGCTTGTCTGAGCAGAGCTTTGTCGCCCCATAGAGATTGATCGGGGCTGCGGCCTTGTCGGTGGAGAGGGCGACGACGTTGCGCACCTTCATATCTAGGCAGGCTTGCACCACATTTTCAGCGCCTAGCACGTTCGTCTTGATGCACTCAAATGGATTGTATTCAGCCGTTGGCACCTGTTTGAGGGCTGCGGCATGAATGACTGTGTCAACTCCTGCCAAGGCGTGCGCTAGGCGATCACGATCTCGCACATCGCCGATGAAAAAGCGCAGCCGTGGATCCGTGTACTTCTGTGCCATGTCGAACTGCTTGAGCTCATCCCGAGAGTAGATGACCACTCGTTTCACTTCAGGGTTTTGGAGCAGGCGTTCGAGGCACTTGTGACCAAAGGAGCCGGTGCCTCCGGTGATGAGAATGGACTGGGCGTTTAACACAATAGGGGCAGGATGGGTTCAAATCTGTGCACTGCACAGGAGAAACCGACACTTGTCCGCCAGAGTAGCGCTGGCAAGGCGGAAATCGTCTTATAGAACAACGAATCAAGCACCTGGCTCTTTAGTCGCACTAATCTCCACAAGAAATGGGCTGATAAAACGGCACTTGAGTCGCTTATGCACGAGTCCTTCCAGGAATCGCAGTTTGGTGTTTATAGATTGCTCATCAAAGGGCTCAAATTTCTTTGGAACCCCCCTCGCAGAACGTTGCCTTTGGTTTCGCGGCTGGAAAAAGCTCCGCACTAAATGCTCCAATTCAGCCATGTGCCCGAGGTTCGCAGCAACTGGCATCTTCTTGGCCTCTGCCGCTACTAGAGTGCCAATGAGTTGTGAGGACATCAATTGCGGTGAGAAATTGGCGATGATACGCGCAATGCTCAGTTTTGCAGAAGGCTCAACCAGGGATCGAGTACCGCCTTTGATCTCATGCACGACTTCGTTCTCCGTTGCGCATACTGCGCCAACTAAAGATGTCAGATGCTGTTCGAAATTGTATCCCATATCCGGTGTGTACTGGATAATTTTAGGTGTCAAATAAGAGGATTCTAGACCCGTTGTGCAGCCGGTATGAACTAGCACTGCTGCAGATGCAAGCCATGGTAATGCGCTGCCTTCATTTAATACGGTCACATTTTGGATCCCTTCTAAAGCACAGCGATACCAAGCCGGATCTTCAGCCGGATGTGGGCGGAGCACGATATTATAGTCAGGGAACTCCTTTCGGAGTCGGTTGGCTAGAATTATATACGCAGCCTGCATTCGTGCATGGTAGCAATAGCGTCCCATCCAATACTCGGCTCTATCCTCATTTTTGTTTTGCCGAGGAAAGGCTTTTTTGACACTTTGAAACGCACCGAGGTTGCTCGCTAAGGCAAAGTTGGTATTCATCAAGATGAATTTGCCAAAGCGTTGCCGGATTGATTGGGTCTCTGACTCATACATGCCCGCGAGTTCCGGTTTGCAAAGATCGAACCGCGGATGTCCGGTCACATGAATTGGTGCCGCATTCTCCCGCGCCGCTTCACGAAATACTTCAGCAGAGAAATCCCCCCAAGCGCAAATTACATCATCTTCATCCATCCAATTGGGATGAAAAAGCTTCAAAAACTCCGTGCGATCCACGTCTTTTTCCTCAGAAAAAACTGGCTCTTCCTCCGCAAGAAACAGCACCCTAAAACCACGTTCTTTGAGTTCGCGGTATTTGGTCAAGTCTGGTTTCTGTCCTCCGAGGACCAGCTGTTTTCCCACATAAATACCACCACGCCACCGCCGCGCTAAACGGTAGATGCCACGATCCTGGCCGAGAAAAACCGTCCGATCTGACCCCACGCAGTGTGCGGCAAGCAGGAGTCTTGCGTCCAGTTCACGTTTGGTAATCTCAATCGGGAACATGATGGGTATCGGCATAAGTAAAAATGATCAAGGCAAGGGTTGAACTGGAAAGGACTTATTTGCCGCTGCAACCCAACATGCAACAACGATGATGACAGTCCCGAGAACCGTTCAGAAAGCACTCAAATCTGAAGGTGGAAATAAGCCCACTAAAGACGCGGCCAACCTTAGGTTTATGCGGACCGAAATGAGTGAAATTTATAGGCCGTATTGCCTCATCAATAAATCACACCGGAGAGTGGCGTTAGGGTAGGGATCG
>CAZOVY010000034.1:0-53192 GCA_964583255.1 uncultured Prosthecobacter sp.
ACCTCACTCGTTCACGCTTCCCCGGTGTCATTCTTTGTGAGGCAACTCGTGATGGAAAAAAGTCTGTGCAAGTGTGCGGGCCTCGTCTTGGATGAGTGCTATGCCCCACCCACTCTTCGATCTCTCTGGTAAATGCGCACTCGTCACTGGCGGCAGCAAAGGACTCGGTAAAGCCATGGCACGCGGCTTTGCTGAATCTGGTGCTGATGTTTTTATCTCAAGCCGCAACGCTGAAGAACTGCAGGCCGCTGCGGCAGAGATCGGTGCTGGATTGAGTGTGCGTGTCGAGTGGATGGTCGCTGATATGGCGGATCGCCCACAGGTCAGAGCACTCGCCGAGGAAGCACAAAGGCGGCTCGGCAAGATCGACATCCTGGTCAATAACGCGGGTATCAACAACCCACAGGCCATCGACGAAATCACGGACGAGGTGTGGGACCGGAATGTCGAAGTCGATCTCACCAGCGTGATGTCTCTGACTCGTGCCATCGTCCCAGGAATGAAGGCTCGCAAGTGGGGGCGCGTGATCCACATCTCCAGCGTGCTCGGAGTCGGCGGCCGCCTGAAACGCAATGTGTACTGTGCCTGCAAGGCGGCACTGATCGGCTTGGCCCGAGCCAGTGCTCTCGATCTCGGGCCTTATGGGATCACGGTGAACTGTCTCTGCCCTGGCCCCTTCCTCACCGACATGCCCGGCAAGCTGCTCAATGACGAAGAGAAACAATACTTTGCCGACCGCACGGCACTCAAGCGCTGGGCCGCACCGCGTGAACTGGCCGGGCCAGCGCTGCTTTTGGCCAGCGAAGCGGGCAGCTACATCACCGGGCAAGGTATCGTTGTGGACGGTGGTGCAGCTGTGAATGTGCTGTGATCTAGCCAGCCTTAAATGTCGCACGAGTTGAAAATTCAAGCGTGACAGAGAATGCCTGAATGGTTTATCAGGAAGCCTGCGTTTTCACCCACGCAACATTACCCCATATGAAAACACTGCTTACCATCCTCACCCTTACCGGAGCCATGACACTTCTCAGCAATGCTGCGGAACCCGTCAACGACAAGTGCCCAGTCTGCGACAAACCCATTCGCCTCATTTTCCACAGCAAGACGGCTGATGGCAAGCGTGTGGCCTTTGCCACCGCCGATTGCCAGGGCAAGTTTGATAAAGAGCCGGCGAAGTACCCAGTGAAGGCAAAGTAATTTCTGAGTCTTTCAAGCTTTGTCGATGAAGCGTCCGCACACGGTGTGTGCGGACTCTTCATCTATTTTTACTTCTCATCCAGGCCGCGACGGATGCGGTAGAGGAGGTAGCTGCTGTGAGCTGGATTGGCCTTAAAGGCTGGAGCGTTGCTGACAAGACCTTTCACACGCTCGATCTCGGCAAAGGCAACGGCCTGGGCGGCGGGGAGGTAGGTGCCGCTATTGATGATGCGGATGAGGCGATCGGTGTACTCGCTCTGTAGGTTCTGGCGGAGGCTGTCGGGACCGGTGGCGGGATCGCCCTGGAAGATGCCGAGCGTGAGAGTGGTCATGACCTGGCTGAGAGGAACTTCATTACCATACAAAGCACTGTCGAGGATGCGGCGCTGGGTCTCGACATGGGTGAGCTGATCGAGCAAGCTGCGGTGTAGCTGAGCGACACGGTCGTGGACCTTCGGAGCTTCGTCCTCTTTGTTGAAATCAAAGCCGCGTCGCTGTTGCTGCATGTGGGAGATGAGGTCGGTGGGCGTCTTCCAGGCATTGGGTGCAAAGGCATACTTGGTTAGTGCCGCCAAGGCGGCGAGCTGCTGGGCTTTGGCCACGGGGGTGTAGGGCTTGATTTCAGGGGCCTGACCAACGAAGGCACGTTCAACCTGCACACCGCCGACGTAGCGTGACATGGCGACGAGGGCGTCTGCCGATTCACGAGTCAGGGTGATGTAGGCCTGGGTCAGTGATTGCCAGCTTTCTCCTTTTAGGGGTTCCTTGGTCAGAAGCTGACCGAGCTTTTTGTTCACCAATTCACAGCGCTGGATGCCATAGACGACGGGGTCGCTGCTCATGTCATAAATCATGGCACGCGGGTCGATTCCCTTGCCTGCTCTGCGCATGTCGTCAGCATCATTGCCAAAGGCGAGTTCGGGCTGATGCGAGTGTGCGGTGATGGCGTTCAGGCGCAGCTTTTCTTTGGCGGGATCTTCGAGGGCCTCACTGTAACCAAAGTCGATGGCCCAGTGGTCATAGGGTCCGGGTTTGGTGATGTAAAACTCACCCTGTGGGGTGCCGTCTGGGGCGATGTTTGCTGGCATGTAATCCATGACAGAACCCGTTAGACCCGTCTTCGAGGTGATCTCCTTTTTATGGATGGTGATGGGATCGTAAAGGTGGCTGGCGCGGAAGTTATGATTGAGGCCGAGGGTGTGACCGACTTCATGCAGGATGAGTTTGGTCAGAGCTTCGTTGGTTAGTGTCTTCATCTCGACTGGCGATGCGGCACGCAGGCGGAGTGAGGTGCTGCCGAAGAGAATGCCTTGCTGGGCAAAGCCCGCGTCGAGACAGAGGCGTGGATCTTTGCGTGAGGGCAGGGGAACAGTCTCCTCAGGTGAAGCGAGACCAAGCTCGGTGAAGAGGCGTTGACTGCGCAGACGGTTGGTGAGGAAACTGTACTCAAGCATGATGTCGGCACCGAGGATCTGGCCAGTGCGCGGATTGACAAAGCTGGGGCCATAACCGCCGAACGGGGGATTCGGTGACGATGTCCAGCGCAGCACGTTGTAGTTGATGTCGCCTGCGTCCCAGGTGGCGTTGTCGGGCTGCTGCTTGACGACGACAGCATCTTTAAAGCCGGCGGTTTCAAAGGCTTCATTCCATTTGAGTGTGGCATTGCGGATGAGGTCGCGAAGCTCGACGGGCGTGGTATTCTCGATCCAGAAAATGATGGGCTGAACGGGCTCGCTGAGCTTAGTGCCGGGCTTTTGTTTCACCAGATTCCAGCGGTGGATGACATCACGATACGGGGTGGCCGAGCTGCTGGTCATATCTGTCACTTGCGTGCTGAAGTAGCCGACACGCGGGTCATCGAAGCGTGGCTTGAAGTCATTGTCTGGCATCTTGATGAGGCTGTGCTGGACCTTGATGCTGACGTAGCGTGGGTCGGAGATTTCATCCGATTTAGACCGCTCACTGTTGCTCCAGGTTGGCGCGGCATTTTCAAAGACATACTCGACGGTGACGACGGTGTTATCTGGGTAGCCGCGCAGAGCGAGAAATTTGGACTTGGTGTCAGAAAGTTTTCCGAGCACCGCCTTGCTGCCATCGGCACCGGGGGACTTGATCATGACGAGGCTTTCTTTGAGAAAGAGATTTCCAGCGGCAACGAGGATGCCGCCTGCATCACGCGCGACGATCTGCTCGCTGGCTAGGATGGCGTGGGAAATGTTCGCCTTCGATGAGCGTGCCAGAGGGCTCTGCGGATCGAAATAAAAAGCCGTGTTTTCTTCGATGAACTCGATGCGCTCAAAAACCTGCTGAATGCGGAAAACGACCTCATTGCCATAAGCACCGCGATTGTGCCCAGCCTGCACCACTCCATCCACCGTGTGCGTGAAGTAGATGAACTCGGGGCCGAATTGCTCTTTCTTAATGTAGAGATGCACCGTGCCTTTTTCGCGATCGAGATAGAGATCAAATAAACCCCTGACGTGCTGATGCCCCTTCACGATCTCTTCCACCGTCTTCTTTTTTTCTGGGGTTCTTGTGGTGGTGGGGGCGCTGGTAGCTGGCGCTACTTTGGCAGGCTCCTGTTTCGCCTCGACTGTGGTCGGTGTAGGTGGTGGGATTGGCTTTGGCTCTGGTTTTGCTGGAGCTGGAGTGGGTGCTGGAGGTGTGGGCTTGGGTGCCGGATCTGCGGCGTGCAGAACGGTGACGAGTCCGAGAAGCGGTAAAAGAAGAGAGCGCATGGTGAAAAGAAACGTTGAGACTGGGCATTGTCTTGGCTTTGATCTCAAAGCACCAGTCTTATCTGTGCCTCTGGGTGCATTCCATGGTGGAAAGCATAGTTCAGTTCCTCGTCATTCAGCCCTTATCCTTCATCCATTCCGAATGTCTCTCGGCCAACTCCTCCTCACCGGTGTCCCCGGTCCTGAACTCGACTCTGAAACCGCCGCGCGTTTCAAAAAACTCCAGCCCGGTGGCTTCATCCTTTTTGGTCGTAACATCATCTCGCCGGAACAACTGCGGAAGTTGATCGATGATCTGCGTGATCTCTCAGACATCGAGCCTTTCATCACCATTGATCAGGAAGGCGGTCGCGTGTCCCGGCTGCGTCTGATCGGCGAAGAGCCACCGAATGCTCAGGCTCTGCGGGATAAGGGCGACATGGGTTTGATCAAACAACATGGCAAACTCACCGGGCAGATTCTGCGCCTCTTTGGTTTCAATCTCGATCTCTGTCCAGTGCTCGACATCTCTTACGATGACTCGGCGGATAACTCTTTGAAGGGCCGCTGCTGGGGTAAAACCACGCAGCAAGTGATCGACAACGCGGGCACTTTTAATCGGGCTATGCGTAAAGAGGGCGTGCTCAGTTGTGCCAAACATTTCCCAGGCTATGGCCCTGCTGAATGTGATCCGCATGAGTTCTTACCCGTGATCACCAAAAGCAGCGAGGAAATGCTCATGAGCGAACTCATGCCCTACACGGCATTGCTTCCAGAACTCGACAGCGTGATGACCTGCCACAGCAACTACACCGCGTATGATCCTGATCGCGGTCGCTGGCCTGCGAGCCTGAGTCACAATATTTGCACAAAGCTGCTGCGTGATCAGCTCGGCTTTGAAGGACTGGCCATGACGGACGATCTCGACATGGGTGCCATCCTCAATGAAGTGACCTTTGAACAAGCCATTCAAGAAGCTGTGCGCGCAGGCAATGATCTCGTGATGATCTGCCACCGAGTCGAGATGGTCGAGCTAGCAAGACAGCATCTGGAAGGTGTTGAGCGGCCCATTCTTCATGACGCATTGATGCGCATCGAGAAGACCAAAAAGCGCCTCGTGCTTCCTGACGCATTTAGCCTGACCCGCTTTCAGGAGATCAATCAAGACATCTGGAATCTCCGCGTCGCCACTCTCGGTGAAGAGGCGGCAAATAACCTCAGCGTCGAGGACGGTAAGCGCTCGCCTGTGGAGCTGTATTGATCGCACATCACTCGTCACATCTTGATTAAAGCGTGGCATGGATTGTCCTTGTGGCTGAATCATGCCACGCTCGCATTGCCTCGGGCGTAAGATGTGGCCCACCTGCCTCGTATCCCCATTCTGATGACTTTAATACGCATCCAAATCATTTTAAGTCTGATTGCAGCACAGGGAACTGCCTTCGCTGCCAGCAACGGACGTGTCGCCTTCAATCAGGACATTCGGCCCATCCTCGCGGACTCTTGTTTCCACTGCCACGGGCCTGATCCAGGCACGCGCAAGGCTGGACTCCGCCTGGATACGGAGGCTGGTTTCTTCACGGCAAAGAAAGGCGAAAGCCCCACCGTGCTGAAAGGCAAACCTGAGGAAAGCCCGCTCTATCAGCGCCTACTCTCCAAAGATGAAGACGAGGTCATGCCACCGCCGGAGTCTCATAAAGAGCTGAAGCCCGCTCAGGTCGCTTTGATCAAAGAATGGATCGCTCAAGGTGCTCCCTGGCAGCCGCATTGGTCACTGATTCAGCCGCAGCACGCGGCTGAACCTACAGTGAAAGATGCATCATGGGCGAAGACTCCAGTGGATCGCTTTGTTCTCTCCAAGTTGGAGGCCGCTGGACTGAAACCTGCGCCAGAGGCTGATGCTCATGCGCTCATTCGTCGTGTGAGTCTGGACCTCACAGGATTACCGCCTTCGCCAGATTTAGTGATGCGCTATGCAGCCACTGAAAAGCTCACCGACGTCCAGCTCAGTGCACTTGTCGATGAACTCATGAAGTCTCCTGCCTATGGCGAGCACCGTGCCCGCTACTGGCTGGATGCGGCGCGTTACGGCGACTCGCACGGCCTGCATTTCGACAAACCACGCGAGATGTGGCCTTACCGCGATTGGGTGGTGAAGGCCTTCAATCGCAATGAACCCTTCGATCAGTTCACCATCGAGCAGATCGCGGGTGATTTGCTACCAAAGCCAACCGAGGACCAACTCGTCGCCACCGGTTTCCAGCGCTGCAACATCACCACCAATGAAGGCGGCACGATTGATGAAGAAAACCTCGCCAACTACGCGGCTGATCGCGTGCAGACGATGGGCTGGGTTTACTTCGGGCTGACCACGAACTGCTGTCAGTGTCACGACCACAAGTTTGATCCCATCTCTCAGCGCGACTACTACTCGATGGCTGCCTTCTTCCGCAACACGACGCAGAAGGCTAAGGACGGTAATGTGAAGGACGGCCTCGGCCCCATCCTCGTGCTGCCGACTGACAAAGATCGTCCACGTTGGACAGCACTGCCAACCGAGATCGGATCCGCGAAAACGAAGCTGGATGAGTCACGCAAAGGCGCGAAGCCGAGCTTTGATCAATGGCTCGCCAGCGCGAAGCCTGAGGATCTCGACAAAGATGTGCCGAGCAAAGGCATCGTCGCCCATGTGCCGCTGAATGAAGGCGTGGGCAGTGAGGTCACGGGTATCTGCGGAGCCACAAAGAAATTCAAAGCCACTGGCGAAGTCTCATGGAAACCCGATGGCAAACTCGGGCCTGCTCCGGTGATGAAAGCCGGCGGCACCTTCGAGATCGGCGAGGTGGGTGATTATGAAAAGGATCATGCTTTTAGTTATGGCGCATGGGTCCGTGCAGGCCGCGCAGGCGTCTTCGGCGGCATTCTCGCCCGTATGGATGAGAAGGGTGGCTATCGCGGCTGGGATCTGTTTCAAAACGACACCAAGCTTACTGTCCACATCGTCAGTAAGTGGCCGGAGGATGCGATCAAAGTCACCACAGCCAAGCCCGCACTCCGTCCTGGCGTTTGGCAGCACGTCTTCGTCACTTATGACGGCAAAGGTAAAGCCGGTGGCGTGCGCATTTTCGTCAATGGCGAAGACACGCCGGTGAAAGCCGAAACCAACGGCCTCAAAGGCAGCATCAAGACAGCGACGCCGACACGCATCGGCCAGCGCAGCCACACGCAACTCTTCACGGATGGCGGCGTGCAGGACGTGCGCGTCTATGATCGCCAACTCAGCGCCGCAGAAGTGATGACCATCTCTAAAGTCGGCCCACTGCGCACCATGCTCACGGCCAAGAAACAAGGCCCGAAACAGCAGGAGGCATTGTTTGAGCACTACCTCGTCACTCGCGATGCCGCGTATCAGGCCGCATCGGCTCAAAGCGGCAAACTTACTGCCGAACAAGAAGCCATCAAAGGCCGCAGCCCGATCACGCACATTCAGGAAGAGAAGATGGACGCCAAACCAATGGCCAACATCCTCATGCGTGGTGCTTATGATAAAGTCGGCGAGCAGGTCGATGCCGCCGTGCCTGCTGCCATTGGTAAACTGCCCGCGAATGCGCCGAAGAACCGCCTCGGACTCGCGCAGTGGCTCGTCGCAGCAGACAATCCGCTCACGGCACGCGTCACGGTGAATCGCTTCTGGCAGGAGCTCTTCGGCACAGGCATCGTGAAGACCAGCGACGACTTCGGCATTATGGGCAGTGCTCCCACACATCCCGAATTGCTCGACTGGCTCGCCGTCGAGTTCCGCGAGAGCGGTTGGGATGTGAAGCGCTTCCTCAAGATGCTCCTCACCTCCGCCGCCTATCGTCAGGCCACGCTCATCACACCCGAAAAGATCGAGAAAGATCGTGATAACGCACTGCTCTCACGTGGCCCGCGTTTCCGCATGGATGCTGAGATGATCCGCGACTACGCCCTCGCCGCCAGCAGCTCGCTTTCACCCCGCATGGGTGGCCCCGGCACAATGCCGTATCAGCCGGAAAACATCTGGGAAATCGTCGGCCTCGGCACCGAGAAGTACAAGCAAGACAACGGCGAAAACCTTTACCGCCGCACGATCTACAACTTCTGGAAGCGCATGTCTCCATCGCCGAACATGGACATCTTCAATGCTCCATCTCGTGAAGTTAGTTGCGTCCGCCGCGACCGCACGAACACACCGCTACAAGCGCTCGTCACCATGAACGACCCGCAGTTCATCGAAGCTGCCCGTAACCTTGCGCAGAAAGCCATCGCAGCCCCAGACCCACTCGCCTACATCGCCGAGCGCCTCCTCTGCCGACCACTTAAAGCCAATGAGCTCGCCATCCTAAACGCCAGCCTCACCGACCTCCGCAAGCACTACACCACCAGCGCCACCGACGCCGAAGCTCTCCTCAAAGTTGGCGAATCCAAGTTTGATGAAAAGCTCCCCAAAGCCGAACTCGCCGCGTGGACCATGCTTTGCAATCAGCTCATGAATCTGGACGAAGTCCTCAACAAGTAATCCTACCCGCCATGAACCTCCTCCAAGAATGGAACACTTTCCAAACTCGCCGTCAGCTCCTTGCTCGTGGTAAAAACGTGCTCGGCGGTGCGGCGCTGGCTTCGCTGTTTGGCGAATCTTTGGCGAATGCATCGAATGCACATGCTCAAGGGCCGCAGTTTCCGCCGAAGGCCAAGCGTGTGATTTATCTGCACATGGTCGGTGGGCCTTCGCAGATGGATTTGTTCGACTACAAGCCGCAGATGCAGGCCTACTATGACAAGGACCTGCCGGAGAGCATTCGCAACGGTCAGCGCCTCACCACGATGACCAGCGGACAGGCGCGATTCCCCATCGCACCGTCAAAGTTTGCTTTCAGTGCTGCGGGTCAGTGCGGCATGATGATGAACACGCAGTTGCTACCAAACCTCGCCAAGAATGCCGATGACATCTGCTGGATGCGCTCGCTGCACACGGAGGCGATCAATCACGAGCCAGCCATCTGCGCCATGCAGACGGGCAATCAGATCGGTGGACGGCCTTGCCTCGGTTCCTGGGCCTCGTACGGCCTCGGCTCGATGAACTCGAATCTGCCCACCTTCGTCGTGCTCATCGCTACGCCGAGTAATCGCGAGCAGGAGCAGGCTATCTCCTCTCGCCTCTGGTCCAGCGGCTATCTTCCTGGCGAACATGCAGGCGTCTCCTTCCGCAGCAAAGGCGATCCGATTCTCTTCATTAACAACCCGCCCGGCGTACCTGACAGCGTGCGCAAGCGCACCATCGAAGGCCTGAATGCGCTCAACGAAATCAATTATAAGCAAGTCGGTGATCCCGAAACGCACACGCGCATTCAGCAATATGAAATGGCCTTCCGCATGCAGGCCAGCGTGCCTGAGCTGACAGACATCACCAAAGAACCCGACTACATTTACAAGATGTATGGTGAGGAAGCCAAGAAGCCCGGTAGTTTTGCCAACAGCGTGCTCATGGCTCGCCGATTGGTCGAACGCGGTGTGCGCTTCGTACAGATCTATCACAACAACTGGGACCACCACAGCAACGTCGGCGGTCGTATGCCAAGCCAGTGCAAAGACGTCGATCAGCCCTGCCACGCACTTATCGAGGATCTCAAGCAGCGCGGTATGTTCGAGGACACGCTCATCATCTGGGGCGGCGAGTTTGGTCGCACGATCTACAGTCAAGGTGGCCTAACCAAAGAGAACTATGGCCGCGATCACCACCCTCGCTGCTTCAGCATGTGGATGGCTGGCGGCGGTGCCAAAGGTGGCCAGATCTACGGTGAGACGGACGACTTCAGCTACAACATCGTCAAAGACCCACTCCACATCAGTGACTTCCACGCCACCGTGCTAGAGCTCCTCGGATTCCACGCGGACCGCTTCAGTTTCAAGACGCAGGGGCTTGACGGCAAACTCATCGGCGTCAATCCAGCGAAGGTCGTGAAGGCTCTGATAGCGTGACGTTTCACTTCGCCTTCAAGCCACGAAACTTCCCCGGTGCCATGCCCGCATAGCGGCTGAAGTGCCGTGTGAAGGCGCTCTGATCACACCAGCCGGTATTGATCGCGATGTCTGCCAGCGATTGATCCGTCTCTCGCAGCAGCCGTGTCGCTTCATCCAGCCGCAGCTTGTGTAGCAGTTGCAGCGGACTCATTTGGAATAGCCGCTGCACGCGCTGCTCGAACTGATACACACTCAGCCCTGCTTTTGTGGCGATGTCCTCGATGCGCAGGCTCTCGGTGTAATGCTTCTGTATGTGGCGCAAAGCCGAAGCGAGTTCTGCAAAGCCACTGGCCTTATCACTCGGCGCATTCAAGTCACGCGAGATGCCGGTCACGCCGATGATGCGACCCTTGTCATCGCGCAGAGCGTGCTTCGTGGTGAGGCACCAGCCAGCCTTGCTGCCAGTATAGATGTGCAGTTCCAACTGATGCGCCACCGGCTTGCCCGTCTTCAGCACATGCTCGTCCTGCCGGGCATAACTTGCCGCCAGCGCTGCCGGAAATACTTCCTCTGGCCGCTTGCCGATCAGCTTGGCCTTATCACCACCCGCGCAGCGATTCGCCAGCGTCTGATTCACCCGCACGTAGCGTCCCACGGCATCCTTGATGAAAAAAACCACATCCGGCAGCGCATCAAAGAGCGCCTCCATCACCACATGTTCAGAGAATGGTCCGGTCGAATCCATGTTTTGACTGAAATGACAGGTCACCACCCAAAAAGCAATCAAGACCATCAACGTCTTTCGTTTCATCCTGTGACATGAACCCATCCACATGGTCCGGCGTATTCCCGGCAGTACTCACTCAGTTGCACCAGGATCAATCGCTCGACCTCGCGGCCTCCGCCAAGCACTGGCAGGCACAGATCGACGTCGGCGTCTCCGGCTTGATCGTCTGCGGCTCGCTGGGTGAAAACCAATGCCTCCAGCCGGATGAAAAACGCGCCGTGGTGAAGCACGCCATCGAAGTCGCCGCAGGTCGTGTACCCGTGGTCTGCGGCGTGGCCGAGATGAACACACAAGCCGCGATCAGCTACATGCAGGACTGTGAAAAGCTTGGCGTGTCCGGCTTCATGATCATGCCACCGATGGTCTATAAAACCGATCAGCGCGAGACGCAGCACTGGTTCCGCACTTTGGCAAAAGCCACACCGCTAAGCTGGATGCTCTACAACAACCCAGTCGGTTACCACACCGACGTGACACCGGAAATGTTCGTCGAACTCGCCGATATCCCCAACCTGCACGCCATCAAAGAAAGCAGCTCCAACACCCGCCGCATCACCGAGCTGCGCAATCAAACTGGCGAGCGCTACCGTATCTTCACCGGCGTGGATGATCTCTTCCTCGAGTCCGCCATCCTCGGCATCGACGGCTGGGTGTGCGGCAGCGGCATCGCCTTCCCAAAAGAGAACCAGCAGCTCTGGGACCTCGCCAAAGCTGGCAAGTGGGACGGATGCCGCGCCCTCTACCGCTGGAGCCAGCCGCTCATGAAGCTCGATACGCATCTCCACTTTGTGCAATACATCAAGCTCCTCTGCCAAGAAACCGGCCTCGGCCAAGAGTGGGTCCGCGAGCCCCGTCTGCCGCTCTCCGGTACCGAGCGCGAGCAAGTGCTCAAGATCATCCGCGATACGCTGGCGAAGCGCCCGGCTTGATGATCCGCATTGCATCTTGAGACGCTTTCCGATAATGAAAGCGCATGGTCCGCCCGCGCAAAAAATACACTGTTCACGATCTCCGTAAACTCAAAGGCAAACGCTGCCTCACGCATATTCATGTGAAATCGCCGCAGGAGGCCATGGCTGCCGAGGCAGCAGGGATTGATCTCATGAGCTGTAGCTTTGACTCGCCAGAGGCTCAGGCGCGGCTGCCGCTGCTCGTCGCCGCTGTGCCCACGGCTTTCCTTTCCGGCTCCACGCCGCATGGTATGGCCACGCAGGAGGAAGCCATCCGCACGGGCTTCCGCGCTCTGGAAATGGGGGCCAGCAGCGTCTATTGCTCTGGCAGTCCGTTTTTGATCGAGGCGATGGCGCGCGAAGGCATCCCAGTCGTCGGCCACATCGGCATGGTGCCGCGTCATGTGACGTGGACCGGCTACCGCAGCCTCGGAAAGACCGTCGATGAAGCGAAGATGCTCTATGGCAAAATGAAGGACCTCGAAAACGCCGGTGCCTACGCTGCCGAGATTGAGATCGTGCCGCACAACCTCGCCTCGTGGCTTTGCAAACAAACGAGCATGCTGCTCATGTCCCTCGGCTCCGGCAGCGGTTGCGACACGCAGTTCCTCTTCTCCTGCGACATTCTTGGCGACTACGACGAGCGCATCCCGCGCCACGCGAAGTCCTATCGCAACTTCGCCGAAGAAAACCGCCGCCTGCAAAACGAACGCATCGCCGCCTTCAGCGAATACGTCGCCGACGTGAACGAAGGCCGCTTCCCCGAGCGCTGCCACCTCACCGAGATGGATGCGACACTGCTCGGCGAGGTCGAGCGATCCATCCGGCCCTAATCATCTGTAACTCGACTTCTGTTCAAATTCTGACACTATCCTGGACATGTCTGCCGTCACCGCCGCCGAGCTAGCTGAACTCCCGCGCCTCACGCGTGAGCAGATCGCTGCGCCTACGGTGGAGCGTGGGCAGCGCATCCGTGAGTTGTATTTGGCCCGTCCAGCGAACTACGATTACCACAAGGCCTTTCTCGTCGCCCGCATCCTCAGCAGTGAACGGCTCCGTGGTCGTGCTAAATGGTGCCTCTTTGCCAAAGAACTGATCCGCGATCCAGGAGTGGAAAATCGCCTGATCGATCAAGCCATGAACCTGATCCGTCTGGAAAAAAAAGCGGGTATGAGGCTACGTTGGCAGTAATTTTTTTGTTATGAACTGGAGTGACCAACCCCCAAACTGGAACACACCCATTGGCGAGAAAATTGACCGCTTCTTCAAAGCTGTGGCGGAGCGTTTTCCTGACTACAAGGACACCATCGTCGTCTTCGGCTCTGCAACGATTCATCTGCGGCTGGACCCGACCTTCACCAGTGCTGATGCTGACCTGCGCGTAAGCTCAGAAGACATTCTACCCTTCAAAGCGCTGACCGAAGAAATTGGCATGGGAA
This sequence comes from uncultured Prosthecobacter sp., assembly GCA_964583255.1. GTDB lineage: Bacteria > Verrucomicrobiota > Verrucomicrobiia > Verrucomicrobiales > Verrucomicrobiaceae > Prosthecobacter. Next base: position 13,073 of record CAZOVY010000034.1, read on the forward strand.
AGAGCGGTAAAGACGAAGGTATTTTCTACCTCGACATCACTCCGCCCAGCGCCTTCAGGTCCACAGATGGTTGGTATGGGCGTGCACACACCGAGATACGTCACGGGATCAAGATCATGGTGCCGCAGGTCCGTGATGTGCTTGTCGGGAAGCTTCATCGGCACAGGAAGTCCGGCCAGGATAACATCGTGCCCAAAGATCTCCGTGCCTTTCTTCGTGTGAGGGAACTCTCAGGCGGGCATCCGACAGAGTCCGAGTTGCTTAAAGACATCCTCCTCTGTCCTCATGCTTGGCATTTGCAGATGAGTGGTGCCGTCACCGACTTTCGCCGAAATCTAGAAGACCTCTGGCCTGTGCTCTATCACAAGCCGCTTGATGTGCAGGGGCAAATCATCAAGCCACTGATTCACGAACTGGAACTCTCTGGCTACACCGAAGGCCATGACTGGATGGAACTCGTGCGTGCCCTAGCACCGACGCGGCCCTAAACTGGCAATGCGGGGCTGTAGCGATTCATTCTACTTCGTCTCAAAGTTCTCTCGTGCCACTTTGCGAGCGGCGGAGACGATGTGGTTGCAGGCCTCCATGCAGAGCAGGGGAATGGCGTTTGATTGGCCCGCAGCATGGCCGGCCTCGTCACCGAGTTTTGATGAGGCTGTGCCAGCTAGGCTCTGGGTCGCATCCAGCGGAAAGACGATGCGGCGCAGGCATTTTGTAGCGTTCGCGCAGCACTTGCCGATCAGCTCGCTGGCCTGCTCATCGTTGATGCCGTTGGCAAAGCGATACATGCCGGTTTGGCGACCCAGCAGGTCACGTAGTGGCACAGGATTCAGCGTGCCGATCTCTTGCGCATGAGCCATGCCGATGGCGGCTGGGTAAAAGAATTCCAGTGCCAATTGTAGCTCGGTCAAATTGCTGAGTTCAAGCTGCCAACCACGCTTCAGTGTGGGCGCGGTCTTGATCGGGCGAAATTCGCCTGCTTCATCCACTCGCGAGATTTCGCGCGCTGATGCTGGTTCACGAAATGTTTTCAGAGTGATTGCTTCAGCAGCTGCATCTTCAATATGACGCAGGATGTAGCTTGGCGCTGAAGGCACGCTGACGCCTGCCTCTACAATGTGGACTTGCCCGATCACGTTGCGACCTTCGGCTAACCAATTGGCAAGCGCCTTAGCCTGCACTGAATCCGAGCTCTCGGCCCTATCAAAATCCACGGCGTGCTTCAGATCAAAATCACGCACCTGATCCAGAATCACTTCAGCCATCAATCGCTCGGTGCCGATGGCGCTGCTGTAGTACACATGGCGGCCCTGCATCTCGATCGGGTTATGGCGGAAGACATCCATTTGGCTTAGCGCCTTGCCTGTTTCTTTCTCCATGCCGAGGAGCACGGGAATGTCCTGAAAGCTGTGCAGGCCATCTGCAATGAAGAAGGGGACGACGACGACATTGGCAGCTGTCGTGAGCTTGTGCCAATCAGCAACAAAGGGTGCCTCTTCCATGTAGGTGTCGATCACTTCAGCGAAGCCGTAGCCGCCTTCGCGAATTAATTTCACTTGGTCCTGAATGGCTTTGGTCGAGTTCTCATTCAGGTTCGTTCCGTGACCGACGATGATCAAACTCGTCTCTGCACGTGGAACACCGGGAGCCACTTCATCAGCCCGTTGGAGGAGCAGACGGGTAATGTTCGGGTGGATGCCCACGGGATCACAGTAGTGGATCGTTTTGCCATCGCGCTGTGTTATTGGTCCAGTCAAACGCAGCTCACGCGGCAACACCTGCTGACAGAAATAGCCTTCGCTGATGAAGTTTGGCACGATGTAAATCACCTCACTGTCGATGCTTTCATACACCTCCCGCATCGACGGTTCCTCTTTCCAAAAACAGCAGACTACTTCACGAAACTGGCCGCTTTGGCGGATGCTGTCGGCATGGAGATGGGTCGGTGCGCTGGAGTCTGGGTTCAGCGTGGAACCGTGACCGACGATGATGAGAGCTGCGTGGGCGTGAGAAGGCATAGGCAATGGGGCAACGAGATACGCCTCAGACTTGCTGCTGATGCCCATCTTTTACCAGTGTAGAAAAATGAGCAATAGGTCACGCGGCTTCAGGCAACGCCTCTGGCTGCTCGTTGAAGTCGAGCTCCTTTTCGATGCGTAGGTTGTCCACGATGTAGGCCTGGCGATCTGGCGTGTTCTTACCCATGTAAAAGGTGAGTAACTCTTTGATGCTCTTGTGCTCAGGCATCATGACGGGTTCCAGGCGCATCTTGGGGCCGATGAAGTGCTTGAATTCATCGGGCGAGATTTCACCCAAGCCTTTGAATCGTGTGATCTCAGCGTTCTTGCCGCATTTGTGGATGGCGCGTTGGCGCTCGGTGTCGCTGTAGCAATAGAATGTGTCTTTCTTGTTTCGCACACGGAAGAGCGGTGTCTGCAAAATGTACACATGACCGGCACGGATCAACTCAGGGAAGAACTGGAGGAAGAAGGTGATCATGAGCAGGCGGATGTGCATGCCGTCCACATCCGCATCGGTGGCGAGAATGATCTTGTTGTAGCGTAGCTCCTCGATGTTTTCGTCGATCTGCAAGGCGTTGGCGAGGAGGTAAAACTCCTCGTTCTCATAAACGATTTTGCGACTGAGTCCGAAGCAGTTCAGCGGTTTACCGCGCAGTGAGAAAACACCCTGTGTATTCACGTCACGGCTCTTGGTGATGCTGCCTGAAGCGCTGTCACCCTCGGTGATGAAGAGGGTGCTTTCCTCACGCTGCTTGTCTTTGGAGTCGAGATGGATGCGGCAATCACGCAGCTTTTTATTGTGAACCTTGGCTTTGCGTGCGGACTCACGAGCCGCCTTTTGAATGCCCGAGATTTCTTTGCGCTCTTTTTCGTTAGCGACGATTCGCTCCAGCAAAGCCTTGGCAGCATCGGGATTTTTGTGGAGATAATTGTCCAGCTCTTTGACGACGGTATTGATGATGTGGGAGCGCAGGTTGCGACCGTTGGGTTCCATGTGCGTGGATCCGAGTTTGGTCTTGGTCTGGCTTTCAAAGATGGGTTCCTGAACCTTCACGGAAACGGCAGCGATGATGCTGGTGCGGACGTCACTTGGCTCGAACTGCTTTTTATAAAACTCGCGACATTCCTGGACGATGGCCTCACGGAAAGCAGCCATGTGGGTGCCGCCCTGAGTCGTGTGCTGACCATTAACGAACGTGTAAAATTCCTCGCCGTAACCAGTGCCGTGAGTGAAGGCGACTTCGACATCGGTGCCATCGAGATGGATCACAGGATACTGTGGAGCCTCAGTCAACTTTGCGGCGATGAGATCGCGCAAACCATCCTTGGATTTAAAGCTCTCACCATTGAGTTTCAGCGTGAGTCCTGGGTTCAGCCAGGAGTAGAAGCGCAGCATCTCGCGGGCGTAGTCGAGCTTGTAATGGAGGTGCGCGGTGAAGCTCTCAGGATCGGGGCGGAAGCAGATGCGTGTGCCGTCAGGTTCGTCACAAGCGGTGGGCTTACCCATGTCATATTTCACGATGCCCTGGCTGAACTCGATGGCGCGCGTTTGCTTTTCGCGAAAGGCCTGGATTTCAAAGAAGGTGCTCAGCGCGTTGACCGCCTTGATGCCGACGCCGTTAAGGCCGACGGAGCGCTTGAAGACTTCGCTATCATACTTGGCACCCGTATTGATCTGGGCTGAGCACTCCATGAGCTTGCCGAGCGGCACACCGCGTCCGTAGTCGCGGACTGTGACTTGATGGTCCTCCGTGATTTCGACTTCGATGACTTTGCCAAATCCCATGACGTGCTCGTCGATGCAGTTGTCGATGACTTCCTTCAGCAGGACGTAGATGCCGTCCTCAGGCTGTGAGCCATCGCCCAGCTTGCCGATGTACATGCCAGGCCGCAGGCGGATGTGCTCGCGCCAATCGAGGGACTTGATGCTGTCTTCGGTGTAATTATGGGCAGGAGTGGACATGGGGCAGGGCAGGGGGAGGGAAACGAAGGCTTGAGATGGCAGAGAGGGGCAGTGGAGTCAAATGGGGCGTTAGTGTTCAGCGGCATCTTGATGTGCAGTTATAGTCGCGCAGTCGCCATTTTGAGCCACTCTGCGGCATGACTGATCTTGCTGAGCGCATGAGAGCTGATCTCGATGAGATCGGGCGCACAGCCATGCCCTTCGGTAAGTATGGGCCGCAGCATTTTCCACCCAATGGCATTCCGATTTATGACATTCCGGCGGAGTATCTTGGCTGGTTTGCAAACAAGGCGGGTTTCCCCAAAGGTCGCCTCGGTGAGCTGCTGCAAATGGTACACCAAATGAAGGCGGATGGCTCAGACATGGCCTTTGATCACTTCCGCAAGAAGAACGGGTTCACCACTCTCAGAGCAGTGAAGCGTAAGTCGTGGGTGATCCCAGAGTGAGCTACTCAGCGTCTTTCGCCTTTTTCTTTTTCTTGCCCTCGTCAGCTCCCTTTGGCTTGCCGCCGTTTGGGCTAAGCCGCTTCCACCAGTCTGGGCCTTCGGCATCAATGCTGGCGTTGTGTTTGATGAGCTGAGCTTTGAGTGCGCCGAAGCGCTCAACGTCCTTGTCTTTGAGGTCGGTGGTCTCTTTGACGTCGTCTTTGAGATTGTAGAGTTCGAACTCGCTGAGGGTTTCATCGGCGAGGATTTTCCAATCATCGACACGCATGGCGATCTTCATGTTGGGGGCCATGTGCAGACGCCAGAAGAGCGGCTGCGGACGCTCGACTTTGGTCACGCTGCCGTCGAGTGCTGGGAGAATGTTCACGCCATCCAGCATACGATCCTTCGGGGCTTCGACACCGGCGATTTTGAGCATGGTGGGGAAGACATCGCTGCCGATCACAGGCACATCGCAGGTCGCGCCGGGCTTGATCTTTCCTGGCCAGCGGGCGATGCCAGGGACGCGAATGCCGCCTTCATGCACATCACGCTTGCGACCACGCAAGCCGCCACTGCTACCGCGTCCAGGTGACTCGATGCCATCGCCTTCAGGGCCGTTGTCGGAGGTGAAATAGATGAAGGTGCTGTCGCTGAGTTTTTGTTCGTCGAGTGACTTCATGAGCATTCCGAAAGCGTGGTCCATCTGCGTCACATTGGCGTGGTGCTCACGCTGGATGTCGTCGGTGAGCTCGGGATAGAGTGCTTTGAATTTGGGGTCGGACTTGATCGGGTAATGCGGCTCATGCGTCCACACGGCGAGGAAGAAGGGCTTCGAGGCATCACGCTTTTCTTTGAGCCATGTGATCGCCTCGCCGACGACGAGAGGTGCTGAGTAACCCTGCATCTGGCCGACGGGTTGGCCGTTGCGGGCGAAGTTGTTGGGGTTTTCATGCGAGGGTCCGGCGTTGTTTTGAGTCGCCATCCACCAGTCGTAACCGTGATCGTTCGGCTGAGGCTGTGCTGGATTATTGAACAGGCCATTGAGATGCCATTTGCCACTGTGACATGTGGTGTAGCCCGCGCCCCTGAGTAACTCAGGCAGCGTGTTTTCACTCGTGCGCAGATGCACCTCTGCACCCTCAGCGATCCAAGTGTAAACGCCATTGCGATGCGGCGTGCGACCCGTAAGCAAAGCCGAGCGTGAAGGACTGCACACTGCGCTACCTGAGTAGCACTGCGTCAATCGCACGCCCTGTTTCGCCAAAGCATCCAGATTCGGCGACTTGATGATCGGATGCCCGAAGCAGCCGAGATCGCCATAGCCCAGGTCATCCGCGAGAAATAGGATCATGTTCGGCTGCGCCGCGAATGACGTATCCAGAATGACGAACGAAAGGAGAGTGAGAATGAGGCGCATGGCTGGAATCATTGTTTGCGGGCTTTTTTACCTTTGGGCGTTGCGGCAGGCTCTTTGAACTGCTGCACGGGAAATTTTTCTCTGAGCCGTTTGCTCAGCGATTCGAGAACTTGAGCGTGCTCGGGTTTGTTGGCGACGTTGAGGTTGTTCTGAGGGTCGTTGACCTGGTTGTAGAGTTCACGGACGGGTTCTTGACCGAGTTTGGTCCATTCGACGAAGCGCCATTTATCGGTGCGCATGGCGGTGCCGAGCCAGCCTTCTTTGGGATACCAACTGAAGGCGGCATCATTCACCGTAGCGGTGGGATCTTCGAGCACGGGCTTCAAGCTGCGGCCTTGGAAGCCATCGTTCGTCGGAAGGCTGCACAAGTCAGTGAGCGTGGGGGCGAGATCGACGGATTGGGCGAGCGCGTCGGTTTTTTCACCCGCGTGCTTCATGCCGGGCTGGGAGACGATGAGGCAGTTGCGCGTGGCACCCTCGTAGTTGTTGTGCTTCGCGCCCCACCAGGTGTGTTCGCCCATGTAGTAGCCGTGATCGCTCCAGAAGACGATGATGGTGTTCTTGGCGAGACCGGTTTCATCGAGCGCAGCGAGCAGGCGACCGACCTGCGCATCGACATAACTGATGGCAGCGAGGTAGCCATGCAGGCACTCACGGGCAAAGGGCTCGGGCAGCTCGCCTTCAGGCACGCCAGCATACCAGCGGAAGTCGGTGCCTGAGGTGGCAGCAAAAATAGGTGCGTCTTTCGGTAGGAAAGTGTTCGTGGCGAGCGGCAGCTTCGAGCGATCGTAGAGATCCCAGTATTTCTTCGGTGAGATCCACGGCACATGTGGATTGGCAAAGCCAACCGCAAAGAAGAAGGGCTGCGATGGGTTCTTCGCATACTCGCGGATTTGCTCGATAGCACGCGCGGCACAATCCCCATCGAGGAGGTCATCGTCACCGCATTCGACCGCTTCAAACGCGGGCACGACCGAGTTGCGTCCACCTTTGCCCTTGGGTGGTAGGGTGATGCCTTTGGCTTTCGCATCGGTGATTAATTTCTCGACGGCCAATTGCGTGGCAGGGCTGTGTCGTGGCTTTTGGCCATGAGCAGCGGGGATGCTCCATGAAGCATCGTCATCAATGCCAACGTGGTAGATTTTGCCGATGCTGCGGGTGTGGTAGCCGTTGTTTTTGAAGTGCTGCGGCATCGTGGTGATGTCCGGCATGGTGGTGCGCAGCGTGCGGCCAATTTCAAAGATGCCTGTCGTGGCTGGATAGCGCCCACTGAGCATGGAGATGCGCGAGGGAGAGCACAGCGCCTGCTGCACATAGCTGCGCTGGAAGACCATGCCGCGCTTAGCCAGTGCGTCGAGGTTCGGCGATTTCACGGTAGGGTCGCCATAGCAGCCTAGCTGCGGTCGCATGTCATCGCTGGCGATGAAGAGGATGTTGGGGCGCTCTGCTGCCAATGACGAATGCAGAATGACAAATGACGAAAGGAGCAACGAGAGCTTCATGCTTGCTCCAACGTGGATCAGGAGCAGCTATTTCAGTTCCTTGATGCGCACGTTGCGATACCAAACAGGGAGCGCTTCATCCTGAAAGGCGATTGTACCTATGTTAGGGCGATCTTTCATCGTGATGTCGTCGAGGCTGGTGTCGATGATTTGTTCCCCGTTGAAGATGACCTTCACGCTGCGGCCTTTGACCGTGATCGTGTAGCGATTCCACTCGCCCGCAGGCTTCACCATGTTCTTGGATGGGCCGATGCCTTTCACGATGCCGCCGCAGTCGTGGTGACCGGGTTTTTCCAAACCATAGGTATCGAGAATTTGTACCTCGAAGCCCGTTTTGACAGGCTCCTTCATATCACCGACGCGCATGAAGACGCCGCTGTTGCCCTTAGCATTGATCTTGAATTCGAGGTCGAGCGTGAAGTCGGCGTAATGCTTTTCAGTGGCAATGTAAGCGTCGTAGCGCTGCCAGCCTTTTTCGCTCTCGCGTGGATGCAGCGAGACGCTGCCATCAGGCTCGACCAGCCAGTTGCCCGTCGTCTTCCAGCCCGTGAGATCCTTGCCATTGAAGAGCGGCACGAAGCCTGTGGCATCAGCGGCGGGATGGAGGTCCTGTGCAAATGACGAATGCAGAAGGACGAATGACGAGAGGAGGAGGCAGATGGTTTTCATGGTGGATGGCTTGCGGGAATGAAACGGCACGCTCGGGCAAATCACACATTCAGGATGGAATGACAGGATGCGCGCATAGGAGTTTATTGCCGCGACTGTGACTCTTGGCATGATGACCGGCATGGCTCTTCGCTTTCTGCCAAGTCGAACTTTTTTCTGGTTGAGAGTTAGGTGCGGGCCTTGCCAGTTTCAGTTCGCGGTTTAGTCTCCGCGCGATGAATAAAACTACCTGTGGATGTTTGATCGCTGCGCTCGTCGTGGCCTTGGTGCTAAGTGTCGGGGTGAATCTGTTCCAGACTCTGGCTTTGGTGGGCTCTGAGATGGCGGAGACGGAACAGATGGAGGCGCTGCATGAGAAGGTGGTGGTGGCGGGCAAGGGTGCCGCCGCGACGAAGATCGTGCATCTGGATCTGGAGGGCATTATTAGCTCGATGAGCGCGGGTGGGTTTCTTGAGCAGGCGCTGCCGAGTGTGGAGGGCATCAAGCGCGGACTAGAGCAGGCAGTGGCGGATGCTGAGGTGAAGGCGATCGTGCTGCGGGTGAACTCTCCGGGCGGTGAGGTGACGGCTTCGGACATCATTTATAATGCGGTGAAGAAGGCGGCTGCGGTGAAGCCTGTGGTGGTCTATATGGATTCGGTGGCGGCGAGCGGTGGCTACTATGTGGCCTGCGGGGCGACGAAGGTGGTGGCCAGTGAGACGACGCTGACGGCAAGCATCGGCGTGATCATGGAGTCGATGAGCTACCATGAACTTTTCGGCAAGGTGGGGCTGGCTTCGCAAACTTTTACCAGTGGTGCTTTCAAAGACACGCTGAGTGGTGCGAGGCCGATGCGTGATGACGAGAAGCTGTATGTGCAGGCGCTGGTGAATGACATGTATGACCGCTTTCTCGGGATCGTGTCAGAGGCGCGCAAGGTGCCGAAGGACGTGCTGAAAAGCACGGTGGCGGATGGCCGTGTGGTGACGGGCCGACAGGCGCTGGCTGCGAAGCTGGTGGACCAGATTGGCTACATCGAGGATGCGTATGCGCTGGCGAAGGTTCTGGGCAAGGCCCCAGATGCGGCGGTGGTGAAGTATCATGCTGCGCCGAACTTTCTCAGCGCGCTGGGCTTGTCCGCACGCGCAGGCCAGGTGCCGGCGAAGATCGAGCTGAATCTGGGCGCTCAGGTGATGACGAAGCTGCAACCGGGCATGTTGTATTATCTGCCGGGTTCGTATCTGCACTGAGCGACGTTTCATTTATTTTGACCCATGGACGCTGCTACTCTCGGAGTTTTACATGACATCACCCTCATTGTCTGGGTGGCACTGCTGCTCGGGGTGGTGGCTTACAAGGTTGTGCGCGAACTGAATCCATCTGCTGGCTGGAACTGGACTGGGCGTGTGGATGCGCGGCCCTACTTTACGGCGGATGCAATGCTGGTGGCGGCGATTGCGGCGTTCCTGCTTTTTGGTCTGAAGGAGGCGATGCCGACGACGGAGATCAAACCGACGGCTGATCTACCTCTCACGGTGAATGCTGCGCTGGTCGGTATCATGATGCAGTTTGGCATGTGCGTGCTGCTGCTGGTGTATCTGCGGAAGGTGCGCGGGCTGAATCCGGCGGAGTTGTTTGGCCTGCGCCAGATGCGGCCACTGAAGGTGATCGGTCTGGGTTTGCTGATCCTGATCCCGATGCTGATGGTGGTGAATGGATCGGCTCTGGGGATGCAGGTGTGGATGAAGGATTTCTGGCCTGATATGGACGAGCAGGAGGCTGTGGAGGCGTTCCGCAAATCTAAAGACCCATTGGCAAAGGCGATGCTAGTAGTATCGGCTGCTATCTTTGCGCCTTTGGTTGAGGAGTTGGTGTTTCGCGGATTTATCTATGGGGTGATCAAGCGCTACACGGATGGCTTCTTTGCGGCGATTTGCTCAGCGCTGCTGTTTGCCGTCATCCACATGCACATCGGCACTGTCGTGCCACTGACCGTGCTGGCGCTGGTCTTTTGTGCCATGTATGAGCTGACGGGCTGCCTCCTGGTGCCGATGGTGCTGCACTGCTTTTTTAATGCAACGAGCTTGATTGTGATGCTGTTTTTCCCTGACATGAAGTGATGCAAACGCTGGCTGACATCGGTGAAGACGCGCTGATCCGCCGCATGGTGGCTGGTCTGAAAATGGACGACCGTGTGATTGCTGGTCCTGGCGATGACTGCGCGGTGGTGTTGCCACCGAAGAAGAGTGATCGACTGCTGCTGAAAACCGACACGGTGGTGGAGGGGGTACACTTCACCGCTGATACCGCCCCGCGCCTGATCGGACGCAAGGCGATGGCTCGCGTGATCAGTGATTTTGCGGCAATGGCAGCGACGCCATGCCACGCTCTGATCACGCTCATCGCTCCGCCAGAGACGCCTGTGAAGCGTGTGCTCGGTGTCTATGCAGGGCTGCGCGCGATGGCTGAGGAGTATGGCGTAAATATCGTCGGCGGGGAGACATCGCGTGGAGATCAGATGATCATCACGGTGAGCATGACGGGCACGGCACCTGCCAAAGACTGGGTGTCACGGAATGGCGCGAGGGAAGGGGACTTTCTTTTTGTCACAGGCAGACTCGGTGGCTCGATCAAAGGCAAGCATCTGCGCTTTCAACCACGGGTGAAGGAGGCGCATTGGATCGCTGCAAACATGCCGGTTACGGCGATGATGGATCTCAGCGATGGTCTAGCCAAAGATCTGCCTCGCATGGCCGCGAGCTGTGACGTGGGATTTCAGGTGGTTAATGAAGCGGTGCCGAGAACGCGCGGCTGCACGCTGGCTCAGGCATTGGGTGATGGTGAGGACTATGAGCTGCTGCTCGCCGTATCACCCAAGATGAACATGCGAGTGTGGGATGAGTGGCGTGCGGCTTTCCCTGAATTGAAGCTGACGATGATCGGTGAACTCGTGGCGAAAGGCCAAGGGCAAGCACTGATTGGCGGCGGTTGGGAGCATTTCCGATGAGCACTGAACTACCGACTTCTGAAGCCACTTATGAGTGGGGCGCGCAGCTCGCGCAGAGTTTGAATGCGGGAGCTGTCGTCGCTCTATGCGGGCATCTCGGCGCAGGCAAGACGCAGGCCACGAAGGGGATCGTCGCCGGACTGGGATCGCGGGCTGATGTGACAAGCCCGACCTTCACCCTGGTGCATGAGTATCTCGATGGGCGGGTGCCCGTGTTTCACTTCGATTTCTATCGGATGGATGAGTTAGCGCAGGTTCTGACCGTAGGCTGGGATGATTTTCTCGATGAGCCAGGCGTAGTGATCGTCGAATGGGCAGATCTGTTTCCCGATCTGCTGCCTGATCACACGCGCTGGTTCCACTTTGAATCTCTGCCCACCGGCGAGAGGCGAGTGAGTGCAAAATGATGTCTCGGCGAGGTGGCTTTTGTGCTCGTTTGACTGGCTGCAAAACACAGGTAAATAAAGAGCTTGTGAAATTTTTCACAAATACGAGTTGCCGCTCGTAAAGCCTTCCTGATAATGCCGCGCCCCCCATGGCACCACTACTCGCCAACATCGACCTGACTTTCCTCATCGCCTCCCTGGTGAAGATCGTGTTTCTGACCTTTCTGGTCATCCTGCCCATGGTCGCATACAGCGTGTATGCCGAGCGGCGCTTCTCCGCTGTGATCCAGGATCGCGTGGGTCCGAACCGCACGGGTATCCCGCTGACATTGTTCGGCTTTAAAAAGGACATCCAGATTTTTGGCATCGGCGGCCTGCTGCAACCGATGGCGGATGGCTTGAAATTCATCCTCAAGGAAGACTTCACACCAAAGTCGGTGAACACGTTTTATTATTGGCTGGCTCCGGTGCTGACGATGGTGCCCGCTCTGATGACCTGCGTGGTGCTGCCTTTTGGCTCGGAACTGCGTCTGGCTGACCTGAATGGCCTGCTCGGCTGGGTGGGACTGCCGCTTTTCACCGTGGCACCGATCCCGATGGTAATCGCCGATCTGAATGTGGGGCCTCTTTACACCTTCGCGATCGCCTCCCTCGGAGTATATGGGATCGTGCTGGCGGGCTGGGCATCGAACTCAAAGTATCCTTTCCTGGGTAGCGTGCGCGCTTCGGCGCAGATGATCAGCTATGAGCTGTCGCTCGGGCTTTCGATCATTCCTGTGCTGATGGTTTTCGGTGAGTTGAACCTGACAAAGATGTCGATCTTCCAAGATGCGAATGGCTGGCTGCTGCTGCCGCTGTGGGGTGAGGGGTTGAGTGTGGCTCGCTGGGTGCTGTGGGTGCCGATGATCATTTCCTTTGTCATTTTTGTCGTGGCGATGTTTGCCGAGACGAATCGTCTGCCGTTTGACCTTGCTGAATGTGAAACGGAACTCGTGGCGGGTTATCATACGGAGTATAGCTCGATGAAGTTTGCCCTGTTCTTCCTGGGTGAATACGCAGCGATGATCATCGGCTCGGGCATGGCGGTGACGCTGTTCCTGGGTGGTTGGAGTATTCCCTTTGGTCCGCTCATTGGGCTAGGTTATGCGCCGGGTGACACACCGCTGTGGCTCGGGGCGCTGCACATCGCGACGTTCTTCGTGAAGATCGTGGTCTTCATTCTTTTCTTCATCCTGATTCGCTGGTCGCTCCCACGCTTCCGCTTCGACCAACTCATGAAACTGGGCTGGATGGTCATGTTTGAACTCGCCCTAGCCAACGTCATCCTGACGGCGGCGCTCATGAGTTGGTTCCCGTTAAAGTAAATCCCCCCATTTATGGCAACGATCATTGTTCAACGTCCTAAACTCGCCTGGCATGAAAGGTGGTTCATCTCCACCTTTGCTAAAGGCCTGAAGATCACGCTCGGCCATGCGCTGAAAACCTTCCTGGAGATCACCGGTAAAAAACCCAAGGTGACGATGGAGTATCCCGAACAAAAGTGGGATGAACATCTGCCTGACTATTACCGTGGCGCTCCAGCGCTGGTCACTGATGAGCAAGGCCGTGAGCGCTGCGTGAGCTGCCAACTTTGTGAGTTTATCTGCCCGCCGAAAGCCATCCGCATTATGCCGGGCGAGATCCCGAGTGATGACCCATGGGCCAAGGTGGAGAAGCGCCCGAAAGAGTTCGATATCGACATGACCCGCTGCATCTACTGCGGCATGTGTGAAGAAGTCTGCCCTGAGCAAGCCATCTATCTCCGCAAAGATTACGCCATCACAGGCGAGTCGCGTGGGGAACTGATGCACGACAAAAAGAAGCTCTATGAGATCGGCGGCGTGCGCGTGGGTCTCGTGAACAAGTGGAACGAACTGAAGTAACCGATGCCCACACTTCTCTTTTACTTCTTTGCTGCTCTCACCCTTGGCTTTGGCCTGATGGTGGTCACCGCGCGTAATCCAGTGACTTGCGCACTGTCACTCGCCATGAGTTTTGTCGGCTTAGCCGCTCTGTTCATCAGTCTTGATGCCTACTTTATCGGCACGATTCAGATCCTAGTCTATGCCGGTGCGGTGATGGTGTTGTTCCTTTTCATCATCATGCTTTTGGACATCAAAGCGGAGTCCGGCAAGAAGCCGAACCTTGCAGCCGTGATCGGTGGCATCGTGCTAGCGGCGGTCCTGGCCGTGCAGGTGGCGACAATTAGCAGCAGCCTTTCTCTCGGTGATAAAACCACGAGCGATGTGGCGCTCACGCTGGAAAAGGCCGGTGCTACAATGGCCGCGGGGAAGGGGAATCTGCCCACCATTTCCAATGATCTCAAAACTGGCACACTGCCGGATGCCAAGCTGATGGGGTTGACGCTGTTTAAGCAATATGGTTTTCATCTTCAGGTCATCGGACTCTTGTTGCTTGTTGGCACTGTTGGCGTGGTGGTCCTGAGCAAGCGTGAGAAGGAGGTCGCACGATGATCACACTGAACCATTATCTCATTGTCAGTGGAGCGCTCTTTGCCCTCGGACTCGCTGGAGTTGTGGCTCGGCGAAACATCATCATCATTTACATGTGTCTGGAGATGATGCTGAGCGCAGCCAATCTCACTCTCGTCGCTTTCTCTCGCTTCCATGTGGTTGAGGGTCTGCCTGACTACTCGGCGCAGGCACTCGTGTTTTTCACCATCACCGTTGCCGCCGCTGAGGTGGCGGTCGGCTTGGCCATCATCGTGGCTCTCTTCCGCTCGAAACAGAGCGTCGAGGTCGAAGCTGTTTCGAAGCTCCAAGGCTAACTCTTTTTATTCATGCCTGATCAGAATTCATCATCCCTCCCCACCCTGCTGCTGCTGCTGCCATTGATGTCGGCGCTGGCGATCCTGCTGGGGAATAAGGTGCTCAAAGGAGCGTGTGTCGCGCTTTCCGTCTTCTCCGCTGCGATCTGTTTTGTGGTCAGCTTCATGATGCTAGGCACTGAGAATTCGACGCCGTTGCTGCTGCCGTTTCTGGAGGTCGGAAAGATCCGCCTAGTGATCGATGCGCTGATTGATCAACAAAGTCGCGGCATGATGTTCATCGTCACTTCCATCGGCTTGCTGGTTCACATTTTCTCCCTCGGTTACATGAAGGATGATGATGGCAAGGTGCGCTTCTTTGGTGCTCTTTCGCTCTTCATGTTCTCGATGACCGGCATCGTTCTGGCGGGTAACTTGGTGATGATGTTCATCTTCTGGGAACTCGTGGGTCTAAGCTCCTATTTGCTCATCGGTCACTGGTTTGAAAAACCCTCAGCGGCTGAGGCTTCGAAGAAGGCTTTCTTGGTGAACCGCATCGGCGACTTTGGATTCATGATCGGCATCTTGATGTTGTTCATGGCCAATCACGGTGATGTCAGTTTCATCGGCCTCAAGGAAGGTTTCGCCGAAGGTCCGCTGCACGAAATGGCGAAGGCCAACACGACCTTCATGATGCTCGCTGCCTTGGGTATCTTCATGGGAGCTGTCGGCAAAAGCGCGCAGTTCCCGCTGCATGTCTGGCTGCCAGATGCGATGGAAGGCCCGACTCCAGTCTCTGCTCTGATTCACGCCGCCACGATGGTGGCCGCCGGTGTGTTCATGTTGGTTCGTTGCAGCTTTGTGATCGAAGCCTCACCTGATGCTGCAACCATTGTGGCTTGGATCGGCGGTCTGACGGCTCTGATGGCTGCCCTGATGGCCACGCAGCAGAATGACATCAAGCGTGTGCTGGCCTACTCCACCCTTTCACAACTCGGCTACATGGTGATGGCCGTCGGTCTGCTGGCTATGCAAGTCAGTGGTGCGCATCACGAGGCTGGCCCAGGCCACCCAGCGATGTTCCACCTTTACACGCACGCATTTTTCAAAGCGATGCTCTTCCTCGGTTCCGGTGCCATCATCTATGCCTGCCACCACGAGCAGGATATTTGGAAAATGGGCGGCTTGATGAAACACATGCCTGTCACGTTCGCGACCTTTGCCGTCGGCACTGCGGCGCTGATGGGTGTGCCAGGATTCAGCGGATTCTTCAGCAAAGAGACCATTCTGGGTCTTGGTTTTGAGGCCTGCCGCCCACTCTTCTGGGTCGGGGTGACGACAGCGATGCTGACTGCCTTTTACATGACGCGCATGTTTGTTGTGACCTTCTTTGGCAAGCCGCGCACGGACCACGCACACCATGCTGTCGAGGCTCCGATTGTCATGGTGCTGCCGCTGATTGTGCTCGCAGGTCTGACATTGCTTTCTCCTATCGGACCGATCACTCGCCTTCTGCAAGCCATGGTCCCGAATCATGCGGAAGAGCATCCAACGGTGATGATCGCTTCCATCTCGGCACTCGTGATCGGTGTGGTTTCTGGTTTCGTTCTTTATCGCGGTAAGGACAAAGACCCGCTGAACATCAAGCTCTTCGCCAACAAGTTTTACTTTGATGAGATCTACGCCGTGCTGGTGAAGGTTCTTCAAGACGGCGTTGCTTGGGTCGTGAACGGCATCGAACGCATCTTTGTGGACGGCCTTGTGGCCCGCCTGCCTGCTTTCATTGCGACACGTCTGGGCTCCGCAGCCCGTGTGCTGACCGGCGGTCATTTGCAGGCTTATACTTTCATGCTCGGCGCGGGTGTGCTGATGGTCATTTATCTGGTTGTGTTTGTGCTGCCGCACATGGGTCATTGATGGAGAAAAGAAATGAGTTTGCTCGAAATCGTCATCTTACTACCCCTCATCGCAGCTCTCGCCATCTGGCTCGGAGCGCCGACTCGTGCGACCTCAGTCGGCACAGCCATCTTGAATCTGCTGATCGTGCTGAGCCTCGTGTTTCAGTTCAAATCTGCCTCAGCCGGTAAAGCTGGCTTTGCTTTTGAAAGCGCCCGTGTGGTCTTAGAAAACCCCGCGATCTCATTTGGTGTGGGTGCTGATGGCGTGGCCTTGATCCTAGCTCTGCTTACAGCTTTGGTGACGCTTGCTGCCGTCTGGCAGATCAGTCCTGAGAAGCCCGCCATCTATCACATCGCTTCATTACTTATCGCTGGTGGTGCCTTGGGGGCCTTTCTTTGCACGGACATATTCTTCATCTACGCCTTCCATGAACTGGCACTGATTCCGACCTTCTTGATGATCGCTCTGCATGGCCATGGCGACTCTGAACATCGCAAAGCAGTCGCTTGGAAGATTACCATTTATCTCGGTGCTGGTAGCCTTGTTTTGCTCGCAGGCTTGGCTTGGCTGGTGCTCGAATACAGCGGTGGTGGGAAGCTAACCTTTGATCTGAATGCACTGCGCGCACAAGCCGCAGCGACCCCGCTTCCTGTGGACAAACAGGGCATGATCTTTTTCGTCCTGTTACTTGGTTTTGGCACGCTGGTCAGTCTCTTTCCGTTGCATAGTTGGGCGGCTCCAGCTTACGCCACCGCGCCAACCCCCGTGGCCATGCTGCACTCGGGAGTCTTGAAAAAATTCGGTCTCTACGGTCTCCTGCGCATCGCCATGCCATTGCTACCACAAGGTGTTCAAGTGCCATGGGTGCAGCAAGCTCTACTCTACATGCTGATCGGCAACATTCTGGTCATGGGCTTTGTCACCATCAATCAAAAGCGTCTGGATGATGTGCTCGCCAATTCGTCGGTGATGCACATGGGTTACATCTTTCTCGGCTTGGCCGCTGGCACCGAAATTGCGCTGCGCGGTGCGGTCCTATTGATGTTTGCTCACGGCATCAGCATCGCCCTTTTGTTTGCTCTTGCTGGACGTCTGCGCAGCCAACTAGGCACGCTGGAACTGAGCAAACTTGGTGGTCTCGGCAGTCATGCGCCGACATTCACGGTGTTGTTTGCCTTTGGTGCCTTTGCTTCCATCGGCCTGCCTGGTCTCGCTAACTTTGCGGGTGAAGTCATGGTCTTCATCGGCAGCTTCACCAAGTTCGGAATGACCGAGTTTGGGATGTTGCAGTGGAGTGTGGTGATTGGCCTCTGGGGTGTCGTCATGTCCGCCGTTTATATGCTGCGCGCCTACCGTAGCATCTTCCATGGTACGGCTGCCTCTGGTCTGTTCATGACCGACCCAGCCTTCTCTCAGCGTGTGCCACTCATTCTCCTGGCCGCCACTTTGCTCATCGTTGGTTGCTGTCCCTGGCTCTTGCTGGGCCTGATCAAAACCGATCTTGCAGCAGGCATTGCCGCAGCAGCCCACTGAACCCTTTCTTGATCCATGAGCGTGTTTTCCATCGAAGTCGGTTTAGCCATCCTGGGGTTGTTACTCCTGGTTCTTGAGGCTTTCGTGCCCACCATTGCTCGTCGCACGCTGGCTGGTATCAGCATGGGTGGCGTCGCGCTCGCTCTGCTGCTGTTCATTTTTGCGAACAAAGACGCGGCCATGCTGCCTGAGTTCGTGCGGCCTTTTCATCAGCTCGATACACTGGCGCTCTTTTACAAGGGCTTTGCTCTTGTCATCACGTTGATCGTGCTCTGGTTAACTTCCGAATGCGCTCCATATCTCACGAAATACACCGTCGATGGGCGCGTCTCTGAAATGTTCAGCCTGCCGCTGATTGTTTGCGCTGGCATGATGTGGATGGCCTCGGCCAAAGATCTGGTCACCGTTTTCGTGGCACTGGAACTCGTCACCGTGAGCTTCTATGTGCTCGTCGCCTATGCGCGTAAAAGTGCTCTAGCTCTCGAAGCCGGCGTCAAATACCTGATCCTCGGCGCACTCAGCACTGGTGTGTTGGTGTATGGCATCGCCTGGATTTACGGGGCCACGGGTTCGCTCACCTTTGATGGCATCGCCAAAGCACTCGCAAATCCAGCGACGGCAAAAATGCCGGTGCTTTTGGGCGCTGCGTTCTTACTCGCCGGATTAGGTTTCAAAGTAGCGGCTGCCCCTTTCCAAATGTGGGTGCCCGATGTCTATCAGGGCGCACCCATTCCCGTGACGACCTTCCTCTCAGTCGGCTCCAAAGCCGCAGGTTTTGTGGTCCTGACTCGCGTGGTCAATAGCTTCCTCGGAGAAGGCTCGATCATTGCTCCAGAGATTCAGGGCTTACTGCTTGTCGGTGGTTCGCTGACAGTTCTGCTCGGCAGCCTACCCGCGATGTTCCAGCAGAGTGTGAAGCGTTTGCTCGCCTACTCCAGCATCAGCCATGCTGGCTACTTGCTGCTCGCTCTCGCTTGCCGTGACTCGGCACGCATGGATCTCAACTCAGGTGGTGTCGTGGCTTTCTATCTCGCCACCTACCTGCCGATGACCGTTCTTGGTTTCCTCGTTCTCGCCATTCTGCGCGTGAACGGTGGCGGCGAGGACATTCGCGACTTCCGTGGCCTAGCCAAGAAATCTCCCTTGCTCGCCTTGGTCATGACAGTCGCCTTGGCATCACTAGCGGGTCTGCCGCTCACTGCTGGATTCATGGGTAAGCTCTTCGTCTTCCTCGGCCTAGTTGATCACGCTTATTGGGGTGCTCTGGCCTGTGCGGTGGTCGGAGCCGCCGCAGGTTTCTACTATTACTTTAAGACCATCCTAGCCATTTATAGCTCCGAGGTCGGCTGCCCAGAGACCCTATCTCTCGGCGTCTTTAGCAAAGCGGGTGCCATTCTGCTTGCCGTGGCGATTGTCGTGCTAGGCGTCTTCCCACGACCGCTGCAATCCTTGCTCACCTCTGCCTCTGTTCCTGTGGCATCTGCCAAGTAAGCTCTTGGGCAGGTCCCTGTGATCCTAATGCTCCTACGGGCATGTAGGTTCGTTCGCCAGAGCGAGAGGGCGGGTTTTGCAAGAGGCTCAGGCAACCAAAGTTTGGCTGGAACTTTGTTGTCAGATATTGGGCTGACTCAAAAAGCGAGAATCAAATAAAATTACTTGATGAATCCACGTTTTTGAAAGACTATTTAGCATATCTGTATATTTAAGGTCCACTAAGCCAGTCTATGAATACCACTCTTGCTCTCTCCAATTTGATGATGGCCATCATGGTCTCTTCTTTATCAGCTCAGTATGGCGCACCGGGCTATCCGGCCGCTGGAGCAGGCCTCGGTGCTCCCATGGCTCCCCCTACACCACCAGTGATGCCTTCGCTGCCGCCTCCATCTTATGGTGCGCCGCCTGCCTACACTGGCATGGCTCCGACTTTACCGCCGCCCCCGGTTGGTTCGCCGTATGCAGGGCCGACCATGATGGATCCGTCGCAGCAGGCCCCGATGAACTACGGCTATCAGCAGCCCGCACCTGCCAACAGTTGGGGCAGCACCGTCCAGCAAAGCATGGGCGGCGGCACACCCTTGCTGAATTACAGTTACGCCGAGGTAGGCTACCGTTTTGTAGATCCAAAGTTGGAGGGCATCAAAGGCAGTCACGGTCTTGGTGTCTCATTGGTCATGGATTTGCCCACCATTTTCTTCCTGAAGGGTTCATTCAATTGGACCAGCGGCAGCACGGACCAGACGGCCAAAGGCGCTGCTGATGCTAACTACAAGCTCTCGACGATCACCATCGGTGGCGGTGCCTTCATGGCCATCACGCCCAAGTTTCACTTCGTTGCTGAGATGGGCTTGGTCTATGCCAACTTCGACGCAGAGGCCGTCAAGAAAAGCTATACGGATGGCGGCATCTACGTCCGTCCAAGCCTGCGTTATCAAGTCGTGGATTGGCTGGAACTCCAGGGCGGTGTCACCGTCAGCAGCACTAGCGACTATGACAGCAAGACAATCGATATTGGCGGTTATTTCCGCGTCATGCCTCAGCTCGATCTAAACATTGGAGCTGACTTTGGCGATGCCACACGCACCTTCAAAACCGGTGCACGTCTGCGCTGGTAAACACTTTCTCCCGCACCCTCAATCCCCCCCACCGCGCCCTGATATCAGGGCGCGTTTTTTTATTCACCGGTGCGCGCGCCACCGACCGTTTGTGGGGCGATCCGCGCTCGCCAGATGTAGCGCTGAAATAGCACCTTCACGCTCGCTGTCATTGGCACGGCAAGGATGGCACCGAGCAACCCCCCAAGTAGCAAAGCCCAAACGAGCACGCTGGCGATGATCGTCATCGGATGCAGTCCGACCGCCTCACCGACGATGCGCGGTGTGATGAAAAGCCCATCAATCTGCTGCACTACGGCAAAGATAATCGTCACCGCCAGTGGCAGTGCCCACCACGGATCACCAGGAATCATGGCGCTACCACCCTGAACGGCACCGATCACCACGGCGGGAATCCAGCATAGAGCGATCCCGAGATACGGGATGATGCCCGCCACGCACAGCGCTAGACCGATCAGCAATCCGAAATCCAAACCGACAATCATCAAGCCCGCCCCAGTCGCCAGCCCATTGATCACACTCACAAACAACTGCCCACGGAAGAACGCGATCAGGTAGCTATTGATCTCCATCACGCAGCTCACCACCTCATCTTTAAAAGCGCTGGCTCGCAATGGAAGATAGTCCGACCACTGCTCCTTGATCTTCGCGCTCTCGATCAGGAAATAATACAGATAGAGCGGCACGATGATCAGGCTCAGTAGAAAGCCAAACACGCCGAGAAACCCACCGACACTCGAACTGAGGAACTTGCCTGCGTTCTTGAGCACTGATGGCAGCGCTGTCGTCACCCAGTCGCCTGAGAGCAGTGCCTTCACATCGAGATCAAAGGCATCCATCGGCTCATTGACGGCTCCTTTGGGCGCATCAGTCACCTCAGGTGCCACCGTCGGCACATGCGGAAGAGTGATCCCATAATCACGCTCCACTCGTGTCGCGAAATCCAGCACCGCCGTGCGTGCCTTCACCGTATAGCCCGGCACCTTCTTGGCTAGATTGGCTGTCTGCTCACCGATCTTCGGCGCGATCCACGAAACAAGACCGCCTAGCACCAAACTGAAGACCAAAAACACCAGCAGCACAGATGGCTGCCTTTTTAATCCGCGCCGCTCCAGCCAAGCCACGCCTGGATCCAGCAGGTAAGCCAAAACACCTGCCACTGCGAAAGGCACCAAGATCGGCTGCAAATAGCCCATTACCTGCGTGCCCAGATAAACCAAACCAATAGCCAGCGCGCCGATGACGGTCAGTGATAAAGCAGTAATGGCTGTCCATAACGCACTTTGTTGAAAGGCTGTGGGGAGATTTTTCATGAGGAGAATGCCAGAAGCAGTGAGGCTCTTTAGCAAAGCGCCTTCGTGCTGTGAATTGCAATTTTATCCCGATGTTGTAGCCCGCGCTTTTGTTTGCTCACGGTTAGGCCCGACAGCGTTGCTCCCAAATCAGCGCGATGATTTTTGAAAAGCTCGCCATCAGCGGAATGCACTCAAGGGGGAAGCCCCATGAGCGAGGATTGGCTAGAGGCTCATTGAGCAGTTGAACCGCGCTCAACACACCCAGGCACTTTTCTCCCAACAAGAATGGAACAGAGACCTGGTAGCCAGTGTTCTGATGGATCTTTTGATCGACATTGGGGCTGGCCTCCTTGCTGCGGTAAAGACCCACATCCGCCTTGGCTTTCTGCTCCCGAAACACGGAACCCACGATGCCTTCCGTGATGGGCAGTTGGATCGGTGAGTCATAGCTGACCCAACCTTTGGCGCTGCGATTGCAGGCCAGTTGGAGCTTATCGCTATCAGGCTCCTTCAGCCAAAGCCCGACTCGGTGCGCGGGTAGATTCGCCAACAGGTGGTTGAAGATAAAGACGAGTTCTTCAGACTCGCAGAGCTTCGGAACATCTTGGATTTGGCAATGCATCTCTCCCATGGTCAATCCCATAGCCATGCTGATGTAGGTGTCAACGTGAGCATCCGCGCAGCGGGCAGCGATAGCAGGTGAATCTAAACTATGGAGACGGTCTTTTTCCGCTCCTCTGTCTTGCATTGTTTCATGTATTGCTGCTGACCAAGGGGTCGCATTCTGTGTCGCAGAAGTTCCATGTTGAAGGTTGCATGTAGAGCGCTCTCTTCGGCTGGCACACGCATCTTCTTCATCTCTATGCTCATCATCCCTGACCATCCTTTTCTCGGCATTATTTTTGATTGTGATGGCACACTCGTTGACTCGATGCCGCTGCATTATCAGGCTTGGATCGCCTCTTTGAATCATCACAAAGCGCCTTTTGATTTCACTGAAGATTACTTCTATTCCAAGGCGGGTGTGCGTGAGCAAGATGTCGTGAAACTCTTGAATGCCGAGTATGAAACCGCTATCGATCCCGATGCTGTCGCAGACTACAAAGCAGCGTTGTTTGAGACACTCATACCACAAGTGCAGCCAGTAAAACCTGTGGCTGATTTTGCCCGCTCAATGCATGGCAAACTTCCCATGTCAGTCGCCTCTGGCAGTGAGGAGCACATCGTTCGTGGCTGCCTCGCCGCGAATGACCTGCTGCATCTCTTTGATGACATCATCATTACGCCTCGACTCGTCGCTAATGGGAAGCCAGCTCCCGACATGTTCTTGCTCGCCGCCCAGCGCATGGGACTCGCACCGAAAGACTGCCTTGTGCTCGAAGACGGTCAGTCAGGTATCGACGCCGCTAAAGCGGCTGGCATGCAGTGGGTCTTTGTCCCCAGGACGCTGAGATAAAATTTCAGCCCAGCCTTTCTTTTTTATTGTCCGGTTTTGCTGCGTCATGCGGTATATCGACTCTCGCCTGTATCAACCCATGAAGTCCCTCCTCCTCTCACTCGCTCTGCTTGGCTCGTTCGCGTCCGCGCAGGAATATCTCGAAATCGCTGCGAATCCCGGTGGAGCCGGTGGCGGCAAGAGGATCGTTCTCGTAGCGGGTGATGAAGAATACCGCACGGAGGAGTCGATGCCGATGCTGGCGAAGATTTTGGCCAAGAAGCATGGCTTCAACTGCATCGTGCTCTTTTCAACGGACGAAAAGGCGGGCTACATCGACCCGAACAACCAAAAGAACATCCGTGGCACCGAAATGCTGGCGGATGCGGACCTCTTGATCATCGGCACGCGCTTTCGTCAGTTGCCTGACGAGCATTTGGCGAACTTCGCGAAGTTCCTGAACGCCGGAAAACCGGTGATCGGCTTCCGCACGGCCACGCATGCCTTCAGCGGCGGGGCGAAGACCGGCGACTTCAAGTGGAGCGAGTTCGGGCTGAAAATCCTCGGCGAGAAATGGGTGAATCATCATGGTTCACACAAAAAAGAAGGAACGCGCAGTGTCGTGGAATCTGCGAATGGTTCGAATGCCGTGTTGCGTGGCGTGGGCGAGATTTTTGGCACCACCGATGTCTATGGCGTGGTGAATCTGAAACCGGAGAATGACACCATTCTGCTGCGTGGTCAGGTCACGGAGTCACTCGATCCGAAGTCGAAGGCAGTCGCAGGCACAAAGAACGACCCAATGATGCCGCTGGCATGGCTGCATAGCTACACCGCGCCGGATGGCCAGACGAAGGGTAAATCCTTCTGCACTACCATGGGTGCCTCAGTCGATTTTGCGGATGAAAACCTGCGTCGGCTCATCGTGAACGCGGCGCATCATTTGCTCGCTCTTGAAGTGCCTGCCAAGGCAGATGTGGCCTTCATCGACCCGTTTAACCCGACTTTTTACTCCGCAGTCAAAGGCGACTACTACAAACAGCGCAATTTGAAGCCCGGTGACTTCGCAACGGGCAGCAGCCCATCCATGGGCCTTCCTGAGGACAAAGCGAAGCAAGAGGCCGCCAAGAAAGGCGACGGTAAAAAGGATAAGAAGAAGGAAGAGAAGCCCGCTGCGGCTCCGCATCAGCCCAGCGCAGAGCCTGCGGCCGCGACGACGGCTCGCGATCAAAACGTCGCACCACCGGTGAAAGGCGAGCACATCGTGCTGGTGGGCAATGGCCTCGCTGAGCGTGACACTTGGTACAGCCGCATCGAGACGGAACTGCAGCTTCGTTATCCCGACCGCGAACTCTTCTTCCGCAACATGGGCCACGTCGGCGACACACCGGGCTTCCGTCCGCATCCGTCGCGTGCGTCGCAGTGGGCATTCCCTGGCGCGGAAAAATTTCATCCTGACAAGCCGATTCACAACGGTCAGGGTTTTTACGCCACGCCGGACCAGTGGCTGACGCATCTGAAGGCGGACACAGTGGTTGGCTTCTTCGGCTACAACGAGTCGTTCGATGGCCCGAGCAAAGTGGGCAACTTTGAGGCGGAACTCGATGCGTGGGTCGTCCACACATTGAGCAAGGCCTACAACGGCAAAGCTGCGCCGCGTATCGTGCTCGTCAGCCCCATCGCGTATGAAGATCAAAGCGCGAAACGTGATCTGCCAAAGGGCGACGTGGAGAACTCCAACCTGCTGCTCTACGCCGCCGCCATCGAGAACGTCGCGAAGAAGCACAAGCTCACCTACATCGATCTCTTCTCGCCCACGAAGTCGATTTACTCCAAAGGCGGCGAGTCCTTCACCAGCGGCGGCTTTGTGCCGACGGAGAAAGGTTACGAGCAAATCGCTGAACTGCTCGCCACCGGCATCTACGGCCACCAGAGCCGCGAATCGAAGGCTGATCCTGAGAAGGTGCATGCGGCGGTGAAGGAGAAGGATTGGTTCTGGAACTGCGACTACAACGTGCTCAACGGCGTGCATGCCCATGGCCGCCGGTACAGCCCGTATGGCCCGCAAAACTATCCCGATGAGATCAAGAAGACCCGCGAGATGACCGCGCTGCGCGATGATTTGATCCACAACGTCGCCAGCAGCAAAACGACCGAGATCAAAGTCGATGACAGCAAGACCCACGTGCTACCACCCGTGCCGACGAACTACGCACCGAGCGCGAAGAACGGCAGCGAGAAGTATCTTTATGGCGAAGAAGCCGTGAAGTCCCTGACCGTGCCGGAGGGCTACAAGGTCGAGCTTTTCGCCTCCGAAAAAGAATTCCCGAATCTCGCAAACCCGATGCAGATGAGCTTCGACAACAAAGGCCGCCTGTGGGTCGCCACGATGCCGACGTATCCGCATTATCGCCCTGGTGATGCGATGCCGGACGACAAGCTGCTCATCTATGAAGACATCAACGGCGACGGCAAAGCGGACAAAGAAACTGTCTTCGCTGACAAACTGCATCTGCCCATCGGCTTCGAGTTCGCCCCGGAAGGCGTGTATGTGACGCAGGAGCCGAATCTCGTGCTCATCCGCGATACCAACGGCGATGACAAAGCCGACAGCATGGAGATCGTGCTTGGTGGCTTCGACACGCATGACACGCATCACGCCATCAGCGCCTTCACCGCCGATCCAAGCGGTGCCTTCATGCTTTGCGAGGGCGTGTTCCTCCACTCGAACATCGAAACACCCTACGGCCCCGTGCGCTGCGTCGATGGGGGTTTCTTCCGCTACAGTCCGCAGCGTGGCCAGCTCGAGCGCACCATCCAGATGAGCATCCCAAATCCATGGGGCTTCACGTTTGATCAATGGGGCCAGGATTTCCTGCTGCACACTTCCGGCACCACCATGAACTGGGCGCTGCCTGTCGAAGTGAAGCCCGCCTTTGGCAGCAAGACGCCATCCACCGCCGATCTCGTCCCGCCAGACCACAAGGTGCGCCCGACCAGCGGCCTCGAGATCGTCAGCAGCCGCCACTTCCCTGACGAAGTGCAGGGCGACCTCATCTACGGCAACGCCATCGGTTTCCTCGGCGTGAAGCAGGTGAAAATCGAAGACGACGGCACCGGTTGGAAGACCGCACATCGCCACGACTTGCTGAAGAGCACCGACGGCAACTTCCGTCCCGTCGATCTCGAATTCGCACCCGATGGCAGCCTCTACGTCATCGACTGGCACAACGTGCTCATCGGCCACATGCAGCACAACGCCCGCGATCCTCTGCGCGACCATGTGCATGGCCGCATCTACCGCATCATCTATCCCTCACGCCCGCTCGTGAAGGCCGCACCCGTCGCCGGAGCACCCATCGCTGCGCTTTTGGAAAACCTGAAAGCTCCCGAGCTGCGTGAGCGCTACCGCACCCGCCGTGAGCTGCGCGGTCGTCCTGCCAGCGAAGTGCTCCCTGCTGTCAAAGCTTGGGCTGCTGAGCAAAAAGACACGCACGCCAAGCTCGAAGCCCTCTGGACCACCTGGGGCCTCAATCAGGCCGATGAAGGCCTGCTGCGAGAACTTCTCGCCTCCAGCGACTTCCACGCCCGCGCCGCCGCCGTCCGCGTGCTGCGCTACAACACCCACCGCATCGCCGATCACGTCGCCCTGCTCGAAAAAGCAGCCAGCGACGAACACGGCCGCGTGCGTCTCGAAGCCATCGTTGCCGCAAGTTGGCTGCCGAACATCCCCGCCGCAAAAAACATCGTCGCCATCGCCTCCAAGCTCCCGCTCGACGATTGGAACAAAGCCGCCGCCAAAACCGCCGCAGATCGTCTCGCTGGCGTCATCGAAGTCGTGCGTCCCGAATACAAAGTCGTCCCACCACCCGCTCATCTCAGCGCGGTCGCGAAAGGCCAGTTCACCGCCGGCCAGGAAGTCTATTTCCGCGAAGGCCACTGCGTCACCTGCCATCAGCCGAACGGCGCCGGACTCGATCCCGCCTTCCCCAGCATTGCCAACAGCCCATGGGTCACCAGTGACAAGGATCGCCTCATCAAGATCGCCATGTACGGCCTCATGGGCCCCATCAAAGTCGGCGACAAGGAATACAACGGCCAAGTCCCCATGACACCCTTCGGCGGCATGCTCAAGGACGAG
This sequence comes from uncultured Prosthecobacter sp., assembly GCA_964583255.1. Classification (GTDB taxonomy): domain Bacteria; phylum Verrucomicrobiota; class Verrucomicrobiia; order Verrucomicrobiales; family Verrucomicrobiaceae; genus Prosthecobacter. The sequence continues at coordinate 40,166 of CAZOVY010000034.1, forward strand.
GAAATCGCCAACGTCCTCACCTTCGTCCGCAATAATTTCGGCAACAAAGCCGACCCTGTGTCTGCTACCGACGTCAAAGCCGTCCGCACCGCCAACCCCGGCCGTATGATGCTCTTCACGACGGACGAGTTGCTGAAACTGCATCCGATGAAGTGAGCGCTAGGAAGCGCAGTCAAGACGGCTGCGCCGGTCAAAGAATGGTCAAGAAGGTCAAGTGTGGCCTTCTTGGTCGGCTTTGCGCTCTGCCTGGTCCGGCTATTCTTTCCTTGTGGGTGCTGGTCACATGCTGGTGGGAAATGGACATGCAGGAAGCTCGAAGTGGGGTCGTTTCATTCCCCCATGAAACGCATCCTCTTCGCCCTCATCGGACTCGCCTCGCTCGCCAGTGCGACGGAGACGCGAAAGCCGAACATCATTCTCATCTTCACCGATGACCAGGGCTACAACGACCTCGGTTGCTTCGGCTCCACGAAGATCAAGACGCCGAACATCGATCGCATGGCGGCAGAAGGTGTTCGACTGACGAGTTTCTACGCGCAGCCGGTTTGCGGGGTATCGCGTGCAGCTTTGATGACGGGGTCGTATCCCATTCGCGTCGCGGAGCCGGGCAATGTGAAGCGCCTGCACACGGTGCCGCATCCGCAGGAAGTTACGATGGCCGAAGTGTTGAAATCAGCGGGCTACACGACCGCGATCATCGGCAAATGGCATCTCGGATTGAATGGCGACGGTCCGGCGAACACCGATCCACCGACGATGCCGAATGCGCAGGGCTTCGACTACTTCTACGGCACGCCGATATACAACGGCGCGACCGTGCGCGTGCAAGACACGCCCATGCGTAGCCCCATCATACGCAATGACGAGGTCGTCGTGCAGGCGGTCGAAAGCTGGGATCACATCACCGCCGACTACACGAGCGAGGCCATCGAGTGGATCGGGAAACACAAAGCGCAGCCCTTCTTCCTCTACCTCGCGCACAACCTCCCGCACATCCCACTCGGCGCATCGGAGAACTTCAAAGGCAAGTCCGAATACGGTCTCTATGGCGATGCTATCGAGGAGATCGACTGGTCCACCGGCCAGATCCTCGACAAGCTCAAACAACTCGGGCTCGACGACAACACGCTCGTCATTTTCACCTCCGACAACGGCCCGTGGGTCGAAACCACCCCCGGCATGAAGCCCGGCGGCAAACCCTTCATCCCGCGCGATCACTCCGGCACCGCCGATCCGTTGCGCGGCTGGAAAATGTCCGCCTGGGACGGCGGCTGCCGAGTGCCCTTCGACGCTCGCTGGCCGGGGAAGATCCCAAGCGGACGCGTGAGCGATGGCATCTTCAGCACCATGGATCTGCTGCCCACCTTTGCCAAAATCGCCGCAGCAAAGCTTCCAGACGACCGCACGCTCGATGGCCACGACGGCACGCGCTTTTTGACCGGCGACACAGACACCAGCCCGCGCGAAGACTACCTCTATTACACCGGCTGCCTGCTCACCGGCGTGCGCGTCGGCCCGTGGAAACTCGTGCTGCCGCGTTCGGCGAATCCACCCGGCACCGGCTGGTGGGGGCGCATGATCGAGGCCGTCAAAGAGCCGACCCTCTTCGATCTCAATGCCGATCCCGGCGAAACGACAAACCTCGCCAGCGAACATCCCGAAGTGGTCGCGCGACTCATGCAACGCATCGAAAAAGCCCGCGCAGAACTCGGTGACATCGATCGCACCGGCAGCGGCGCGCGCTTCTTCGACCCAGGCGAGCGTCGTCTCGAAACCGAAGGCAAAAAGCAGGCGTCCTTGAAACCACCGACCGCCACCTACGATGACTTCAACCCTGTCGGCAACCTGCGCTTCCGCTTTGAAGGCGATGCCATGGACGGCTGGACAATCTCCGAGGGCACCTTCGCACAAGTCGTCACCGACACGTCTTCGCTGCCGCGCTCGAAGGACCAGCCCTTCGCCCGCGAAGGCCGTCATCATCTGTCCACCGTCGCCCTCACCGATGGCCAAGGCGCGTCCGATACGCAAGTGGGAGTCATCGAATCGCCCGCGTTTAAACTCGAAGGTGATCAAGCCGCGTTCCTCGTCTCCGGCGGCTTCGATGAGGACAAGCTCTTCATCGCCCTCGTCGATGCAGACACCCATGACGCACTCATTCGCGCTGGCGGCGAAAACGACACCCGCCTGCGCCGCGTGATCTGGGACGTCTCAAAATGGAAGGGCCGCCACGTGCGCTTCCAAGTCGTGGATCACAAGACCGCCGGCTGGGGCCACCTAAACGCCGATGACTTTTCCGTGCGAGGAACGCTCGTTCCCTGATAGCCTCACCTTCCCATGAATCGTCTGTTCCCACTCTTCTTGTCTGTCATGGCCGTATTCGCGGCAACGCTTTCGCTCAAAGCGCGTCCGCCCAATTTTGTCGTCATCCTCATCGACGACATGGGCTACGGCGACATAGGTCCGTTTGGCTCGACGCTCAATGACACGCCGCACCTTGATCGCATGGCCGCAGAGGGCATGACGCTCACCTCCTTCTACGTCGCCGCTCCATTGTGCACGCCGTCGCGCGCCGCCCTCATGACCGGCAGCTATCCGCGCCGGGTGGGGCTTGGCAAAGGATCGGGACACGTCGTGTTGTTCCCTGGGGATGCTCACGCCCTGCATCCCGACGAGATCACCATCGCCGAGGTTTTGAAGCCCGCGGGTTATGCCACGGGCTGCTTCGGCAAGTGGCACCTCGGCGACCAGAAGGGCTTTCTGCCGACCGATCAGGGATTCGACACCTACTTTGGCATTCCCTACTCGAACGACATGTGGGCCGGGCACGCCGACTGGGATTTCCCCGGCCTGCCGGTGATGCGTGATCACGAAATCGTCGATGAAATCAAGACGATGGAGGATCAGGGCACGCTGTGCCGGCGCTTCACAGAAGAGGCGGTGAAATTCATCACGGCCAGCAAGGAGCAGCCCTTCTTCGTCTATCTGCCGCATGCCTTCGTGCATCATCCACGCGCGGCGAGTCCTGAGTTCACAGCGAAGGCCAAAAACGAAACCGAAGCGCAGATCGAGGAGGTGGACTGGAGCGTCGGTCAGATCCTCGACACCCTGCGGAAGGAAGGCCTAGCGGAGAACACGCTCGTGCTCTTCACCTCCGACAACGGCGGCACGGCTGGCAACGTCAACAAACCACTGCGTGGCGGGAAAGGCAGCGCCTTCGAGGGTGGCATGCGCGAGCCCACCGTCGCCTGGCGTCCGGGCACGGTGCCCGCAGGCACACGCTGCGACGAGATTCTCACCTCGATGGACCTGCTGCCGACCTTTGCTCAAATGGCGGGCGCGAAGGCCCCTAGTGATCGCGTCATCGACGGCCGGGACATTACCCCGCTGCTCCGTGGTGAGCACGGAGCAAAGTCCCCGCATGATCGCTTCTTCTACCATCATGGCGACACCCTGCGCGCCGTGCGGTCCGGCCCATGGAAGCTCTTCGTCAGCGGCGAGCTGTATCAACTTCACGACGACATCAGCGAATCCAAAGACGTGGCCGCACAGCACCCCGATGTGGTCGCACGCCTAAAGCCAATGTTCGCCGCCTTCGAGAGCGATCTCGCCGCCAACTCAAGGCCTGTCGGCAAATCCCACGCCACGCGCACTCTTTTGCCACGCGGCGTCGAGGGCGACGAAGCCTGGCGCCCGACGCTCGAACTCGGACCAAAGCCCAAGCCCGCGACCAAAAAGAATCGCAAGTAAGTCTACTTTTTCCGGAAATTGCCAACATCCACTTCGGCAACAAAGCCGATCCGGTCAAGCCCGCCGAAGTCAAAGCCTTCCGCGACGTGAATCCCGGCCGCATGATGCTCTTCACCACGGACGAGCTGCTGAAACTGCATCCGATGAAGTAGATTAAACGGAGCGCGAGTGTGTCGCAGACCGCTCGCCTCTTCGACTTTACTCGATTCTGACGGGCCGCAAAATCTGAGGAAGTAGGTGTGAATGCTGAAGGAAGATGTGGAGAGTTTGCCGTTTAATCAGCACGCCATGAATCGTCGCCATTTCATCCAATCCCTGACTGCACTCGCAGCAGCACCAGCCTGCGCTGCTACAAACGAGTGGAAGCTGAACTACATGCTGGCCTCCAGCATGTATGGTAATCTGCCTCTGGCGGAGATCCTGCCAGAGGTGAAAAAGACCGGTGCGACTGGTATCGAACTTTGGCCCAAAAAACACGGCACACAGCGCGAGGAGTTGGACACTATCGGCGTGGAGAAATTTGCGGCGATGCTCAAGGATCACTCGATCAGTTTCGGAGGCACGACGCGCTATGATCTCGGGCCGTTTGCTTTGTCGGATGAAATCAAGCTCGTGAAACAACTCGGCGGAACTTTCATTGTCACAGGTGGGGCAGGGGAGTTCAAGGTCACGCCTGAACAACTAAAGAAGAACGTGAATGACTTCGTGGAGAAGATGAAGCCGCACGCCGCAATCGCGGCTGAGCATGGAGTCGAGATTGGCATCGAGAACCACGTCAACAATCTCATCGACACGCCTGACTCACTGCGCTGGCTGGCCGATGACATCCGCAACATCCCTGGGCTTGGCATCGCCCTGGCTCCTTATCATCTGCCGCAAGATACCGCCCTGCTAGCTGATCTGATCAAGCATACAGACCAGAAGATGACGATCTTCTATGCCTGGGAACACGGCCTGGGTTGTATGAAACCGATGCCGAAGGAAGATGAGATCCAGCAGCTCCCAGGGCGCGGCAAACTGGATTGGAAGCCTCTGCTGGCTGCACTCAGAGAAATTAAGTTCACAGGCCCCACGGAAATCTTCATGCACCCAACTCCACGCGGCGTCCCTATTCTGCCAACGTCGGCAGAGGTTACTGCTGAAATTTTGCGAGCAAAGAACCATCTTGATGCCTTGATTTAATCCACTCAACCGACACCCACATAATCCTGCTTTTATGCCCGAACCCAAAGTCCTACTCATCATCGGTGACGCCACGGAAACCGTGGACACTCTGTATCCTTATTACCGCCTCATCGAAAGCGGCTACAAGCCCATCATCGCCGCGCCGGAAAAGCGGAAGTATCAGATGGTACTGCATGAAGTGAAGCCCGGCTGGACGATCACGAAGGAGTGGGAAGGCTACTCGATTGATGCCGACATCACCTTTGCTGACATCAAGCCTGAGGAGTACGTGGGTATCTTTTTCAGTGGTGGCCGCGCTCCAGAATACATTCGCGAGGACGCCGATCTCATCCGGCTCACCAAGTGGTTTTGGGAGAACAAAAAGCCCTGTGCCAGCGTCTGTCATGGCGTTGAGATCCCAGCGCGTGCGGACATCGTCAAAGGTCTGCGCATGGCCACTGTGGCGAAGTGTAAGTTCGACCTCGAAATCTGCGGAGGCATCTATGTGAATGAACCCTGCGTGATCGACCAGCACATGTATTCAGGCCGCACTTATCACGACAGCGGACACTTCATCGGCCCGTGGATCAAAGCACTCGATGCTGAGCGTGCGAAGATGGGCGTGTGAGAATGACGATAGAAATCCGAAGCTCGAAATCCGAACAAGTCATGCCTTTTGCCATTTGTGCTGTGCCACTATTTCGTCATTCGTCATTCATCATTCGTCATTGCGCGCTGCTCTCGATCATCTTCCTCCTCAGCGCCTTGTCAGCGCACGCTCATCCACTTCAGGCTGAGCCGATCAACCATGCTTACGTTTTCAACTTTGATCAGTTTTATCTGCCTGAAGATCCAGATGAGCATGTAGTCGAGGGCGGTTACCTGCTGCTGGCGGAGCTGAACTGCACAGCCTGCCACAGCGCACCGGATTCATGGAAAGAGCGCTTGTCAGTGAAGCCTGGACCCAATCTTAATGCTGTGGGTTCGCGCCTGGATGCTGACACGCTTTGGCTCATGATTCGCAGTCCACAGCATCGGAAAAAAGGCACGCAAATGCCCGGACTGTTTGCTGGAGAGGAGGGTGATGCTGAGAAGGTGGAGGCATTGACGGAATATCTGAGTAGCCTGCGCAGCGGAAGACGTGAGTCTTCCTCAGACGGCACGCTAACGCCTACCGCTACGGGAGATCAGGAGCACGGGAAGTCGCTTTATCACAAGGTCGGCTGCGTGGCCTGTCATGAACCGGCGACGGATTATCGCCCTGCCAAGATCGCTGCTGAAGTTGGTTTGGAGAAGCCAGGGCTTGGCTCAGTGCCGATCGCTTTGGCTGATGCCTATGATGTGAACTCGCTGGCACATTTCCTTCATGATCCACTGTCGCATCGCCCATCGGGACGGATGCCGAACATGCGCCTCAGTGAGCAGGAGGCGGCAGACATTGCTGCCTATCTTCATAGCGGGCGCACTGCGGAGAAAGCGACCGCGCGTGCTGCGCTGAAGATACCGAAGCAAGGCGTCGAAAAGGGCAAGGCATTGTTTGCCAGCTTGAACTGTGTCGCATGCCATCAGACTGATCAGACAGGTCCGACTCGTCCGACCAGTCTGACTGCTGTGAAGCCTATGAATGGCTGCCTTGCTGATAAACAGCCCACAGGCATTCCGCGCTATGATTTGAATGATCTGCAAAAGCGCGCGCTGCGACTGGCGATTACTTCGATTCAAAAGCAGAATGCGCCGGTGCTGACGGCGGTGCAGAAAGTGGACTGGCAGATGAGCCGCTTGAACTGCTACGCCTGCCATGATCGCGATGGCAAGGGCGGTCCCGAAGATCCGCGCGCACAGTATTTTGGCTCCAATGATGGCAGTGCGGAATCACTTGGTGAACTGGCGCATCTGCCGCCGAATCTCGACAACGTGGGGCGTAAGCTGACACGCGGCTGGCTGCAAAAAGTGCTCTATGGTGAAGGCGGCAGCGTGCGCCCCTACATGGACACGCGAATGCCAAATTTCGGCCAGGCGCAGACGGAGATGCTCGTCGATCTTTTGCCAGAAACCGACAAGCGCGAGACGCTGGTGACGATTGATGTCAGCGGTCTGCTGAAACATCATCGCGCGGAAGCTGGACGCACTTTGATGGGTGCCAAGGGACTTGCCTGCATCGCGTGTCATGGTTTAAAAGATCGCAAGTCACTCGGGCCACCGGTGATCCGGCTCACGCACACGGTGGAGCGCTTGCAGCCGGAGTATTTTAAAGAGCTGCTTCTCAATCCGCAGGCCACTCAAATGGGCACGATGATGCCGCCGATGTTCATCGGTCGGAAGAAGGCGGACCAAGAGATCGAGTCCATCTGGACTTATCTCAAAGAGATCGAAGGTCAGCCCTTGCCAGAGGGATTGATATCGACTGAAGATTTTGAATTGAAGCCCGAGAAGCTCGGTAAGCCGTTGGTCTTCCGCAGCTTCATTGAGGGTGCAGGTTCTCATGCTATCGGTGTTGGTTTCCCGCAGGGCATCCATGCCGCGTTTGATGCCGCTCAATCGCGCTGGGTGTTGATTTGGAAAGGACGATTCCTGGATGCCATGAGCAACTGGCAAAGCCGTGAGATGGTTCCAATCAAGCCGCTCGGCACTGAGATCAAGACGCTGCCAGTGGAGCCTGGGACGCGCGAGTTCATGGGCTACAAACTCGACAAACAAGGTGTCCCTACTTTCCTCTACCAAAGCGACGGTAAATCTGTCGAGGACACGCTGCGTCCGACGGTGAATGGCAAGAGTTTCGAGCGCACGATTAAGATCAACGGTGAAGAGAAGAAGGAGGTCTTGTCATGGTAAAGCCAGTTTTCAGTTCTCAATTTTCAGTTCTCAGTTTTCAGTTTCTGGCGGCCCTGTGCTTGAGCACAGCGCTCCACGCCCAAGACTCGTCTGAGTATTATCGCACCCTCAGCTATGAGCTGCCAAAGGGCATAAACATGGAGGCTAGCGGTCTAGCCGTGATGCCTGATGGCAAGCTCGCTGTATCGATTCGTAAAGGCGAAGTGTGGATCATTCAGAACCCATCCGCTGAGCCACCGACTGCGGAAAACCTCGGCTACAAGCTGTTTGCCAAAGGCATGCATGAGATACTCGGCCTAGCCTGGCATGAGGGCGCGTTGTATGTGACTCAGCGCTCCGAAGTGACACGACTGCGTGACGCAGATAACGACGGCACCGCAGATGAGTATCTCTGTGTGGCTCATGGCTGGGGCGTCTCAGGAGCCTACCATGAGTATGCTTATGGACCGGTCTTTGACCGTGATGGAAACATGCACAACACGCTCAATTGCAGCATGGGCAAGAAGTGGGATGGAGCCGGGGATGAAGCCAAGCATACGCTCTGGCGTGGGTGGTCGGTGATGACTCCGAAAGGCAGCACGAAGGCCGTGGGATATAGTGCTGGTTTTCGCAGCCCATGCGGCATCGGCCTGAATGCAGAGGGCGACATCTTTGGCACGGATCAGCAGGGCAACTGGACGCCGACGAGTCCCATCATGCACATTCGCAAAGGTGCCTTCTTTGGTCATGCGGAGTCGCTGATCGACGCAAAGCGCGCTGACTCTCCCGTGAAGCCTCCTGCCAAAGTGCTCGATGGAATCACGGTGGCCGAGGCCGTGACTAAGGTGCCCGGTTACTGCCTGCCTGCGGTCTGGCTGCCGTATGTGAAATTTGGTCAAAGCACGACCGGTCTGCGCTGTGATCTGACAGGTGGGAAATTTGGCCCGTTTGAGAAACAAATGTTCGTCGGTGAATTCGTGCTCTCAGGCGTGAACCGTGTCTTCATGGAGAAGGTCGGTGGCGAGTATCAGGGTGCGTGCTTCCCCTTTATCAGCGGTCTGCAAAGCGCAACTCTCACGCTCAACTTCCTCGCTGATGGCTCGATGATCGTCGGCCAATCGAATCGTGGATGGAACAGCTACGGCAATCGTTCTTTTGGCCTGCAACGTCTCGTTTGGACCGGTAAAACGCCACTCGAAGTGCAGAAGCTAGAGGCTCTCAAAGACGGCTTTCGTTTCACCTTCACACAGCCAGTGCGCGATACTAACTGGTCGATGACGAAAGCGCAGAGCTATACCTACACCTACACGGCCAAGTATGGCAGTCCTGAGGTGGACCCGGCTGCGCTTCAACTGAGCGCGTGGCAACTTTCAGGCGATGGATCGGTGCTGACGGTGAAGTGTGCGAACCTGCGTGAAGGCTATGTGCATGAGTTCGAGCTGCCTGAAATAGTGGCTCAAGATGGCAAGCCATTGTGGCATCGGCTCATGGCTTACACACTGAATCAGATCCCCTGATTTACTCGGCTGGCTTCGTGTGCGCGATTACGAAGTTTCGCACGAAGAAGCTGCTACTGCCCGCAGCGCCAGCGGTGAGTTTGAGCGTCTCACCAGACGTGGTTTTATCCAGAGTCATTTGGCCGAGGCGGAGGAGTCGATAGCTCGTGATGTCCTTGGTTGCTTTGGATGAGTCCAAATTCTTCGAGATCTTTTTTCCAGCAAAGGTTGCCTCCACCACCATATCCGACTTGGCGGTCGGGCAGGCATACTGAATCACCAAGTCATAGGTGCCTGCTGGCAGTGTGTCGATGCGCCACTCGATCTGGCCGATGGCCGCGGCATCAGGGCTGGCGCTGCCTTCTGGCACAGGTTGAATGCTGCGGGCAAAGGCGGGAGTCAGAGTGGTCACGGCACGCGCCGGACGAATGGCAGAAGGCGCAGATGCTGCGGGCGCTGTCTCGGGATTGAGTTCCCTCATCACGGCATTTAAATTTAGCACGCCGCCAGCGCTGATCATCGCTTGCACACGCTGAATCTCCGCCGTGTATAGCTTGGGATCGGTTGCAGTTGCAGCCTGCTTTTGGAGTTCAGTCAGATAGCGCCCGAGCACGGGAATATGACGCGCACGCAACTGCTGCTGATAGATCGTTTCCATCTGCCGCAGCTTTGAGTCTGCACTGCTGGCTTCGATGGCGGGAGACGTTTGGCTCATGGCTGAGCTGGCGAGAATAGTCAGTCCGGCATATGCCAGACGCCGTGCCGCGATGGGTATGAATCGACGATTCAGATTCATTATTGATCCTCCGATCCTAGAGCCCACGCCCCATTCTTTTGCCGTTTAGCCGCCGCCTCGCGTTCGAGTAGGCTACTTAGCAAACTTTTTTCCATCATGCCACGCGGTGCATCTTTGATCGGTGGATGCACTGCGGCTAGGCCCTGGTCCACTAGCACGTTTTGAAAAAGCCCGACTTCAGGAAGAAAAACTAGCGCAGCCTGACTGCCATCTTTGTCCTTACCAGGACGAATGAGGAGCCGCAGTGGCTTGCCTTCGAGATAGCCAATGGTGAACTCTCTTGCCGCGCGTGCCAGCGCTGCTGCACTGTCTGTGGAGATGCCGAAATGCTTGGCAAAACCTTTGCCCGAATCACCAGCCTCAGTCAGCGGCGCGCACTCAACCCACAAGAGTCGAATGGCCATCTGCTTTCCATCATGCTCAATCATCAGGCGATCACCTTGAGTTGTTCCAGTCGCGATGATTTTTACACCTTCGATGTCCTCAAAGCCAGCCACACCCCCAGACTTGGTGAGCATTCGGAAGAGCGGTTTTTCATGGGCACTTGAGGCATCTGCTTTTCGCATCATCTCAAGTTTTTTCATTTCGGCAGCGGCTTCAATTCCCATTTCGGCAGATGTCTTGGCCAGCGTTTTCAGCTTCGTATCATAGGCGGAAAGCACCGTCTTCTGAACTCGTTCCAGGTCAGTCATGAGGCGCTGCTTAGCTTGATTTAAAGACTCTCCGTTATCGGCCATGGGCGCGGCGGTGATCACATCGTCTTGGGCCAGCGCGAGACGCATTTGGCGCAGTCGCACTAAGTTGGCCGGGTAGCCTGCTGCTGGTAGTAGCCGCAGCGTCACCGGACTGCGGGTGAAGGTGACGGGTCCAATGCGCAGACGCGTAAAAGTCGTCTCATCTTTGCTCAGAGTAATATCAAACGTTCGGCGGTTCTCTTGCGCGCCTGGTAACAGCGAGACTTCATAAAAGCCGAACGATACTTTTTCTTGTGGCTGCGAACGGCTCGAGAGCGAGCTGCCAGAGAGGCCGGGTAGCTCTGTGAGGCTGGCGTCTAGTTCCAGAAAATATGTGCCCGGAGTGATTCGCAGATTCGACCACTCGGCGCTGCTGCCAGCCGTGCGCCATCCCGTCAGCAAATCACCGCGAGCTTCGGCGGAGCCAGTAAGTCGCGCCTTGTCTGGCGGCAAAGGAATTGCCAAAATATCACCCTTACCGATCTGCATATAGACCGCCTTTAATTCATCACGCCGCAGCTGCACGAGCCTAGCGTCTTCATAGTCGGCGGAAGCAGCGAGTTCGGATTCAAGTTTGGATAAAGCGCGCTCATACTGCTCTGTCAGCACCTGAGATTCAGATAGTAATTCCGTGAGAAAGGCTCTTCTCACAGGCAGTTCCTGTGCGCGCAGTGAAAAGCTGGTGGCAAAAACACACAGCAATCCAGCCCAACCCAAGAGGGTTGGCGCACGACGTAGCTGTGCTTTTGGGAGCGGTTCCATGACTCGCCCATCAAACCCAGTTGCCGACGATCTGCAAAGACATCGTACAACCCTCTAGGCAGCCCATCTGCGAGCCTTCTTGGTATCCCAGTGTCGATACTACTGCCGACTGCACATTAAGGTCGCTGTTTGCCGCCGTCTTGCATGGCCACTACGGTAGCAAAATTCACGCTTCGGCCAATGACGGCCTCGACTGTTCAAAAAGGTCTTAGCGTCATGAAACTTGAGTCCTTTATCTTCTGTCCAGGTGGGGTTCGGGTCATCTCTTCGAACTGGATTGCCCATTCATGCATGGTATTCACGGCATGGCCGTAGGGCTGATAATCGCGGGTGTTGAGGAAGGTGAGTCGGTCAGATTCTTTGTCGGTGAATTGGAAGAAAGGGCGGCCTGATTTGGGTTCGATGACTTTGCCCTCGATCGCCATGCTGCCTTTGGTGAAGAAGCTGGCAAGTCCGGCGACGGGACTCACGGCGAGCTTCATCATCGTCATGACGGCATTGCCTTTTGGGCTGGTGGGATTCAACTCAATGAGCGCCAATTGCAGCGTGAGTGTATCGGCTCCAGGCTTGCCTACTATTTGATAGAGTGCCTTTGGAGAGCGGCGAAAAGCTGCTGCAAATTCGTCGCGAAGCCGCCTTGCGACATCTTGTTCCTGACGCGGCACACCACCCCGAGAGATCTCGAGTGAGGCTAGTTGTTTGTTCACGGGTCGCAGATATTGCAGGGTCACAGGTGCGATGAAAAGTTTCCGCTTGGCGAGTCCTGCTACGAGCACGCTACGGTCTTGAGTCGTCCAGATTTTTTGGAAAGGTAACTGCTTACTCGTGTCATTGGCTAACTGAGGGTGCTCAAAAAAAGGCGACAATGCTGGCGGTCTTGCTTTGAGCATTCGATTGGCCGAACTGCATGATGACAGCGCCATCAGCATGGCTGGTAGCCAAAGCATCGCGGAGAATAAGTGGCGAGATCGCATGGCCGAGGGATTACGCGATCAAGTCATGCTGAGGCGAATCTGCAACGTGCAAATCAAGCCTGTAGCATTACTCACCGATGCAATAGAGAGCCTTGTCAGACCGCAGGTAAAGGCGGCTGGCGTCTGCGGCAGGCGTGCCGTTCATTTGGGAACTGTCGCTAGCGAAGGTGTTTTTGGCGATCACTTCAAAGGTGGGCTTGGCGGCGATGACGAAGACGCCATTCTTGCGGCTCGGGCAGTAGAGATTACCGCCGACGAGGACGGGTGATGCATAGAAGGGCTTGCCACCACCACGCCGCCCGCCACCGCTCTGACCAGCGCTGTTTTCCATGACGCGTTCGCGGTAAATTTCCTTGCCTGTTTTGGCATCGATGCACATGGCAAAGCCGGCATCATTGACGACGTAGAGGTGGCCTTCGTGATAGATGGGCGTGGGGATGTAGGAGGCGCTGTTGATGCTCCAAAGGGTGTTGGCGGCGGTGATGTCGCCTTTGCCACCGAGCCTGATGGCGGCGGTGCCTGCGGTGGGGTAGCCACCTGTGA
>CAZOVY010000035.1:0-9355 GCA_964583255.1 uncultured Prosthecobacter sp.
GCCATCAGCGCCACGCATTCGCCACGATCCTGCCGCGCCAGGATCGCCTGCCAGTCGTCGCCGCTCGCCGCCGCCACCTCTTCTGAGCTCGCCTCAGGGTGAATGGTCGGCTCATCGAGACTGCCCACATTGATCAGCAACGGCTCATGACCGCGCGCGCGGACGCAGCCCGCGAGGTAAGCATGTTCTGCTCCTTTGGAGTCCAGAGTTCCGAGAACGGCGATGGTCGGCATAAGTGAGGATGGGATGGTTGAGAAAAGCGGCCCCAGTAAACGAAACATCCGCCCCTTTCTCAACCCCAGATCTCCACCATCGCCTCACTCAAATGCACCCATCTGACGCTCAGCCATCATCCGATAACTCTCAAAAGGGTATGATCGCGACATAATCACTTGCCCATGAATCACATCGTCACTTATAATTACCATAACAACATCTCCACTTTTATATGGCACGATTTCTCAACACTAGCGCAACCAATTACTTCCTCGAAGAACTGATCAAGGAGGCACGCGACAGGCTCATCCTCATCAGTCCCTATCTCAAACTCAATGCGCGGATCAAAGAACTCCTCGAGGATAAGAACCGACTCAAGATTGACGTCCGCATCGTCTATGGGAAAAGCGAACTTCAGCCTGAGGAGATCAACTGGCTTAAAGACCTCACCTTTATCCGCACCAGCTTTTGTCAAAATCTCCACGCCAAGTGCTACATCAACGAGACGATGTGCATTGTCACCAGCATGAACCTCTATGAGTTCAGCCAGGTGAACAATAACGAGATGGGCGTACTCATCAGTCGCACCGACGACGCCGATCTCTACCGCGACACGTTTGAGGAGGCCCAGCGCATCATACGCATCAGCGAGGAGGTCCGAATCTCATTGGAAAAAGTCACTGCCGAGCCCGAGGCCAAGCATGAGACAGACGAACCGAACGACAAACTCACTACCTCAAAGCTCGCCGCCAAACACTCACTGAAGACAGCGCAATTGGTCGAAAGACTCACCGCATGCGGCTACCTCGAAGACCGCAACCAGAAGCCCTACATCACCACCAAGGGAAAAGAAGCCGGCGGCGAATTCCGCATGAGCCCCAAGTTCGGCCCATATTTCATCTGGCCCGAGACGCTGAAGCTGATTGCGTGACTTGCCACCACCTGCGTCAGCTATGCCATACTCGTGCGCTGGAACTTGGGGGAAAAGGCAAGAGTGCCCATGCTCCACGCTTTTGTGATTAGCCGCAAAAGTTTTGACACCGGGAAAATCACAGGCGTATGGTCTTGCCACTTCATTCATGCGCACGCCGCCCTCATCGCTCCCGGAGAAAGCTTTCCGCTCCCATGCTCCGGGTTACTGGAAAGATAAAAACGTCTCCCCCGAAGACTGGAACTCTGCCACATGGCAGCTCCGCAATCGCGTGACGACGCTGGCCGGACTGGAAGAGCACCTGGAACTCTGTGACGAGGAACGCGCGGGCGTGCTCCTCAGCGGCAACAAGCTTGCGATGGCGATCACGCCGCATTATTTCAATCTGATCGACGCCGTCGATCCCGACTGCCCTATCCGCCGACAGGTGATCCCACGCATCGAGGAGACCTGGGAAGATCCCGATGAGATGGCCGATCCCTGTGGTGAGGACAGTCACATGCCGGTGCCTGGGCTGGTGCATCGTTACCCGGACCGCGTGCTGTTTCTGGTGACCGACCGCTGCGCTAGCTACTGCCGCTACTGCACCCGCAGCCGCGTGGTCAGTGGTGTGGGCGAGCAGGAACTGCACACGGATTACGAGGCGGCGTTTCGCTATCTCGAAAGGCATGACGAGGTGCGTGACGTCCTGCTCAGCGGCGGTGATCCCCTGCTCTTCTCTGATGGCAAGCTGGAGGCGATCTTGAAACGCCTGCGCTCGATCAAACACATCGAGTTCCTGCGCATCGGCAGCCGCGTGCCGATCTTTCTGCCGCAGCGCATCACGCCGGCGCTCTGCGAGATGCTGGCGCGCTATCATCCGCTGTGGCTGAGCATTCATACCAATCATCCGCGTGAGCTAACGACCGAGGTCAAAGAAGCACTGGAGCGGCTGGCCAATCATGGCGTGCCGCTGGGCAATCAAAGCGTGCTACTGCGCGGCGTGAATGATGATGCTGAGGTGATGAAGAGCCTCGTGCAAAAGCTGCTGATGTGCCGTGTGCGACCCTATTATTTGTATCAGTGTGACCTGATCCAGGGCAGCTCGCATCTGCGTGCCAGCGTGGCCTCAGGCGTGGAGATCATCGAGCAACTGCGCGGTCACACCACAGGCTACGGCGTGCCGCAGTTTGTCATCGACGCCCCAGGCGGTGGCGGCAAGGTGCCGGTGAATCCTGACTACGTCCTCATTCGTGATGAGCAGCGCACGGTGATCCGTAACTTTGAGGGCCGGACCTTTGAGTATCCCGAGCCTGCGATGGTGCGGGTGCGTTGATGTGAACTTGCTGAAGGATCAGAGGCGGTGCCCACGTTTCGGCAGGCTCATGAAACGTCTCTTCCTCGTTGCCCTTGTTTCGTCATTCGTTATTCAGCATTCGTCATTCAGCGCTGAAAGCGCGCCGAACATCATCTGGCTGACGAGTGAAGATCATGGCCCGCACATGGGCTGCTATGGTGACACGTTTGCCACAACTCCCAACATTGATGCACTCGCCGCCAAGGGCATGCTTTTCAAACATGCCTGGTCAAATGGTCCCGTCTGCGCAGCGGCACGCACCACGATGATTTCAGGGTTGTATCCAGCCTCCACGGGTGGTGAGCACATGCGCAGCATGGTGGCTCTGCCAAAGGGAAAGAAGATGTATCCGCAGTTCCTCCGCGAGTCGGGTTACTACTGCACAAACAACAGCAAGGAGGATTACAACCTCACCAAACCTGAAGGTGTATGGGATGAATCCTCCGCCAAATCACACTGGAAGAACCGTAAGGATGGCCAGCCCTTCTTTGCTATCTTCAATGAGACGTGCAGCCATGAAAGCCAGCTCCGCAAACGCCCGCACACCGCCATCCACGATCCCGCCAAGGTCCGCGTGCCAGCCTATCACCCCGACTCACCTGAAGTCCGCCAGGACTGGGCGCAGTACTATGACACTGTGACTGAAGCTGATGCTTCTGCGGGTGAGCGCCTCGCTGAACTAGCAGCCGCCGGTATCGCTGAAGAGACTATTGTCTTCTACTTCGCCGATCACGGCAGCGGCATGTCGCGCAACAAACGCTGGCCCTCTAACAGCGGCTTGCAGGTGCCCATGGTCGTGTATTTCCCGAAAAAGTGGCAGCATCTGGCACCGAAGGAATACAGCGCAGGCGCTAAGTCCGACCGTCTGGTCAGCTTTGTCGATCTAGCACCCACACTGCTCAGCCTCATCGGCGTGCAGCCACCAGAGTGGATGCAGGGCCACGCCTTTGCCGGCAAGTTTCAAACCGAGTTGCAGCCCTTCGTGTATGGCTTCCGAGGCCGCATGGATGAGCGCTACGATACCGTGCGCAGCGTGACCGATGGACGCTTCGTCTATGTGCGAAACTACATGCCTCATCTCTCCCAAGGGCAGCATGTCGCCTATCAGTTTGAAACGCCCAGCACGCGAGTTTGGCGCAAGCTCTATGATGCAGGCAAGCTCACGCCTGAGCAGTCCCTCTTTTGGCAAGAACCCAAAGCCGCCGAAGAACTCTACGACCTGCAAAGCGATCCTGATGAAGTGCATAATCTCGCCGCCAAATCTGATCATGCGGCGACATTGGAGAAGATGAGGCATGCACAAGAAGCGCTGGCGTTGAAGATCCGCGATGTGGGCCTGCTACCTGAGGGCGAGATCCATCAGCGCTCGGAGGGCACCACGCCCTATGACATGGGCCATGATGACAAGCTCTATCCCGTGGCACGCATTTTAAAAGCAGCGGGTGAAGCGTCATCCATGAAAGCAGACAGCATCACCGCGCTCAAAACTGGCTTTGCCGATCCCGACAACGCCGTGCGCTACTGGTCCGCCATGGGTCTGCTCATGCGTGGTAGCGATGCCGTGACCGCAGCGCATGATGAACTCGTGAAAGCAACGAAGGATAGCTCCACCTATGTCCAAGTCGTGGCGCACTGGACGCTCGCCAAGTATGGCAGCGACACCGAGCGCAGCGCTTCCCTGCCCGCACTGGTGCAGCTCGCGAACTGGAGCCAGCACAATGTCTTCACCTCCATGAGCGCGCTGAATGCCATCGGCGATCTCGGTGACAAGGCCAAGCCCGTCGCCGAGCAACTGAGGACGCTGCCAAAGAAGGGCGAGTCGCCTGATGGTCGCTTCAGCGGCTACGTCGCACGTCTCCTCGCCGACCTCACGGGCACGGCAGCAGAGTTTGAGCCAGACGCCACACCGCAGCCGAAGAAGAAGGGCAAGAAAAAGAAGTGAGGCAGGCTAGCGCTCCTGATCCCACCATTCGCGCAGTTGCCTGAGTTGTTGCTTGTTAGGCTTCGCCACGACCTCATGGGTGCGGGGCGTCTCTAGTTCACGCTGATGCCGCAGGGCAGCGGCTTTGATGATCCGTTCCTCAGGCGTCAGATTTTCACAGAACTCAGGCACTCGTGCAGCGCTGAGTCGCTGCGCTGGAAAGCCCAGCACGCGGAGCCGCAATCGAAGATCTCCACGCACGACCTCGATCACATCGCTTGCCTTCAGATCCCGCGCAGGCTTCAGGCGCTGGCCATCGAGCGTGACATTCCCTTTCGCAAAAGCCTGGGTGGCGAGGCTGCGTGTTTTAAAAATGCGGAGATGATGCAGCCACTTGTCGGCGCGTTGGGATTCGGCGGGTTCGCTCATTCTGGGCAGAAGAATGGATGGTTGAGAGTCTGAAAAGTCGGCAGCTATGCAGCGTGTTCTTTGAAGCTGAAAGCACGAAAAAGACTTCACCCAAGTGAATGCCACAATGTGCGTTACAATTGAGTCGCCGCTCTCGTATGCTGATACACATGATTTTCCACCGCCTGCTAGCTACATTCTGTCTGCTGCCAATCGCAGGCATGGCTGCGACTGAGGCGGCGAAGGAAACGATCATCGAATTCAAAGCCGAGCCACACAGCTACCTCACGCACAAACCTGGAGATCGCTTTGCGGCTTTATTGCCACAGCTCATCGCGGGTGAGGTGAAGCTCGATACCTCTGACGATAAAGCCTTTCTCACCAGCCTTCTCAAAGCGCTCGACATCCCCATCAGCTCCCAGCTTCTGGTCTTCTCAGCCAGCTCATTGCAGAGCGAGATCATCAATCCGCGAAATCCACGTGCCCTTTACTTCAATGAAGACACCTACGTCGGCTTCGTCCCCGGTGGGAAGGTGGAGGTCATCAGCATGGACCCAGAGATGGGGTCGATCTTTTACATCTTCGACCGCCTTCAGCGCGGCGGCTCCCTGCCGCTCATTGCGCGCTCAGAAAAGTGCTTCAACTGCCACGCAGGCAATGCCACCCATCGCGTGCCAGGACTGATCGCCGAGTCAGTTCTACCCATGCTCAGCGGTGCCAGTCTGGAAACCTACCGGCGCGATGAGCAGGGCCATCAGATCCCTTTGGATAAGCGCTTCGGAGGCTGGCACCTCACCGGTGGCCACCATCTCACCGAGACTCATGCGAACTTCATGGGCCGCACCAGTTCCTCACGCGGCTTTGTTAAAACAGCAGTCGAGCCTGGCCAGATGTCAGATCTCAATCTGCATCTACTGCCCACCAGCGACATCCTCCCAAACCTCGTTCATGAGCACCAGATCGGTTTTGAAAACCGTGTCTTCCATGCTGCTTATGTGTTTCGACAGCTCATGGCTCAGAGTCCCGGTTTACTCCCCACAGCGGCTAAAGCGGAAATCGAGAAACACGCCGAAGACCTCGCCCGCTACGTCCTCTTTGCCGATGAAGCCAAGCTCCCACGTCAGGGGATCGAGGGCGACGCTACTTTCATCCGTGAGTTTCAGCGCAATAAAAAGCCAACCGCCGGGGGTGCCTCGCTCAAAGATTTCGATCTGACCAACCGCATCTTCAAATACCGCGCCAGTTACATGCTCTACACAGAGTCCTGGCAAAAGCTGCCCAAGGAACTCAAAGAACGCGTCTATTATAAAATGGCTGAAGGCCTGCGCGATCAAAACCCCAGCCCCGCCTACGCCCACATCCCCGCCGATGAAAAACGCGCGATCCGAAGCATCCTGAAGGACACCCTGCCCGGCCTGCCAAATTGGTGGCGCTAATATTTATTTGCACGATTCAACGCTTCGTGTCGTAATGACATCGAATCTGCGCCCACGGTCGGAATTAAAAGCTGGCCTAAAGCGTCTGACAGCCGCCACCTCACTGTTTTCAGTCAGGCGGTGACACCCCCAACAAACCAAAATCAACGAACACCACCCATGAAGAAACTCATCGCACTCGCCCTCTCCCTCGTCGCAGCATCCGCCATGGCTGCCGAATTCCCAGACATCAGCATCGCTGACCTCAAGGTCGCCATCGCTGAAAAGAAAGTGACCGTCATCGACGTCAATGGTTCCGATTCCTTCACCGCTGGCCATGTGCCTAGCGCGATCGACTTTGAATCCAAAGGTGGCACCCTCGCTGCCGCACTGCCTGCTGACAAAGCCGCCCTCGTCGTCGCATATTGCGGTGGCCCAAGCTGCAATGCCTACAAGGCCGCTGCTAAAAAGGCTGCTGAACTCGGCTACACCAATGTGAAGCACCTCTCCGCTGGTATCTCCGGCTGGAAGACCGCTGGTGAAGCTCTTGAGAAATAATTGATCCGCTCAATCGTCACGCCGGGATGCTGGACAAACCCACATCCCGGCGTTTTGATGTCTGCACATCTCTACCAACTCCATGAAAAAACTTCTCCTCGCCCTTTCCCTGCTTCTATCACTCAACCTCCAAGCAGCCGACGAAAAAAAGTCCGTCACCTATGAAGGCAAGATCACAGGTGTCGTCTGCTCTGCCTGCAAAGCTCACATCACGGGAGCCATCACCCAAAAGCTCCCAGGCGTCATCAGTGTCGATGTCAAAGCCGGCGACAATGCCGACGAGCAAAAGCTCATCATCGTGGCCAACAGTGAGAGCGTGACCAAAGAATCCGCCACTGAAGCTCTAGGCACCTTCGCCAAGAACTACCAGATCCTCAGCCTCACCAAAAAGCCCCAGTAGGATAGGCGTTCACGCCTGTCATCCGTGGGGGATAGGCGTCCACGCCTGTCAAAGTCCGGCGGACTTTCAGTCCGCCGTCTGAACACCAGACAAAACAAAAAAGCCGCGCCCCTCATGGAGCGCGGCTTTTGTAATTAAAGTTAGACTACTCTTCGCTCGTCTCTTCAGAAGCAGCACCTTCTTCAGCGCCAGCAGCGGTGACGGTGATCTTCAGGAAGCAGCTCACTTCAGCGTGCAGCTTCACAGGCACCTCGAATGAACCGGTGCTCTTGATCGGCTTCTCAAGCTGAATCTGGTGACGATCGAGTTCGATCTTACCAGCGCTTTCAAGCACCGCCTTAGCGATGTCGATCGTGGTGATAGAACCGAAGGCCTTGCCGCCTTGACCGGTTTGGAGAGTGAGTTTTAGCTTCAGCTTCTTCAGCTTAGCGGCGATCTTCTCGGCTTCCTGGACTTCCTTCGACTCGCGCTCAGCACGCAGCGCTTTGAGGTGTTTCAGATGGCGCAGATTACCGGGTGTCGTGTCATAAGCCTTGCCCTGAGGGACGAGGAAATTACGAGCGAAACCACGCTTCACGCGCACGACATCAGCCTCGGCACCGAGACCTTTGATTTGTTCTTTGAGGATAACTTGGACGTTTGCCATAACAGGGGGCCTTTCTGGGGAAAGGGGCGCGAAAGTACACGCTCACCCTCTTCTGTCAAATGATGGGATGAATTCCTTTTGCTCCTCTGCCACACTCGCTCTCTTCTGACCCATGAAACACGCAGTTCCCGAGATGCCAACCTTCCCTGAAGCCTTGCGTTACTGGCTCAAATTAGGCTGCATCAGTTTTGGCGGTCCTGCGGGGCAGATCGCACTCATGCATCAGGAGTTGGTGGAAAAACGCCGCTGGATCAGCGACACGCATTTCCTCCACGCGCTAAATTTCTGCATGCTCCTGCCCGGCCCAGAGGCGCAACAGCTCGCCACCTATCTCGGCTGGCGTCTGCATGGAGCCAGAGGTGGCATCGCAGCAGGCGCACTATTTGTGCTGCCTGCCGTCTTCATCCTCTTTGGTCTGAGCTGGCTCTACATGGCAGGCGGTCATCTGCCATGGCTCGCAGCCATCTTTCATGGACTGCTCGGAGCCGTGATCGCCGTCGTGGCTGAGGCCGTGCTGCGCATCGGCAAGAAAGCTCTCAAAAGTCCCACGCTCTGGGCCGTGGCAGCCGCTTCATTCAACGCCATTTATTTCTTCCACGTCTCGTTTGTCATCATCGTGCTCATGGCCGCCATGCTCGGCTGGATCGGCAATCGCTTTGCTCCAGCACAGTTCCCTGCGGGCAAAGGTCACGGCTCGGCCAAAGAGTCCAGCGCCGCCATCGAGCTACCAGATGTAATCCCAGCCTCATGGGCGCGAAGCATGAGCATCACCGCGCTCTGCCTCGCACTATGGTGGCTGCCCGTCTTTGCCATCGCCTGGTGGCTCGGCTGGAGCAGCACGCAGGCCCAGCAGGGCCTCTTCTTTAGCAAAGCCTCACTCGTCACCTTTGGCGGAGCTTATGCCGTGCTGCCCTATGTCGCTCAGCAGGCTGTCGAGACTCACGGCTGGCTTTCGCATCCTCAAATGATGAGCGGACTCGCCCTCGCCGAGACCACGCCCGGTCCGCTGATCATGGTGCTGCAATTCGTCGGCTTCGTCGGCGGCTGGCAGCAGCCCGGCGCACTCACGCCACTCTTCAGCGCCACAGTCAGCGCCCTCATCACCACCTGGACCACTTTCCTGCCCAGCTTTCTTTTCGTTTTCCTCGGTGCACCGCACATCGAGAAACTCGGCCAGCAACCCCGCCTCAGCGCCGCACTCACCGCCATCACCGCCGCCGTCGTCGGAGTCATCCTCAATCTCGGCGTGCATTTCACCACTCACTCACTGTGGCCCACGACTGGGAAGTTCGATGTTTTCGTCGCAGGCCTCGCCGTGATCTCATTCACCGCCATGCAGCGCTTTAAAGTCGGCCTCATGCCCGTGATCGGAGTCTGTGCTGTGCTTGGCTTGCTAAAGCAACTAGCCTTCAGTTGAAATCGCCTGCAAGAACACCCTCCCCCACCAGTTACCACGCCCCTCAGCCGCCCTCGTCATTCGTCATTCGTCATTCGTCATTCGTCATTCGTCATTCGTCATTCGTC
>CAZOVY010000035.1:9428-53146 GCA_964583255.1 uncultured Prosthecobacter sp.
CATTCGTCATTCGTCATTCGTCATTCGTCATTCGTCATTCGTCATTCGTCATTCTGATTTCGTCATTCCTCGATGTCCCTCCCCCGCTTCGCCCTCCGCCATCCCTGGACCATTCTCGTCGCCGTCGTGGCGATCCTTCTCGGCGCTTCGGTCGCTGTGCAAAAGATGGCGCGTGATGTCTTCCCGCCGCTCGGCATTCCGACGATCTACGTCGCGCAGCCGTATGGCGGCATGGATGCGGCGCAGATGGAAGGCTACTTGACCTACTACTACGAGTACCACTTCCTCTACATCGCCGGGATCGAGCATGTGGAGTCGAAGAACATCCAAAGCGCGGCCATCATGAAGCTGCAGTTTCATCCCGGCACGGACATGTCAGCCGCGCTGTCAGAAACCATCGCTTATGTGAATCGCAGCCGCAGCTTCATGCCGCCTGGCACGCCGGGTGCCTTTGTGACACGATTCGATGCAGGCAGTGTCCCAGTGGGGAATCTCGTCTTCTCCACGGAGAATCCGAACCGCTCCGTGGCACAGATGCAGGACGCCGCGCTAAACATGGTGCGCCCATTGTTTGCCACGCTGTCAGGCGTCTCCGCACCGCCACCCTTTGGTGGCAGCGCACGCACCATCGTCATCAATGTGAAGCCGGATCGCCTCCGCGCTTATGGCTTGTCTCCTGATGATGTCGTAAAAGCGATGACTGAGGCGAACACGATCAGCCCCAGTGGCAATCTGGCCCTGCCGAATAGCTACCCCATCGTCTCTGCAAATGCGGTCGTGAAAAACATCCAAGACCTCGCCGCTGTGCCACTGAAGGTCACGGATAATGGCGCAGTCTTTGTGCGCGACATCGGCACCGTGGTCGAGGACCACGACATCACCACCAGTCACGCCATCGTAAACGGCAAACGCACCGTGTACATGCCGGTCACAAAGCGCAGTGATGCCTCCACACTCAGCGTCGTCGAGTTGGTAAAAGCGAACCTCGGCAAATTCAAAGCTGCCTGCCCCGAGGACATCAACGTCACCTTTGAGTTCGACCAAAGCCCCTGGATCATCCGCGCTATCGACGACCTCGTGAAAGAGGGCCTGCTCGGGGCCGCACTCACAGGCTTGATGGTGCTTCTCTTTCTGCGTGATCTGCGCAGTGCAGTGATCGTCATCATCACCATTCCCATCGCCATCGCCGCATCGCTGCTCGCCCTCTGGCTCACTGGCAACACCGTCAATCTGATGACCCTCGGCGGCCTCGCTCTCGCCGTCGGCATTCTCGTCGATGAGGCCACAGTCGAGATCGAAAATATTCATCGTCGCATGAAGCAAGGCGGCGGGCATTCCCTAGCCCGCATCGTCCTCGATGCCTCCGAGGAAACCATCGGCCCGCGCTCGCTGAGCATGCTCTGCATCCTCGCGGTCTTCGTGCCGAGCTTCTTCATGATAGGCGCTGCGAAAGCTCTGTTCCTGCCTTTATCCCTCGCGGTCGGCTTTGCCATGATCGCTTCGTATTTGCTCTCCAGCACGCTGGTACCGATCCTCAGCATCTGGTGGCATCGGGAGCCAAAAATAGGCCCAATAGGTCCCATGGGTCGCATAGGACCTATTCGTCCTATTCTGAGTGCAGTCCTCACCACACGCCACATCCTCGTCCCCGCCTATCTCATCGGCACACTCTTCGCCATCAGCGTCATCATGCCTTTCCTCGGCACGGAGATCTTCCCGCAGATTGATGCCGGCCAGCTTCAGCTCCGCCTGCGCGCGCCCACCGCCACTCGACTCGAAACTACCGAACAAATCGCCCTGCGCACGCTAACCATCATTGAGGAAGAAGCGCCCATCGCCACCAGCATGGGGCTCGTCGGTGTCCATGCACCGAACTACCCCATCAATCTCATCCACCAGTGGAACAGCGGCCCGGAGGAGGCCACGCTGCAAATCCAGCTCAAGCCCGGCTCACCAACCATCGCCGCACTGCGCGAAAAACTCCGCGCAAGGCTCGCCGCCGAGTTTCCCGGCGTTTTGTTCTCCTTCGAGCCTGCCGACATCGTTTCACGTGTCATGGCGCTTGGATCGCCCACACCCATCGAGGTCGCCGTCAGTGGCAAAGACTTCGCCGCAAGTCGCGCCCATGCCGAGACACTGCGCACCAAGCTCACAGCACTCAAAGACCTGCGCGATGTACAGTTCAGCCAGACCCTCGACTTTCCCAGCGTCGATGTGAACATCGACCGCGAACGCGCAGGCTTGCTCGGTGTGAAAATGAGTGATGCTACACGTAGCCTCGTCGCCGCCACCGCCAGCAGCCGCTTCACCGTGCCCAATTACTGGGCCGACCCCAAAACTGGCACCAGCTTCAGCCTGCAAGTACAGGTGCCGCAGACCCTGATGAAAAGCCTCGAAGACCTGCGCAACCTGCCCATCAGCGCCGCCGACAAAGCGTCCGTGCCCCTACGCAACATCGCCAAAATCAGCGAAGGCAGCACCATCGGCCAATACGACCGCTACAACATGTCCCGCACCGTTTCCATCATCGCCAACCTGCACGATCAACCCCTCGGCACTATCGCCAAACAGGTCGAAAAAGTCATCACCGACAACCCAGCGCCCACGGGCGTCGCCGTCGCTCTGCGCGGCCAAGTCCCGCCCATGAAGGAACTGCAAAGTGGCCTGCAAACGGGTTTACTCATCGCCATTGTCACCATCTTCCTGCTGCTAGTCGCCAATTTCCAATGCATCCGCCTCGCCCTCATCGTGCTCACCACCATTCCCGCCGCCTTGCTCGGCGTCGTGCTCGCCTTGAAGCTCACCGGCACCACGGTGAACATCCAGAGCTTCATGGGAGCCATCATGGCCGTCGGCGTCGCTGTGGCGAATGCCATCCTGCTCGTCACCTTCGCCCACCGCGCCCAGCTCACCGGCCTGACCAAACGCGAGTCCGCGCTCGAATCCGCCACCACGCGCCTGCGCCCTATTTTGATGACCACCTTCGCCATGATCGCCGGCATGATCCCCATGGCCCTCGCCAAATCACAGACATCTCCTCTCGCCATCGCCACCATCGGCGGCCTCGCCTTGGCGACGGTCGCGACGATCCTCGTGCTTCCCGCAGTGTATGCGCTACTTGCAAGCAAGACAGCAAAGAACGCCTCACTGGAGCCAATCGACTGAGGTATGAACGCTCACGACTATTTGATCGATCACAGCAGCCTCGATTGGAACGAGCTGTTGGGAGAGTGGGATTGGCTCCTGCCGAATAAGTTTAGCATTTGGCTACTCACACGCGCTGGTGACTTGTTCATCCAACTAGCTGATGGCTCCATTATGATGCTCGAAGTAGGAGGTGGAGAACTGAGCCTTGTCGCCAATTCCTCTGACGATTTTTACGCAAAGATAGATGAGCCGGACCAAGCGCAGGACTGGCTTTCGATTCATGTCATCGATGACATGACAAACGAAGGTCATGTTTTGGATTCAGGTAGATGTTTCGGCTATCGACATTTGCCAGTCTTGGGTGGCTCTTACGGGATAGAGAATCGCGTCAGCCTTCCCATTCGTGAACACTTTGGGGCGTGGGGATCGATTCATCGCCAGATCAAAGACCTCCCTGATGGTGCGCGAGTCATTATTGAAGCTACAGATTAGGCCCATCTACACATCAACGACTGAAATGAATCTCACCCCCAAAACCCAAGCCGCGATCAAGTCGCTCAAGCTCCAGACCAAGTTCCTCGAAGCCGATTATTATCCCGGCGCTGCGGACGAAGAAACACGCCTGCGCTGTGAGAAGCGCGTGAATGCCTTTTTAGACAAGTGCGAGTCACTCCTCGCTCGCAGCACCACAGACCGCGTTCTTTATCGCGCCGCCGAAGAGCTTCAAGAGCAGTTCAATGAAGAGAACGCCGAGGAAGCTGAACAAGTCGGGAATTTCATCGGCGACTTCATGAAGATCGTCGGTCTCGATGACTGGACTGAGTTTGTTTAACTTTGAATACCGCCCCATGCGCCGCCTGATCTTTCTCGCTCTCACCACACTCGCTTCGGCTCTCGAGCTCCCGACGACCAAGCCCACCACCGGTCTCATCCACCGCTGGGTGTCGCTGCCTGCCACGCTCGCGCCTTGGCAGCAGGCCACGCTGCACGCCAAAGTCACCGGCTACATCGCGACGCTTACCGTCGATAAAGGCGATGCCGTCAAAGCGGGCCAAGTCCTCGCCACACTCGAAGTGCCCGAACTTCAGGCCGACATCGCCAAATCGAAAGCCGAGGTCACAGCGGCCAGCATCGAAGTGAAGCGCCTGCATGAAGCCCGCGCGAAGTCACCTGACCTCGTCCTGCCCAAAGCCGTCGATGATGCCGAGGCCAAGCTCGCCATCGCCAAGGCTGGCTTGGAGCGCAGCGAGACGCAGATCCAGTTCGCCACACTCAAAGCACCCTTCGACGGCATCATCACCGCACGCCACTCTGATCCCGGATCACTCGCCACCGCGAACACAACGAAGCTGCTCGAAGTCACCGACCTCAGCACCCTGCGCCTGCAAATCCCCGTCACCGAACTCGAAACCGGCCTCGTGACCGTCGGCAAGCCAGTGAAGGCTCAAATCGATGCCGCCGGAGCCACGCCCGTTGAGGCCAGCATCAGCCGCATCGCATACGCCCTCGATCCCGCCACGCGCACCATGCTCGCCGAAGCCGACCTCAAAAACCCCGACCTCAAACTCCGCCCCGGTATGTATGCGATGACCAAGATCGCCGTCGAAAAACACGAAGGAGCCACATTGATTCCCATCGCCGCCCTCGTCATGGAAAAGACGAATGCTTTTGTTTTCAAACATGTGGACGGCAAAGCCATGAAGACGGCGGTGAAGATCGGTTTCAATGACGGCACGAACGTCGAAGTCCCCGAATTGAAAGCCGATGACGTGCTCCTTGTTCCCGGAACCGTTGCACTGACCGACAAACAAGCCGTCACCGCCAAACCCTGATTCGCAGCCAGATGAAAACGTTCCTCTTCCTCCTCGCAGCTACGCTTTCCACTGCCGCACCGGTCCACGTCGATCTGACGACCGTCATGAAGCTCGCGGGAGCCAACAACGACGAGATCCAGCTCGCTCGTGTGAAGCACACGGAGACCATCGCGGAGTCGAAGCAGGCTTGGCAGCGCTTCTGGCCATCGTTGAGCCTTGGTGTCGGCTACAGGCGGCATGATGGGAACATCCAGGATGTCGCGGGAGCGGTCTTCAATGCTTACAAGCAGCAATACACAGTCGGCACGAATATCATGATCGACTGGTCACCTGGCGATCTCTACTACTCGGCGCTCGCCACCAAACAAAAGGCGCTCGCGGCTGAACAACTCGCCGAGAAATCGCGGCGCGATATTGTCACGCAGGCCACGTCACGTTACTTCGATCTACTGAGCACGGAGGCCAGTCTCGCCATCATCGAGGATGATCTGCGACTGACCCAGGACTATGAAAAGCAGCTCGAAGGAGCCGTCACGGCAGGCACCGCCTTTCGTGCGGATTTGCTGCGTGTGAAGACGCAGGTCTCACGCGCCAAGCTGGCGATTCGTCAGGAGCAGGAGAAGCGCGACCTCGCCGCTGCTGCTTTGGCCGAGACACTACGTCTGCCTCCGCAAACCGAACTTCGTCCAGCAAAGGCCGATCTCGTGCCCGTGCGCCTCAATGGCAAAACCGGTGTGGCAACGATGCTCATACAGGCCACGCAACACCGCCCTGAACTCAAAGCCGCCGGAGCAGCCACAACCGCAGCGCAGCTTGAGAGCGACCGCGCCCACATCGCCCCGATCATCCCGAACGTCCAGGCAGGCTACGGCGCAGGTGGACTCGGCGGAGGCTTTGGCAACAACACGGGCAACTTTGACGACATTCAGGACTTCTACATCGGCCTCGGCTGGAAGATTGGCCCCGGCGGGCTCTTTGATAAGCAGCGCAAGGTCATCGCCAATGCCCGCGAAGAAGCCACGAACCTGCAAACCGAGCAGATCAAGGCGGCCATCGGCCGCGAAGTCGTCGAAGCCGCCGCGAAGTCTCAAAGCGCCCACGATCAAATCGCCATCAACGACGAGGCCGTCACCGCTGCTGAGGAGATGGCCAAACTCGCTAAAGAACGCCAAGCCAGCCAGCTCGGCGTCGTCCTCGAATACCTACTCGCGAGAGAAGAACTCACCCGCGCCAGACAAAGCCGCGTGCAGGCCGTTACCGACTTCAACAAAGCCCAGCATGAACTGAAGCGGGCCGTGGGGAAGTAGCCGACGGCAGCCACGCGCAGCACCAGTGAGCGCTAGCATCATACAGCGACTGAAAGAGCCTCTTCAGCAGCCTCGTTAGCGTTCATCCCCAGAATGCGTCGCCTCTATTTCATCCTCCTTTTCCTCATGACTTCAGCACATCTGAGTGCTGCTGAGGCTGATATTGAGTTTTTTGAAAAACGCATCCGCCCGCTACTCGTTGAGAACTGTCAGGAATGCCATGGCGCGGACAAACAGAAAGGCAGTCTGCGACTAGACCATCAAGCTGGCTGGAAAAAAGGTGGCGACTCCGGCCCAGCACTGATTCCGGGCAAGACGGATGAAAGCCTACTCTGGAAGGCGGTGAACTACACGGATCGCGATCTGAAGATGCCGCCAAAGAAGAAGCTCTCGGCTGACCAACTCGCGGACTTGAAACAATGGATCGCAGCAGGCGCGCCTGATCCACGCGAAGGGCCAGCCACCGTCAACAAACTCGCTAGACAAGCGAAAGCAGATGGTAGTTTCTGGTCCTTCCAATTACCAATCGTCAAAGCGCCGCCAGCCGTTAAAAAAACGGATTGGCCCGTCAACGACATCGACCGCTACATCCTGGCCAAGCTTGAAACGAATCACCTAGATCCAGCACCAGAGGCAGATGCAGCCACTCTCATGCGCAGGCTCTCGTTTGATCTCACAGGACTACCACCAAGTGTCTCTGAAACTTCAAATTTCACATCTGAGATTGAGCGCCTTCTCGACTCGCCTGCTTTCGCGGAGCGCTGGACTTCGCACTTCATGGACATGTCGCGCTTTGCGGAATCATCCGGCGGCGGGCGGTCACTGCCATTCAAGGATGCGTGGCGCTTCAGGGACTACCTGCTGGAATCGATCCGTGAAAACACGCCACTGGATCGAATGATCACTGAGATGCTGGCTGGCGATCTATTACCACATCAAAACGCCACAGAGCGGCGGCGGCTCCTAACAGCGACTGGTTTCCTCACACTCGGGCCAACCAACTATGAGGAGCAGGACAAAGGCATGCTGCGCATGGACATCGTGGACGAGCAGCTCGACTCCATCGGTAAATCTTTTCTCGGCATGACGATCGGCTGCGCACGCTGCCACGATCACAAGTTTGATCCCATCCCCACGAGCGACTACTACGCACTCGCCGGCATCCTGCGCAGCACGCGCACACTGAAGAACTACACGGACAATGTCGCCCACTGGATCGACACTCCCCTGCCCTTTGAAGGCGAGCAAGAAGCCAAGCTCAAAGCTCATGAAGCAGCAACCTCAAAGCTGGAGAGTGAGATCGCCGCACTTAAAGACGACCTGCGTGACGCCGGTGGCTTAGCATTGCGCAAACGCAAGAAGCTCACATCTCATGATCTACCCGGCATCGTGGTCGATGACACTGAAGCACAAAAGGTCGGCCAGTGGAAAAACTCCAGCCTTTACCCGCCCTTCATCGGCGGCGGCTACGTGCATGACGACAATCAAGGCCGTGGCGAAAAAACCATCTCCTTCACACCGAAGCTGCCTGTGGCAGGACGCTACGAAGTGCGTGTCGCCTACAGCGGATCGACCACCCGAGCTGAGCGTGTTCAAGCCACGGTGCTTCACGCTGATGGCGAGGAACTCGTGTATTTCAAACAAGCCACAGGCGCACGCAACGGCCTGCAATTTGCGACCATCGGCACTTGGCGTTTTGAGACCAGCGGACAAAACTTCGTCATGGTTTCCAACGCCGGGGCTGAGGGCTACGTCACGGTCGATGCCGTTCAGTTCATCCCCGCTGACGCCGACATGCCTGACATGCCCGCAAAGACGGCGAGCACTCAAGAGAAGACTTTGCAAAGCAAACTCTCCGAGCTGGAAAAGGAACTCAAGACCCTGAAGAAGTCTGCACCTGCGCGCCCCGAGGCGATGACCGTGGCGGATGATCCTTTGCCTGAGGATGCACGCATTCACATCCGTGGCAGCACGCGCAATCTCGGTGCGCCAGCCCCGCGCGGTTTTTTGCAAGTCGCGCTCAAAGGCCCTGCGCCAGTCATCGCCGCAGATCAAAGCGGGCGACTCCAGCTTGCTCAGTGGATCACAAGTCACAGCAATCCACTGACCTCACGAGTTCTGGTGAACCGTGTCTGGCACTGGCTCTTTGGAGCAGGCATCGTCCGCACCACAGACAATTTCGGCAGCACTGGCGAGCTGCCCTCGCATCCCGAATTGCTCGACTACCTTGCTGTGAAGTTCATGGACGAAGGCTGGGATTTGAAGAAGCTCGTACGCGAGATGGTGATGAGCCGGACCTATCGCATGAGCAGTGCGGGTCATCATAAAGCAGCACCTCAAACCGATGCCGACAACCGCCTACTCTCTCACATGAACCGCAAGCGTCTCGACGCCGAATGCCTGCGTGATGCGATGCTCCTGGCCGCAGGGACCTTGGATGCCAAGTTTGGCGGACTGAATGTCGGTGGAGCCACGAAGGTGGACTCAAACGATCAGAAGATTCAAAACCTGGAGTATGGATTCACCTTCGATGACACGCGGCGGAGCGTTTACACAGCCGCTTTCCGCAACGTGCGACACCCGCTGTTTGAAGTCTTCGACTTTGCCGACATCAACCAACCTATCGGCCAGCGCACCACCAGCACCGTGGCCACCCAGGCGCTCTACTTGATGAACAACACTGAAGTCATCGAACAAGCACGCGCTGCTGCTGTAGCTGTTCTTCTAGATGAACATGATTTATCCAAAGGCATCGAGCTTGCCTATCAGCGCTCGCTGAGTCGTCCGCCGAACGAAAAGGAGCGCCAGATCGCCCAAGATTACATCGAGAGCTCGATCTCCGGCAACGCCACCGCCGATGAGAGACGCGATGTCTGGGCACGCTTCATTCAGACGCTGTGGGCCACGCCTGAGTTTCGTTTTTTGAAGTAACGAAGCGCCGCTTATTGGAGCGCGTGTGTGTCGCAGACCACTCGCTTCTTTGGGCTTTAAGTGATGACTGGCTTTGTCGGACCACGACACGCTGGGAGAAAGAGGCGAGTAGGCTACGCCATACTCGCGCTCCGTCATTTCGAGTCTTTCATCACCACTTCCTCCGGCAGCAACAATTCACTCGCATCTCGTGCGAGACATGGCGGTACGGTCATGAGGAAACGGTTGCCAGCGCAGTGCTTGAAGCTCCAGAGTTTGCCATCCTCACCCGCTGGCACAGGGATGCTGAAGTAGCCGGGCTTATCACCCAAGGTGTGCACCGTCTTGTGTGCGGGATTGAGCACGAAACCTTCGCCTTCGCTGAAACCGCCGATGATCTTCGTGCCCTTTGGCACATAGAAGTAGAGGTGCCAGCGACCAAAGAGCTTCGCAGGTTGCTCCTGACTGCTGACGATGGTCATGGGCATGCCATCTGGCCACGAAATGAGCGTTCCTTGCGTGGCGTCGCTGACTTCGATGCGGTGTAGCCCAGGGAAGTTGGTTTTGAATTCGATCGCGTGATCCGCTTTGTCTGGTGGGATCTCGAAATGTGCCACCGCTTTGCTTTCGACCTCTGCGAGCGGATAGAGATCGACCTTCGCGGTGCCACGGCTCGGGTAGATGATGCCAGCCTTGCCGATGAGTTTGATAATGGCGGGTTCCTTATCGATCCACGTCCAAAAATCGCGCACACCTCTCAAATAGATGCCTGCATTGCCCTGCGGCACTTTGGGGAGCATCAAGGCGGTCGCAGGCACGAGTTTGTTGCTGTAAGCGACGGGCGCAAAGTCGAGCAACTTGCGATGCGCGATGCCGTCGCGGATGAAGCCGGCGATTTGATCCGCCGTGAATGCTTCGTCAGACTTCCACGGATTCGTCGCATCAGGATCACTGTATTTGGCCAGCACTGGCAGTGCGACGGACTTGTCGCGGTTCGGCAGATCACGCCACAGTCCCTTCACATGCACCATGCCCGTGTGCCGGATGCGCCAGATGAAACGGAAGAGCTGCTCAAAGGCCACCTGGCGTTCCTTGCCCTGCGCGGAGGCGTAGTCGTGATACAGCTCCACATAGCGAGTGTAGAGCACGAGATCGTCCAGCCGCGCACGAATCGCCGCATCGTTGGTCAAAGCACGCGCTTCATCAAGCAGGCGAAACATTCTGCCGAGCAAGTCATCGCTGAGTGCTTGGCGTTTCGTGCCATCCAGCAGTGCATAAAATTTAGCCATGGGAGCACGGGCTAGACCAAATGATTTGTCGAGGAAGTCGGCAGTGATCGCTTCGGTCTTCTGCGCCTCCTTCACATCCCACATCATGCGCGCAGCAAGATAGTAACCGAGGCCATTCGGGCCGAAGTTATCACTCGATTCCGCCGACATGAAGCGCGCGCCGCTTTGATAAAAATGCGGGATGGTCGTGCGCAGATACTCGATGTTCCCACCGCGTGCCGCACCGGGCAGGTCACGATCCCAAGTGTTCACGCTGTAGTATTCGCGGATGCCCAGTGTCTTCGCTTTCGCCTGCCAGCCAGCGATGAGTTGGTCGATGGTGTAACCACCACGGATGAAACCGGTGGCCACACTGATGACGACCTGCGGATGCGCCGGGATGGATGGCGGTGGCGAATGCTCGCTGTAGGCATACATGCCGATCAATCGGCCAGGATTGACCGCATTCACCGCTTCAGCCACGTCATTGGCCAGCAGCAGCGCACGGTCGGTCACGCTACCGATCTTTGCGCACTCCGCACACTCGCACCAGCCGCCGCCATCACTCGGATCGCATGAAATCGAGTCCAGTGTCGGATCTTTGGCAAAGTGCTCCAGCGCGTCCTTCACCACGAGTTTCCTCAATGCCTCATTCGCGATGCAGAACTTTGGCTTTTGCCGTTTCCCGTCCACCAGGGCCAAAAACTCCGGATGTTTCGCAAATTCATCCTTCTGCCGACTCATCACGCCATCATAAGAATGGCCAGAACTCAGCGTGATGCCCGACGTCGCGCGATTTCGCCTGCACCACTCGTCATAGACCACGTCACGCTCCTTCAGATAGCCAAAACCAGCCCAAATCTTCCGCGCGTGGTAATCCGGCGACTCAGTCACATCCACGTCAATGCTTAGCGAAGGCGTCGGCGGCACGATCTCCCACGTCTTGCCCGGAAAGAACTGCCGAAAGCCCAGGCGATGCAGCAGATCCCACATCGCATGCTCCACCGCCTTCGGCGTGTTGCCCAGGATAATGAGGCGATCTTTCTCAGAGCGCAGCGTGTAGTCCTCCCTCTGCGTGATCGCGTTCGGGGCCGCGTTGAGGCCAAGATAAATGCCGTGCGTATCCGCCGAGGTCTCAATGGCAAATTCAGCCCCCGTCATGCGCTTGAGCATCGCCGCGAGTTCAGTGCCGATGGGCTTCGTTTGTTCTGAAACGACGATGGGAACCAGCGCTCGGCCTTCTTTGGCCAGCGTGATGGATTCCGCATGAAGCGATGAACTGAGGAGCAGCAAGATGAGCGCACGAGTCATGCAACTCATACGGTAGCCGGAGCACGAGTGTGTCGCAGACCACTCGCTTCTTCGGCTTCGAATAAAGACTGACTTCGTGGACTCCTTCGCGCTGGGAGAAAGAGGCGAGTAGGCTAAAGCCATACTCGCGCTCCGGCTTTAGGCATCACTTTCCGCTCGTCCACTTGGCGGCATTGATGAGGAGCTGCTGGTAGGGCTTGAGGTCGTGCACGCGGGCATCATGGCCGAGAGCGAAGCCGACGACTTTGGCCTTGGCGTGCTCGGTGATCCACACGCTTGGGTGTGCGGCTTTGAATTTGTCGCTGGGGCTGGTTTCAGCCAACACGGTGATCTTGGCGGTGCCGGGTGGGGTTTT
This sequence comes from uncultured Prosthecobacter sp., assembly GCA_964583255.1. Taxonomy (GTDB): domain Bacteria; phylum Verrucomicrobiota; class Verrucomicrobiia; order Verrucomicrobiales; family Verrucomicrobiaceae; genus Prosthecobacter. The sequence continues at coordinate 21,541 of CAZOVY010000035.1, forward strand.
GTCGGGCTCGGCGTTGATGTAGTAGAGTTCGTCTTCAACCGTGAAGCTCGCAGGCACGCCAGCCATCACGGGGTGATCCGCCTTCACGGCCTTCACATCAAACGGATGGATCTTGTCGTGGCCGCGTGCACCGCCGCCGACGATCTGCGCATTGAGCTCCGGCCATCCTGCAAAGCCATACCAAGTGCCGGGATGCAGCATGACGATGCCTTTGCCAGCGGCGGCGAAATCAAAGAGAGCTTTGCGATAGGCGGCGGTGTCGAAAAATTTGCGGTTCACACTGATGATAGCGACGTCGGCATTGGCGAGTTCGGTGGCGGCTTGGTCGCGGTCTTCGGTGTAGTGGACGCTGAACCCGGCGGTCTTGAGTGTGGCGACATCGGTCTTGCCAAAGAACTCGGCAAAGTTGTGCGAGGAGCCGCCGCCGATGACGAGGACTTTGGTTTTACCAGCTTCCCACTGCACGGGTGTGGCAGGAACGAGCGGGCCATCACCTTTGCCGCCTTCTTTCGGGGCGTCAGCGGGGTTGGCGGCGGCTGTCGTAGCCACTCTCTTGCCATTTCCTTTAGATGGGGCCTTGTTGGCTTTGCGATCGCCGCTTTCATTCGCTGCAGCAGGTTCGGTGCTGGTGGTGATGGCCACGGTGCAGGGGCAAATGATGCTGCCGCTGGTTTCGAGGGTGATCTTCTTGAGTGCAGCTTTCTTCTTTAAGTTCACCGCGAGGTAGCGGAGCTGGCCGCGCTTGGTGAAGTCGCCTGCGTTTTCACTCAGTGGAACTTCAGCTTTGCCGATGTAGTCGGCGAAGTGTTCTCCGTTTTTGAGGACGATGGCTTCCTTGTCGCCGTCGGCGTAATCGACATGGACGGTCATGGCGGGCTTGCCGATGTTTTCGTCGCCACCAAAGGGCCAAGCCCAGGCGGCGACACCGCCGAGCATGTGAATGCTGGCTGCGGTAGCGTTGGTCGGTATCTCAGCCTTGGTCGGCAGGTCCCAAGCAAAGCTATTCTGAGGCCCGCCCTTGAGGACGATGATGTTCGCGCCAGTGCTGGACTTCTCGGGGTCCATGATGAAGAACGGCACGCCATTCACAGTGACGTTGCCGAACTTATGCAGCGTGACGGTGCCATCTTTGTCCTCTGCCTTGGCAAAGCTGCCTTGGCGACTGTCTGCGGTGTAGGCAGCACGCAGATCCATGACGCGGAAATGGTTGTCCGCGCTGCCGCAGACGAAGGCGAGGATGTCGCGCAGGTTCTCCGCGCCGAGGGCATCGAGCCCATCCGGCATGAGGCTGCGCTTGGTGTTTTCACGATTGGCGATGTCGGCTTTGTTGATCTCGAAATCACCGGCCTGATTGCGCAGCGTGACGCTGGCGGTGTTCTCGCTGGCGATGATGCCCGCGAGGGTTTCGCCATTCTTTTTGGTGATGTTCCAAGCCCAGAAGGTGGGATCGACTTCGCGGTTGGGGTCGATGATGTGGACGAGCAACTCGGCAGGTCCGTGTGCACCCATGCCCATGAGAGAAGGGCCGACATCACGCGTGCCGACATCGCCATACTTGTGGCAGATGGAGCAGGCGGCGGTGAAGATCATCTTGCCCTTTGTGGCATCGCCCGGCTTCTCTACTTCAGGCGCGAACTGCGCAATGAGCGCGTTCTTGGCCTTCGCGTTCGGGTTGAGCTTATCCATCATTGCGTTGGCCTGCTTGGCGACTTGCTTGTTAGGATGCGTGCGCAGGCGGGCGATGTTGCCAGGGCCAATGAGCTTGGGATCAATCTTGCCAGCGGCAATGGAAGCCAACAGCGCGAGCGAAGACTCGGGGCGCTTCAGAATAGCGTCGAAGGCGATCTGTTGCAGCGACGACTTCAGTGTGTCCAAAGCAGACACGAGCGGTACTGCGTAGCCGCTCTCGTCGAGCGCAACAATGATCGCGCGGGCGAGTTCTTCCGGCGAGGTAGGATCAGCCAATGCCTCAACACCGATCTGTGCGTTCGATCCACCCAGCGCGATGAGCGCCTTCGCCGCGTCGATGCGATCTGGCAGCGAGGCGGAACTATTCCCCAGTGTCTTGACCAGTTGCTCCTGTGCGACGGACATATCGCCGACCAAATCCTCGGTGTTGGGCCATCGAGAAGCAACGGGAAGCGCTGCGCCAGCTAGCGGAGAGTTAAGCAGCTTCTTCAACGCTTGAATCGGCGCAGGTGAAGCGGACAGAAGGGCGGAGTGTAGCTGAGCCAAGCCCTGCAAGATGACTCGTTTCAGTCCGTCAGCAGCCGAGCTAGCGTCTGCGCAAGCAGTGACGAGATTACTTGGCGATTTCGCAAAAGGCAAGAGAGCTTGGACGAGACCTTCACTACCTTCCGGCGAGGCAAGCGCCTTCGCGATCACATCATCTGCATGATCCGCAGATGCCGCGATCACGGCGGAACGCGTCCAGTCATCTTGAGCGGCCTTGAAGGTGGCGAGCGCGTCCCCATTGGCTTCATAGGTCTTCAGAGCAGCGCTGCCCATCGCGCCCTTGGAGTCCGGGCCATGATGATAAAAGCTGCCAGCGACCGGCTTCGCCTCCTTGTGCTGCACCTTCCAAATGCGGCCAAAGTAATGATCGCGGTCAGGGCGCACGGCGGCATTGGCAGGGCCATGTATCGGACCGCGCGTGTCGTTGTGGATCACGGCTTGGTTGTAGAAGTCCACGACATACAGCGCACCGTCGGGGCCGACGCGGTTCTCGATGGGGCGGAACCACAAATCCTTGCTTCGGATAAACTCCGTTTGCTCGCGACCATGCTCGCGATGTGCCTTGTAACTCACGCCGTCTTTCTCGACGATGAAGTGGCTGACGATGTTCAGCGTGGGTTCGGTGGTGAAGTAGCTGTAGTTCCACTTCGCGGGCCAAGAACCGCCCTCGTAGATCGCGCAACCAGCGGCGGCCGTGTAGCTGCCGACTTGGTCGATCTGCACGTAGGCCTGCTCGGGCCACGACATGAGCGGATAGGTCGGCTCGCGCGGCAGCATCGCATTGAAGCTGTTCGTACCTGGCAGCTTGCCCTTCGCGAGAACATACTCAGGCAGCACGACGTGGAGGAAATGACTGCCGCTCGTCGGCTGGGTGAAGAACACCTGCCCGTCCGAAGTGATGTCGAGCCCCCAAGTGTTGCCGCCTTTGCTGCAATACTGCTCGAAGGCGCTGCCATCGGGTTTGAAGCGCACGACGCCGGAGCCGTCAGCGCCGAAGTCCTTCGTGCCATCGGGCGAGGTGACACGGCCCGCGCTGTAGCCATGCGTGGCATAAACCCAGCCATCCAAGCCCCAGCGCATGTTGTTGATCACCGCGTGTGTGTCCCCAGTGCCGAGACCAGTGTAGATCTTCTCGCGCTTGTCGGCCACGCCGTCGCCGTCAGTGTCCTGTAGGTTCCAGATGTCCGGCGCGGCACAGGCGATGACGCCATTCTTGTAAAACACGAAGCTGGTGACGAGTTCGAGCTTGTCGGCAAACACGTGCTTCTTGTCCATCACGCCGTCGCCGTTCGTGTCTTCGAGCCAGGAGATGCGGTCGGTTGGCTCGCGGTCATAGGTTTTTGTCCAGGAGCCAGAGTCCTTCCACTTCTCGACATTCAACTCGCGGCGGCCATTCGGATACTCGGGCGTCTCGCAGACCCAGAGGCGACCTTTCTCATCCCAATCGACATTCATGACCTTGTTGATCAGCGGTTCGCTGGCGACGAGCGAGATGTTAAACTCAGGATGCACTTCGAGTTTCTCGGCCGCTTTCTCCGGGCGGGTTGGACCGCCTTCGACGTAGCGGAGGTTGTCGCCAATTTCGTTAGGTTTGCAGAGTTCATCGGCGTTGTCACGCTTACCGGCCCAGGCGATGCCGCGCAGCAGCATGGCGCGGAAGTTGGGGCGATTGAAGTTCTCGTAGTAGTGGCCGGGGATGGAAACAAAGGATCGGTAGTTGTCCTTCTCATAAGTCCAGACCTGCGGCTGGATGTCGTAGATGCTGACTTGCTTGCCGCCCTTGGTGCTTTCTTCGGCTTTCTTGGCGGCCTTTTCATTGCGCAGGCCAGCGGGCTTCGGCGTGTAAGCTCCGGCGAGGATCTTGCATTCCGGTAGCAGGTCCATGTCATAGTAGATCTCGTCGTCCATGGCGAAGTTCGACATGTCTTTGGTGATCGGGTTCTCTTTATCTGTGAAGTAGAGATGCATGGGGCCTTCCAGCCATTTGGTTTGGCCGTGATGCCATGAGCCGCCGATGATCGACTTGAACCAATCGTGATCTTTTGAAACCGAGGCCGCGTGAATCGTGACGATGCCGCCACCGCGCTGAAGGAATTCTAAAAGGTCTTTGCGCTCTTGGCCGATTTTGATGTCGCCACCATTATCGGTATGGAGGACGAGCACGTCAGTCTTGGCGAGTTGCTCGGCGGTGGGGAATGCATCACCGCCTTCACATTTGGCACCGCGCTCGTTTAGCAGTGGCACCCAGTCGCGGAGGAAGCTGGGATGATCATGCGCTCCAGGGCCGTGGGACTTCGGGCCGCTGCGGATGAAGACGCGCAGCGGCTCCGCTGCAAATGACGAATGACAAATGGCGAATGACGAAAGCAGCAGGGCGGAGAGGAGGAGACGCTTCATGGTTGGAACGAGGTTACTCGATACCAACGGCTTCTGTGAAGCGCTTTTACGCACGGGGCGCTATCGGGAATGCACATGGGCGTTGCTGAAATGACGAATGAATGCCTGCAACTCGAAGGATTGAAGGCTCTCTAAAATGCCCGCTTCAGCCGGATTGGCAGGCCATGTTCGTCATCCGTCATTGAGCGGATGATTCTGCGACTTTTTGCACACCCGTCATCCTGCCCAGCGCACGCCACTCATCCGCAGTGCTGAAGAGCGCGCCACTCTTCAGCGGTCATGAAACTGGAATCTCGCCAAGTGAATCACCTGACATCTTTCAATTTCATTCATTCGATGTGTCCTGCGGTTTTCGCACTGGCCTTGAGGTTCACTTAGCTTCGCGGTCAGTCATCCTTAGAGGAAAATTTCTTTCCCATGGCCTCTTCCATCCGACGTATAGATTCCTTCGAGGCCTCCTGTGAAAGCCTTTCTTCGAGCGCCATATATGCATCGACTTTTTCTGGGCTGCCCAGGGTCGCTAATAGTTCCATGCGAAAGATTTGCATGCCTGATCTGACTGATTTTCTCACTTTACTCTCATAAGCAGCGACACGTTCAGGATCGCTTCGATCCCCGATGGCCGCTGGTCTTTCGATGAAGTTTTTGGCACTTTCTTGACTTTGCATGAGCCATTGCTCCGTCTGCATTTCCTCGAGTCTGGAAATTTCGACCTCTGTGAGTCCCCAGCCCAGCAAGGTGCTGCGCCGTGTCTCCCGTGTCAGTTCAAGAATATTTTTGATGGCCCTGATTCTTTGTTCATCTGTTTCTCTTTGGGCCCCGTTTGCAAGACCTGCATCCAGGTCTACGCGCCATTGACGCTTTTTATCACTCTGGACAGTGAGATATTCCTGTATCTTTTGGTTAGATTCAGAGGCATGGTCCACAAGTGAGACGGAAACTTTGCGGCTTTCGTCTCCGCCATTAGGCCGCTTGTGAGACAGCACGCCATACAAGACAATAGACAGGAAGACGAGAATGAGAGCTAAGTAGGTTTTCATGAATCAAGAAAGTTCATCTGGAGCAAGGCTAAGCCGCTGACACGTTCCTAGCTATGAGGTCATGGCAGCGGCTCTTGTTCAAGATGTCGTCACATGTGGACTTGGATCAGCCTTGGATGATGTAGTTCGGGGCTAAGCCACATCTTCGACCCAGACTCCCACAATCCGAATGACGAATGAATGCCTAAACTCGAAAACCTAAAGGTGCTCCGAATGCCTACTCCAAGCTGACTAGCACGCTTTGCTCGTCATTTTTCACCGGACTGTGAGAGACTTTTTGCACGCCTGTCATCCTACCCAGCGCACGCCACTCATCTGCTGTGATGAAGAGCGCATAAAACGTCCACATCTGGGCGCTGAAAAAGATCAAGTCCTTCATCAGCAGTGCGATCATAAAATGAAAGCCGATCCCGATCACAAAGGCGGTGGGCCTTAGTTTACGGACGCAGAAAAGTACTGGTGCCTCCAGTTCAAAGAGCGGCGTCACCCACTGCATCACTGTCCAGGCCCACACGGGCAGTAATCTCGGTGCCCAGGCCGCAGCATCTGTGCGATACACACCTTGAATCAGCTTGTCCCTTTATGAGGCTCCCCATTTATTAGTCCTTTTTAGATTGCCGTTGACTAGCAGATGGCGGCTTATCCCAGATGCTAAATTGGACACTCAACTCAGGGCCAATGATGTCTGATAACTTTCTTTCAGCTTCTAGCCGATACTCTTTTATTGCCTTAACATAATCTAGTCGCGCGATCTTTTTGTCTAACATTTTATTGTCAATTTCAACGAGCTTCTTATCACGCTCTATGAGTATCTGTAGGGAGTCAGTGACTGACTTTTCAGTAAGGTTCCATGAGCGAAATAAGTCTTCATACCTTCGTACTTTATATCCTGCGTGCTTTTCGTGTACTTCTGGTGACGCGCGGTCACGTAGCCTCCTCCTTGTCGCATCAATACGGTCTAGCAGTTCTTCTGTTTTGCGCCGGAGTTCAGCTTCAGCTTTAATTCTGGAAACAGAAGACGAACCGCTGGGTTGGGTGGCAATTGTGTCTTGTGCAACTATTGCTGTAACAGGTTGTTCCAGCGATTTTGTAGAGTTAGACAGAAGCCGTTCTCGAAAAAAAATGGCCGCCGACACCAAGACTAGCAACAGCATCACCCAACCCAGAGTTTTTTTATTCATAAATCAGAATAGCGAAAACTTAGCTTATACTACTGGGAGCAATCCTGTGGTTATGTCAAGAAGGACCTCCAGCTCATCTAATTCTGCATTCAATTCCTTCCTTTCATCTTCAAACTCCTTCTCCAATGCTTCCAATACTTGCGCAGCAGTCTCCTTACCGTACTCGTCAAGTGCATCCTCATATGCTTCAAATTCGTCCTCATCGTAATCATCCAATTCCTGCTGGACTTGATCAATAGCAGTTTCTATTACATTAAGTATATCCTGCACAGTTGGCGCAGACCCATCGCCGCCTTGAATACCTGGATCTATGTCGTTCGCATTCCCATAGCCAAATTGGCAAGTGGCAATACTTATGAGAAAAAAACAGATTAGTTGGAGGCTAAAATGAAGGGTGTGTTTTTTATGTTTCATTGTTTGTTCGTATAGTTTGTTTGTATTTTCATTGCGTTTTTGCCATCGTTCACGGCGACGAGCAAAAGGGGTTGGGGTGGCTCAGCCGACGGTGACGCTGGCCTCGGCGCTCCACTGGCCGACTTGGGCGTCGTCGATGCGGTAGATGGCGCGGTATTTCCACTTGGTCAGGGTGGCTGGGAAAGGGGTGGTATCGAGGTAGCCGGGCGTGGTATCAAAGGTCAGGATGACCCAGCCTTTGCCATCGGCGCGGTCCACTTGGATCTCACATTGGTCCAGGAACTTGACCCAGCCCTGCCAGCCCCAGCCAATCTGCACGCCCGCTGCCGTGACGATGGCGGTGAGTTCAGGACTCAGGGTCATGAGGTCTGGCGCTGTCTCAGTGGCGCCCAGGATGCCCAGGTCCAGGCACATCGGGTCCGTGCAGGCGTCAGCCTCCTTGATCTCTGCGATGAGATCAAAGATGCGCAGCAGCGCCCCAGCAGGACGAGCCACGACGTCCACAGGCAGCGGCGGCTGGGTGAAGCCGGGCAGGGTCAGCGCGCCCTCCCCGCTCTGAGCCTGCTCCAGGGCGCTCGTGGCAGCTTTCCCATGCGTGCGCACGGACTCCAGCCAGGAGACGAGGAGATAAACCAGCCAGCGTGAGTCTGCCACGATGTCTGCCAGACGCGCTGGGGAAATGCCGAGAGCGGCAGCATAGAGGGCGAGTTTCAGGCGGAAGTTTTCCAACCAAACGGCTTGGTCGGCCTGACGAGTAGGGTAGTAATTCTGGCGCTTCATTTTAGTTTTGGGTTTTGGGGGTGGACTGCTTGAAAGAGTGTAGGGCAAGAAGCCTGGATCACCTGGCTCAAGCGCATAGCTGGGTGACGCCCAGCGCAAATTCGGGTCGTCGAAGCGGTAAGGTTGGCCCGGCGGGACGGAATGCGGATTGAGGCCTCCCCAAGTAAGTGTGCGCATAAGATCGGAGTTTGGGGTTTGCGGTGCCCGGCTCTGGCTTGGCTGAGTCTGCCCGGACCGCACAGGGGACTGTGCGGGCTACCTTGGGAACAGAGCGGGCCGCGTGACTGGAAATCTGAGAAAAGGGGGCTTCCCCAAATGAAAAGGGGGCAATCTCCGACAAAATGGGAGTGCCCCCGTAGCCTGCGGGGCTGCTCTCCGCAGAAATGGGGGCGGCGGAAAACGCTCCGGGATGGACCCCGGAAAGAAAGGGGGTAATCTTCCAGAAAATGGGAGTACTGAGAAATGTTTTGGGGTAGCCCCCGATCGAAAAGGGGTGAACCCCGGAGAAAACGGGGGTGCCCCCTTTTGTGACTCCCACCCTGACTTTTCTGCTCAGGAGCGTGACCTGAAAGACCTGCAAGCCGCCGCAAAGATAACCCAATGCTGCCTTGAATTTCCGTGCGCTCGTGAAGCCGATATTTACTGACCGCTGTCCGAGAGCGGCCCTGCTCCTTGCTCTCTGACTCAGCGTGAAGCGGAAGGATTCCCCCACTCATGTGCGGCGTGGCACTGAAGGTGGGGGAGCGCATTGGCCATGGGAAGATTGCTCGCATGATTATTGCTGAATTGTTTTCAGCTTAGGATTGAGCGCGAGTTTTTGGCAATCCTTTTTATTCCTTTGTCCTGATGCCACTTCTTGCCTTGCCCTTTTTACCCCTCCAAAGCCTTCTGAGCTGCCCACCAAGAAATGACGAGATCTGAATGACGAGTGAATGCCTAAACTCGAAAGCCTAAAGGTGCTCCGAATGCCTAATCCAGGCTGGTTAGCACACTTTGCTCGTCATTTTTCCATCGGACTGTGAGAGACTTTTCACGATGGAGATCTCACAGCGTCATCGGCTTCATGGCGGCACCTTTTTCGAGGCAGGCTGGGATACTACGGCGGAAGTCGTCGAGACTGACGGGCTTGGTGAGGAAGGCGTTCATGCCGGCTTCTTTACATTCCTCCTTCACGCCTGAGAGTGCGTGCCCGGTCATGGCGATGATGGCGGGCTGGTTCTTGAGATTAAAGTTTTCACGGATGCCTTTGGCCGCATCAATACCACCCATGATTGGCATTTGGAGATCCATAAAGATGAGTTCGTAGCCGTTGCGCGACATCATTTCGACGGCCTCCTGACCGTTATTGGCGATGTCGATCCCCGCATAGCCAAGTCGTTGAAGGAGCATGACGGCGATCTTTTGATTGAGAGGCTGATCCTCGACGAGAAGGATGCGCGCGGGATGCTGTTTGGCAAAGCTGTCACCACTGGCATTTGCTGCGGCAGAGATGGCGCGGTTCGTTGACTGCGATATCTGCGCATCATGGCCGGCTGATCCAGCTCGGTTCTGGCCTTGTAAGGGGTGATTTTCCTCTGATCGCATGGGAACAGGAGTGATGGGAGAGGGCGCGGAAGCAGCTCCCCACATGGCGTTAGGCGCCTGCGCCGGGGCAAGCATGGGCGTCAACATGGGGGCTTGAAGCTGCAAATGAGTATTGGAACCTGAGGCGCGTGGCATGCGAATGAGTTCGGCGAGACTGCGCATGAGTTCGCGGCGCTTAGCGGGCTTGCCGATTTTTGCAAAGCGAGTGCAACCAGGCGGAGCATATTCGTCACGCAGCTTCCAGCGAGTCAGGGGCAGTAGAACAATGATGGCGGCACCTTTGCTGATAGCGGTTTGGATGATGGGATATGCGGCATCAGGCAAAAGATCGGTGGCGTCTAGAATGAATACGGCGGCTTCCTCAAAATCGCGCGCAAGCTCTTGCTGTGAGATGGCGACACTCGGCTGAGCGATGCCGACGACTCCCCACTGTTGAAGCGACTGCTGGAGGATTTGCTGCGTGGTGGTGTGCTTGCTGTGATAGACGACGCGGCGGTCCTTGATGGTGTCGATCCATGCCAGCTCTTCTTCGCGCCCTTCGACATCTGGCGCGATGCGCAGTGGGATCTCGAAGAAGAAGTCGGAGCCGCGTCTTTCTTCACTGATGACACTGACTTCTCCGCCCATGAGGCGACAAAGATTTCGACATATAGCGAGTCCGAGTCCTGTGCCGCCATACTTGCGGGTGGTGCTGGTATCGGCCTGTGTAAAGGCTTGGAAGAGTGAGCTGAGCTTATCCGCAGGGATGCCGATGCCGCTGTCGCGAATGGAGAAGTGGAGATGGGCGGTGTCGCCCTGTTTGGTCTTGCGACTGACCTGCCTGGCGAGGATGAGGATCTCGCCCTTTTCAGTGAATTTGATGGCATTACCGACTAGGTTCACGAGCACCTGCTTCATGCGCTGGAAGTCGCCCCTGAAATAGCGAGGCAGAGCTGAATCAACGTGGAAGTTCAATTCCAGATTCTTTTCAGCCGCACGGTAGGAGAAGACGTCAGCCACCTCAGAGATGAGTTTTTCCATGTCCACGGGCACGTCCTCAATCTCGAGCTTGCCCGACTCGATCTTCGAGAAGTCGAGGATGTCATTAATGAGGTGTAGAAGCGACTCACCCGAGGAGCGAATCATGCGGACGAGTTCCTCCTGCTCGGGCGCGAGGCCAAGCTCGACCAAGAGCGAAGTGGTGCCGATGATGCCATTCATGGGCGTACGAATTTCGTGACTCATGTTGGCGAGAAAGTCGCCTTTGGCAGCAGTGGCGACTTCTGCTTGTTTTTTTGCCTGCTGATATTCAGAGACGATTTGTTGTCGCTTGGACTCCTCCTGCTGGAAGTGACTGAGCGCTGCATTAAATGAATCTTGAAGAGCATCAAGATCGTCGTGACCACGCACGCTGAGGCGGTGATTCAGATTGCCCATTCGGATGGCGTCAAAACCAGTCATCAGAGCAGAGGTCTTGCGTGTAATGCTCCGACCAAGCCAAAAGAAACCAAGCACTGCAGGAAGCAGCCCAATAGCGGCACCAAGAAGCGGAACCATGAGACGTGGCGCATCGAGTAAATGGCGAACATGGACAAGTGGCTGGCGAGCAAGGAGCACGCCGGCAAAGTGTCCCGAAGAATCCATCAGAGGACCAGCGGCGATAAGCCATTCATAGTCGTCTAACACGTTTGCTTTAAATGAAACGGGCGCTTCGCCAACGACGATACTGGAACCCGCCATGACGCGAAATAAGATATCTTCCACGCGCTTCGATTCGGGTTCTTTGGGCTGAAGATTTAACTCAGTGTCATGGACTACAATGAATGGGGTTTCACCCAAGGGCTGTGGGCTTTTCGCCTGATTTGGACCGGCGATCTCGATCCGCAGACCTAGTTCTTGAATCATAGGTGGCACGTCCACCACCTGGAGTCGCATTTTGAGATGGACGATGGATTCGACATTCAGATTGCGTGTCCCCGCGAGCATTTCTGGCGACAGGCTCTGGTTCACCAGCTCTTGCTGTGCAGCGCGAACGACGGACCCGAGGTAGGCACGCTGTGCCATGCGCAGGATGAGAAACTCCTGCCAAAGAAAGGCTGTCGAAGTCACACACACGCCAATGAACACGGCGATCATTCCGAGCACCGTGAAGCGATTGGCGATGGGAATGCGTAGTTTCATGCGAGCATATCATTCGTGGTGCGCTCACGGGCGAGATGACGCCGAACCATGGTACAGAGATGCTCCAGCGCGTATGGCTTGTTAAGCACATCAGCAAAGCCGATAGCCTGGCAGAGCGCCGTCGCGTCAGCCTGGAAGTATCCGCTACAGGCGATGACGGCCACATCGGGATCGATGCTCAAGATGCCCTCCAAAACCTCAAAGCCTGACATGCCACTGGGCATGGTCAGATCTAAAATGATGACGCTGAATCGCTGGCCTTCATTGAGGCCCTGACGCACAAGTTCGATGGCAGCCGCACCTGACTCGCAAGTAGTGACGTCGAAGGTCTGAGAATCCAGGATCGTCTTGGCGACGGCGAGCACATGGGGTTCATCATCCACGACAAGAACGCGACCGATCTGGCGCATGGTCGTGGAAATGCTAGGGGTGGTGGCAGTATTCATGGCGGACGGATTCGGAAGTGGACTCAGGTGACGGCGGTGTAGGAGAGACATTTGATTTCATCTAGGCTGGTGTGACCAGCGAGGACCTGCATGAGGCCCTCCTGATAAAGGGAAAAGAAGCCGTTTTTAAAGGCGGCGGCACGCATGGCTGACATGGGGGCTGCCTCTTCAATGAGATCGCGCAACTCGGTGCTAATTTCACAAATTTCCATGAGCGCGACACGCCCGCCGTAGCCAGTGCCATGACACTCCGCACAGCCTGCGGCGGCGAAGATGGGCTGCGTGAGTGGCTGGGTGATGACGCCCTGTTTGGCCATCATGTCCTGGATGTCCTGTGGCACTTGCATGGGCCGCTTGCAGTAGGTGCAGAGGCGGCGCACGAGCCGCTGTGCCTGTGAGAGCGCCAAGCAGTCTGCGAGCAGATATTTTTCGACACCCATACTCATAAGTCGTGAGACGGCGCGCAGGGAGTCGTTGGCATGAAGTGTGGTCAACACAAGATGGCCTGTGAGCGCGGCATTCACGGCGGAGTTTGCCGTCTCGGCATCACGAGATTCTCCGATGAGGATGATGTCAGGGTCAGCTCGAAGTAAGGCACGCAGGCCATTGGCAAAGCTGAGTCCGTGGTGCGGATTGGTCTGTGTTTGATTGATGCCCTCGATCTCATATTCGATCGGGTCTTCAATGGTCTGAATGTTCACACTCTCATCATTCACACTATTGAGTAGGGCGTAGAGTGTGGTCGTCTTCCCAGAGCCAGTGGGACCGGTCACGAGGATGAGTCCCTGATCGCGAGTCATGGTGCGGTTGAGGATGTCCACCTGACGCTGGCCGAGATTGAAATCACTGAGCCTCTTCACGCCATCCTGCTTATCGAGGAAACGCATGATGATCTTCTGAAACTCACGGCGCGTAGGCACGGCGGCGACACGGACATCGACACGCCGACGACCGACGCTCAGGGCAAAGCGGCCGTCCTGCGCCTCTTGCCGGTTTTGATTCATGCCCGCGTAGTTTTTGATGAGGGCGACGAAGCGATTCAGCATGGCCTCAGGCGCGGTGAGGATGGTCTTCATGTTCCCATCCATGCGGGCGCGGAAGCGGGCTAAATTATAGAACTTTTCCAGATGAAGATCTGAGGCACGGCAGCGGATGGCGGTAAAAATGGCCCACTGCACAAGTTCCTCAGCGGTGTGATGCGGGCTGGCGGGATTGATGCGCGCCATGTCCTCTGGCATGATGTCGATGACGCTCTCATTCGCAGAGACAGACAAGGCACCCTTGTCCATGTTTGCCACGCCACTGGGATCAAACGTGGCCCCTGAGCGGTTGATGGCATCGCGAATGGAAGCTGGATCAGAGAGCACCGTGATCACCTTCACGGCGGGATTACCCATGCTCAGCCACTCATCCTCGAAAACGTAAGCGTCTGAGTTTTCACTCAGCATGAACACGGCATTCTTACCGATGTACAGAGGGTAAACATTGTGCCGCTCTAGCAGTGGCAGAGGGAAGAATGTCTGGCGCTGGGCCTCCTGAGCGGAGTAACATGGAGTCTTCCCCAAGGAGACCAGATAATTCAGTGCCACGCCCAAATTACGCTGGACGATGTTGAAATGACCGATGCCGAGAACGGGGTTCTTTTCCTTCTGCGTTTCGTAAAAGCCACGAAGCTTAGTGATCTCAACAGGCTCGTATGGAAAATGCTCCATGAGCCAATTGAACGTGCCCTCCAGTCCCATCTCGTCAAAGCGCGGTGATTCAAGATTCTCAAACGCACTCTTCTGAGCGATGGGAAGCTGGCCAAAGCGGGCGGCTAGGTCTTTGCGCGTTTTTTGATACTGCTCGACGGTGATGAGAACACGAATGGTTAGGAAGCCTGGCACTCCCCATGTATCTCCAGCACGTGGATTATGATGTGCCATGACGATCAGCGGACCGAGTGTTGACACTGGCAGCCAGGGATCAGCGACATAAGGCACACGACCCAGCTTGCGCACGAATTTTTCCGCCTCAGGTGAGCAACTCTCTCTCAGCAGGGTCACAGGCAGCAGGCGATTCTGCAGAGCAAGACCTTCGATCGAAAGAATAGCCGCCTCTTTGGCATCATTGCTTTCTGGAGATGGAATACTTGCATCCCCAAAGGATTGAGGTGCTGGAGCGGGAGACGATTGAAGTTTAGCAGACATGGGGGCAGAAGGGGGATCAAGCTCCACCTGGGTTGAAATTCGGAGGGAACTGAAACGGTGCGGTAATATCAGAAGCGTCGAACACCATTTTGAGTCCCGATCCAGCCTCATTAGGCCTCAGCAACTCATATCGACGACCATTCCAGCGAAAGCGGTAATCAGTTTCAGCACTTGAGGGTTGGGGGTTGTACTCTGACTGAAAATAGGGGCTATTGATATCCGCCTTGTTAGGATTGGGACTCCGGTACTGCAGAAGACGCAGCACATAAAACTCATCCCCGGTGGAGTCATCACGACGCTGGAAACTCAGTTCTTTGATCGCCGTGGAGCGCCGATGCAGGCTTTCATTGAGCATCTCCAAGCGCTGGATTGCAATCGTCTCCCGACCTGCCTCAAAAGTGCCGGTCATACTGATCATGACGATGCTAGCCAGAGTGCCGATAATCGAAATGGTCACGATCAATTCAGACAGAGAAAATCCATCCCGGCCCAGGCCCTTTTTTAGGCACCTAGCGAGTCGTGGATAATGCTGGAGGAATAGATGTGACATGCCTATCTCAATAATTGATGACCGCACCCGATGTGTCTTTCAGCGCGGTCTTGGTCATTTTGGTGATATCCGACGGAAAAGTGACGGTGTACCCTTCTGGGAGAAACAGAGCCAAACTACTCTCTGCGTAAGCCAGATAAGCCTTCAGCAGCGTGTATTTGCTCTCTGCCGACGCATTGTTGTTCCAGTCTGTCGCAGCCTGTGTGCGCCCCCTGACCTGGATGAAAGTGGCCTGGGCTAAATTCAACGCCTCGGCTCGCGAGATGGCCAAATTTCGCTCACTGTCACCGCGCATCCGGGTCACTGAAGGGATGGCCAAAAAAGCCACGATGCCGATGATGGAGACACAGGCGATCATCTCGATCATTGAGAATCCCCAGCGGCGCTGAGCTTCAGGAGAGGATGCAATATTTGTGTTCATGGTGTTTGCCCTGGGTTTAGCTGCCTTGTTACTATTCATTGACCAGCTCCACGGTGGGGAATCCTCCGTCCTGCCAGGTAGGCAGATTCAGGTACTGAGATGACCCCTTGAGAGCCGCTGAATAAAGTCGATCATTGCTGACGCGATAAACCTCAAAATGCTCCGCTGTCGCCGTATCTAAATAGCCATTTTTGATGTTCGGATCGCTCGAAGCAGGGTTGGGCAAAATCTGGTTAAAGCGTGCGTATGTGGTGGAGAGAGCATTATAGGAGGTCTGAATTCCATTCAGACTGCGGACCTGTGAGGTATTACCCACTCGCGCCTGCCCCATAACCCAGGCGATCAGTGACTCCTGAATCGCTGCCTGCTGCTGACGTGCCACGATGCGGTTAGCGTCACGCGCACCATTGGAAATCGCACTCAGAGCCAGCGCGGACATGATGCCAATGATCGCAATCGTGAAGATCGCCTCGACGAAGGTGAAGGCACCAGCGGCCTTGGTTTTGGAGTGTGTGGATAAAATCATGGATATACTACATTGAATCATAATTATCATATTATCCATATTATTTAACCATTCAATAACAAATATGCATATCTCGTGGATATTCACGACTCACCGGCCCCACACATCAGGGGCAAGCCGTCGCTAGTGCGCCCCTTATTCGGATGGCTTTCTGACTTATGTGCCGGTAAAGGCAGAGCAAAAGCTCTTGCTCGACTCAGAATGTCATTTTGATGCCCGCGACAAAACCACGACCACCGAGCGGCGCACGATCCTTCAAGAATGAGGTGTGCTCGCGTGCTTCGGCATCGCTCAGGTTCACACCTTTGACATAGAAATCCCAGCTCACTGGCCCCTTAAACAAGCTGTACGTGACGGCTGCATTCAGCATAAAGTAGCTGTCAGTCGGCAGCTCACCAGCACTGGTCCGGTCTTGTGGTGCGGCATACACGCCCTCAAGTCGCGCGCCGAAGGCACCCCGCTGATAGGCGATGGCGCTAGTCAGGTGCAACGGCGGGATTCGAGGCAAGGAAGCACCCGTGCGCAGATCACGAGCACGCACCACATCAGCCCGGAATTCCAGGTTCAGATTTGTCTGCTCAAACGGCACAGGCTTGTCCGTCAGCGGATGCAGCAGATGCACGGTAGTTTCCAACTCGGCGCCGATGAACTCAGCATCCGTCGAACGATACTCGACAATCGGGAAGCCCGATCCCGCATCTACCGCACCTGTCGGAAAGAGGCCGATGTAGTCGCTAAAACGATTATAGTAGCCGCCGATGCTGCCCGTCACCCAGCCAGTGCGTTTTCGCACATTCAAGTCGATACCGATAGACTGCTCGACGCCGAGTCCCACATCCCCCGTCTCGAAAACACCCGTCGCGATGTGTGCTCCATTGGCAAACAACTCCTGATACGTCGGTGCTCGCTCCGCATACGTCGCCGAGAGGGCGATTGCGTAATCCTCTGTGGGATTGTATACCGCGCCCAGAGATCCACTGAAGTTATCAAAAGCCCGCCCCTGCCCTGCTCCGAACGCTGGGTTGTCTGAGTCCTGCGACTCCACCGTGATGTGATCATAGCGGGCACCCAACTGCAACCGCACTGGCCCAACCGGAAGTTCCTCAAAGATAAAAGCACTGTTAGATCGCGTGAAAACCGTGGGCAAAAAAGCCTCTGCACCTTGGGCTGCAAAGTCACTGCCATCCGTCTGAAAGCCAAACACACCCTCCATGCCCGCGATCTTCTCATGCTTCACTTCCACACGGCCATCATAGCCCTCGTTCTTGAAGATGGTGCCTTCTTCCGCACCCTCAAACTCCGTGTGTGCATAGTCCGACCAGGCAAAGCGGTAGTTGATCTCTTTGATCAGCGGCAGTGGCTCATAAAAAGCGCCCCGCACATCCAGCCGTACCTGCTCCATATCGATGCTTATCCCCTGCTCTGCCGGTGAGGCATAGTTCGTGTGAAAAGTCGTGAGAGAGGCTCCGATGAAGCCCCACTCTTCGATGTAGCTCAACCCGCCAGAGAAGCCTTCAGAGCGCAGATTGCTGCCTGGCAGGCGGCCCTCAGAACCTGGATCACCCGTCTGCTGTCGGTAGCGCTCTGAAAGCGCATTGCCAGGTATCGCCAAGTCCTCCGCCATGCGGCTAAAGCCCTCGAAATGAAACGCAATCGGCCCATCTCCACCCTCGACCATCACATTGCCACCGTAGCCATTGTCCACCGACGAATAGCGCCCGCCCAGATTTCCATGCAGGCCATCGAGGCGCTCCATTGGTATCCGATTATCAACCGCATTCACCACACCGCCGATGGCATTTGAACCATAAAGCAAAGTCGCCGGACCGCGCACGACCTCCAGACTCGTGACATTGGAAACATCAAAACTCACCGCGTGGTCCACGCTCGTGCCAGCCGCATCGATCGTATTCAGCCCGTTTTGTAGCACGCGGATTCGATCCCCCTCAAGACCACGAATAACCGGCCTGCTGGCCACCGGCCCAAAGTAGCTGCTGCTCACCCCCGGCTGCCGTGCCAGTGTCTGGCCCAGCGTCGGCTCCATCGCGAGTTGGAGTTTCTTTCCCGTCAACACCGACGCCGACTGTGCCTGCTCAAACAAGGTCCGCCCCAGCGGTGCCGTGACCACAATCTCATCCAGCAAAGTCGCTTCGAGCGCCGTCACGGGCTGATTTGCCGCCTCGCGAATCGTGCTCGGTATGTCCTGGCAAAAACCGGTGGAAAGGAAAGCAAAACCCAAGGCTGGAATGAGTGCGGAGTAGATTTTGAGAAGGGTGTTCATGGGATAATCAGCGCGTCTTATTGCAATTCGTATGCATTTGCAATTAATTTACGTAATTAACTCTGGCGAGCAGCGTTGACTCTCGATAGGTGAGGTGGACTCCGTTCACACACACCGCTTCAAAGCCATCTTCTCCGCCATGATCCGCTCACTCCTTCCTCTCATCTGCCTCGTCACTATCAACCTCCATGCAGAGCCTTTGAAAGTCGCCTCACTGCATCCCCTCATCGCCGATCTGGCTCGGCAGGTGGGTGGAGATCAGATCGAGGTGATCGAAATCATGAAACCCGGTGGAGACATCCATCACTTCGAGCCATCACCCAAAGACCTCGCTTCCATGCGCGGAGCCCGGCTTGTGCTCGCCTCTGGCAAAGAGTTGGAAAGCTTTCTCCCCAAACTCCGCGACAGCCTAGGCGCAGGCATCCAGATCCTCGAAGTCGGCGAAAAGATCCCCTCCATCCCCGCCACCTGCAATCACGACGACGATGAAAAAGGCGACGAGCACCACCATCATGGAGCCGATCCCCACTGGTGGCACAGCGCCGAAAACATGAAGCGCGCCGCACGCATTCTAGCAGACGCTTTCTCCGCCGCCGCACCCGCCAATGAAGCCACCTACACCAGCGGTGCCAAAGCCGCCTCCAAGCGCTTCGGCGAACTGAAAAGCTGGGCTCAAAAGGAAATCTCCGTTATCCCACGCGATGACCGAAAACTCGTCACCGCTCATGCTGCCTTTGGTTACTTCTGCAAAGAGTACGGCTTCGAGCCCATCTCCGTTCTCGGCATCGGCCGTGGCGATGACTCATCTTCAAAACACATCGCCCAGACCATCCAGGTCATCCGCGACAACAAGATCAAAGCCGTTTTCCCCGAAGACCAGGCCAATCCCAAAGTGCTCACCGAAATCGTCCGTGGCACCAGCGTGAAAACCGGCCAGACACTCATCGCCGACGGCACCGCCAAAGAAGCCCACACCTTCGAAACCATGTTCGCCCACAACGTCCGGGCCATTGTCGAGGCGCTGAAATAGCATTAAGGCACACCCCGCCGCGTCTGCGTTAATAGCTTCCAAAAGGCCCCTTGCCGAAGATGCCATTGCGCCCACCCGACCAAAACCGCGCCACCGGATATGGAACCGTTTTGGCCTTGATACCGATGAGTTGCTCCTGAGTTCCTAAACTCATCCACCATCATCTTCTCCTACGGCCCTGAGCGTGATCCGAAGAATTGGGGCCCACAACATCTGTCGCTGGCCTTGATCCATTGAAGTCAGGGCAAGCTGGCACAGGTCTGGCTACATGACTGAGCAGTCCCGACCTCATGCCCAGCCCGAACCGCCGACCAAAGGCCAATTTGCTCTATGCCGCCGCTTTTGTGGGGGCGGTGATGGCGGTGTTTACACTGGGCTATCGCGTGGCGGGATGGTCGTGGGGAGATGCGTTTTACATGGTGGTCATCACGGCTTTCAGCGTGGGCTTTGGCGAGGTGCGGCCGATCACGGAGCCATGGCTGCGAGCGTGGACGATGGCGCTGATCGTCCTGGGCTGCACAGGCATCATCTTCATCACGGGCACACTGGTGCAATGGCTGACGGAGTCGCAAATTCAACGAGCACTAGGAGGCAAACGCATGGAAAACGAAATCGAGAAACTCAAAAATCACGCCATCATCTGCGGCTTTGGCCGCATCGGGCGAATGATCGCCAGTCAACTGGAGCAGGGTGGCATTCCCTTTGTCATCTTGGATCAGGCGGCGGATCGCGTGGCTGAAGCGCGCGAAGCAGGCTGGCTGACGATGCAGGGCGAGGCCACGGACGAGGCAGTGTTACGCTCCGCTGGCATCAGCCGCGCACGAGTGCTGGCGACGGTGCTGCCCAATGATGCGGCCAATGTTTTCATCACGCTGAGTGCGCGGAACATGAACTCGAACATTCAAATCATCGCGCGCGGTGAAGTGCCGTCCACGGAGCGCAAGCTGCTGCAAGCGGGGGCGAATCGCGTGGTGCTGCCAGCGCACATTGGCGCAGACCGGATTGCGCATTTGATCCTGCATCCGAATGCACGCGAGCTGCTGGGCGGGAAGACGAAATCGAGCGTGGAGTTTGAGCATCACCTCACGGAACTGGGAATCGATATGGAGGAGATCGAGATCGGGCCGGCCTCTCCTTGGCTGCACCGTCGCGTGAGTGAGGTGGAATCTGAGGCAGCAGGGCGTCTCATGGTCGTGGCGATCCTGCGTAAAGAAGGCGGCACCGATCTGAATCCAAACCCGACAGCGATGCTGATGCCGGGGGATGCACTGGTGGTCATGAAGCGCGGCGGGCGAATCTGAGGAAGAATGATTTTCTCAATGAGGCAGTTCTGTCTGCTACTCGGCGTGACCTTCTTTAGACCGCATAAAGGGACAGACAATCCAGCCGAAAGCTAGGAAGGCAACGAAGCCGTCGCCATCGATCCGATCAAATACTATGCAGCGGCAGCCTCGCCAAAGCCAGCTATGCGCGACCCAGGAAATTGTTCACCGCCAACGACAGCCTCATCAGGCGAGTGGTTGGCACCTTGACAGGGAGCAGGCTCGACGAAATCGCCCAGGCAATCATCAAAGCCATCAGCGGCAAATGAACCAAGCCTCTGCCACGAACGCGGCAGAGTGAAAACGTATTCCATTAGCTGCTGAATGACTTCATGGTTTTCTGTCATGAAGTTGCCTGAACCTTTCTTCAGGTCATCCGCGACAACAAGATCAAAGCCGTCTTCCCCGAAGACCAGGCCAATCCCGAAGTGCTCACCGAAATCGTCAGAGGCACCAACGTAAAAACCGGCCAGACACTCATCGCCGACGGCACCGCCAAAGAAGCCTACACCTTCGAAACCATGTTCGCCCACAACGTCCGGGCGATTGTCGAGGCACTAAAATAGGATTTCAAAAACTCTGCCAAAAAAACGTGCGACTTCATTGGACGTCGCCATCAGAGAGCCGCACGGCAAGTCAATGTTCCTTGCCGAATCGATTGCCAAACCATTCGTCGCCACCCCATTCTGGGTAGGTGGGGGCTTCGTCTTCGAGAGCACGATCCCACGCTGTTTGATAACTGTTTACCCTGCGCTCTTCCTGTTCGGTTAGGCGACTTTCTTCGAGCGGATCCACGTAGTAAAAACCGGTGGCGCAGCTAGCCAAGCACACGATCGGCAGGAACAGAAGAAGCCTGGGCAACTCTGAGATAAGTTCTGGGAAATCAGGGCCCTTTTCAGGTTCCGGGCCGCGTTGGCAATGGGTGTGGTGTGGAGAAAGGATGCCTTCGGGATGCGGAACCCCGAATGGGGTCCGTCTTGGCCGTTTCACGCCAGATTTGCCATTCAAGATGGGCATCTTCTTTGTTTTCATGGCTTCTATTTCATGGCGCCCGCACGCAGGAGGAGTTTAACGATGACAGGGTGGCCCCCAGTAATGGCGTTGCTTAATGCTGTGCCCCCGCCATTGGCGGAGGCATGCACGTCCGCTCCACGCTGAAGAAGTAAGGCGGCAGCTTCCTGCATGCCGCGCTGCTCTGCCCACATGAGGGGCGTGGACTGATCAAAGGCGCGGGCGTTGACATCAGCTCCGCCATCGAGCAGCGCCGTGAGGGTCTCGACATGGTTGTTTTCAGCGGCCCAATGCATGGCGTGGGCTGACACACCTTCGAACATCTTCGTGATCCCGTCTTTACCACCAGCTTTGATGAGAGCACGAACGACGGCGGCATGCCCCTTGTGTGCGGCACGGTGAAGCGGTTTCCGCCCCGAAGCGTCCTGAGCGGTGTTGTCGATGCTCGCCCCATGCCGCAAGAGAACCTCGACGACCGGCAGGACGCCGTTTTCAGCAGCAATGCCAAGGGCTGTGCGCCCACGTTGCTGCCCCGACTCATGCTCCAGGTGTGCACCCGCTTTGATGAGCAGCTCTGCGCAACGGCCATAATCACGCGGCGGATTCCCGGGGTCGTTTGAGGACAAGGTCACCGAAACCCCTCCCGTAGCTGCGGAATCAAGGGCACAAAGACCACGCCGGCTTTCGTGATTCGGATCCGCACCATGGCTAAGCAGAAATTCAACGGCCTCTGGACGTCCCTCGATCGCCGCGAACATGAGGGCAGTAGCACCGTTTCTTTCGGTAGCATTGACCGCAGCCCCCCGCTCAATCAGCAGCCGCAATATTTCGACATGGCCGGTCTGCGCTGCGGAGTGCAGTGGGGTGCGCCCATCGAGAGCCGGGGCGGCGACATTGGCTCCGCGCTCGATGAGGAAGCGGACATTGTCAGTCCTCCCGTCCTCGACCGCACAGTGGAGCGGGCTGTAGCCCTGGCTGTCCTTTTTTTCCAAAGGGGCTCCTGCATCGAGCAAGAGTTTGAGCAATTCCCGGCTACCAGTCAGGGCAGCGGCGGCATGCAGCGGCCCATAGGGGACCAAGTCCCCGGTAAGGTTCGGGTTAACACCAGCCGCCAGAAGCAGCTGAATTACCTCCGAATCGCTTTTCCATCCCATGATGGCAGCCAGTTCTTCATCAGATGAGATGTCATCGCGCCAGGGTTTCGTCCGATCTACGAGGTGACGCAGCGTTGCTTTGTCTCCCATGAGGACGGCCAATTTCAACGCCGACAGAATGGTGCGTGCATTTGCCTTGGCCTTGGCGCCCAGCAAGGAATCGACGCACTCTAGGCGACCTGCGGAGACAGCCATGATGAGAGCAGTCGTGCCGCCGAAGCCTTGAGCATTAACGTCCGCGCCGTGATCCAAAAGCAATTTGACCCCCGCAGGATCAGAACTGAGAGCGGCGGCCACCAGGGCGCTCCAAGGAGCTTTGCCGGATTTGTCGGGGTTGGCTTTGTGGTCGAGCAACTGCCTTGCCATGCGCAAGCGCAGTGCCTGCTCCATCTTCGGAACCTCGGTTATTTGTGCGCGGAGCCTTTTCAGCATGCCCTCTAGGCGGTGGATGGCGGCGGCTTGTTTGTCGGTGTGGAGGGGGGCTTCAATCTCCTGGAGCACAGCCTCAAGGTCTTGCTGGCTACTAAGTTGTGCCATCCGCTCGACAAGCGGGTAAGTGGTGATTTCTGGCAAAATCTCCGATCTCTCACCCGGCAGGTGGAACATGGACATCACATCGACCAATGGTGGGGCCACATCTTCACCGCAGGCATTCGCATCTGCCCCAGCTTTCAGCAAAAGGGAGACAAGTTCCTCGTCGAGGTGCGCACAAGCATGGTACAGGGCAGTCCTGCCGATTCGGTCCATGGTATTCAAAGAAGAATCATGATCCAGAAGCCAGCGGGCAACAGCCGACTGACGCTTGATGACAGCTCTAATCAAGGCTGTGTCACCATTGGAATCGACCACCTTAGTCAGGCTTGGGCTTTTTGCTACCAGGGCATCGAGGGCGGCAATCTGACCGCTCTCGGCCACCTTGAAAAAGTCACTTGTGCCAGGAACTTCATTTATGGCAGCCCTGATCCGCCGCCGGATGAGTTCATGTGCAGCCATGTCTAAAGGTGTGCGGCCCGCAGCACTCTTGAAGTCCACCCTTGCGCCTGCATTGATCAATGCATCGACCGCCTCGGTGGGGCCGTTCTTGGAGGCCAGATGAATTGGCCTCAAGCCGTCACGGTTGGCGGCATTCACGTCTGATCCCAAACGAATCAGAAGCTGCAAGGCATCCAATTTTCTGGCCTTCGCCGCATGATGGAGAGGCTCGTTCCCCGCATCATCATCAAGTTTTAGAATGGCCGCATCCTGCTTCACCAGCGCCGTGATGCGATTCAAATCACCAGCCGCGGCTGCTTCGTGAATTTCTGCCGCTGACGCAAAGCCAACGATGAGGAGAAGGCATGCGATGGGTTTCATGAAATTCCTTCAAAAAGATTTAAAACGATCTGTTAAATAGCTAACTAAAAAAGTGATGTTGGTAAAGCATCTTGTAAAACCCTCGAGAAGCAAGGACGCGTAGAGATGTTTCGTCGCACTAACACTTTCGTTGGCTTGGTGTACTAGTCTTTGGCTTTCACGGACAAAATAGATGCCAAGTATGCAGTGCCTATAAAGCGTTTTAAATTATCGATCACCAAACGGGTTATCTCGACTTATCAGACTGCCTAACGCTACGCGCCAACACCTCTCACAGCTTCAAGACCATGTTCGCCCACAACGTGTGCGCCAATCGTTGAAGCGCTGAAATAGCGAGCTTGCACATCGGACTCAGGCAGGCTGGAATGACGGGCACACAACCCCGCCATGACATCGCTTCGCCTTCTTCCTGCCCTCTTCCTCACTCTTTCGCTGCACGCGGAGAAATCCGCGCCTGAAGCCGTTTTGCTTTCGCCCATCGCGGCGAGTCAGGAGCCCTTCATCAAAGACGGCCAGCTCTCCGGTGCGGTCACGCTTGTCTGGAGGGATAATCAACTGCTCAGCCTCGAGGCCGTCGGGTTTCAAGACCTGGAAACCAAGACGCCGATGCAGAAGGACAGCCTCTTCTGGATCGCCTCCATGACCAAGCCCATCACCGCGTTCGCCGTCATGATGCTGCAGGATGAGGGCAGGCTCAGCATCGACGATCCGGTATCCAAATATCTGCCCGAATTCAAAGGCCAGATGCTGCTCAAAGAGAAGAGCGAGGCGCAGACCGTGCTCGTCAAACCCGCACGCGCCATCACCATCAAAGACCTGCTCACCCACACCAGCGGCCTCGTCAGCAACTCACCGCTCGATGCAGATGCAATCGACGTCCTCACGCTCAAAGAAGCCCTCATCACCTATGCGCTCAGTCCCTTGCAGTTCGAGCCCGGCGCCAAGTGGTCCTACTGCAACCCCGGCATCAACACCCTCGGCCGCATCATCGAAGTGGTCAGCGGCGAGGATTACGCGCACTTCCTGGAGAAGCGCCTCTTCAATCCCCTTCACATGAAGGATACCACCTTCTGGCCCAGCAAGAGCGAGCTGAAACGACTCGCCACCTCCTACAAACCCACCGCCGATGGCAAAGGGCTCGAAGCCACCACCATCAAGTATCTCACCCCGCCTTTCTCGGATAAAAAGCGCACCCCGCTCGCTGCTGGCGGACTCTTTTCCACCGCCGAGGATCTGCTCAAATTCTACCGCATGGTCCTCAACGGCGGCGAACTCGATAAAAAGCGCTACCTCTCCAAAGCCACGCTGAAGCTCATGACGCAGAACCAGACCGGCGACCTCAAAGCCAGCTTCACCGAGGGCATGGGCATGGGGCTCGGCTTCCACATCGTCGTCACACCCACCGCCGTCACCGCCACGCTCAGCCCAGGCACCTACGGACACGGCGGCGCTCACGGCACCCAGGGTTGGATCGATCCCGTGAAGAAAACCATCCACATCCTGCTCATCCAGCGCGCCGGATTGAAGAACGGAGATGCCTCCCCGATGCGCCAGGCCTTCCACGAAGCCACGGCCAAGATGCTGCCATAATTCTCTCTCATGCTCCTGCTCTTTCTCTCTGCTCTTCACGGAGGGGGAGATGAAAGATGATGAGCAAGAGCATGAGCAAGAACCCAAGATCAGGTATTCCAACAGGCTGCTAACGCACCATCACGCCAGGATGCAGGCTTGCTTTGTGCGTGAAAGTGGGTTTCAAGGGACCTCACATTTTCAACTGACCACCATGGAATCAATCGAGATCGCCCGCCTTTGCGCCAAATATGCCGATGAAAAGAAAGCGGATGACATCCTCCTGCTCGACTTGCGCGGACTCTCCCCAGTGACAGATTTTTTTGTCATCGTCACCGCCAACTCCAATCCGCAGCTCCGTGCCGTGCGTGATCAGATCGTCGAAGAGATGCGTGATCAGCATGGCGTGAAGCCGCTCATCAGCGACGGCACTTATGAGAGCCAATGGCTCATCGTTAATTTCCCGAACGTCCTCGTTCACATCCTATCCCCCGAGAAGCGTGAGTTTTACGCCCTCGAAGAACTCTGGGGCGATGCCCCCACCGTGACCTGGCAGGAAGAAAAGCCCGAAGCCCCCGTCGCCAAAAAGCGCGCCACGACAAAGAAAGTCGCGGCAAAAAAAGTGGCCGCTAAAAAGGCTACTCCAGCCAAGAAGGCCGCCGCTAAAAAAGCCGCGCCCGCCAAGAAGGCTGCGAAAAAGAAGTCCGCTTAAACTCCGCGCTTTCAGCCACTCACAGCTCCGGCATACGTAGCACACCATCACGCATCAGATCGCTGGCGTTCTTCGGCGTGATCAGTGTGGGCGCTAGGCGATACGTGGGCTTCAGAGTAAAGGCAGGCTCACTCAGGCGGCGGGAAATAATCTTCCACGCCATGTCCACTAGGATCGGGTGATAGATACTGCCATCCAGATCACCCTGGCTCACCAGAGTCAGCCCGCCCTCCACACCGAGAAAGCCGTCCGTGCCGATCAAGAGCACATTTGAGCGCTGCTCACCGATCGCTTCTCCTGCGCCCAATGCCATGGCATCATTGTGTGCGTACAGTACGTCGAAACTGCCTTGTAATTTGATCGCCTCAAGCGTGCGCTCCTTACCACCCAGCTTCGTCCAGGCACCCGGCGCATCATGCACCACCACGACTCCCGGGGCCTTGTTCAGCACCTCGATAAAGCCCTCATGCCTTGGCGTGCTTAGTTCGCCCAGTTCATCTCCCCGGATCTCCACCACACGGCCCGTCACCTCAGGCTTGCCCTCATCCTTGGCTAGGCGAGTCAGTGCATTCACTGTCAGTTCACCGGCTAGGCGACCCAGTTCACGCTGATCGCATAAAAGCACCGTCGAGCAGGGCATGGCAGATGCCTTCTCCCCCAGACCGATCACCAGCACGCCCGCCTGCACCGCCGCGTTCACTTGATCAAACAGCGCCGCGCCATCCACAGGCGTCACCACAATCGCCAGAGGCTTCCCCGCCATCGCCTTGCCGAACTGCTCCACCTGAGTACGAGCACTCCCGGCGGCATCATGGGTCAGCAGATTTACCTCCGTATTCATACCGATCACTCGCAGCAGATTTTGCATCTGCGCCATTTCATAGGGCCGCTCACCGTGCGCGCTCAGCAGCACGATGCCGCGTATCACCTTCGCCTCTGGCTCCGCATCACGTTTGCAGCCAGAGACCAGAGCAAAAACCGTCAGCAGAAAGAGATAAAAAACGCGCAGCATCATGTGAGCGCCGATGAAGCCATGAAACACCCCATCCCACAAGCTCGCTGTTTTACTTCTCTCAGATGCCAACAACCCGAGTTGAGCGCTGATTGCCTGAATCCAAACAGCCTGCTGAAAGACTCCAATCCGCTTCACTCATGCTCATGCTCATGCTCTTGCTCTTGCTCATGCTCATGCTCATGCTCTTGCTCTTGCTCATGCTCATGCTCTTGCTCTTGCTCATGCTCTTGCTCTTGCTCATGCTCATGCTCTTGCTCATGCTCATGCTCTTGCTCTTGCTCATGCTCTATCTCTCTACTCTCCACGAAGACAGTGAGAGAAAAGATGACGAGCGAGAGCATGAGCAAGTACCCAAATCGGGTATTTCAACGGACTGCCGCCACCTCAACCATCAACTCTCTACCACTCCACATTGCCGCTTGCCGTTCGTGATAGACTCCGATAAAAACGCATGCATGCGCCACACGCTCCTCACCCTCGTCACCCTCACGCTCGCCCTCAGTGCTCCTGCCGCCGACAAGCTTAAAGTCCTCATCGTGGACGGCCAAAACAATCACAAGTGGGACATCACCACCCCCGTGCTCAAAGACGCCCTGGAAAGCAGCGCCGCCTTCACCGTCGAAGTCAGCACCACACCCCCCAAAGGCTCACCCGCCGACGCCTGGACGAGTTGGAACCCGACCTTCAGCAACTACGCCGTCATCGTCAGCAACTACAATGGCGAACCCTGGCCGCAGGCCGTGCGCAGCAGCTTTGACGCCTATGTCAAAGGCGGCGGCGGCTTCGTCTCCATCCATGCCGCCAATAATTCCTTTCCCGAGTGGAAAGAGTATAACCAGATGATCGGAGTCGGCGGCTGGGGTGGGCGCGACGAAGTCTCCGGCCCATGGCTCTATGTGAAAGACGGCAAACTCTTCCGCGACACCAGCGTCGGCAAAGGCGGCGCTCATGGCGCGCAGCACGAGTTTATCGTCGAAATCCAAAACGCCGATCACCCCATCACCCGTGGCCTTCCGAAGCGCTGGCTGCACGCCAAAGACGAGCTCTACAGCCGCCTGCGCGGACCTGCTGAAAACGTCGAAATCCTCGCCACCGCCATGTCCGACCTCACCGCACAGAACGAGCCCAATCTCATGGTCCTCAGTTACGGTCAGGGCCGCGTCTTCCACACCACCCTCGGTCATGCCGACTACTCCATGCTCGATCGCGGCTTCTATGAGACCCTCCAGCGCGGCACCGAATGGGCCGCCACCGGCGACACTAAAGCCACCGCCGAAGTTCCAGCCGACTTCCCCGGTGAAGACAAAGTCTCCGTCGTCAAACTCGACGGCTACCCCATTCAGGTCCCACCAGCGCCGAAGAAGAAGTAGGCGGATCGAGCCACGGCCTAGTTATACTCCGCGCCATGAGGTTTTATGAAACGGTCATTGCCGCCCAGATAAGTTTAACCGCTGATAAGACGCTAATGTGACGCTGATGGGATGGGATCGGTTTAGAATGAGCGTCTGATTAGCGTCAAATCAGCGGTTAAAAAATCACAAGACTTGGTGACGCTAAAGTGCGCGGCGCTAGAGACAGCCGTTCGCTCACAAATCCTCGTCGCAGCACCGCGCACAGATGAGCAGGTTATCGCCAAACATGCCTTACCCCGCAGGCGAAGCGCCCCCGTGACTTTTTCATGCATAAGCACCTGACTTGAGTCTATTATTAAGCAGCTAGCCTTTTATTCTTGTATTCAAAGCTCGCGATCCCTAAATTCGCACTCATGAATCATTTATGTCCAGTCCTGAGGACTCGGCAACTGCCAGGCAGGCAGGACCTGATGATTCATTTTCCAACGCTGACTGCGAAATCCAAGCCGAGCCACCCGAACCGCGAACCCAGGTTTTTCGCAGTCGAAAAGTCCCATCTCGGCCTCGCAGCGCTCCATTTCGACCTCGTACAGCTTCATCTCGACACCGAAATGCTCCATCTGGGTGACGAATTAAGGCACCGCGACGTCGGCCCACGGCAGAACGACGTCGGAATGCTCCGCACCGGCTCCAAAGTACGGCATTACGGCGCCGGAATGCTCCACCACGGCACCGAAATGCAGCACTACGGCGTCGGAAAACCCTACAGCGCTGCCGATTTGCCGCACGGCAAAGCCGCTATTGGCCACTCGTTTCACCGCCACGCCTATGAAACCACTGCACTGGGACGCCATCAACCCACTCACCGGAACCCCCTTTACCTGGAACGATCCCAATCTGCGTTGGGGGTCCCCAGCCTATTACCTAGAACCCGGAGATCCAGGTTTTGTGCCCTACGGCCCCGCCATTCCCCCCGAAACCAGTAAACCACGCAAAGTTAAAACCATGAAACGCCAGCCATACTACCCACCTAGAGTTGCCGAGCAGATCCTTTGGCTCGAAAACTTCCGCAACAAACTCGCCGGGCATGCCCCCACACTTGGCATCAGTGCCCTGCTCTGTGCTGCCGCCATCGCCGATGCGCGCTGGCTCATCTACATCCTCGGCTCCTGGTTGCCAGCCCTGCGTGCCTGGCAAAAGTCCTGCACGGATGCCGCCAAAGAGGCCCAGGAAGGCACCGCCATAGGTGCCTACGTGCTGCCCGTCTTTGTCCCACCGCCACTGCCAGCCGCCGTCGGTGGTGATCCCGCCGTCGTCCCCGTAGCGGCCGGTGCCTTGCTGCGCATCTTCGACATCGTCTCCAGTCTCAAAGAGAGTGATTCGTATGGTGAAGCCACCGGCACCGATCTCGGCGTCGTCGGCATCGAGCAGACCGGCCCCGACTACGCCATCCTGCGCCCCGTGCTGAAGATCACCATCAACGGAAACAAAGCTGAAATCAGCTGGGGCTGGGAGGGTTTTGGCAAGTTCCTTGACCAGTGTGAGATCCAAGTCGATCGCGGCACTGGCTACCAAGTCCTCACTTTCGACACCACACCCGGCTACACCGACACCCAGGCCTTCCCAGCCAATCCCACCCAATGGAAATACCGCGCCAT
The DNA here is from genome assembly GCA_964583255.1 of uncultured Prosthecobacter sp. GTDB lineage: Bacteria > Verrucomicrobiota > Verrucomicrobiia > Verrucomicrobiales > Verrucomicrobiaceae > Prosthecobacter. The sequence continues at coordinate 51,921 of CAZOVY010000035.1, forward strand.
CTACCGCGTAGAGGACGAACAAGTCGGCCAATGGAGTGAAGAAGTCAGCCTCATCGTCGGCGGCTAAAAGAGCCGACAACAATCACCCACAAACACTAAGCGGGAGCCGCAGGGCTCCCGCTTTTGCCCGCCAAAATAGACCATTTTTTTCCACCTATGTTTTGCATTTCCAATCTAAGCCTGAGTGACATCTCCGATCTAGCGACCACCATTGGCATTTCCATTGCAGCATGGCAGCTCTGGGAGACTAGAAAGCAGGCGCAGACTTCTTTTGAAGATGCCTTGGCGAAAGAGTACCGAGAACTGTCCATGGGCATACCGACCAAAGCCTTTCTCGGGAAAGAACTGTCAGAGGCAGAATATGCTGCGGCCGAGAATGATTTTTATCATTACTTCGACCTCAGCAACAGTCAGATCTTTCTTCGGCAGATCAACCGCATCAGCTTTCAGACTTGGAAATTTTGGTCTGATGGTATTCGAACCAATCTTAAACGCCCGGCATTCAAGATGGCTTGGGAAAGGATAAGCAGTCAGGCGAATGGAGACTTTGCCGAGCTTCGGCTACTTATCGCTCAAAACTACGAGATCGATCCCAATTCGAGGAAATGGAAGCAACTCATCGGCAAGAATTCATAAGTCAGCACCAGCCCTCGAATCCATATCCCCCATGATCCGCTTCTTCATCATAGGAACCTTGTTCCTAACAACGATTTCACTTTCCGCTGCTGATCCAGCGCCCTAGCCTCTGATCATCCTCGCCCAGGAAACGCCCAATTCCTCTGCTTGGGTGTTGGCATCGCTTGACGAGGCTGTGCCTATGGACATCCGGCAGAACCTCACTTTGCTGCGTGAGGACTTGCTGGATGAGGGCAAGACCACGCCGAGAACTTCTTTGGACGCCTACCGGTCTGGCTACCAGTTATGCAATAGCTTGATCACGGCGCTGGATGAACGGGACAAAGCACTTGTGAAAGCCGGGGTAAGCCTAACACAGACGCAGGTCGCTTCGAACGGTGCGGTCCAAGGGGCAGATGCACGGCGAAATTATATGATGAGCTGGCCCCAGTATCACCGGGAGGAAGCCCAGGCCGAAGAGCGCAAGAGCCAGGTTCGCGATGCCCTATCGGTGACGAAAGATCGCCAGAAGGCCGAGTGGTCAGGGCGTGCCAGTCAGTTGCGCATCGGTCTAGATGCCGCGTATGCCACCTATCGCGATGCCATGCGCA
>CAZOVY010000036.1:0-52296 GCA_964583255.1 uncultured Prosthecobacter sp.
GTGATGAAAAAACTCTCCGCGACCTTGCATCTCGGAGGTTTTGCAAGAGGCTCTATCAGCATCTAAATTTTAGAGCGCAGTAGGGCTCAGGTTGTGCTCGATAAAGTCCTCTTTAGAAAATGGAGCATTATCGGAGAGACTGACTTCATCAGAATAACGCTGGATTCTATCTTGTTTCACCCCCCCCACCAACACCACTCGAATGGTATCTAGAAGGATAAGCAAATCGAAGATTACACTCGCATGTTTAAGGTAATACAAGTCATATTCCAGTTTGCATTTTGCGTCCCCAACGGAAGACCCATAAGGATAGCAGACTTGGGCCCAGCCTGTGAGTCCGGGGTGAATCATGTGACGTTCGTCGTAATATGGCAGTGCATTGGCTAACTCGGTCACAAATTCCGGACGTTCGGGACGCGGACCTACGAAGGACATCTCACCTCGTAACACATTCAAAAGTTGTGGAATCTCGTCGACCCGGTATCGGCGCAGGAAGGCTCCACCTAGAAAGACTCTAGAATCACTGGATGCTGAGGACCAGACTGGCCCTGACTTCTCAGCATCTGTGTGCATGCTTCGCAATTTGTAGATCTGAAACTTCTTACCAAATCGTCCAACGCGTTCTTGGGTAAAGAAGATTGGGCCGTTGGATGAAAAAACTCGCACGATTGCTACACCAATAAGAAAAAAGGGCGAAAGTATGAAAAGCAAGATGATGGCGGTCATTACATCAAATAATCTCTTCAACTTGCTGAAATAGAGATCTCTATACCAATCCTCGGAATACATTAACCACTTGATGGAAACTAAATGGAGTGGAACGTAGTGTAAATATTTTTCACAAATTGTTATTGGAGTGCTGCACGTAATGCCTAGATACCGCAGCTGCCTTAAATAAGTTCTTGCTTCGGGGTCTTCCATTCGATCGTCGGCAAACACAACGCAATTTATTTTATACTGACTGATCGTTCTTCTCACATGCCTGAGCCTTCCGAGCCAATCTTGTGTTTTATCAGCGATTTGATTGATGGAAATCCTACCTACCACATGTAATCCCGCAGGACTCAAGCATTTCATGCGCTCATACTCGGCGAGTTCCTCCACTGATTCTGCTACAAAAGCAATTCGCTCTGGAGCAATTCGATATTTGTGGAAGATGAACCAGTGGTTGATTATCAGCAATGGGAGCGAAAATAAGCACCCTAACGCCAAGTATCCGCGTCCAATACGTTGATCGACACTCACGTAGCCAAAAATTGTAATCCCTACGAGGGCAAAAAAGAATCCAAAAACTAGGATGATGCAATGCATCCTGAAGCTGGAGCTTCGATAAGATTCAATCGAATACAAACCTAACACATACATGACTGAAACAAGAACAAGGGCTCCGAGAACGGTAGGAAGTATAAATTGGTCGACTCGCCAAAACTCTGTAAATCTCACATAATTTGCAGTGAGATAGGCGATAACAAATACCAATGCATCTCGAAGAGCTCGATGCGCGATTGACATCCAATGACCAGTTCCGGGAGGTTTCATTTCAGTTTTGAAATTTGTCTTTAATGCTTCAAAACCACTTTGTCATGACCGAATTAACATTCAGGATGGCGTTGCGAAGCGAAAATAGATTTACTTTAGGTCGTTGCTGGTTCTGGTTATTCTTAAGTGATCGCTGCATCCGGGTCCATTTTGATAGTAAATATTAGAATTTGTACTATTAGCTAGCAGCATGCCATTTGCCATTTTTTAAATTATTTAGTTTAGCCAAGAGTCGGCAACTCGACCGGAATACACGAAACACAAGAAGAAGATGTTACAGTATGGCTGACTCAGACGCACACCCAGATGAGATCGTGCAGTTATCCCATTGAAGCCAAAATACGCTTTTTGGCGTGGTTTATTCTGGCCCTTCGAATGCACCTGCGGGAGGCATATCACCTGCATCAAATCATTTTCACGATGACGGTCTCGGCATTCCCAATGGCGGCGCGGAGATTGGGGACTTCTTTGGCTGCGCCAGCTTCAGGCTCGCTGATGCGCACGGTGTAGAGGCCTTCGGCAAAGACGTGGGGCTGGAACTCGGTGGTGGTGGCGCGGAGGGCATAGACGAGTTCGCCATTATCGGCATGGCGGACTTCGATGACGGGTTTCTCGGCTCCTTGAATGATGAGCTTTGGTAGAAGTGCGATGGTCTTGCGGCCATACTGATCGCGCTCGTTAGTGACGACGGGCCAGGTGTCAAACTGGGCGGCTCCGATGGCGTCAAAGGGCCAGCATTCGCAGGTGATGGTGCGGGCTTTTTTATTGAAGCGTACCATGCCGAAGCCGGAGGCTTTGTCCGTCATGTTTTCCATGGTGGGCTTGCGCGGTTCGTTGGCTCCGTTCTTCACGGCGAGCACGGCCATGGGATGACCAAATTGGTCGATGAAATCACCTGTGATGCCTTGGCCGGTCTTGCGGGCATTCACTTTCTCAGTCGGCTCCCACCAGCGTGGGTAACCGACATTTACAGCGGGTCCAGCAAAGGCCACACCAGCATCGCGTGGTTCGTCGATGCCGTAATGGACGACGGCGGGTAGATGCTGATCTCCGGCGATGTGAAAGGCGTGGGCTTTGCGAATGATGCGCAGGGCGGCGTTGCGGGCTTTTTGCGGCCAGCCATTTTGATCGTAGTCCATGCGCAGCACTTGGCGCTCGCCGCCGTGAGTGGTGGCCATGCCGGTGAAGATGGTCTGGGAGATCACGGTCTTCATCTGCGCACCACTCCAGTCACTCACCCATTCACTGAGAAATTGGAGCTGCTTGCCGCCGAGTAAGTCGAGTCCTTCCACGTCGGAGAGCTTGGGATCGGTATCGGGATTGATGACATGATCGGCGCGTTCATCGGTCGGCGGCACGTTGCCCTCAGGCGCGGATTTGAACTGTCGATCAGCGAGGATGGCAAAGCTGATGCCGCCATAGAGCATGGAGCCGTAGTAGTTGGTGATGCCTTGCTTACTGGGCTTGGCGTCATAGGCATCTGGGTGATGCGCGGTCTGCGTGCGGTGAACCACATTCACCCACTCGGCCATCATTTCATAGCCGCCGGCCTCCTGTGATTTTGTCTGAGCCGCGCCGCCCATGCCCCAGAGATTACCCTGATAAACATCGTGATCATCTGGCAGCGAAACACTGGGGCGATCCTTTGTCAGATCACGCCAGGTCCAGCCGTGGAAGTACCACTTTCTGAGGTAATCTAGAGTCGCTGGCTCTAGTGGCGCACGCTGCACGCCATAGCCTGCGGTGCTTTCATAAAACTGATCGCCGACGAAGGCCATCATGTCGGGATTCAGCTTCGCCACAGCGGTGACATACGGCGTGTTCGGGAAGGCGGTGTGAATGTTGCAGGAGATGTCGGCGACGCTGAAGTTATCGAGGTTCGCGGGATCGCGGTGGATTTTGCCGGAATAATGATGCGGCTTTGCGCCAGCACGAGATTTCAGCGTGTAGCTCAGGCGGTAAGGCTGATCCTGAGAGGCATCCCATTCAGAGATGCTGAAGGTGGCGGTGCACGCCAGGGCATGAATCTGCGCGGTGGCGATGACCTTCCACGCTTGGCCATCTTCCACTTCAAAATGCACGTCGCGATGATCATCCGCGCCGAGTGGCGGCATTTGCGCGGTCATCTTCATCGTGCCGCCGCTCAGCGTGTAGTGATTGAAAAGGATGGGGCCAAAGCGATGGCTCTCATCGGCCACGACCTTGCTGCCACTGATCTGCCAGTCGCTGAACCAGAACATTCCATTGCCCATGTCTTGGCCTTCTGGCTTTTTCTTCTTAGCCCCAGCGCGCGGCCCTTCCGGTCCGAAGTTGCAGCCGATGGCGAGATTGCCGAGTAATTGGTTGGGTCGCACATCGACGTTTTTCAATTCGCCGAGTAGGCTGCCGTCTTTAGCATCATGCACGGCCAGATGAAGATGATAGGCTGCGCCTTTGGGCTCCACGGAGAGTTTCAATTCCACCGATTCCGTTTTGCTCAAATCAAGCCCTGGTGTGGCCTGCCGTACATCGCCAAAGAACAGGCCACCTGCTGCTGTGAAACCCACGTCCCAGCCACTGCTGAAAGCGAGGTTATTTCGATAATCCCGCAGTTCCGGGTAGTCGCGCAGCGTGCCCAAGATGCCGATCTTGAATCCCGCGCTGCCTTTGGAGTCGCCTGCCAATGCGCCGCCGCCGATACGACCGATTTTCACAGTCATGTGCAGGTCGCCCTTCCGATCTGCCAGCTCGCGAGTGAGCACATGCACATTGCGGTTGGGCTTGGCCGCGAGGCATTCGACACGACCTTCGTGCACCTGCCAATCTTGAAGCGGGTTGGCCCAGTATTCAGCACCTAGCCAAACGCGGTCGAGATCCTTATCCCATTGGCTTTTAAAGGTCGGCGCTTCAGCAGCCTGAAGGCTGAGGTGAGAACCCAGCAGCGCTGCCGTGGCAAGCGTGGTGGAGTCGGCGAGGAACTGACGGCGGGTGGGCAGGTTGTCTGGCATGAGGGCCATTCAACAGATTGCCAGCCGGATGTCTTGCACGGATTACATCTCCCGAATCTTTGCCGCGATGGCTGGCCCCAGCTTCGCATGCTCGCTGGCTTCGAGGTGGATGCCGTCGATGAGGCTGGTTTGAACGATGTCTTGGCTGTTCAAATACGCGCAACCGAGAGTCGAAGCGAAGGCTTCATAGTAACGCGGGAACTGCGTGCTGCGGGTGATACCATTCGGGATCTTAGCCTCCAAGTCAGGCAGATGCGATAGGCAGCCAATCTTCGGCGGGCAGACGAGAAGAAGCTTCGGAGGCTGATTGTCTGGGCCGGCGGTGCTGGTGAGGATCATTCGGGCGAGGATGCCCGCACCATTGGCGATCTCACCTGGCGGCAGGTTATAGAGGCTCTTGAGATCATTGGTGCCGAGCATGAGCACGACGATGTCGATAGGCTTATGACTTTCGAGACAGGCGGGCAGGTAGTCTTTACCATTGCGGCACACATTGAGTGGGTCTTCATGCACGGTGGTGCGTCCATTTTGGCCTTCTTCGATGATGCGGAAATCGGGGCCGAGTTCCTTGGTGAGCAGCCCTGTCCAGCGCACGTCCAGCGGGTGCCGAATAGCATTGGGTGCTGTGATACCGATGGGATTAAAGCCCCAAGTGTTTGAGTCGCCGAAGCAGAGAATGGTTTTCATGAAAGTGGGTCGTTACCTTTTCTTCGGCTCGGCTTTTTTCTTCGAGTCATCAAGCTGCTTTTGCAGGGTCTCGGTTTTCTTTTGGAGCTGTTGGACTTGGTCCCAGAGGTTCTTCAATTCGGCATTGCCGCCGAGTTCGCCTTCGAGGGCCTGTACTGATTTGGCCGCTGCTTCGCGGACAGGATCGGCCATGGGGCCGCCACCGGCGAGCATCGGCTGAAGCACGGCGAGAGCCTGTGGATCACGCAAGGTGCCGAGCGCTTTGGCTGCGGCAGTGCGCAGTTCTTCGCGCGGGCTGCTGAGTTGACCGACCAAGAAGGCGCGGATGCCGTCGCGCGCGTCTTTTCCATCCTTCCGCCGCGCTAAGAACGCCAGTGCATCCAGCGCGGTGCCGTAGTCGCGTGTGCGAAAGCCGAGAGGTTCATCTTGAAGTCGCTTCAAGATGGCAGGCGCTGCGCTGGCATCATCTTGTGCTCGGTAGGCTTGGATGGCGGCGCTTGAGAGGGCATTTTGATAGCTTGAGGCGGCGAGTTGAATGGCGAGCGCTTGGCTGATGGCGGCATCCCCAGGGCGCGCGCCCCAGCTCTTAATGATGGCGGTTAAAATTGCGGGGTTCTTCTCGCTCGTGGCGTGTTTTTGTAAAGCTTGCTGGGCATCTGGATGTGGCAGGCTGGCGAGTGCCTCGACCACGGATTTGCGGGCTTGCGCATCAGGCTGCTTTTCTAATCCGGCGATCAATGCCTGACGAGCCGCAGGTGTGGCGATCTTGGATAGCGACTTCGCGGCCATCGAGCGCACTGCATGGAAGATGTCTGCCGTCATCAATGCGCTGAGTTTGTCCACGCTAGACTGATCACTGCGGCTGCCAAGAATCCGTGCGGCGAGTAGGCGACTGATGACATCGCTGGTGAGTTGTTTGTTGAGCATGTCGCCTGGTGCTGTGAAGTCGATCTTGGCGAGCACGGTGTAGTCGGGATCGATGCGCACGAGTTCTGGCTGCGCTGGCAGTGCGAAGTAGAAAACTTCTTCGGTTTGACTGACCTCCATCTTCAAGACCAGTGGCGTTTTTTGGCCTTTGATGGTAAAGGCGACAGGCAATGGCACGCGGAACAAGCGCACCTGTTCGGTGACTTTTTGGGTCTGCTTGATGGTCAGCTTGGCCTGCTTGCTGGCGGCATCCCACGCGTAGTCCACTTTCAACTCTGGGAAGGCTCCATGATAAACCCACTGATCAAAGAACTGATCAAAACTCAACCCGCTTATCTCTTCCACAACATCCTGAAGATCATCCGTGCCGACGATACCGTTGCGATGTCTTTCTAAATAGGTGCGGATGGCTTTGCGATATAACTCAGGCCCGAGTTGGCTACGCAACATGTGAAGAATCCACGCGCCTTTGGGGTACACGCGCGTGTCGAATTGCTGCATGGGATCTTCATAATCACGCCAGACGGTGGGCCGCGTGTCTTTGGCTCCAAAGACTTCTTCGGCCTCAAGCCAAAGCGAATACTTCATGGCATCGAGTCCGCTTTTTTCCTGCTCATAGAGGATCGTGTAGTAGCTGGCAAAGCCTTCATTCAACCACAGATGCGACCAGTCGCGGCAGGTGACGAGATCGCCGAACCACTGATGCGCGGTCTCGTGTGCATCAAGTCGATGCAGGGTTTGGAGATTCTCGGTGCTGGAGTCAAAGAGTGCGCTGGCTGTTTCAAAGGTGCAGCTCGTGTTCTCCATGCCACCCGCGATGAAGTCGAGGCAATAGACCTGGTAATACTTGTCCCAAGCAAAGGGCACACCGATCTCTCGATTGTAGAATTCGATGATCTTCTTTGTGTCAGCAAACGCGAGCGCGGCTTGGTCTATGTGCGAAGGCGGCACCAGCAGAGCCAAGGGCAGATCACCGGCTTTGTCCTCCAGCTTATGGAAGTAACCGGCGGCGAGCGCGATGAGGTAGTTCACGTGTGGCTTGTCCTGTTTCCAATGCCAGGTCGTGAGTTCACCAGCGGCCCTCTTGGAAACTAGCGAACCGTTGGAGACGACCTCCATCCCGTTCGGCGCATGGCAGATGACTTCGCTGGTGAAGCGCTCGTTCGGGTAGTCGTAGCAGGGGAACCAAAAGCGATGCAGATCCGCCTCTCCCTGTGACCATACCTGTGTGTCTCCTGGCTTGTAGCCCATCTCGGGCGTTTTGAAATAAAGGCCGTTTTTTGGCTCCGCGTTTGAGGTGATCGTGATGGTGACATCGCTTTCGGGCGCGATGGGTGTGGCAAAGACAAGTGTCAGTTTTTCCTCGGCGATGATTTGGTCGGCAAGTGTAGCGCCAATGACATTAATTTTTTCAATGTGCAGATCCACCGCGTCCAGTTCCAGTTTTTCCAAAGGCAGCGCGATTGGCTTGAAACGCATTGTCATAATTGTCGAGACGCTGCGTTTGGTGAAATCTGGGGTCACTTCTAGCTTCACGTGCTCGATGTCCACCCGCCGGTCACGGGCATATTTACGGCCTGGCACCAGCTTTAGAGGCTGGGGGAGCAGGTGTTTAGCGCAGTGTTCGCAGACGCTCAAAGAATCCGCAAAAGCTGTCGAGACGAGGAAAAATAGGAGTAAAAGCCGCTTCATTGCCATCATTTATGACGTGCTTGGGACTTTAAATACAAGCACTTCATCGTGAAGAATTGAAAAATGGATTGACGCCTACCGCCCATTCCCGCTAAACAATCATTTTCCCGAATCCTATTTCCCCCGATCTCATGAGCGAATCCGAAAACCTACCGACCCCGCCACCGCCTAGCAGCCCGAAGACTTCCGCCGTGCCGCTCAAGAAGGAAACTGTGCGAATCACTCTGCGCGCTCGTCCAGGTGAGGGTACGACTCAGCCCCGTGAGGCGACCTCTCCTGTGAGTACGGTCACTGCAAGTGTTCCGACGGCCGCTCCAAAAAGAGCGACGGCTCCCATCCAACTTCCCTCGGCTCCACTGCCGCCGCCTGCTTCAAAGGCATCAACATCACCGGTGAAGCTGCCACCGGCTCCCTCGGCTATGCCTTCTCCATCATTGCCGATGCCGCCGCCTGCTCGCCCGGCAGCACCACCTGCGGCAACGATGCCGATGGCTCCGCCGACTGCTCCCATCGGTGGTGCCCCGCGTCCGCCAGCGCCGCCATCTGCTCCACGCCCCTCAGCTCCGTCTTCTCCTGGCGCTCCGCCAAAGATCGAGACGGGTGCCGCCACGGTCCCACTTGCGAAAACGATGCCTATTCGGCCTATGCCGACCGCTCCGCGTCCAGGCACAGGAACTGGTCCCTTGGTTTCTACACCTGGTGGCGCTCCTACGGGTGGTGGCCTGCCAAAGGCCACGGTGAAGCTGCAGCAGACTCAGCCAATGGCACGCCCAAGTGTCTCTGCTCCGCCCAGCGCGCCAGTGAAGCGCACGGCTAACGAGGATTCTGAACAGTTTTATAATGACGAAAAAGATCCAGAAGAGGGCTTGGTGCCGCTATCAGTCGCCTGTCTTTTGCTTTCGATCGTCCTCTTGGTGGTGCAAATGTTCGGCAGTGATATGATCTCTTCGAGCGATGACTCTCCCATTAAGGTGCCAGCTCCAGTGCCGGTGAAGTGGGAGGTTCGTAATGAAGATCGCACTTGGACCAATAGATTCTCGAGTGCTTTGCCAGTCATTCCTCAGTGATGCTGGCTCTGCTCAGTTGCTTTTCCCATAACTTTTCTGCTCTTTTCTCGCCATGAATCACCTCCTCGCCTTTGTTGTCTTCCTTCTTTCAGTCGCTGCTCTTGCTCTGAATTTCATCGCCAAAAGCGGTGGTGCAGGTCTCTAGTCAGATTGATTTCATAGGCTGATTCAAGGGCGGTTTCTTCATGAGAAACCGCTTTTGAGATGTCACCGAGACTCCGATGCTGTTGAATACTCTGATCGGTGTCGGTGCAGCTACCAAAGATGATCTTTGGCTGGTGGAGAGCTTTGTCAGCGAAGAGTTTGCGCGAGAGCCTTTGGATCAAATCTTCATGGGAGGAGGGCCTGTGGCTACGGCCTTATGTGTGCTCGGCCAACTTGGTCACTCGACGCTTTTGATCGATGTTTGTGGAGACGACCCAATAGGGGATTGGATATTGGCTGACCTTGAGATGTGGGGTGTCATGACGCAAGGCGTGCGCCGTATTGCCGGTGCCCGAACCTCCCGCGCTGTGGTGATGGTGCGAGCGAGCGACGGTGCTCGGCAGATTACATTTCTTCCCTCATCGGCAGGTGAGCCCTTGTTTGATGACGAACATGCTGAGCAGGTGAAGGGTTCACGCCTGCTTCATATCAATGGTCGCCATGAAAATGCCGCTCGTGAGGCAGTAAAATGGGCGCAGGCTGCTGGAGTGGAAATTTCCTTTGATGGTGGAGCCGGTCGTTACCGCGAGTCGATTCGCGATTTGGTAGAGGCGAGTCACATCAGGATACTTGCCCGTGAGTTTGCGTGCCGCTACTGCGGCACAACTGAGGTTCCAGAGATGATGAAGTGCCTTTTAAAGTCTCCGGCTCGGGTGGCCGTGATCACGGATGGTTTATCAGGTAGCTACTCGGCCATGCCGGGAGGGAATATTCATCATCAACCTGCGCATTCAGTGCCGCATGTGGTGGATTCCACCGGCTGCGGGGATGTCTTTCATGGGGCTTTTATCCACGGGTGGATAAGCGGCTGGGAGGTGCCTCAATGCGCAGCCTTCGCCAGTCAGCTCGCCGCTAAAAAATGCTGAGGGACTAGGCGGACGTTATATTTTGAACCGCAAAGTGGCGGATTTAGTGACGTCCTGAACCTGGTATTGGACCTTTGGTGCCAATTTTCAACCAGCCTTGACCTGGAATATAGGCGCGCCCAATGGATTGCCGTTCGACGCTTTTCCAGAGTGCTGGGTTGCCTTCGATCGCCATTAGCTTTGGGTCACTGCTGGCGTTTTTTTGAGCCGGAACAGGCTTCTTTAATTTTTCACTCGGGCCATCGCCGCCTAGGCGAGCGACAGAATCACTGGTGCCAGTGCGAAAGTCGCTCGTGGAGTTATTACTCGCACCAGAGTTTGGCTGCTTCACAGATGGGGTTTCTGGTGCAGTTTCGATGATGACTCTCACGCCGCCTGGAGCGTAGCCGAACCGAAAGCGGTCGAGTAAAGAGTTTGGCAGAGTATTTGTGGGGATTTTTGAGACGCCCTCTGAGTGCTGAATGAGGGTCAGGTCTTCATCCACAGCCTGGATCTTTGCATTCTTGAGGGTGCTGCCTGTGGTAAGCGGAATCTCGGGTAAAATAAGGCCGACTGAGTCCTCGCGGACACGCTGGATGGTTCCGACAAAGGCTTTGGCCAAATCATCGCGTTTCTTTTCCAGGGTGCGTGTTTCTGTGCGGATAATCTCATTATCACGGTCGATGATGTGAGCTGCCGTGATGATAGCGGCGGCCTCCTTACGCAAGTCGTGAGAGATCCGTGCCTGCTTGGCCGCTTCTTCAATCTGACTAAGCTGCTGTTGAGTCAGAATGAATTCTTTTTGAGCCTCATCAACATCGGTCGTGTAAAGGAAACCCGAAATTCCACCGATAATGCAAAGGAAGAAAACAATATAAATAACGAATTTGCCGTCCATGATTGCTTGAGCTGAGTTTACTGAAGATAGCGGCTGCGATAGGTGTCCATATCCTTTTGGAGTAATTCGATGTCCTTGAGGACTTTTTCCTTTTCTGCCGTTTGGCTTTGGGTTTCTTCGCGCAGGACTTTCACCTTGTTGCGCAATTGATCGAGGTGGCCCGCCTGAGGGATGCTGTAATAGCCAAGATTGCCGATGGCTAACGAGTCAGCCTGTAGCTTCTTCAGGGCTGATGTTTGTTCAGCAAGGCTAACTTTGAGTTGCGCCGTTTGATATTCGAGCTGTCCCTTTTTACCGCATCCTGATCCAAAAATCAGCATCAAGGCGGTCAAGGTAAGAATGGCGTATTGATGTGCTGATGAGTGCATGCGCGTCTGTCGTTACTATAAGATGGCGTAGGCTGTGGCAAGCATCATTCCCTCCATCTTCCTAAAACTTCTAATGATAGATGTTAGCGGATCGGCGAGAAATCCAGCGCGCGCATATAAACACTCTTCACGCCATCAGGATCAGTCAGGGTCAGCGGGCCATCTCTTTCAGACTCTGCTTTGGCTGTGACCCAGGCAGGGTCAGCGCGGAAGGCGGCGAAAGAGGCTTTGCCTGCCTCCTGGCTGGCGTGGGAGAGGATGTAGATGAGCTTTGTGCCAGCACCTTTTTCAGCATCTGTCGGCACCCAATATCCGATATGGCTCATGCCATGCTTGGTGAAGAGGTTAATCGTGTGGTTTTTAAAGCGCGCGTGCAAGGCGTCCAACTTGCCATCTGGTGTGGTGTAGGTACGCATTTCAAACACGCGCTCCTTTTCGCCAAGGCCGACCTTCACGGGTGGTGAATACTCCGTGCTGGACATGAAAATGGACTCAGGTGGCTTGGCGAGAATCTTGCCAGCCTCCTCGCTGGCTTTTCTTGCGGTCTGCCATTCGGGATCGGTGCCAAAGGCCTTCCAGTTCGCCTTGGCTTTGTCACGACTCGGATGCGCGACGATGTAGATCAGTGTGTTGTCGGCCCCATCGGCCTTTTCGATGGGCAACCAATAGCCGATGTTCTCGATGCCATGTTTCTCGAAGAGCTTGCACGTATGGTCGCGGAAACGAGCGAGTAGGGCGTCTAGCTTTCCTTCGTTGGTGACGTAGATGCGCATTTCATAGACCTTGCTTTCGGCTGCTGCAAGACTGGTGCTGAGAATGGAAAACAAGCTGCAAGCTGTGAGACAGAGGAATGAGAATCGATTCATAAGGGTGGGTGTTTGATGATTCGCGTTGGCCAGAGGCAAGGTATGGCAGCAAACCATGATCAAAGCAATCCCCTCCATGACAAACGATGTCAGTGATGTATGATCGACCTCTCCTGCCCATGCCTGAAAGTTCCCCATCATCCGCTTCTGGTGACCATTGGCGTCCGGCGCAGGTGGTTACGGTTGTCCCAGCGGTTGCAGACACGCTCCGCCAGAACCTATTGCTGGTTAATGCGACTGGTTTTTTGCTTGGTTACTACGCCATGTATAATCAATGGATTCAGCTTGGCTGGTTCATGTCGATGACGCTTGCTTGGTTCTGCGTCGGTGGGTTTCAGGATTTTATGCAGGGCCTGCGCTGTGACCGCTGGCTGGCGGGCCTCGCATGTCTGATCTTTCTGCTCCTAGCTCGTTCCTCGGTGATCGAGTCACAGGGCATGGGTATCCAAGACCTTTGGCTGGGTTGGTTCAAGACGAGCATGCTGGTGGCCGCGCTCATGATGCTTTGGCAGGCAGGCAGTAACCCAAGAACCGTGCGTGCTTTGAGCTTGCCTCTCGTAGCTACAGCCTGCGCTTCGGCGATTGGCAGCATTTTGATTTTTTATGTATTCGATGCCGAGGCCATCTTTGGCATGCGTTTGCGCAATTGGTTCGTCTATGGCGGGTGGAACTCGGTCTGCACGGGTGTGACCTTCGGCTTTGCCGCCGTTTGGGCTGTTCATCATTGGTATCATGCCACGGTGCGCCGTGAGAAAATGATTTGGCTACTCATGGCTGTCTTACTGATCTGGTCCACCCTTATGAGCATGAGCCGCGGTGCACTCCTTGCGCTTGTCATGGGTCATGCTGCGCTGATGTTTGCGCGTGGCTGGCGTGCTTCGATCAAACCCATCTCGCTGCTGCTGACTTGCATCGTGTTATTTCAGGTTTCTGCACCTATCATTTTCTACTTTGGAGCGCGCGACATCTCAGAACGACTGGGGGTTCCTGCGGCGTCTGTGACCTCAGCAAATTCGGGAGATGAGGTCATCGTGGCTAATCCTGCCGCGCGCATGGTGGAGCGCGCTGACAGTAAGCGTTTTGAAATCTATGAAGCAGCTTTCCGAAGCATGACGACATGGCAGGATTGGCTTTGGGGTAAAGGTCTCTGGTCTGCCAATGACTTCTGGTCCTGCTCACTGCGATGGAACCCAGCTCACCTTCACAGTGTTTTCATGGATGCTCTTGTGCGCGGTGGCATCCCCACATTACTGGGCTTACTTGCGATTCTTGGGTGGGGACTCTACCGTGCATTCGTCCTAGCGAAAGGCGGTGACGAACTCTGGTTCATGCTTGCCTGCTTTGGCTGCGGTGGACTGGTTTTTGACGGAGACAGCGTCTTCTCGCTGCTGAGTGTTCCCCGATTTGAGACACTCGTCCTCTGGGTTCCTCTGGTGATTGCATCGGCTCGTTATACAGCCCTTCGGCGTAATGTCTGATAGCTCGGCTCTTGCTTGGTTTAGAAGGTGGTCTTACCATCACGAGTGTCAGGCAAACCACATCATTCAGGGTGGCATCTAGTCCGCAGTCTCTTGCGGCAGGGCCGTGTCTGGCTGCGTGATACCATGGCCAGCAACACGCTCGATCCATTTCCGATTCGTAAATGGCTCCAAGGATATGGCCCGCGTCGATTAAAGGCGGATTTGAAAGCAGCGCTGTCCGTCTCGCTTCTCGATCTGCCGCAGGGCATGGCCTATGCCGCCGTAGCGGGTCTGCCTCTCCAATTTGGCACCATGTGTAGTGCTGTCTCCGGGATCATTGGCTCCATGTTTGGAAGTTCGCGCTTCACGATACTTGGCCCCACGAATGCCACGGCATTCATGATCTTTTCCTACTTTGCGGCAGACCCGCATGTCGATCGTGTCAGCCTCATGCCGCTACTCGTTTTCATGGTGGGTACGCTGTTGATCTTTGGCGCTTTTCTTCGTGTTGCTGAGCTGGCGCAGTACATTAGTCGCACGGTTGTCGTGGCTTATGTCACCGGGGCTGCGGTGCTTATCATCATCAATCAACTCGTGCATATTATGGGCATCGGGATGCTCGTGCATCTTGAAGATGGCAGCTCGATTCAGCCGCGCACATTCCCCGGCATCGTCATGCATCTCATCCGATCCATCCCTGATGCGCACTGGCAAAGCCTAGCTGTCGCCGCAGGAACGGCGTTTATTTACATTCTCGTGCGTCGCCTGAGGCCCGCTTGGCCAGCACTGGCTTTAGCACTCATTACTGCCTCTCTTGGGGCCTACATCATGCATGGATTCGGCCTTGATGTGCCGACGTATGCCAATGCGCGCTTTGGTATTCTCGATCTCTTGCCGCCTTTCCCCGACTTCGTTTCGCCGAGGTTCCTGTCCGACTTCAGCAGCCTGTTTGGACTCGCGGTCGCCATCGCATTTCTCGCCACTTTGGAAAGCTCGTCGATGGCGAAAACACTCTCCAGCGTCAGTGGTCAGCGAGTCGATTCCAATCAAGACATGTTTAGCCTCGGCATGGCAAATCTAAGCTGTGCTTATCTCAGTGGCATGCCCTGCTCTGGCTCACTGACGCGCAGCGCATTAAATCATCAGAGTGGAGCCCGTACGCCCTTTGCCGCCTTGTTTAATGGCATCTTTTGTCTCATCGGAGCCATGACACTTGGCCATCTCGTCGGCTTCATCCCTCGTGCCGCACTCGCCGTGCTCATCGTCTGTGTGGCTGCATCACTTGTTAGCCGAAGGAACATCATCATTTGTCTCAGTGCCACGGGCTCAGATGCACTTGTCTTTCTCATCACACTCGCCGCCACACTCATGGTGCCGCTGCATGTGGCCATCTTCACTGGAGTAGGCGTTTCCGTCATGCTCTACCTGCGGAAAGCCAGCCAACCATCGTTGGTCGAGTACGAGTTCAATCAGGAAGGCAATCTTGCTGAAGCCGCCCAGCCTGGAGTGCGCCAGAACCCTTCCGTCTCTATCGTCCATGTCGAAGGTGAGCTTTTCTTTGGGGCCGCTGAACTCTTCCGCACCCAGGTTCAGCGCACCTGCAGTGATCCTAATTTACGCATCATCATCCTGCGGCTGAAAAATGCACGGCACCTAGATGCGACTAGCGTCATGGCATTGGAGGAACTCATCCGCCTGCTGCGTCGTGATGGGCGTGATCTCATCATCAGTGGCGTCATGAAGGACGTTTACCGCGTGCTGCTTGATTCCGGACTGACCGAGGTTATCGGCAAGGACAACATCTTCCTCGCAAGCCCGAGCAACCCAAACGTGGCCACGCGCAACGCCCTCAAACGCGCCCAACAAATTCTCGGAACCACAGAGGCAGATGTGAAAATCTTCTTTGATCCTAGCAAGCAAAAGGAAGACTAGAGCGCCAGCTTCCAAACACGTTTTGGTGTGCACGCCCAAGTCGCCAGTCGCCTGTGCATAGAGGCATAGTCGCCGCCCATCGCACAGGGAGAGAAGGCTGGCAAAATCCACCGCTGCATTCGTGGTGTGATCTGCTCCTGCACCAGCGCTGGCAGCTTGATTCGCTGACCTGCACTATCACGCAAATGCACCGCTGGGTGCTCATGTCCAGTGATGTGGATCGTCCGTGTCGCGGACATTGTTCCAGTCTGCCCCACCACTCTGCCACTGGCAGAGTGAGTGAAGATTTCCACATCTGACCACCGCCCTTCAGTCCAGCGGTGACCGTGTGAAAAGGTGAACTGCTCCTCGTGATGTGTTTCCACCAGACCCCATGTTTTTCTCAAAGCTGGGCGATCATGGTTACCCTGCACGCAGATCAACTCAGGTACCTCTCCATCGAGTCGTTCCAGGAAATCATGCGTCTCCACCGCGCTACTTTTTCCGTCCATGATGTCGCCCACTAGGATAAGCCGCTGAGGCTGGTAATCTTGAATCAGTTCGATCAGCGTCTCCTCACACTGCGCCATACCCCACGGCGGCAATTGCGCCCCGTATTGCTGCTGCTGCATTTCGTAGCCGTAATGCAGATCTGCCACTGCTAGCCAACCCTGAGTTTCATGAATCAAAGCGCGGCGTGAGTCGAGCAGGAGATGTGGGGCGACGAGAGTAGCAGAAGGAGAGGTAGCAGGTTTAAAAGAGACAGCAGGCACGAGCGCACCTACACCATGAAATGCCGATACTCAATACCACGTCACTTTTGTGAGTGCTCTTTGAAGAATTTCACGATCACAGCCGGCGCTTGCTTCGGGTAACTGTGATCTCCTGGATGGATTGCCGTGATGACTGGATTACCCGTGGCTGAAGGATAGAGTGTGCAGTTCTTATCCTTCTCCCAGGCTGTGCCAGCGCCGCATCCGTTGAGTTTGATTAGTTTATCTATCGTCGCCTTTTGCCACGCAAATTTCACCAGCGGATCATTTTCACCGGCGATGTGGAGCACAGGCTTGGGCTTCAATAAAGAAAGGTTCTGCGACGCTGCCGATGCTGAAGGAGCCATCGCTGCAAAGGTGTCGCCACGCGCTGCCCAGAGTAGATAAGTGAAGCCACCGCCATTCGAGTGCCCCGTCGAGTAGATGCGTTTATCATCCACCTTACAGTCCGCCTTCAGGCTCGCCAGCACTGCGTCGAAGAATTTTAAATCCCGATCACCCATCATGCCCACAGCGTTCTGCCAGCCCGGCTTCTTGCCTTCAGGGTCCGTCAGTTTTCCCGGCGTGTTCAGCCCCTGCATGAAGACCACGATTACTTCAGGCCAGAGCGTATGGATCGGAAACATGCGCGTCGCATTCGTCATCTTCCCGCCGTGACCATGAAAGGCGAAGACCACTGGAGTCGGCTGTGTCTTCGCCTGCTCCGGCAGATAAAGCAGTGCCTCACGCGCCACGCCATCCACATTCCATTCACGTCGCATCGGCTCGGTAGCCCAGCTTTGAATAGCGATAACGAAGCAAAAGAGAGTCAGCAATGTTTTCATAGCGCCACCTCAAACGCCAAAGGCGCGAAAAGGATTCGCTCATTTTTCAGATTGTCCTGCGCACGCCGCGCAGCTTCTTGGGTCATGACACTCGCTGACTTCTGTGCCCACTGCCTCTCACTTCCGCAGGTTGAGGAGACCACACCCTTCGGCCCTGATATTCTCGTGTACAAAGTGGGTGGCAAAATGTTTGCCCTCGCCGCGCCTGAGGAGTTTCCATCAACTGTGAATCTCAAATGCGATCCTGACCGCGCGATCGATTTACGTGATCGCTATGAGGACATCCAGCCCGGCTACCACATGAACAAGCGCCACTGGAACACGCTCACTCTCGAAGGCCGTCTTCCGTCCAAACTTGTGCGTGAACTAACCGACCACTCCTATCAGCTCGTCTCCGCCTCGCTCACACGTAAAGCCCGCGCCGAGTTCGCCTTGTCGTGACATTCGTCATTCTCGCTTGAGCAGCGCATTCCACGCCATCCCCAGCCCACCGACGATAAACAGGATCGGAAACCAGATCGAGTACAGCGCAGCGCGCGTATCGTGTTTGAGCACCGTCTGCTCGGGCTTTTGAGGGTTCACATAGCAGATCAGCTCCGTGCCGACGGGGTAAGGCTCCAGCTTTTTACGCGCCACGTCTTCATGCTGACTGGCCGAGTCCACACGCTTGATTTGTGTGCCCGTCATTGCTTTGCCTTCATAACTAAAACTGTAGCGCACCTCTGGCTTGTAGGCAGGATTTGAGTGCGGCGTCGGGCGCTCCTGATGTAGTCGTGACGAAACAATGCGGCAGGGCAGGGGAGTCCAGCCGCGCGTCTCCTCCGCGCGTTGCCACGCTGTCCACAACACCCAGGTAAAAACGATGCCAGCGAGAGCGAGAAACAATCCCATACAGGCCAGCCAAAGGCGGCCGAACATAGAAGATGATGAAGAGTCAGGCATGATTCTGAGGGAGGCTTTGACTAGCCTACGCGCGTGCTGCATACAAGGAGGGTGAACTCTGATCATGGCCCTAAATTCTGAAATACCACTCCCGAACACGCGCCCTCCGCGCTGGCTGCTCAAGCCAGTGCCCGAGAGCGCCGCGGAGTTAATTTCAGAGTCGGGTCTGCATCCTATTCTCTCACTCCTTCTCGCCCAGCGTGGCTTCACTGGCACCGCGCAAATCCGGGAGTTTTTAGTGCCGAAGCTTGCCTCTCTCGGTGATCCCACCGTGCTGCCAGAGATGAACCGAGCCGTCGAGCGCATCCTGCAAGCGGTGGATCAAAATCAGCGCATAGCCCTTTACGGCGACTACGATGTCGATGGTGTCACCTCCATGGCGCTGATGTATCTGACCTTGAAGGCCTATGGCATAAAGGCGCATCTCTTTCTCCCTTCCCGCATGGACGAGGGCTATGGCCTGAGTCTCGACGGCTTCGCGCGTTTGTTTGAAGAGTTCGGTAAGCCAGACCTCCTGCTCGCGCTCGACTGTGGCACCACCTCCACCAAGGAACTCAAGTGGCTTCACGAGCAGGGTGTAGATTGCGTCATCGTCGATCACCATGAGCTAGCGCCTGAAGGCCGCCCCGAATGCATCGCTCTGGTGAACCCAAAACTTGGTGACGACTACCACTACTTCTGCACCGCTGGACTCGTCTTTAAAGTCGCCCATGCGCTCATGAAAACCCGCCGAGTCGAGGGTTTTGATCTCAAGGAAACGCTCGACCTCGTCGCGCTCGGCACCGTCGCCGATCTCGTGCCGCTCATTGATGAAAACCGCCTGCTCGTGCGCCGTGGGCTTGAGGCATTAGCGCAGACTCAGCGCATCGGCCTGCGTGCCCTTAAATTGATCGCTGGAGTGGACGGTTTTGTGCAGACCCATCACGTCGGCTTCCGCCTCGGCCCGCGTTTGAATGCCGCTGGTCGCCTCGATACTGCGCTCACCTCACTGCAACTTTTGCTCGAAGAGGATCCACTCGTCGCTGCTGAATACGCCGCACTTTTAGAGAGCCACAATCGGGATCGTCAGGGCGTAGAACTAGCGGTTTACAATGAGGCCGAACAAATGCTCCTCGCCATGGGTGACATGGATCAGCACAGCGCCGTCGTGCTTGGCTCGCGGAATTGGCACCCCGGCGTCGTCGGCATCGTCGCCTCACGTCTTTCACGCCTCGTGAATCGGCCCACCATTCTGTTTTCCTTTGATGAAAACGGCATGGGTAAAGGCAGTGGTCGCAGCATCCCAGGCTTCTCACTCGTCGAGGCAATCGAAGTCTGTCGTGAGCACATCGTGCGCGGTGGCGGTCATGCCATGGCAGCAGGTGTTTCAGTGACAGAGGCCAAGCTTGACATCTTCCGCACCACCTTTTGCAAGGCCGCACGCATTGCCCTCAGTGAGGAATCACTCACCGCCGTGCTCGAACTTGATGTCGAGGTAAAGCTCAGCGAGCTCACACTCGATTTCCTCCAGAACTTCCGGCTCATGGAGCCCTTTGGTCAGCGTAATTCCGAGCCCGTCTTCCTTTGCAGAGGCGTCATGCCGCGTCTGCCTGGGCGCCTCATGAAAGAGAAGCACCTGCGCGTCATGCTCACTCAGGATGGAGCTAGCATGGAAGCCCGCTGGTTCAATGCGCCCCTCAAAGATATGCCCAAAGCTCCGTGGGATGTCGCCATGCGCGTGCAGCGTAATTACTGGCGCGGTGAAGAGCAGTGGCAGCTCACTCTCGACGCCGTGCGCACAGCCGAGTGAGTCTCGCTAAAGAGTGGATGCACTTTGGCTGGAATGCTGCTTGAGAATGCCGCCATCTTCTTATAGATGAGTCTGAATGCTCGTGAGTTATGATTCGGAATACACACACACTTTTCGCCATAGTTATCGCGACCTGCCTTTTAAGCGGATGCGGTAAAAAAGCTCAGATGCAATACGAAGCGGCTCAGACCCAAGCGTCCGCCACTGAACAAAACATCGCGCTTAAGGCAGCTCAGGCCGAATCCGCCGCTATCGGTAATCTCGGCCAGTTCAACTATCCGCAGCAGGTTCATATGGATCAGTTGCGCGCCAAAATTAAACTAGTCCAAGAGGAAAGTGTGAGTCTCGAAGCAAGCAAAGTCAGCGCACAGAAGGAAGTCGAACTTCTGAAACAAGAGCTCGAAGACTATCGCGCTCGTCATCTCAAATAACCCACAACGAACATTTCATATGGACCCAAAAATATACATTTACGGCTTTTGTTTTGTGGCCGCCGTCTCCGGAATGAGCTTCTGGCGCTACGCGCTGGACATGGATGATGTCCAAAAGGATCTACTCCTCGCCCGCCAGCAACTCAATACGGTGGAAGACAGTTTGAAGCAGACGAAAGCTTGGCTCGTCGCCCGCAAAGAAGCCGCTGCATTGATCGCCGCCGCATCTGTGATCAAAGAAAAGAACGAAGGCCTACAGAGCGAGATCCAAGCCATTAATAGTCAGCGACTCGACGTGGCTAAAAACTACATGGGCACCATTGAGCGTGCCCGCGCTGAGACAGCGGGCATGTTCCTTCCTGTGGTCACCCTCACCACCGGTGCCAGTTTGAAAAACGCCAAGATCCAATCCATCGATTCGGAACTCTGCCTTTTACAGCACTCTGAAGGTGTCACAAAAGTAGCGACCAACCTGCTCCCAGATGATCTTCAAGACAGGCTTCGTTATGGATTCAATCCGGCGGGAATCGGAGCTCTCTCCAAACTGAGTGGCGTCGGCGGCGCAGCACTCAACACCTCTGCCAGCGACCGCTTGGCGCAGATGGGTTCTGGCGGCGCAGCAGCACCAAAACCAGCAGAAGCTACCGAGAGCCAAGCCGCGGCTGCGGTCAGTGCCGCCTTTCCTGCCGCAGAGGGTCAGCGTTCGTCGCTAGGCCGCGTTTATGTTCCGGGTAAAGGTTGGCAGCGGGCCGGAGCAGGTGGCTTTGTCGCACCGCCGTCGCTAAGCACATCGACGACGACAACAACCACCACCACGAATCCTAATGCTGTCTCGAAGGTCAAATCTAGGCTAGACACGACCAGTAGCAATGGAACCCCAACAAAGTGACCAGCCTCCGGTTCACGCCCTTTTCACGTGCCACACGATCTTGTTTTGCACAGGTTGCCGCACGCTGCGTGGCCAAGTGAGATTCGGCTTCGGCCAGCCGAGATAGATGAGGCCGAGACAACGGTCAGCAGGGCGCAGGCCGAGCCAGTCGTGAAACATAGGCGTCTCGAGCAACGGCGGTGAAGACCAGTAACAGCCGAGTCCCGCAGCAGTGGCGCTGAGCTGGAGATTTTGCAGAGCGCAGGCAAAGGCTTCGACCTCTTCAATCTCAGGAATTTTCGTGCCACCATTGCGCTCCATGACACAGGCGATGACGACAGGAGCCAGCAGTGGCGTCTCTCCCATTTTTTTGAGCTTATCCTCACGAAACTCCGCCACCGATGTGGTGGCGCGATAGGTCTCCTGCATGATCTGCACCAAGTCATGGCGAGCGTCAGCCTGGAAGACATGAAACTTCCACGGTTCAGTCAGTCCATGAGTCGGTGCCCAGGTGGCGTTCTCGATCAACTCCGTGAGCAGCGCACGGTCCACTTCACGAGCAGGGTCCAAGTCCACAGGCTTGATGGATCGGCGGCGGCGGATGAGGGCGGTCGTGGCGGGGAGCATGTGGAGGGGGAGTAGTCAGTGTTTAGTCTGCCAGAACTCCGAACTAAAAACTAAAGTCCAAGACTCGGCGTTACTCCTTCACGACTTTTCCACCGAGAGAGAGAATGCGTGCTTTGCCCTTCGCGTCTTCGGCCTCGGCGATCTGGCCGTTGCGGACATACATTTGACTCAGGGAAGTCCAGGCGAGCAAATCGTTTGGCTGGAGCGTGGTCGCCATGAGTCCTGCTCCGATGGCCTCTTTGACCTGCTCCATTTTCAAGAGCGCCATGCCGAGCGCGTGCCAGCCGTCGAAGAAGTTGGGATCACGCTCCACGCATTGGCGGTAGAGAGCGATGCTTTCATCGATCTCACCGACAGCGAGATGGCCGTTGGCCTCATCAAAGAGATCTTCGAGGGGCAGGGCGCTCTCAATCATGATCGGATCAGGCCTCCGTCTTCACTTGCATGCGCACGGCAGCCTCTTTGCGCTTACCAGCAAACCAAGCATTGAAAAGGAGGCTGCGTTCTTGGCTGGCATTGCGGTCTTCAGTGTTCTTGCGCAGAGCAGCGCTGTCATCACGCTTACGCAGCTCACGAGCCGCCACAAAGACGAGCGTGGCTCCAGTATCTGTATCGACTGCCTTGGTGACCTCACCCGCAGCGGTCTTCTCAGCTTCGCGTCCGAGCTGCTGAGCATTGGGGAGATCGGTAGGCGGCTCGGCGATGGTGAATTCCTTCACAGGTGCCAGAGTGAGCTTCTTATCTTTAGCCAGATCGTCGATCTTCTTGCCCGCCTTCAGACCTTCTTGCAAAGCCGTGCGGGCATCATTGACGGCCTTGGAGAGGGCTTCCTGGGCTTTCTGGGCGGTGAGCACTTCCTTCACCTTGTCTTTCACTGCGGCGAGATCCTGCTGCTTGGATTCTTCGATCTTAGAGACGGTGAAAATGTAATAGCCTTTGCTGCCTTTGACCGGGTCACTGATCGGGCGGTGCTCTTGATTCAGGGCAAAGACGGCTTTCAGCAGCTCGGCTTCATTCTTGATGGACTCAGGCGCGCTGTCGTTCGCAAAGAGTGGGACGGTCTCAGCCTTCTCTTTGAGTGTCTTCACGATGTCGTCGAACTTGGCTCCCGCAGCGATGCTGGCATCGTTGAATTTGTTCACACGATCGACCTGCTCCTTGAGCTTCTTTTGACGATCCTCTGTGGCTTTCAGTTCTAAAGCAGCAGCCTCTTTCTTTGCGGCCTCTTGCTTGTCAGCTTCTTTAGGCTCTGGCTTCGGAACTGGCTTTGGTTCTTCTTTGGGCGTTTCAAAGAGCACGTAACTGATGGCTCGCTTCTCGGTGGATTTGTAGGTGTCCTTGTTCTCGTCGTAGTACTTCTTGATCTCGTCGTCCTTCACCTGCGCGGTCTTCTTGAAGTCTTCGAGCTTGAAGTCGATGGTCTGAATCTTCAGCGTTTGATGCTGGCTCGCGTAAGCCTTCTCAGTCTCGATGGGAGAGGCGATGTAGTTCTTGCCGATGAGGTCCTGGACCTGCCTGAAGCCGATGCTGATCTTGGCCACTTCAAGCATATCTGCCGCGTCCATGCCATACATGCCGAGCATCTGCTGAGCGTTGAAGGCGCGTTGCGGGCTGAATTTGCCTTCCTCTTGCAGGGCAGGCTGCTTTTCCAGTTCAGCCTTAGCCTCAGCGTCGCTGGGGTGGATGCCGAGCTTCTCCATCTCGCTCTGCAGCACGATGAGATTAAAAACAAAGTCACGTCCTTTAGTCTCCGGCTCCTGCGCTGCGCTGGAAAGGCCGAAGAGGTCATACATCTGCAACATGCCAGCGACCTGCTGATAGCGCTCTATCCGGCGCATTTCGGCCACTGAGTAGTCTTTACCATAGATGGTGAAGGCAGTATCAGAGGTCGAGGCCATCTGTTCACCCTTGCCGCTACCTTTCCAGCCTCCCCAAACGGAGAAGCTGAGGATGATGACGATGGTAAGGGTGGTGAGGAAGGCACCACGGTGGCGGCGGAAAAATTCGAGCATGGCGGTCGGGCTTTTTGGAAAGGGCGCGCAAGTAAGCCGCTGCCCTCGAATGGGCAAACGGAAAAACAGGATCTGTACAGTCTGTTGCCCAATCGGCGTTTGGGTCTATTCCAGCATTTTAGCCCAACTCTATCAGTCACAATGAAGCCTATCCTGTTCTGTCTCCTCGCTGCCCTCAGTCTCCACGCGGAGGAGGGGTTTGCGCCGATGTTTGAATCCAATAGCCTAACGGGTTGGGTGAATGCGAACTGTGCGCCGGAGACTTGGAGCATCAAAGACGGGGTGGTTTCTTGCACGGGCAAGCCGACTGGTGCGCTGCGCACTGAGAAGCAGTATGAGAACTTCATCATGGAGGCTGAGTGGCGGCACCTGAGCAGTGGTGGGAACTCGGGGGTCTTCATCTGGGGCACACCGATCAGCTCGCCCGGTGTGCCCTTCCTGCGCGGGATCGAGGTGCAGGTGCTGGACCATGGTTACATGAAAAACGCGGACCCGACCAAGCCGCGCTGGTTCACCACGCATGGTGATGTTTTCCCAATCCATGGCGCGACGATGGACCCGCATGGTGAGCACAGTGGCTCGCGCAGTTTTCCGAGTGAAGAGCGCAGCAAGCCAAGCCCGGAGTGGAATCACTACCGCATCGAAGCGAACGCGGGTCGTCTAACTCTGGCGGTGAATGGCAAGGTGGTGAGTGGCGGTGACAACTGCAACTACCGCAAAGGCTACCTGGCTCTCGAATCCGAAGGCGCGCCGGTGGAGTTCCGCAATGTGCGCATCAAGGAACTGCCCACGTCGAATACGCCTGCCGAGCTGACGGCACCGCTGGATCAGGGCTGGAAGCCACTCTACACGGGCGTGGATTTCCGGAACTGGAAGCTGCCGAATGAAGGTGGCGAGCGCTGGATAACGAGCGACTGGTCCATTAAACTGATGAAGGGGGCGGGTGGTTCGCCTCTATGGAGCGAGCAGGAGTTTGGCGACTGCGAAGTGATCTGTGATGTGAATCTGCCGAGGGATGCGGACTTGACCAAGCCCGCCGCTGGACTCTGCGTGCGTGGGCTGAGTCAGCCGCTGGTCATCTTTGGCGCGGGTGGTAAGGCTCCGATCATGCTGGGTGCAGACAAGGTGAAAACTGGGCGCTGGTATCGGATCAAGGCGCTGCTCAAAGGTGGCACCGCGAAGGTCGTGATCACGGAAGCGCAGGAAGCGAATCCACAGACTTTTGAGGTGACAGTGGAGATGGGCGCAAAGGGTAGTATCGGCCTAGCGGATCTCTCGCAGGCAGCGGGCTATGCAAATGTGTTTGTGCGGGAGTTGTAGGATTCGGCGCAGGCGCTTAGCTTTCTCGACGCTGCCTCATGCCGAATACCGAGTTCCACGAATACGAAGACAATCCACAAGCTCGCGCTGAGCTATTGGACTTTCTTCAGCATACGGGTGAGCTGCCGGCAGGGCAGGGGACTTGGGTCAAGCGGCTGGCTCATTGGTGGGATGAGAATCCGTTTGCGACATGGCACCCGTATCGTGGTCGCATCTTGCGCGTGGGCGGCCGAGTGATCGGCTTCGGCGGCACGATCCCGGCGGGCTATGCGCTGGCTGGGCAGCAGGTTACTGTGTTGCTGGCATCCACCTTGCGTGTCGATCCTGAGTTTCCGAAAGCAGGCCTGCCGATGCTGCTAAAAATGCGCAAGCTGAGTGCTGAGGTACCCATTTTTCACACCACGCCGATTCCGAAGTTGCAGCACGCTTTGGAGAAGATGGAGGCTGTGTGTGAGAAGCTCGTGCGGCGGCGCTTTTACCCCATGGGAAATTTTGCTCGACTGCTGGGAGCACGCACACAATGGCCCTCGCTGGATGCGGCGATGACGCTGATCACAAGAGTGGATGAAGCACGCGCGGTGCTGCGTCCCTGGCGCTCGGTGGATCGGCTGGAGAAGTGGACTTCGATCGAATCACTGAACTGGTATCTCACCACGCCCACACGGCAGCAGCGTTTTCTCGGCGCGGTGGATGCGCAGGGTACGCTGCATTCCTTTCTCATTCTATCGCCACGCTCGATCCGTGGCATCCAGGCCTGGGACATCGTGGAGTCCTTCACCACTCGTGATACGGCGGAGGAAATCCACGCCTTGGCTGGTGCTCTGATTCGTGATCCTTCGCTACTGCCAGGTAGCGGTCCTCTGCTCACCGTGGCGGCTTTCCCCTCCGATTTGACTTGGGACAAGACGCCGAGTCTGATGGCGCGTGATCAGCAAGTTTGTCACTATTTCATGATGCCTAACCAGCTACGTGGTGTTTCAAAACTAACGATGATGGCTGAGGGCGATCTCGTTCTGTAGTGCTCACGCTGATTGCCGGGACTCATTCAGCGCGCGGGCTTGCTCGACCCATTTTTCGCGGGCGATGCGGTCTTTGAAAGCAAGACGGCTGGAGAACTCACGAACGTGATTGTCCTCCCAAGAAGCGATCTGCCGATAGGTATGGATGCCGAGTTCATGCAGGCGCTTTTCCAGCACGCTTGCGATGCCTTTGATCTTCGTGAGATCATCCGCATCTGGCGGTGCCTGACGATAAAGCAGGCCCAGTGCAGGATCGACCTCTGGGCTGATGACGGGGATCTCTGGTAGCAGTGTCAGCGCGGGCACGGCGGTGAGTGGTGCAGTGGCTGTGCCCTTAATGATCGAAGTGAGCGCTGAGGCGCTTGGTGGGGCAACTTCTGGTGCCTCCACCGGCTCAGCGATCAAGAATCCAAAGGGCTCAAGGTCTGCCGTTTCATCAGCCGTGTTTGTGATGATTGGCAGTGGCAGCGTGGTCGCTGGCGCTTCTTTTTTCGGCTTGGCTTTGATCGTGGGTTTGTTTGCCACGGGCGGTTCAGGCTTGGCTACTGCTGGCACTTTGATCTCAGCCTCCGGCGCGGACAGAGCCGCTAGCGCTGGGTACTCAAATTTCCGCTCGGGGAAGATCTCACTCACACTCGGCAGTACTTCCGTGAGCAAATGCGAAACGGGTGGCAGATGTCCGGTGGTGGGCCGCATGACTTGCTCCGCCAGCTTGCGTTTCAGAGTGGCGACTTCTTGGCGCTGGGCTTCATTTTCAGCCTGGAGCGCTCTGGTCTGCACTTTATAGCGGCCCCAGATCGTGGCACCAAACCAAAGGCCGAGGATGAAAAATAGCGTGCCCAAAACAAGCACGAAGACTCCACCATGAACCAGAAAGTAAATCAGGGGTTCGGATTGCAGGGCAGGAAACTCAATCTTCATAGGCTTGGCTTATTGGATGAGGATCTCGACACTGCGCGGCTGCGGCGGCGCATATTTATCACCGACCGGCACGGGGTCAAACGCCATGGCGCGAATCTCTGTGGCGGGCGCTCCCTGTTCGATGAGAAATGACACGACCTGCTCCGCACGGCGCTGAGCGAGCTGCGCTTCCGCTCGCATGTCTCCGCCTGATTCAGGATGCCCGCCGACAACAAGCCGTAAGGCTGGGCCGGCGGCGAGCAGCGCTGGAATCAGGCCGGTCAGATGTGTCCGTTCTTCGGCGGAAAGTGAGGCGCTTCCAACGCCAAAGCCAATGTACTCTCCGCTGATGAGATCACGCACGCTTTGCAGCACATCCTCCGGCAGTGCGGTCTCGATCCGGCGTCCAGGGAAGTGGTAGATGGAAGGGTGTCGGGTGAGTTCCATTTCCACTCGTGTGCCTTTGGTGACGGCGCGCAGTTTATCCAGCCAAGCACTCTCCAGCGTGCGCGTCGTGTCGGCTTTGAGGTGTGGGTTTTCTCCTGGTCGTATGCTGAACTCTCCTGGCGATGGCGTGGTGTAAAAGCTAGTTAGGAAGGGCACGATGACCTCTCCCGCCACAAAAGGCGCAGGCAGCACATGGGCGCTGACGCGGAGCTTTGACACATCCACACCCAGGCCATGCATGGGCTGACTGAGCGCCGCCTGCACGGCCTCTTTGAGATCCTGAGTCGGCAACATGCCCGTGGCGATCAGCTTGCCGTCACGACGCACGATCTCCAGTGCCGCAGGCACATGCAGCGCGCTGATGATGGGCTTTAGCATCACGCTATCCTCACTCAGCGGCAGCTTCTCGCCCTCAGGCCAGCGGACGAGAGGTGAGGTTTTTAAATCATCCGCCACGACTTTCAAATCCGGGCGCACTTTCAGTAGCAAGCCGCGCAGTGAATCAGTGGTGTCCTGATCTGGCAGCCAGCCGTCCAGCGTCAGCGTGTCATCCGCCAGACGAGCGCGGACACGGGCCAGGATGCTGAGCTGATTGCTCACCAATCTCAGCGGTCCCAGTGCGGCCAGCTCGCTCGTGGCTCTCTTTAAAGAAGCCACATCTGGCGCATCACCCGTCACGCTGAGATCCAGATAGCGCACATCCACCGTGCCACCACGCACGCCATGGGTTTTCAGGATCTCCGTCGCCTGCTGCACTAGCCGGGACTGATGATTTTGCGTGTAGTCCCACAGGTGCGCGATCATCATCACGGGCAGCAGCACGAGTGTGATGAGGATGACAGAAAAGCGCATGGTTTCAGGATCAGCAGAGAGTGGGATCGGGCATTGACACACTGGAGGGGAAACGGATACTCCGCGCCCCTGTAACGAGCGCTATGTACCGCCAGCTTGCAGGGCAGAATCAAGCAGTATTACCCTTCACAAAACCTAAGCATCTCATGTCAGTCACCATCGCCGGAACCGTCGCCCTGGACAATGTCAAAACCACCAAGGACTCCCAGGAGAACCTGCTCGGTGGCTCCGCCTCCTACGCCGCACTTGCTGCCAGCATTTTCACTCAGCCGATCCATCTCGTCGGCATCATCGGGCACGACTTTCCAGAGGCACACCTGAGCCTGCTCGGCAGCAAAGGAATCACGCTGGATGGCTTGGAGCGCAGCACGGGCGCGTCCTTTACCTGGAGTGGCGAATATCATGAAGACATGAACAACCGCACCACCCACGCGGTCGGCATCAACGTCCTGGAGACCTGGCTGCCCAAGCTCAACGCCACCGCAGCCGCCGCTAAGATCGCTGTGCTGGCAAACATGAGCCCGGACAATCAGATGCAGACGCTGGAGCAGTTCACCGACGCTGATTTCGTCATCGCCGATACCATGGATCTCTGGATCAGCATCGCCAATGAGCGCCTGCATGACGTCATGAAAAAGATCGACCTGCTCGTCATCAACGACGGCGAGGCCAAGGAATTCGCCCAGACCACCAACCTCGTCGAGGCCGGTCGCAAGCTACAAGCCAAAGGCCCGCGCTTTGTCGTCGTCAAACGTGGTGAGCACGGCAGCTACCTCTTTGGTGAAAAACCCGAGGACTTCTTCTCCTGCTCCGCCTACCCGCTCGACTCCGTCTTTGACCCTACCGGTGCAGGCGACTCCTTCCTCGGCGGCATGGCCGGCTGGCTCAGTGCCAATGGCAAGACCAAGCCCACCTTTGAAGACCTGCGTCAAGCCGTCGTCCACGGCAGCGTCACCGCCAGCTACACCTGCGAAGCCTTCAGCACGCACAAGCTTCAGAAGGTGACAAAGGCCGATGTCGCCGCACGCCTCGCTGAATTGCAGAAGTACACGAGCTTTCAGGCGTAAGATGAGAGGCCGTTTACAGTCGTTTCCGATTGTTGACTGTGGTTGACAGTTGTTTCCAAAACCAATTCCAAACCACCCCAAGCAAGCCTCTTCATCGGCTTGGCCCAACAACTGTAAACAATCGTTAACCACCGTAAACAACCGTCAACTTCACCCCTCCCCGCCATGTGGACCACGATCAAGACCTTCAAAGACATCAAGCTTGAGAAAACCGAAGACGGCATCGGCAAGCTCACCATCAACCGGCCTGAAGTGCGCAATGCCTTCCGTCCGCAGACGGTGAAGGAGATGCTCATCGCGCTGGAGATGCTGCATGAAGATCCTGACGTGGGTGTGATCATCCTCTGTGGAGAAGGTCCGCTCGCCTTCTGCTCCGGCGGCGACCAAAAGGTGCGTGGCGATGCCGGATATATCGGCGAAGACGGTGTCCCTCGCCTGAACATCCTCGACGTCCAGCGCAAGCTCCGCACCTTGCCGAAACCCATCGTCGCCATGGTCGCAGGATACGCCATCGGCGGCGGCCATGTCCTCCACGTCGTCTGCGATCTCACCATCGCAGCAGATAACGCCAAGTTCGGCCAGACCGGCCCGAAAGTCGGCAGCTTCGATGGCGGCCTCGGCAGCAGTTACCTCGCCCGCATCGTCGGCCAAAAGAAAGCCCGTGAGATCTGGTATCTCTGCCGTCAATACAACGCCCAGGAAGCGCTCGACATGGGCCTCGTGAACAAAGTCGTTCCCCTCGCTGACCTCGAAACCGAGACCCTCATCTGGTGCCGCGAAATGCTCCAGCACAGCCCGTTGGCTCTCCGCTGCCTCAAAGCCGCCCTCAACGCCGACTGCGACGGCCAGATGGGCCTCCTCGACCTCGCCGGGAATGCGACCTTGCTCTACTACATGAGCGAAGAAGCGAAGGAGGGCAAAAACGCCTTCGTCGAGAAACGGAGGCCCAACTTCAAGAAGTTCAAACGGGTGCCGTGAGTTAGGCTCGTGTTGTATCTGGCCTGCGTCGGCGCGTGTGAACTTTCCGAGCTTCAAGTCCAGGATGACGAGCCAAGCGCGGGCGGCGGTGGAAGAGACGCAGATCCGCACGATACCATTCGTCGTCGATGCTCAGCAGTAGATGGGCAGATTCTCGAAGTCACAAAAGATCGTTATCGTGTGG
Source organism: uncultured Prosthecobacter sp. (assembly GCA_964583255.1). GTDB lineage: Bacteria > Verrucomicrobiota > Verrucomicrobiia > Verrucomicrobiales > Verrucomicrobiaceae > Prosthecobacter. Next base: position 30,485 of record CAZOVY010000036.1, read on the forward strand.
GTTTGGTCAAGGTTGAGCAGAGTCCAGAGCCAGAGCGCGAGTGGGAAAGGTCAAGCGATGTGAGCCAGCTTGCCGCGGGAACGATCCATGCGTTCAGAAGCGCTTTGAAAGTTCCCGCTTCAGCTCCGAGATCACCTTCTCCATCACTGGCCTCGCTCGCAGCGTCGCTTCACGCCATGCCAGAGTCAGTGTGCGCTCATAGCGCAGTGGTTTCGCCATGGGGCGTTGGATGACTGAACCACCCACTGCAAAGGCCGCTCCTGCGGCGAACTCAGGCAAAAAACCGGCATACTTCCCGGTTTGAATCGCCATCGCCACCTGGGTGTATGATGAGCACTCCAGCGCACAATTGATTGTACTCCCCTTTTGTCTGGCGATGTCTTCCAGGAACTGCCGAAAGTGTCCCTGCCCCTCCAGAAGCGCCCATGGCAGGCGACCCAGATCAGCCACGCCCAACTCAGTCGATGATCGGGACAGTGCCTTCGGCACAAACGGCGCATAGGCATAACGCCAGTTGCCTGTATTCGTCAGGCTCGGCGTCACGTCACCCGTGCGAATGAGAGCCACATCCAGCTCGCCTCGTTGTAGCCCATCCACTAGTCGCGCGCTGTACTGATTCTTGAAGGCAAAGACCACGTCTCCAGCGTCCGCCTTTAGGGCCTCGCAAGCCGGAAACAGCAGCCACTGAATCAGGGCCTCACCCGCTCCCAGCACCACTCGCTGCGCCTCATCGCCCGCCCGCTTCTGGAGATCATCCACACTCTGAAAAAACTGCCGAGCCGCCTGTGCCAGTTCCTTCCCCTGCACCGTCAGCCGAAAGGGCCGACTCTGCCGTGCCAGCAGTGCGATCCCAAATACCGCCTCCAGCTCCGCGACCTGCCTGCTGAGCTGACTCTGCCGATTGGCATCCCCCTGCGAAGCCTGCCCAATACTCCCCGCCTCCGCCACTTCACAAAGCGAGGCAAGACGTTCGAGGGAAAAACCGGACTGATTAGCGAGATGCTTGAACATGACTGTGTAGTCATGTCGCATGGAATGGTGCCGCTGGAAATGATTTTTTGAGATGGCATGATGGCTCCAACACCAAGCAGACACACTCCCCATGAAAGACGAATTCCACCCACTCCAAGATGAAATCCAAGACCGGATTGGCATGGCCAAAGAGGCTATCGCTGAAGCAGCCCTTGCTGGCGAATGGTCTCATGCACAAGCCATCGCGGGTGCGGTCAAAGAAATGGAAGAGTCCTTGCAGCGTTTATCCGATATCCGCAGGGAATTGCGCAGGGCTATGCAGTCCTTCGATCAACTTTTCAAATCCAACACCAAGGCACCACAGACACGTCTCATCATCCGCCTCGACTGGCGCGCTGCTGGCTGTGACCGTCCTTCCATCCTTGTCGATGAACCCACTGGCGCAGAAGCTCTCGCCAAGTTTCTTGAGGCGCTGATTGAAGTTCGCGGAGTCGAAATCCTTCAAGACATCCAACGCATCCCCTGCGGCAGCAGCAGTCTCGTTTCTCGCAGTCCGCGTCTGGATTTCATTAATCCAGCCACGGGTGAAGAATATGCCAGCAGGCCAGTCGGTGTGACGGGCTGGCATGTGAAGACTCACACCTCGACCAAAGTGAAAGTGGAGCAGATCCACCAAATCAAAGCCCTCCTGGCTCTCCCCCGACATGCGGTGGAAGTAGAGGTTCTCGTGAAATAGCATTTCCTTCAAAGCCCGCCTTCACATACAACTTTAATAGCCCACTCCTCATGTCTGCTCAAAAACCATCACCAACGCCCAAGCTGAACCAACTGGGCGTTGCCAACTTCAAGGCCTTCGGTCCGCACCTTCAAAATATCCCGCTGAGGCCGATCACTCTTGTTTTCGGACCCAATAGCGGCGGGAAATCCAGCCTGCTGCACTTCCTTCTGTGGATGAAGGATGTCGTCTGCCCGCCCCAAGACCGCAGCTTCCCATTGGATGTCTATTGGCCGACGGCTGGGGATGCGAAAGTTGAGATCAATGGTTCCAGACAGGGGGTGGATTTGGGCGGGTTTAAACAGTTTCGTCATGGCTTGGGATCAGAAACCGAAGTGCAAAGCCAATTGAACCTGAAGCTTAAGGGGCAGGACGGAAGTTTAGATATTCAGGTCACCTCACACTTCGCCACTCGCGTTGCACCCCATAATTATCGAGCACGCCTGCGGGCAAAGGTCAGTGAACTGTTTGCCATAGCGTCTCAGAAGAATTCGATCGACAAGCTTCTTCAACATGGCGAGTCCCTTAGCAAGGTCATGATCGAGCGGACTCTTACTGAGGTGATTGGAGCCGAATATGGAGAGCATCGGTTAAAGCTCTGGTTCGAAGCCGCACTCGACAAGCGTGAGCATCTACTCGTAAACCTTGAAGGTGTCGATGCCCCTGATTTCTCGAAGCTGTTCGAAGAGGCGAGTCCGAAATTGGCGCGATATGTCCAGGCTCATGAGCCTGGGCTGGACATACTAACTTCCGTGCTGCGAGAAGAGCCGATCATCACGGTCCATCCGCTTGATCAAACGGAGCTGTTGTCCGAGTTGCAAAACCTCGTCTGCCGCATGTTTGACGAATTGAAGCATGTTCCATCCACAATGGCGGAAGCGCATAAGCCATCGCTCGTCCGTTTTGAGATAAGGAGCATGGATAACCTCATCATGCTGGCAGATCGCAACGACAGTGGCGAGCTCGAACTGCAAAGTCTCGATCTGAAAGCCTTGAGAAGCCTGCTCGATGTCTCGGCTGAGTCTTTGGCTCGCTTTGAAAAAGAGGAGGCAACTTGCCGCATTGTGTTTGATGACACTGTTCACTGGCTGCCTGGAAAACTACGAGGCGAATCTGATGCGGGCACAAGTTCTGTGCTGATAAATCACATCACTGCGCTTCTGGAAGGCGCTGAACCCCTCTTGAACTTCCTACCGAACGAAGCCGGGCTGATGGGTCTCTGCAATGAGGCAGCGAAGAACCAACTGAGCAGCCTGTCCTACCTGGGTCCTATCCGGGCTTATCCAAGCCGCGAGATCAAGGTTTCAGAGCTTCCTGAAGCCAAGGACTCTCACGGCTGGTTCGCCTGGCGGCGGCTCAGCTCAAGTCAAACCCTACTTAAGGAGGTCAACGGCTGGCTCAAAGCTCAGAAGTCATCACTTCAGGTGGCCGTTGGTCACTACGCGATGCTTGAACAATTCGGAGCAGACGTCGCCAAGTTGCTTCTCGACCAAATCGATCACAGAAAGCGGGATGTGATGGCCAAAGAAAAGTTGGAATCCACGACGACTGGCTGGGATTTTGACGGCTGGGATGCTAAGGCTGATGTTCAAAAGGCGCTGGAAGTTGCAGCAAGCCCGCAGCATTCGGAGAGAACGACGAGCGTTTTCCTCCAGGACTCCATCACGAACAAGATCGTCTCCTGCCGCGACATTGGTGTGGGCATCAGTCAATTGATCCCCGTCCTAGTTCAGGCCATGGACTCGCAGGACGAGATCATTGTTATGGAGCAGCCCGAGTTGCACCTCCACCCACGCCTGCAAGCCGAGCTGGGCGATGTCTTCATCAAGTCCGCCCTTGAGCGCGGCAACACCTTTGTCATGGAGACTCATAGCGAGCACCTGATCCTGAGAATCATGCGGCGTATGCGGGAAACGTTTGAGGGACACCTGCCCGATGGTTCGCCTCCTGTGACTCCGAATGATGTCTGCATCCTGTATGTCGAGCAGGACGAACGCGGCAGCATTGTCCGTGAAATGCCACTGAACGAACGCGGCGAGTTGATCAAAGGCTGGCCGGGCGGTTTTTTTGAAGAAGCCCTCAACGAAATGTTTTAACCATGCTTGCCGAATACGCCATCACCCCAGAAGTTTTCAGTGCGTCAGCTTATACCACACCGGAAGCCAGCAGGCATTATCTTAGCGCCTTGAAGGAGGGAATACGGTCTCGGGGGCTGGTTCGGAATCTCCACTCGGGTGCTTGGTTGCGTTTTGTGGAAGCGAATCGTGACCGCTGGGACATGTCTCGCATTAAAGAACTGCTCAAAGTAATCATGCGGGACAGATTGTGTGATAGCCCAGCCTGTAGCGAAAGTGTGCCGAGCACGCCTGTTCAGTGGTGCCAGGAAGCTCTGGAGTCTCATGCGGTGAGTCCTTTGCACGGAATCATCGCGGATCAGCCAACGGCTGATCTGTATCAAGGTGAGAACTTGATCGCGCCTGCAACACAACTGACTGAAAAGACTTGGTGGCTCGGGGGGAAGAACTCCGTCGAACTCAAGCGAAGCACAGAGGCTTATTCGAAGGAGTTGGGGCCGACACTCAGGCATTCCAAATCGATCATGTTTATTGATCCGCATCTCGACCCCACCCGCGACAATTATGCGGACTTCGTGGAACTGATCAAAGCTTGTGGCACACGAACGCCTGGCCCGAAGATTGAGCTGCATGGGAAGATCGAAATTCATCGTGTTTGCTATTCTGGCTCTGGGAAAGACAGGATCGTAACCACTACGCACGCTGAATGGGAGGATCGTTTCAAATCAAGGCTTGGGCAGACCGTGCGGCAGATGGGACTTAAGGTACAGGTATTCCTTTGGGATGACTTCCATGACCGCTACCTGATCTCGAATTTGATCGGCATTCTGATCCCCAACGGCTTTGACACCGAATCAAACCCAAGCACCACACGATGGGCTCGGCTGGATCCTGGACATCGGGACAGCGTCGAAAAGGAGTTTGATCCAGCCTTTGAAAGGCACCGGCTTTTGCATCGATTCGCGATATGAAGCACCATGTATCCCGGTTCCTCGGGGTCCGAGAAGAAAGCAATGGCCATCAGGTGCAGAGAGAAATCTTGGAACATTCATCATTTTGTGGCGCAGTTTTACGGAACACCTGTTTTTTGCAGCGTCTTTTCTGAGCAGTCTGCGGGCATTTGCTGTTCTGTTGGGCGAGGGATTACTGACTCGAAGCCTTGCCTCAATGCCGCTTCTACCTAGCATGGTCGGCCCATGACCCACGCCGTACTCAGTCTCCTCAAAGAAAGCCGTCATCCTATGCGCATCGACCTGATCGGGGTCGCGGGGTCGGGGATGAGTGGGTTGGCGCTGCTGCTGTTGGCGCTCGGGCATAAGGTCAGTGGGTCCGACAAAGCGCAGACGACGGAGACGGAGCGGCTGCAGAAGCTGGGGCTGCAATTTTTCCACGGACACTCGGAGCGAGAGGTGGAGGAGTGCGACATGGTGATCTACTCCAGCGCGATCAAGCCGGGGAATGTGGCTTATGAGGCGGCCTACAAACAAGGCATCCCACTGGTGCGGCGTGCGGAGGCGCTGGCGGCGGTGATGGCTAACAAGAAGGGCGTAGTTGTAGGTGGCACGCATGGCAAAACGACGACTTCGGCGCTGACGGCGCATGTGCTCCGGCAGGGCGGGATGAAGCCGAGTCACTATGTCGGTGCGGAGATTCCGATCCTCGGGTCGAATGCTCACTGGGATGCTGACGGCGAGCTTTTCGTGGCGGAGGGCGATGAGAGCGATGGCACGCTGGTGAACTTCCATCCGCAGCATTCGATCATCTTGAACATCGAGCCTGAGCATTTGGATTTCTATGATGGCATCGAGGCAATTAAGGCGGTGTTTCGTCAGCTCCTGAGCCAGACGCCGGGATACTGGGTGCATTGCGCGGAAGATCCGGTGGCTCGCGAGGTCTGCGGCGGTGCGGAGAATTCGGTGAGTTATGGCTGGAGTCGTGAGCATGATTTCTCGGCGAATATTTTGGCGATGAAGCCGGATCACTCGGACTTTGAGGTGTATCACAAAGAGCAGCTTCTTGGTGTGGCGACGCTGGGGATTCCGGGCAAGCACAACGTCTCGAATGCTCTCGCGGCGATTGCTTTGGCCACCATGGTGGGAGTGACTTTTGAGAGCATTCAACATGCGCTCAAAACCTTCCGTGGAGCGAAGCGCCGCTTTGAGATTCGACACAGTGGCGAGCGCTTCACGGTGGTGGACGATTATGGCCATCATCCGAGTGAGATCGCGGCGACGCTGGCGACGGCGAAAGGCCTCCAACCGAAGCGCATCGTGTGTGTTTTCCAGCCTCATCGCTACAGTCGCACGCAGCTTTTGAAAAAGGAGTTCGGTGCGAGCTTTGACGACGTGGATGAGTTGTTCGTCACGGATGTTTATGCGGCGAGTGAGAAGCCCCTGCCAGGGGTGAGCGGGAACACGATTGTGGAAGAGGTGCGCGAGCATGACAAAGCTCGCGGAGTGGTGCGTCCGGCGGCAAGTTTTCAGTTCACCCCGACGATGCTGATGTCGCGCGACAAGGTCGGTAATGCGCTACGGCCGGGTGATCTGCTGATCACGCTCGGTGCAGGGAATGTGCATGAAGTCGGGCGCTGCATCGCCCGTGATTTGCCGGTGCTAGAAAAGCTATGGGCGATTCTTGATGAGCAAGGCGGCGGCGCAGCGCGTCTCTATGAGCCGATGAATCGCCACACGACCTTCCTCATCGGCGGGCCTGCGCAGTATTGGGTGGAGCCACGCACGGTGGCAGGCTTTGCGGAGATCGTGAAGCATCTGCGCTCCGCCAGTGTGCCGATTCGGGTGATCGGTCGAGGCTCGAATTTGCTGGTCAAAGATGGCGGCATTCGCGGGGCGGTGATCCATCCAAGCAAGGGTGAGTTTGAAGAGGTGCGTGTGGAAGATGGGCAGCTTGTTTGCGGAGTCGGTGCGCGGTTGAAAAAGATCGCCAGTGCCGCACGAAACGCCGGCATTGGTGGCATGGAGTGGATGGAAGGCGTGCCGGGGAATCTCGGCGGAGCGATCCGTATGAACGCTGGCGCGATGGGCGTGGAGATGGCGGACAACTTAGTGAACGTGCGCTTCATCGCGGCGGATGGCAGCATTCAGGAGAAGCCGCTGAGCGAGATCCAGCATCAGTATCGCAGCATCGCCGAGTTTGAAGAGCGCTACATCGTGAGTGCTGTGCTGAAGGGCAAGCCTACTCCGATCATGGAAATCGACGCCGGTCTGGAAGCCAGTCGTGTGAAGCGTCGCACCAGCCAGCCCATCGGGGCCAGCGCGGGCTGCATGTTTAAAAACCCGCAGCTCTGCGGTGCGGGTAAGCTGGTGGATGATCTCGGACTCAAAGGCAAGCAGGTCGGTCGGGTCATCGTTTCAGAGGTTCACGGGAACTTCTTCGTCAACGAAGGCGGCGCGACGGCTCGTGAAGTGCTCGATCTCGTGTCTGAGATCAAAGAAGTGGCTCAGCGCGAACGCGGAGTGCAGCTTGAGATGGAAGTGAAAGTGATCGGCGAAGATCAGCCGCTATCTTTGTAGGGTCCATTCAAGCTGACTAACGAACGTTTATCGCAGCCTGAAGTTCTGGTTGGAAAAGGAATTGAGAGTCGGGCTCTGTAAGGCGGCCTCAGTATTCCTGATGTCGGCGAGCAAGCCGTCATCAGGTGGCTGAATTTTGGCGATCGCGCGGTAATGCTGCAAGGCGAGCTGGGCGTTATTGGTTTTTCGATAGATCATGGCAGCGGCTTTATGGGCATTGATATGATCAGGGATGATTTCAAGGATGCGTTTAAAAATGGCGATGGCTTCGTCATATCTACCGACTCCGGCAAGGCTGAGCCCGACGGTGTAAACCACTTCTAGCTGGGTGCCTGCGGCCTTGTTTAGCTCGATCATCTTAGTAGCGGCCTCCAACGCTTCTTGGGGCCGCCCAAGTCTGAGTAGTGAGTTAGAAAGATTAAAACTGGCATAGCCAAAACGGGGTTCGATGTGGAGGGATTTCCGAAAACACTTCACGGCCTCATCTTCTCTTCCAAGGCTTGAATAGGCACTCCCTAGATTAATCCAAGTGCGGTATTTGCCGGGGCTCTTGGCTACAGTGTCTTCCCACAGACTGATGGGTGTGCGCCAGACTTCGTTACGCACGCAAGTGGCCCAGGCCAGGGCGATGATGTAAAAGGTGGCAAAAGCTGGCACAAGCCTGCGGATGATGATGGGTTGCCAGCTCCAGTTGCGCAGTTGGTCCAGCAGACATGCAGCCAATGCGAAGATGCCAATAGAGGGAAGATAAGAGCGATGATCCGCCATGAGATCAGGAAGTGGTACTAAGCCGGAGGAAATAGACACGGTGATAAAGAACCAAAGCGTGAAGACGAAGGCGACGCTGGCGCGTGCATCATTGCGATGCTGTCTCCACATCCACCACACACCTGAGGTAAGAGTGATGAGTGCTGCCAGCGCCAGGAGTACCGGCGTTTCCAGCAGAGAGCGGTGCAGCGGCCATTCAGGGTCAAGATTCAAATCCGCAGGCCAGAAGAGGCGCTGCAGGTAGGCCGCCACGACCGTGATCTGAGTGACGATATAATGCCAGTGATCAACAGGTAGGTCGATGCGGTTGACGATATTAAAGGCACTCACGAGGCTGAACTGGCCCTCGTGCCGAGCCATGGATGTGAGGATAACGAGTCCTGGAATGATGGGCAGGCAAAGCAGCAACGGCAGAGCGCGTCTGAGAGACGAAACCAATCGCGTGCCATTCACCAAGCGGTCAATAAGTACAGCCATCACTGGGGCCGTAAAGACGTCTTCTTTGGTCAGCATTCCCAGGATCAGGACGAGTACCGCAGAAGTCCGCAGTGCCCAAAGATGCTTCATTGACGCTGTGTTCAGTGAGATGAAATAGAGCCACAGAGTGAGCAGGTAAAACAGTGTGCTCAGTGAGGTGAAGCGCTGGATGATGTAGGTGACTGATTCTGTGGCGAGTGGGTGTGCGACAAAGAGCAGTGCCGCCGTGGCTGGAATGAAAAGGATGGATCCATTCGGCAGCCCGCTGGAGTGAGGACTGCGCCGGAGCAGCAGGCGCAGCAGTCCATAGATGAGGATCGCATTCGCGGTGTGGATGATGATATTCACGATACGGAACCAGCGCGGATTGAAGCCGCTGAGCAGGTAGTTTAGATGCAGTGAAGCATAGGCCACTGGACGCAAAATGAAGTTTGTGGACAGGTCAGGATCGACTCCCATCTTAGCGGCGAGATTGGCAAATTCGGCAAAGCGTGATGGGTAGTTGAAGCTTGTCGCATCTTTGAAGATGGGATTGTTCTGCATGTACATGTGGTCGTCGAACTCCATGGGGAAATCAGCGGTCCAGGCGTACAGGCCAGCACACAAAGCTGCCAAAGTCACAGCGGCAACGAGATGGATCCAGGGCCTTTTTGTCCTAGCGATAAGCGCTGAGCCAGTGGCTACTACGGCTTCAGGAATAGCCGACGTTTCGCAGACTTCATGTCGCTTAGGCTGCTGTTTCTTGAAAGGGTTTGGAGTTCGTCTGGCCATATCGCTTCTTGTTTGATAGTGACCATTTTGCGCCAAACTGGCCTTGTTGGGCAAAGGACATGACTTGTCATGCCAGCCGCTACAAAGAAGCTGACATGAAGTCATGACTCATGAGCCGTGATCCCGCACCCACTGGCCCGCACGTAAATAGAGTTCGGCTGCGCTACGCAGTTGGAGCTTGTCTTTAATTCGAGCGCGATAAGTCTCGATGGTGGAGTCACCCAGATTGAGCGCCATGGCGATCTCTGCCGTGCTTTTACCTCGGCCTAGAAGTTGGAAGACTTCCAATTCGCGGTCGGCGAGTGTTTCCATCCCTGCGATTTCAGGTGGCCTGCTCTTGTGGGTCATTCGGTCCAGCAATTTCGCGGTTAGTTTTTTACTGGCATAAACCTCACCTGACATGACGCATCGGATGGCTTTGACGACTTCGGTCGAGGCTTCGTTTTTGGTGATGTAGCCCTTGGCTCCGGCACGCAGTGCGCGCTCGGCATAGAGGTCTTCGTCATGCATGGAAAGAACTAGCACGTTCAGCGACAAGCCCTGGGCCTTGAGATCTTTAAGCAGCTCCAGACCGCTGGAGCCGCGCAGAGTGATGTCCACGATGGCGATGTCGGGATTCGTCTCCAGCACGAGGCGCATGGCGTCCTTGATGTTGTCGGCCTCACCGCAAACGGTCATGCCGAGGTCACGGTTGATGAGCTGTCCGATGTGCTCGCGGAACATGGGGTGGTCTTCCACTAGCAGAACTTTGAGGCGGTGTTTTTGTTTGGTTGGCAGGTCAGACATTGGAGTTGGGGGCAGTTTGCAGAGGTAGCCGACAGATGACCTGCGTGCCGCCGACAGAACGTGGGCACACGACAAGATTCGCACCTAGAGTCTGAGCACGGTAACGCATGGTGCGCAGTCCCATGCCCTCCGTGAAAGTCGTGGAACTAGGATGGATGCCGCAGCCATCATCCTCAATCATGAGCAAGAGTTCATCTGAGGTGATGCGCAGATCAATGAGGACATGCTGCGGTGCTCCGTGTTTCACGGCATTCGCCACGGCTTCTTGGGCGATGCGGTAGAGATGCATGGACACCTCAGGGTCTTCGAGTGACACAGCCACGGATTCCCTCACCTCGATTTTCACTGTAGTAAGGCGGCTGGTATTCTCAGCCAGCTCCTTCAAGGCTGCGGAAAGCCCGCTGTGATCCACATGCACCGGGAAGATGCCGCGCGCTAGACTGCGCGCCTCCAGCACGGCCTGCTGAACGGAAGCCTCAATGAGCAACGCGTCCTGGGCGGCGGCGGAGCCTTGAGCACTTAAATCGTCAGCCAACATGCGTGCAGCACAGCCGATGGCGGCGAGCTGCTGACACAGGCCATCATGCAGATCCTGACCGATACGCTGCTGCTCATGCTCACTCACGGTCACGATGTCATGCTCGAGTTGGCGGTGCTCTTCGAGCATCTGAATGCGTGTCGAGTCCGCCTCCTGTTTTTTGCGGACTGAGGCCACCGAGAAAACGACGAAACTATAAAAAATCAGTCGGCTCAGCATCGCCCAGGCATAGCCGAGCTGTGTCTCGTATGGGTGAAAGTCCTGATTCGCAAACCACCACACAGCGCTGCAAAGCAAGGCGATGGCGATGCCGCCCATGTCTCCCATGAGCCAGACGGCGAGGATGATGGGCACTGCATAAAACACAAAAAGGCTCAGCTCCCACTCGGTGGTGTAGTCCACCCAACCCATCAGGAAAACGAGGCTCACGGGCAGGAGCATGACGAGGAACCATGGCTGACTACGCAGGAAAAGCGTGAGCCGACGCTGCCATGAAGGTGGCGTCGAATTGATAGCGCGGATGCCTGGATTGATGATGGGGCTAGCAGTCATGCACGGAATGAATCGTTGCCCAGCATAGCCAGATACTCCGCATAATCTCGAATGTAATCCGCAGGATCATAAGGATGCGAGGCGAGCACGAGCAGTGTGGAGTCAGCGGAATGCAGATGCTCGCTGGCCCAGATCATCGGCGGCACTAGCACGCCGAGCGTGGGGCGGTTCAGGCAGAACTCTTCACAGTGCTCACCATCGTCCACCAGCAGATGACACTCACCGTGGGTGCAAACCAGGAACTGCGAGCAGAGATGGTGCGCATGCTCACCGCGCACCTGATCGGAAGGGACGCCGGAGGTGACGAAAAAACGCTTTGGTAGAAAGGGCAGTGTCTCACCAAACTCAGCCACCGTGAGGTTTCCACGCACTGGGTCCACCACATGCCGCATTTCATACAGCCGCACACCACGCACGGTGCAGGGGTGCATTTGCATCTCATGCAGCATCGTCATGGCTCGGAGCCTCCGTGAATTGTGACTGTGCGCACCAGAGCTTGTGGCTTGCCAGAGACCGTGAGAAAGGCGCGGCCGAGATATTCTCCGATGATGCCGAGCATCAAAAGCTGTGCACCAGAGAAGACCGCGAGCGCGCCCATTAGCGAACCCCAGCCCGCCTGACGCTGGCCTACGAGAAGCATCTCTAGGACGACACTGCCCAGCACGACCACGCCAGTGCAGCACAGCGCTAAACCAAGCACGCTGGCGATGCGCAGAGGCATGATGCTGAAATCAAACAACACGCTCATCACCAGCCGGATAAGTTTGCGTAGCGTGTAGCCGCTTTGTCCTGAAGCCCTTGGCACATGCTGCACTTGCAGCCGCTCGATTCGGTTCGTGGCACCGAGGATCAATCCGTCGATATATGGATAAGGACCGCGATAGGAGATGATGCGATCCACCAGACTGCGGCGCAGCGCCCGGAAGCTGGAGAGGTAGAGATCCTGAGGCTTGCCCAGCAGCCAGGAAGCGAGGCGATTGACGAAGCGACTGCCGACATTTCTGAACCAATGATGCTGCTTGCTCTCGTAGCATGAGTACACCACTTCCGCTCCGGTTTGCTGGAGATGACGCAGCAACTTCACCGCCTCCGCCACCGGATTTTGCAGGTCGTCATCCAGACTGATCACATACTCACCATGTGCATGACGGCATCCCTCCAGCACGGCGGCGTGCTCGCCAAAGTTACGCGCGAGTTCCACGAGGATGACCGGCGCTTTGATCCGGCTCATCATCTGCGCGGCAAGGCGGGCGGTGCCATCTGCGCTGCCGTCATCCACGAGTACGAGTTCCCATGAGTCACTGAGTTCGAGTACTTCAAATGCAGCGATCAAGCGCGGCAGACTATCACCCGTATTAAAGAGCGGAATGACAAAACTGACGACAGGCGCGGCGACTCGTCCACGCCTCAACACACCTTTCTGGCCACGGCGAACCAGGATGTTCCGAAGGTGAGATGCAGCCGGCGGCAGATCCGCGCGTCCAGATGCCCGAGGCGTGTGAGAAGTGCGTTTAACCACAAGGGCGGCAGGCGCAGATCGGAAGTCTGCCGCACATGGAAGCGACTCCAGAGGCGATGCAGAAAGATGGGGAGAAAGAGGCTGGCGTTCCATGGATGCAGGATTTCTACCTCCATGCTATGAAACCTGAGCAGCCTCTGCACATGACACGCTTTGTAGCGCCTGACACCACAAACGGCCGCATCGTGGGAACCGCGCAGGCACTCAAAGGCGGGCAGATTCAGGATCAGCAGGCCGCCCGGTTTCAGCACGCGCTGCATCTCCACCAGCGCCGTCTCCTGATTCACGGACTGGTGATAAAGAACATCCAGACTGAGCACGGCATCAAAGCGCTCGTCAGCAAACGGCAGGCAGGAGACATCCGCCTGCTGCACCTCTGCCAGTTCGCGTAACTGACAGGCCAGCACGGCACTCGGATCGAGATCGACACCCTGCACATGCCAAGGTTGATGACTGAGCCGCGCCATCATGCCGCCAGTGCCGCAGCCTGCGTCGAGCACTTGCGCGCCTGGTTTTAGATGAGCCGACAGTGACTCCACCACCAGGCCGCGCAGCACGGCATACCACCAGTGGTCATCTTCCACCCGGCGCATGGTTTCATATTCATGGGGTTGCATCGTTGGTTCGGCTGGGAAAAGAGTTCACCGTCTGGCAGAGCACCTCAGATGCTTCATCGCTGAGGTGGGGGTGCAGCGGCAGGGAGAGGATTTCACGCGCCGCCTGTTCTGCCACTGGCAGCGGCATTGTCTGGCAGTGCGAGTACGCTGGCTGCTGATGCAGTGCTCTCGGGTAATGCACTGCTGAAGGAATCCCTGATGCAGCCAGGTGCTGTTGCAGTGCTTCACGCTCCGCGCTCCGCACCACATACTGATGCCAGGCTGGTTCACACTCTGGGCGCACGATGGGTGGCTTCACCACGCCATGGGTGAGCAGTTGCTCCGTGTAGGCAGCCGCCAGCGCGTGGCGTCTGGATGTGTGCTCATCCAGCGTGCGCAGTTTCACCCGCAGCACAGCGGCCTGGAGTTCATCAAGCCGACTATTGATGCCCGCCTCCTCACTCACATAGCGCTCTCGCCATCCGTATTGGCGGAGGCGGCGCACACGCTCGGCCAGTACCTCGTCGTTTGTCACCACGGCACCCGCATCACCTAGGGCACCGAGGTTCTTGGTCGGATAAAAACTGAAGGCGGCGGCGTGACCAAGCGTGCCTGCCATGCGTCCGCACCAGCGTGCTCCATGTGCCTGTGCGGCATCTTCTAAAAGGATCACGCCATGGGCTGCCGCCACCTGTTGCAGCGCCGCCCAGTCGGCCACCTGACCATAAAGATGCACGACCAGCACCGCTTTCACTCCAGCGCCTGCCGGAGAACTCAGCAGCGCCGCCAAGGACTGCGGGCAGAGCGTGAAGGTCGCCGAGTCAATGTCTGCCAGCAGCACCTCTGCACCAGCGCGGCGCACCCCGGCGGCGGAGGCGTCAGCAGTCAGTGCTGGCACTACAACTTTGTCACCTGGGCCGATTTCTAGCGCACGGAGCATCAGTTCAATCGCATCCGTGCCGCTTGCCACTCCCACCGCTGCACCTGCATTTAGATAGTGAGCAAATTCCGTTTCAAATTCCTGCACCTCCTGCCCGAGCACGAATTGCCCGCCATCGAGCACGCGACGGATTGCTTCATCGAGTCCTTTCCGATGATGGCGGCAGTCCGCCACCGGGAAGTGCGGGAAGAGATTGGCATGGCAGGCAGACATCAGACCTGTGATTCTGGGGGAAGCAGGAACTGACCGTCAACGCCACCTACTTGTCATGGGAGGCGCTACAAGCGCGGTGGTGCTTTTTACCGCCCTCGTCACCAAATCGTGCCGGAGATGTAAAAAACTGAGATTCTTTCTTGCCAGAGTGCGCACAAATTTGCTAACAATGGACTTCCGCATGAAAAATCGAATCGTCCTCTCAATCTTTTCCCTCCTCGCCGTTTGCAGTGTGGCTGTGGCAGACATCCAGTCGCCCCCAGGCCATCACTACAATTGGAGCCGTAAACTCAGCCGTGGCATCGGCAATGTACTCTACGGATTCACCGAGCCCTTCAATGTGTGGCAGCGCACCAATCGCTCTGATGGTGCCAATGCCGCCTTTGCCGACTTCTTTGTGGAAGGCATCAAGCGCACTGTCGTCCGTGCTGGCTACGGCGTCTATGAGATCGCGACCTTCCCGACACCGACTTGGAAGAACACGTATCGCCCACCTTACTACCGCAAGGAGAAGATCGATCCATGGTGGGGCTACACAGAATTCTCTCCTGAACTTGGCGCTGGTGCCAATGCAGACTATAGCCGCACGGTGGGCTGGTAATTCATTTTGAAACATTCCAGGCGCAGGTCGAAAGACCTGCGCCTTTTTATTTAATCACGACTTCATGAATACACTTCCTCTCATTGTCATCACGGGTGCCAGTTCTGGCATTGGCGCGGCTGCCGCACGGGCTTTTTCCGCTGCGGGTCACCCTCTTCTTCTTCTGGCTCGCCGCCTTGAACCCATGCTGGAACTTGGTCTGCCGAGGGCGATGTGTTGTGCGGTGGATGTGCTGCTGGCAGACGACTTTGAGAAAGCCCTGCGTGGTGCCGAGGCAACCTATGGGCCGGCCGATTGTCTGGTGAATAATGCTGGTGTGATGATGAACTCCCCGTTCGTGGATGGCGATCCGGCGCAGTGGGATCAGATGATCGACATCAATATCAAAGGTGTACTCAACGGTGTGCGTCTCGTGCTCGCTGGTATGGCGGCTCGACAGAGCGGCACCATCGTCAATATCGGCTCCATTGCTGGCGTGAAGACCTTTGGTGCTCATGCCGTGTATTGCGGCACCAAGTTCGCCGTACATGCCATCACCGAGACAATCCGTGAGGAAGTGGCCAGCAAGAATGTGCGGTTGATCAACATCGCCCCAGGCATGGTCGAGACGGATCTCGTCAATCACACAACGCATGAGGCCGCACGAGAAGGCTGGTGGAAGTATGCCGCACAGATCGGCGGCGCGCTGAAGCCCGAATCAATCGCTGAAGCCATCCTCTGGAGCTACCAGATGCCGCAAAGTGTCTGTGTGCGTGAAATGATCATCTGCCCGACCAAGCAGGAGCCCTGAGGCAACGACTAGGGGCGCGAGTCATTCGCCATCTTGCCTTTGATCTGCCGCAGCACATAGAGGCAGGCCATGGCCGCACTGAGCATCTGCACCAGAACGGTGGAAAGGGCGATGCCTGCCGCGCCGAGATTGCGCATGAGCAGCCAGTTGAGAGAGGCATTTCCGACGAGTCCGACCGCTGATAAAATGATGATGAAGCGCGTGGCTTGCATGGCCACCACGACTCGTGAGGCCAGGCTGCCGATGATATAAAAAGGAATCTGGAGCGCCGCAAAACGCAGCACCGCAGCCACGCGCTCGGTGTCGTGGGGTGTGAATGAACCGCGCTCGAAAAGTAAATGAATCACCAGCGGAGCCTGCCAGCAGAGCAGCAGAGCCGCAGGCAGCGCCAGACTCAAAATCATGACCGCACTATGCAAGAGCTGCCGCCGCACTCCGAGCCAATCGCGACGTGCCACTTTGTCTGCAAAGTATGGGAAGAGCACATCACACGATGGTGTGGCCGTCACGGCGAGGATGATGCCACACACTTTATCAGTGTAGCCGAGCACCGCCACGCTGCCTGGCTCCAGCCATGCCGCCATCGTTTGATCCACCACCACCGCACTGCTGAAGATGCCGCCAGCAAAGAGGAATGGCAGGGCATTCTGCACCACTCGCCAAACACCCGGCTCAAACTGTTGTACACAGCTCATGGCAAAGTGAAGCGTGGGCCGTTGCTTGCGCCAGACGCCGGTCATGAGTGCCAGCAAATGCAGCACACCACCGATCAGTGTGCCCATGACAAGTGTCTGCACATTGGTCAGCGAACCATCGGCGATGAGAAAGCCGATGATCGTCAGCGGCACCAGAATCGGTGCTGATGTGGCTAGGCTAAAGCACTTATCAGCACGCAGCCAAGTGCCGAGCTGATAGCTCATGCTAAAGCAAAACATGAAGGGCACTAATTGTCGCAGCAGATCCGTGGCGAGTAACTTCTTCTCTGCCGAAAAGCCTCGCGTCGTCCATTGCACGAGCTCGGGAGCCATGAACCAGATCACCACGCTGATAATCAGCAGACTCAAGGCATGAGCGAGAGAACTCTGCACCGCCAGCCTTTGCGCCTGCACACCTGATTTCTGATGCAGCGTCTCCGCATACATCGGCAGAAAAGCCTCTGGTAATCCACCGCCAGTCAGGGCCGCGATAAAGGAGAGAAAACCAAAGACGAGCATGAAGGCATCCAGCTCATCGCCAGTACCGAACTGCCGCGCCACAGCCGCATCTTTGAGAAACGAGACGGCCTTTGAACCCACCGTCAGCAATGCCACCAGCACAAAGCCTGAAACCATGCGTGATCCCAGGCCGCGATGAAGCTGACCTTTGCTGAGATGGAAGAGCTTGATAACGAATGCGCGCAAGATTGAAACTATAGAAGACCACCCGTTGTGCGGCAACGCCGGATCATGTTTGAGGCTCAACAAAGTTGAAGACAACCTCCAAGATGCATCCCATACTGCGCGCCCTGTTCCCCGGCCATGAGCGAAAATGAAGCGACCCCTGACACACCTGCCCCGAAACCATCGGGTCTAGTGGACCTTTCCGATCTGAAGATGATGCCAGCCTGGATATCAGGCATGGGCAGCACCACGAAT
This sequence comes from uncultured Prosthecobacter sp., assembly GCA_964583255.1. Lineage (GTDB taxonomy): Bacteria > Verrucomicrobiota > Verrucomicrobiia > Verrucomicrobiales > Verrucomicrobiaceae > Prosthecobacter. The sequence goes on from CAZOVY010000036.1 coordinate 48,022, forward strand.
CTGAGCAAATACGAAGAGCGTGAAGAGCGCGCACCACGCCGCGATGGAGATCGCCGTGGTGGACCACCACCGCGTCGTGACAGCGGTCCTCCGCGTCGTGATGGCGGCGGCACAGGCGGTGGTCAAAGTCGTGACCGGGGTGACTCACGTCCGCCACGTCGTGATGGCCCTCCAGGTCAGGGCGGCGGTGGCCCACGTCGTGATGGACCTCCGGGTCAAGGTGGTGGCGGACCGCGCCGTGACGGCCCTCCAGGACAAGGTGGACCACGTCGTTTTGGTAATCGAGATGATGCACGCCCGCAGCGCGACTGGGTGGAGATCCCACGCGACATCCAAGTCGTCATCGAACCCGAAGACAAATCTGCCGAAGCTCTGGCTAACCACATTCGTACTAGCGGGCACGCCTTCAGCATGTTTGATGCTGCACGCCTCGTGCTGGCTGGTGGCGACCGCTTCCATGCGCGCTTCACTTGTGCCACTGATCGCCCTTCAGGCCTCTTCGTGAGCACCGCCGATGGTGGCTTATTCATGAGTCGTGATGAGGCCACTCAGCATGTGCTGCGCAGTGGTGCGCTGGAAACTTTTTACCGCACTGAAGAGATCGAACTCGAAGAACCCAAGGGCGACTTCAAAAGCGTCGGCGTCTGTGGACTCAGTGGTGAACTCATCGGACCGCCGAGCCATCACAGCTACCAGTCCACCATCATCCGCCTGCACCGCGAGCGTTTTTCTAACATGCCCCTTGAGGACTACAAGCGCCGCGTGCGCGTGGAGTCTGAGCCAGAGATGGTGACCAAGTGGAAAGAGAGTTTGAAAAAAGGCGTGCGCTGGATCTCCCTGAAGGATCAGCCTGCTGAAGGCGCCGAACCAACAACGCTGAACTCACGCGCTGAGATGGAAGCTCACTTCCGCCGCACGCATGGTGAAGACGCCGTGAAGGAAGTGCGTGAAGCCCTGGTGATCGGTAATATCGACAAAGCCAAGCTCACGCATGTGTTCATGATCCTCCTGCGCAATGCCGTGGAAACAGCACGCAAGCATCTCTTTGAAATGTCGCAGAAGCTCGGTGGTAGTTTCGAGCGCCGTGGTCTAAAACTCTTCAAGCGCCGCGCAGGCAAGCTCTTTGTCTGCCGAGTTAAGCCCAAAGCGATCGACTCCGGCATGGTCTTCTCATTGCGTGTCACGAAGATCGTCGAAGTGCTCAAAGGCAAGTCAGGCATCATGCTCCATGATTTGGTGGAGTCCATCTCCCCATCTGCCGAGGCCGCCGCACCAGTCGAAGGTGAAGCCCCAGCCAAGCCAGTGCTCACGGACGATCAGATCACCGTCATCAAAGACATCCGCTGGTTGGCTAACGAAGGTTACGTCATCGAATACAGTGACGGCATGGTCTTCCTCGGCGTGCAGGGCGAGCCACAAACGGCCAAGCCCGCTGCGGCTGCTGCCCCCGAAGCCACCGCAACTGTGGTGACTGAAGAGGCAACCGAGCCTGCTGAAGAAAGCACCACTGACGAAGAAGAGGCTGCTGAGCCAACGCCCGCCGTTGAGGAAGCACCCGTGCCCGCACCCGAAGCCGCCAGCGAAGAAGCGACAGCTCCCGAGTCTGAGGAAGAATCTGCGCCAGAAGCGCTTGCCGAAGTCATCGCCCCCGAGAACATCGAGGCCGCTGCTGAAGCACTCGTGACGGAAACTCCGACAGAAGCCAAGCCAGCATCAACTGACGAAGCCGCCGCCGCGTAATCCGCCCGTATTCGGAGCACTGTCTAAAGGATGTGTTCCGAGCAAAGAAATCTTACCGCCGCCGCGCGCCAAGGAGTGAGGACCTTCCAGGCCTCAATGTTTGTAGTTCGCGGTTCAGCTGTTTCAATGTAGCCGCCTGCGTCAGCAGGTGGGGCAAGTGTGGTGGGGCGCTTGGTCACTCCAAGCGCTGTTCCCTGAAGGCGGGTGGTGGACCCGCCACCCAAGGAGTGATGGCTGCCAGCCATCAGCCCCTGTGATGGCAGGATGCCATCACTCCTTGCTCCCCGCTTTAGCGCGAGTTTTACATCACCGCCGCAGCGCGGTGATCAGCTCATTCATTTTCGCGCGCTCCAACTCCATATCCGCCAGCGTTGGCGGGTCGTTAACAAAAGGCGTGTCCAAAGTCGTCACTGCATTCGAGTTACTACTGGTGCTGCTGATGGCACCTGCTAGGACGGCATTGGTCACTTCACCGGGCGGGCCAGGGTCACCCTGCGGGCCTTCGCCGCCGCTGGCACCCTCGGGGATGCTGAAGACGAAATGCACATTGGCTCTCCTTGATGCCGGGCGCAAAGATGATGCGGTGGCGGCGCTAAAGAAGGCGACCGAACTGGAGCCAGAGTCCTTGGAAACGTGTAGCACTTATGCAGAGGTTCTCAGCATCGTCGGGATGCATGATGAGGCGAGCAAAGCCAGGGAGCGCCTGCAGGAGCTGGAGTTCCTATTCTTTAAACTCAGGTATTCAGCGCCGAAGCGAGAATAAAGGAGTCCGGGCGGAACTCATGTAGCGACTTCTCTTTTCACAGTGTCCTGAGCGCGCTTCCCTTTGCTCTGCATGGGGGGAATGAGCACAAAACGGAAATTACCTGTGGCATCGGGCCATGCCGACCTACCCGCCACTCGAAGCGAGCGCCTTCACTTCGACTTTTTCCGTGGCTTAAACTCACGGGCCATTCGCTGGCCCTTTGCCAGCTGATCTGGGGTCATCACTTGTATGATCAGTGCTAAAACTGGTTTCGCTCCCTCATCACCCTTTGCGGATGCTAAAAAAAGCCATTGATATGCCGCAACAGCATCCATGGCGACTCCATGGCCATTGATATATGCCATACCCAGGAAGCATTGCGCCGAGGCAAGGCCCTGCTCAGCAGCTTTGCGGTACCACTTAGCCGCTTCGGCATCATCCTTGGTCACTTCTTCGCCAAGGCCATAGACCATCCCAAGGTTGAATTGCGCTCTGGGATGGCCCTGCTCAGCAGCTTTTCGATACCACTTCAACCCTTCGACGTCATCCTTGTCCACTCCATAGCCGTTGCGATAAATGGCGCCAAAAATGTATTGTGCGTCGGCATCACCTTGCTCAGCAGCTTTGCGACACCCAACAGCAGCCCTGCGAAACCACTTGGCCGCTTCGGCGTCATCTTGGGTCACACCTCGGCCTTCGGCATACATGATCCCAAGATTGTATTGCCCCACGAAATCGCCCTGTTCAGCAGCTTTTCGAGATCCATTAGCGGCTTTTTGGAACCTCTTAGCTGCTTCGACCTCAAGGCCGTATTCAGCAGCTTTGCGAAACCACTTTACTGCTTCGACCTCATCTTTGGCGACGCCCCGGCCATAAGCATAATCCAGCCCGCGATTGAATAGCACCTGCGCATTGACCTGTTCAGAGGCTTTGGACGGTTGGGGGGCCTTCAAAGGCTCAGCCCTCTGCACGCATGAACCTAACCAAAGAACTGCAAGCATGTGGTAAGGAAACGCATTCATTTTCATAAAGATATATGGGTTGTGGATGTCTTGTTAATGTTACCGCCATTCCAAGGGACGATGAAGGTGGAGGCTTCGTTTGATGGCGCGGCTCATTTCCGTTTGGGTGCGGTGTAGCGCACTTTGAAAGCAAAGTCTTCGAGTTCGCGTGACTTGTCGCGGGCGAGATTGGCTGCTGCGGAGTCGCCGTTGGCGGCGAGTGCCAGGGAATAGCTATCCCACGCGATGAAGACGCCGGGTTGGAATTCGGTCCATTTTTGGGCCGACGCGAGAGCCCCGGTTTTGTCTCCGGTCCTCAACAGAACGCCGCTCAAAGCGCCCCAGGCGTTGCCGAATTGAGGAAACCGCGCGGTTAGGTCCTGAAAGTAGCGCAGCGTGGCTTGGTCATCGCCTGCGCTTTCCACCAGCAGGCCTAGCGTGAGATGGTTGTTCAAGAACTGCGGGGCGATGCGAAGGCTCTCGCGAAGGTGCTTTTCTGCCTCCTGCTTGTCGCCCATGGCCATACACGCGGAACCCAGGCGCTCCATGATCACGGGATTGTCCGGATGGCGTGCCAACGCTGCCCGTAGATGGGGAATGGTGGCGACCAATTCACCGGCGCTGACAAGCCGGTTGACTTCCCTGTTGGACGTATCGTCCAGCCATTCGAGATCCCACTGTAAGCCAGCCAAGCCGACTGGGGGTGGTAGGGGCTTGGTGGCCACGCGCGCCTAGGCCAGTACTTCACGGACAGCGCTGTCGGGTGTGAAGAAATGGATCTTTTGAATC
>CAZOVY010000037.1:0-50016 GCA_964583255.1 uncultured Prosthecobacter sp.
TCCCTACCCTAACGCCACTCTCCGGTGTGATTTATTGATGAGGCAATACGCAGGGAGTAAATGCATGCCCGCTTGTTGTGCTTTGTCTCCCCGGTTTTTTTCTTTGCAAGGCATTCAGCCCGCCCCTATAAACTCGCCCCTCTGCGCTGGGCTGCACTGGCGCCGTATCTTTTCTCCAAATCTAACCACCTGCAATTATGGGCCACATCTACAACAACATCGTCGAAACCGTCGGTAAGACACCGCTGGTGAAGCTTAATAAAGTCACGGCTGGCCTCAATGCCACGATCGCTCTCAAGTGTGAGTTTTTTAATCCACTGGGTAGCGTCAAGGATCGTATCGGCATGGCCATGATCGAGGATGCTGAGGCGCGTGGCATTCTGACGAAAGACACCGTTATCGTCGAGCCGACCAGTGGCAATACTGGCATCGCACTCGCCTTTGTGGCGGCGGCCAAGGGCTACAAGCTGATCCTCACCATGCCGGAAACCATGAGCACAGAGCGCCGAACGCTGCTCGCCTTGCTCGGTGCTGATCTCGTCCTGACCCCAGGTGCTCAAGGCATGAAGGGAGCGATCGCTAAAGCTGAAGAAATCGTCAAAGCCACGCCGAATGCGTGGATGCCGCAGCAGTTTGAGAATCCCGCCAATCCAGCCATCCACATGAAAACGACCGCCGAGGAAATCTGGGCGGATACCGATGGTCAAGTGGACATACTCGTCGCCGCAGTGGGCACGGGCGGCACCATCACCGGTTGCTGTGAAGTATTGAAGCCGCGCAAGCCAAGCTTCCAGGCCATCGCCGTCGAGCCAGAGGCTTCGCCAGTCATCAATCAGACTCTTGCTGGTGAGCCTGTGCAGCCAGGGCCACACAAAATCCAGGGCACGGGTGCAGGCTTCGTGCCGAAGAATCTCCACCTCAAAGACGCAGCCGGAAATGCCCAGATCGTCGAGTGCGTGAAGGTCAGTAATGACGACGCCTTTGCCATGGCACGCCGCCTCGCTGCTGAAGAGGGACTCCTCGTCGGCATCAGCACCGGAGCCAATGTCGTGGCTGCGATTCGCATCGCACAGCGCCCTGAGAATGCAGGTAAACTCATCGTCACCATCGCCTGCTCCACGGGTGAGCGTTATCTCTCCACTGCCTTGGCTGATGAAGCCCGTGCTAAAGTGGGCGCTTGATTCGTCCGAACCTTATTTCTTTAAACCAACCATCTCATGTCTAGCACTACCCACACGCCCGCTCTCGATCCCACTCCCGCTTGGGAGAAGTTTTTGGATAAGAATTTCAAAACACTCCTCCTCGCATTCATCGCCCTCGTCATCGCGCTCTGTTTGTATGGCGTCATCCAATACATGAATCGGGCCAAGGCTCTCAAAGCTGGTGAGGCCTATGTTTCTGCCAAAACTGTCGAAGATCTGGATGTCGTCATCCAGGAGCATGGCGGCACCATGGCGGCTGGAAACGCACTGCTAAAGAAGGCCGACTTGCTCTGGGAGCAGAACAAGAAAACCAGTTCAGTGGATATGCTAACTGAGTTCACCGTGAAGCACAAAGATCACCCACTCCTCCCACAAGCACTCTTGGCGCTTGGCTCCAAGCTTGAATCTCTCGGCAAGCGTGGCGATGCAAAAACCGTCTTCGAACGTCTCGTCAATGAGTTTGCTAAAACCGACGTCGCAGCACTCGCAGGAGTGCGTCTGGGTGATCTGCTTTGGGCTGATGGTAAAGAGGACGAAGCCAAGAAAGTCTATAAAGGACTTGCCGCTAAGTTCCCCGGTTCCGATAACGCCATCCTCAATCAAGGTGAAACTCGCACCCAATGGATCGCCGCCAAGTTGCCGACCAAAGAAGTGGACGGACCACCGAAACCCAAGGTCGAAGCACCTACCGGAATGCCAAACATTCCTGGCATGCCACAATTTAATATGGGTGGACCCAAAGGATTGTCTCCAACCGTCACCGGTCCTAGTGGCGCGACCTCTGAGGTGATCAATCTCACCCCTGGGAAGCCTTCCACACCGATCACAGTCACCCCAGGTGCCTCGATGCCTGCTCCCGCTGCTGTCAGCGTGCCGACTTCTGCGGTCACGCCAGCCGTGGCGGCTCCCGCTGCACCTGCCGCACCAGCCATCAAAATTGTTCCATCAACTCCACCAGCCCCAGCCGCTACGGCACCCGTCAAGGCACCGTGAGTTCGCATTGAATCTTATACATTTTAAGAGCCTCCTAGTCCGTTTCGGGCCTGGGGGCTTTTTGTTTCCCAGTCATTCAGTTCTTCCAGTTCACGAGGCAAGCGGTCAGTGCTGCACCGATTCCCCAGAGCAGCCATGCGTCCGAGATCAGGTAGGGATAAATCATCAAGATCGCCCCCAAGATCATCTTCTTCGCCTGCATCGTGCTCTTGCCATAAACAAACGCCGCCAGCCCGATCGACCCAAAGATCAACGATCCAAAAAAAGCAGCTTCAGAAGGCATCCGCAAAACTGTCGCTCTCATCCTGGCGCTGCAACTTGGAAAGACGCGGCTGGCCAGGATCTACTTTGACTGAATTGCCAGTCACCCAGATCCAAAGCATCCAAGACTCACCAGACGCTCCGCGCTTTGATGCAGTGAATGAAGCGCATCCCCATCATCGACTCCCACACTGGCGGCGAGCCAACACGCGTCGTGCTCGGCGGCGTGGCGGCTGATGAACTCGAAACTTACCGCCGTGCCATCATCTGCGAGCCACGCGGGCATGAGGTCATCGTCGGTGCCTTGCTTGTGGAGCCAAAAGACACGTCCTGTGTGGCTGGCGTCATCTTCTTCAACAACGTCGGCCTGCTCGGCATGTGCGGGCATGGGATGATCGGTCTCATCATTACACTGAAACACCTCGGGCGCATCACCGCAGGCGAGCATCGTATCGAGACACCGGTGGGCATCATCACGGCCACGTTGCATGACGATGACTGCGTGAGCATTCGCAACGTCGTGTCGTATCGCAAAGCCAAAGCCGTCAAAGCAGGCAACGTCACCGGCGATGTCGCGTGGGGTGGCAACTGGTTCTTCCTCGTCGCCGATCTCGGGCTTGACCTCACGCTGAAAAACATCTCGATCCTCACAAAGGTCACTTTGGTACTGCGTGATGCCGTGCGCGCCGCAGGCTATCCCGAAGTCGATCACGTCGAGCTTTTCGCTGCGCCGCACGATGCCGCGAATCACAGCCGGAACTTCGTTTTGTGCCCCGGCGGCGAATACGACCGCTCCCCCTGCGGCACAGGCACCAGCGCAAAGCTCGCCTGCCTCGCTGCCGATGGGAAACTCGCCCCCGGTGAAGTCTGGCGGCAGGAAAGCATTCTGGGTAGCGTCTTTGAAGGAATCTACGAACCCACCGAAAACGGAATCATTCCGATCATTACCGGCACGGCTTATGTGACGGCAGAAACAACACTGCTGCTCGACCCGGCAGATCCGTTTCGATTGGGTATTGCCTAGTTTGGCTCAAAGTGACACCTGAAATCTATAGGTAATTGAAACGCACAATGCTTGTGCGTTTCAGCGCTACAACGACCCCTTCTTGATCTCCTCCACAGCGAAGTCCGCTGCTCGCGCTGTCAGCGCCATGAAGGTGAGTGATGGATTCACGCAGCCGATGGAGGTCATGCAGGCACCATCCGTCATGAAGACATTCTTCACGGTGTGAATTTGATTCTGCGCATTCAGCACGGAGGTCTTTGGATCGCGGCCCATGCGTGCTGTGCCCATCTCATGAATCGCCATGCCAAAGGGTGACCCTTTGTCATGCGTGATGACTTCCTTCACGCCCGAGGCTTCGAGCATTTCCTTGGCGTCGTTAGCCATGTCGATGCGCATCTTCTTCTCGTTGTCGCGCATTCCGGCATCGAAGATCACCACTGGCAGGCCCCACTTGTCTCGCGTGTTTTTGTCGAGCGACATCTTGTTGTCGTGATGCGGTAATGATTCACCGAAGCCGCCAAGGCCCATCGTCCAGTTGCCGGGTTTCGTGAGCAGCTCTTTGAGGTCTTCGCCAAAGGAAAGTTCCGCCACGTTGCGCTGCCAGCTCTCACGACTAGCACCGCCTTGATAGCCGAAGCCACGGACGTAGTCGCGCTTGTCGTCTCCGATGTTGCGATACCTCGGCACATAGATGCCATTGGCGCGGCGTCCGTAGTAATAGCGATCCAGATCACCTTCCCAGACACCGCTAGCACCCACTTTAAAATGGTGATCCATCAAGTTGTGCCCTAGCTCGCCAGAGTCGTTGCCGAGGCCGTTCGGATAGCGATCTGACACGGAGTTCATCAGCAGTGAGGTGGAACTGATCGTGCTAGCGCAGACGAAGATGATCTTCGCGTAGAACTCACGATCCTGCATAGTCACAGCATCGCGCACACGCACTCCCGTGGCGCGTTGAGTCGCTTCATCATGCACGATCTCTGTCACAATGGAGTCAGGTCTTAGCGTGAGACGCCCAGTTTTCGCCGCAGGCGGAAGCGTGCTGGACTGTGTGCTAAAGTAAGCTCCAAAGGGGCAACCCATCGCACAGCGATTCCGGAACATACAAGGCGAACGACCCACGCCCAGTTGGGCCTCGGCTGCCTTTGAGAGATTGGCCACGCGCCCGATGGTCATCTTGCGTCCAGGGAAGGCTTTCTCCAGCCGCTGCTTCACTTCCTTCTCCACGTAATACATTTCCATGGGTGGCAAGAACTCGCCATCGGGCAACTGCGGTAGCCCCATCTTCTCACCAGAGATACCAGCGAAACGCTCGACATAGCCATACCAGGAGTCGAGGTCCTTGTAACGGATCGGCCAGTCCACAGCGATGCCATCGCGTTGATTCGCTTCGAAATCCAGATCACTTAGCCGATACGATTGACGACCCCACATGATGGATTTGCCGCCCACGATATTTGGCCGATACCAGTCAAAGCGTTGCGTCTCCTTGTAGAGCGAGTCCGCATCGGTCATCCAGTACTTCTCCGTCATCTCATTATACGGATAGTCACGCGACATCTTCGGATGCGTCTCGATCTGCTCCGCCGTCACCCGCCCATCATACTTCGTTTCCCACGGTGCCTTCATCGCATGTTCATAGCCCGTCACATGATCGAGCTGCTTGCCGCGCTCCAGCATCAGCACGCGCAGGCCTTTTTCCGTGAGCTCTTTTGCCGCCCAGCCGCCGGATACGCCGGAGCCGATCACGATGGCGTCATAGGTGAGTTGTTTTTTGGCGTCGATGCTGAGCGTTGGCATGAGATGGAAAAGTGATGAGTTAAATGGGGGCGAGTATCAGCGAACTAGATTTGAGCCCAGGCTTTCTGCCCTGGTCGCATCGGCACATCGCCCACGAACTGTCCTGGCGCGGGTAGATACTCCAGCGCCTTCGTCGCGCCGATCTCGGAGGTGAAGTAACCTGCGATGACGAGTTCACGCAGGGTCTTAAAGAAGGCTGTGTTCGTGCTAGCCACTTGCTTGATAGCATCACTTTTCTTCGCGGCATCCAACTCCACGAAGCCCTTAGCATGAGCTGTCTTGGCATCCACATCCAGCTTCTTGATCACCGCATAGAACTGCTCCTGCTCATCCCACAGATAACAATCTTGCATCACACGCGTGACAAACTTATCGGCCCCAGCCGCCTTGGCTCCTGGAGTATCCGTGGTCGGTATGATCACCTCTGCGACTTCCGCCAAAAGTGCCTGAAGTGTGGCATCGACCGTGACGCTATTACCGTTGTTGATCACCTGCCCCATGAGGCCAGAGGAAAGCTGGGCTGACAATACTCCACCCAAGATCAAAGTAACACGTTGGAGGGCTTCGCGGCGGTTCATGGTCATGGGGTGAAGTGTTGACTTGAGTTGGTCTCAAAATTACGCAGGCCAGCAGCAAAAGGCAACGAATGCAGCGCAAGAATAGTTTTGTCTAGTGAGCCAAGTCGAGGACGATGTGAAGAGCTGCCCTTGCGCCATTTGGCAGTGTTTCACCTTTAGAATGGGCAAGAATGCTCCGCATTTTCGTATCCAGTTTCACAATGTCTGCCCGTCTTCTTCTCATCATTGCCGCTGCCACAACGACTGCATTCGCCGCAGACATCGATGCCGTGCTCAGTCTGCCGAAGCGCACTGAGAACACCGTCTTCCGAGACCGTGTGAAGGCTCACTGGCTGCCGGGCGGCAAGTCGTTCTGGTATCGTATCCAAACCGGGCCGCAGTCGCACGAGTATGTCCTCATCAACGCCGAGACCGGTAAACGCCAGGCCGCCGCCGATCTCAAATCACTCGGCATTGTCTCCGAAGAAGCCAAGACCTCGGCGTTGAAGATCGAACTGCGATCCACCAAGCGCACAGGTGAGTCTTCCGGGTTCAAGTTCATCAATCAACTCGGTGAAGACGTGGATCTCTTCTGGATCAATCAGCAGGGCGAGCACGTCCGCTTCGGTGGCGTCCGCGCAGGCACGGAGCGCGAGCAGCACACTTTTGAAGGGCACGTCTGGCTCATCACCAGCCGCACGGGCGAGCACCTCGCCATCGTCGAGGCGGAAGCGACAGTGAAGACGCTCATCATTGATGGTAAAGGTATCACGAAGGCCAAGGAGGAGCCAAAGAAGCGCGGCACACCTGGCAAATCACCTGACGGCTCCTGCAGCGTTACGAGTGAGGCGGAGGCAGTCACAAAACGACAAATCACCATCGTCGATTCCTCACCCAAAGACGGCCTTCATCCGAAAACCAAAGTTATCGACTACACCAAACCGGGCGATCCTTTGCCAAAGCCACAGTTGGTTATCACCAAAACCGATGGCGCGAAGATTCGAGTTTCGAGAGATCTGTATGAGAATCCCTTCACTGAGTCTGGCAAGCTCGATGTCACGTGGTCGCCAGACAGCCGAGAGTTTTTCTTCGACTACAATCAGCGCGGTCATCAGCTCTACCGCATCCTCGCCGCGAATGCGAAGACGGGGGCGCTGCGTATCGTCGTCGAAGAAACGTCGAAGACCTTCATCGACTACACCAAGAAAACTTGGCGTCACTGGCTACCCAGCAGCGGCGAACTCATCTGGATGAGCGAGCGCGATAGCTGGTGCCATCTTTGGCTTTACGACACCAAAACCGGCAAGCCGAAGCATCAAATCACCAAAGGCCAATGGCCCGTGCGTGAGGTCCTACATGTCGATGAGACGAAGCGTGTGGTCTGGTTCATGGCGAGCGGATTGAAGGCTGGCGAAGACCCCTATCACCTCCACCTCTGCCGCGTGAACATTGATGGCAGCGAGTTCAAACAGCTCACGAAAGGCGATAGCAATCACCGCGTCGAATTATCACCGAAACGAGATTTCTTCATCGACACTTGGTCGCGCGCTGATCACCCGCCAGTCACCGAACTGCACCGTAGCAGCGATGGTGGCCTTGTGTGCGAGTTGGAGAAGGCAGATGCCACAGCACTAATCGCCGCTGGTTGGACAATGCCGGAGCGCTTCGTCGCAAAGGGACGCGATGGTGCCACGGACATTCACGGCATTATCATCAAGCCCTCGAACTTTGATCCGTCGAAAAAATACCCCATCGTAGAGAACATCTATGCGGGGCCGCACGGTGCCTTCACACCGAAGGAGTTTGGCAGACTGCTCGGCCATCACACCATGGCCGAACTCGGCTTCATCGTGGTGCAGATGGACGGCATGGGCACGAATCATCGCGGCAAGGCCTTCCATGACTTGTGCTGGAAAAACCTCAAAGACGCTGGCTTCCCTGACCGAAGACTCTGGATCACAGCAGCCGCTAAAACACGCCCATGGATGGACCTGAACCGCGTCGGCATCTACGGCGGCAGTGCGGGTGGGCAGAACGCCATGCGTGCATTGCTCGATCATCACGATTTCTATAAAGTCGCCGTCGCCGATTGCGGCTGCCACGACAACCGTATGGACAAAATCTGGTGGAACGAGCAATGGATGGGCTGGCCAATCGATGAGAGCTACAAGCTCAGCTCGAACATGGAAGACGCTGCAAAGCTTCAAGGCCACCTGCTCCTCATCGTCGGCGAACTCGACACGAACGTCGATCCTGCCACCACGGCCCAAGTCGTCGGCGCTTTGCAGAAAGCTGGCAAGACCTTCGATTTCATGCCCATCGTCGGCACGGGCCACGGTGCGGCCGAGACACCTTACGGTTCAAAGCTAAGAGCTGAGTTTTTGGTGAAGCACTTAAAGCCGTGAGCAACAAAGTCACTTCGGCTTGATCTCAAACGCATCCAGGTAAGGCAGCGTGATCTGAGGCGGCATGCCTCCGAAGGGCTGGTAGGCGGGAAGCTGGACGATGCTCATGCTGTGCGGCTGGCTGGCGATGAAGAACATCGTGTCGGCGCAATCGGCGCAGGTGATCATGGCTTCCTTGTGCTTGGCGGTAGGCTGCACGGGGCGCTTTTTGACGAGTGGCGTGTCAGCCTCGCCTGGAGCGTATTCGGAGACGACGATGCCGTGAGCATTGAGCTGCATGCGGACGGTGAAAAGCATGCCATGCACGGCCCACTTGCTGGCCGTGTAGGGCACGCCAGCGAAGGAGTCGTAGCCATGTCCGGCCGTGGAAGAGACGACGACGATCTTGCCGCCGCCATTCGCCGCCATCGGCTTCGCGACGGCTTGGATCATGTTCGCCACGCCGATGACATTGATCTCCATGACCTTCCGCCAGCTCTCCTCGCTGGCGATGCGCGACGGATCGGCATGCGCCATGAAGCGGTCTGGCGTGTTGATGCCTGCGGTGTGGATGAGCGCGTCGGGCGTGCCGTGCTTGAGCACTTCCGCCATCGCTGTGGCGATGCTGGAGCTATCTGCCACGTCACAGACGATGGGGGTGATGTTTGGCGAAAGCGCGGCGCTTTCCTGGAGCGACTCCAGCGTGCGCCCGAACACAAAGGTCTTTGCGCCAGCCTCCGCGAAACGCTTTGCCGCCGCCTGCCCCATTCCACCGCCACCGCCGGTGACGATCACGATCTTGTCTGTCCAATTTTGGTCCATGCTCCGAGGCTAAGCGAGGGGGCGCGACTCGTCCAGCTTGTGACCTTGGCAAAAATTGGAGTGCATGGCTGCCAAACCATTCAAGACAATGAATAGCAAGCCTGTTAACGATTAACAACGCATGAACAATCGTATCCACACACTCGGCGCTGCCGCTATCTTCCTCATGGCCGCGTGCAGTCACGTCTTCTCCCAGATACCGAAGGTTATGCCTACCGATCCAGCGATGCTCACACTAGCCCGTCTCTTTACCGATGAAGAATTCAAGGAGCCTAAGGTAGAGGCCATCCGCTGGAGCAAACGCAATCTGGCGAACTACTTCACACTCGATGCGCCGAATGTCGGCAAGCTTGGCAAAGACCTTGTGCAGAATGACGCCACGAGTGGCAAAAAGACCGTGCTGGCCTCAGCGCAGGACATGACGATTGAGGGCGCGAAGAAGCCGATGAGCCTCGATAGCTTTGAACTCAGCACTGATGAATCCAAGGCACTCTTGTTTACCAACACCAAGAAGGTCTGGCGCAAGAACACACGCGGCGACTACTGGCTCATGGAGCTGGCCACCAAAAAGATGCGCAAGCTCGGTGGTGACGCTAAGCCTGCGACGCTGATGTTTGCCAAACTTTCACCCGATGGTAAAAATGCCGCCTACGTTCAGGGTGACAATCTTTATGTCCAAACTCTGTCCGACCTGAAGATCACTGCGCTCACCACGGATGGCTCGGCCAAGCTTATCAACGGCACCTCCGACTGGGTGAATGAGGAGGAGCTTTCCATCCGTGATGCCTTCCGCTGGAGCCCCGACGGCAAACGAATGGTCTTTTGGCAATTCGACACACAGGACGTCAAAACCTTCTCGTTAGTGAATCAAACGCAGGGCAACTACCAACGCATCACCACTTTTCCCTATCCAAAAGCAGGTGAAAAGAATTCGGTAGCTCACCTCGGCATTGTGAATGCTACGGGAGGAGTCGTGACGTGGCTGCAAATCCCTGGCGACCCGCGTGAGCATTACTTGCCTCATGCCGAGTGGACGCCGGATGGCAGGGCTGTGCTTATCCAGCAACTCAATCGCCTGCAGAACACCAATCGCGTGATGAGTGCTGACCCAGCCACGGGTGAAACGAAGATCGTGCTCACCGAAACGGACAAAGCCTGGATCGAAAACGACAATGAATTCAAATGGATTGGTGATGCTGGCGATTTTCTCTGGCTCAGCGAGCGCAGCGGTTGGCGACATGCCTATCACGCGCAGTTGGATGGCAAGCTCACGCCGATCACGAAGGGTGATTTTGATGTCATCGACATCGTTCATGTGGATGGCAAAGCTGGCTGGCTTGACTATCTAGCCTCACCCGAAAATGCGACACAGCGTTATCTCTATCGTGTCAAACTCGACGGCAGCAGTACCGCGCGACTTTCACCGGCCACGCAATCTGGAACGCACCGGTATGACATCAGCGAAGATGCCCATCGGGCCGTGCATACCTACTCAAATTTCACCACACCACCCGTGGTCGAGATCGTCTCATTGCCGGAGCACAAATGTTTCAGCGTGCTGTCAGACCCTGTGAAGCTGCGTGAAAAACTAGCGAAGCTGGAACTGCCGAAGTGTGAGTTTCTCCGCGTGGATATCGGAGCGGGCATCGAACTGGATTCCTGGTGCGTTCGTGCAGCGGATTTAGATGAAACGAAGAAGCATCCCCTCCTCATGTTTGTCTATGGTGAGCCTGCGGGCCAAACGGTGAAAGACGCTTGGGGCGGATCGACAATGCTTTGGCATTGGATGCTGGCACAGCAGGGCTACATCGTCGCCAGTGTGGATAATCGAGGCACTCCAGCCCCGCGTGGTCGCGAGTGGCGGAAGTGTGTCTATCGCCAACTCGGTATTCTGAGTTCGAAAGAACAAGCCGATGCCGTGAGTGCACTCTTGAAGCGTTGGTCCTATGCTGATCCAGCGCGTGTCGGTATCTGGGGTTGGAGTGGCGGCGGCACTAGCAGTCTGGATGCTATTTTTCGTTATCCTAATCTTTACAGTACAGCGATCGCAGTCGCTCCAGTGCCAGATCGTAAGCTCTACGACACGATCTACGAGGAGCGCTACATGGGCTTGCCCAAAGACAACGAAGAGGGCTACAAACTCGGCTCACCGATCACCTATGCCGCTGCCTTGAAAGGCCATCTCCTCATGGTTCACGGCACTGGCGACGACAATGTTCACTATCAAGGCGTGGAAAAACTGGTCAATGAACTCATCAGGCAAAACAAAGAGTTCACCGTCATGCCTTACCCAAATCGCGACCACGCTATCAAAGATAACAAGGCTACCACGCGACATCTCTACGAACTCCTCACACGCTACCTGCACACACACCTGCCACCATGAAACAAGTCACCATCCTCGGTGCCGGTGTCATCGGCCTCAGCACAGCGCTTTATTGCGCACGGCGTGGCATGAAGGTCACAGTGATTGAAAGAAAAGCACAGCAGCGTGATGGTTGTTCGTTTGGCAATGCAGGCATGATCGTGCCGAGCCATTTCATCCCGCTTGCTGCGCCCGGCATGGTCAAACTGGGCCTCAAATGGATGTGGAATCCGGAATCGCCTTTCTACATCAAGCCGCGGCTCAATCTCGATTTGATGACCTGGGGGCTGCATTTCTGGAAAGCGGCCACGAAAGGCCGTGTCGATGCCGCCGCACCGGTTTTGCGAGACTTGAGTCTGCTGAGTCGCCAGTGCTACGAGGAGATTGATCTCGACTTTGGACTCGTGAAGAAGGGCCTACTCATGCTCTGCAAAGAACAAAAGACGCTCGATGAAGAAGCTCACATGGCGGCAACTGCCAACAAACTTGGCATCCCCGCCGAAGTTCTCGACGCAAAGGCCACTGCGGCGCTCGATCCAGCGGTGACGATGGATGTGTGCGGCAGTGTCTTCTTTCCGAAGGACTGTCATCTCGCACCCGGACGATTCATCGCCGCAGTGGAGGAGGAGTTGGTGAAACTTGGTGTTGAGATGCTGTGGGAGACTGAAGTGCGTGGCTTTGAAGTGGAGAATGGATCGTTGCGAGCAGTCAACACGACCCAAGGCCAAGTGGAGGGACATGAGGTGGTGCTGTGCGGTGGCGTGTGGTCCGCAGAATTGGCCAAGGAACTCGATTTGAAGCTGCCGATGCAAGCCGGCAAAGGCTACAGCCTCACGCTGCCAAATCCGAAGCAACTTCCCGAACTGTGCAGCATCTGCACCGAGGCGCGGCTCGCCGTGACGCCGATGGATGGCTCGCTGCGCGTCGGTGGCACCATGGAGATGGCTGGAACCGATGAATCCATCACGCCACGTCGCGTGCGCGGCATCACACGGGCCTTTCCCGACTTCTTCCCCGCCTTCAACGAAAGCGACTTCGCCGACGTAAAACCCTGGAGCGGCCTGCGTCCCGTCTCACCCGACGGCATGCCCTACCTCGGCCGCACCCAGCGCTGGAAAAACCTCACCATCGCCACCGGCCACGCCATGATGGGCCTCAGCCTCGCGCCCGCGACTGGCAAAATCATTGCGGATGTGCTCGGTGGCGAGAAATCGCGCGTACCACTCGATTTGATGTCACCGGATCGGTTTGCTTAAAGGCCAGCTTTGAATCCAATCTTCGATAATGCGAAGCCGCCAGCCACAGGATGATGTGTGCATGAAGATTAGCAGCTGCTCTTTGGCGTTTGGCACTGCTTCGATAGCTGTTTTGACCTGTATTCGATGTTGCGGTTCGAGTAACTCCATGAAGATGGCGCAAAGGCTGTTGCTGGCATCGAGGTGGAGATCTTGTTCCTCGGAATCACTCAAGATGGCGACGAGATCGGTCAGCGCTGTCTTCCAGTCCTTTGCCTCAGCGGCGGCTAATCCGCGTATCAGGCGCATCTCTGCCTGATAGCGTCCGTTGGGGAACTCGCGGGTGTAATCGCCAATACGCATCAGCACTGACTTCAAATCGAACGGCAAGCCTCTTTCTACCGCAAAGCCAGCATAACTAGTGGTGGCCTTTTCGACGGGAACCTCGCTGACAAGAGCACAGTGACAACGGAACTGGCGCAACGTGTTGATGGCGAGTCTTGCCAGTGCTGCTTCTCGCTTCGGACTCTTGGGATAGTCGGCGAGAAATTGCGTCATGCGCTCGACTTGGGCCATAGCGGACAGTTTTCGCCAACTCTCTTGCTCGCGATTTGATACAGAAGGAGTGATCACTGCATTCCAGAAGCTCACAAAGTCCTTCACGTCCGCAAAGAGAGTGTCATCGAGTGACATCGGCTTGCCATCCAATCTCGATGTGGCGTAAGCGGTGAAGCACTCTCGGCTGACCTCAGGCCGGCTGAGGAGAAGGCTCAGGTCTTCGAGATGATTGAGCAGAGTGGCTGATTTGATGATGGGAGCCTCGCGCTTCACGGCATCATGAATGGCACTCAGCTCCACGACGGTGGTTCCATTTGTAATAGCTTCTTTCGATCGCTCCATCAAGCGCTTGAGGGCCATTTCATGTTGCCAGTATTCGGTATCGTCGGTTTTAGGTCCTAAGCCAAGTTTCTCAGCCATTTCCATCTCGACACGCCAAAACGCACCCCATCCGGGTTTCCATTCACCCATCGTGTTTGCCGCCCGAAACGTCCATGGAACAGCTTCAGGCAAAGTGGCAGCCAAATCCTGCGATAGCTCCGCGTCGCCGATCTCAACGGCACGATCTCGAAAATAAGGCGAGAACTCCGCACGCTGACGAAGCACGTCATGTAGTAGTCCACGAGCTATTTTAGCTTCCGCAGAGTCAGGCTTGGATATCTTCGCGGCCTGTTCGAAACAGCGCCGCGCATGAGAGAGTTCTTGTCGCTTATCCAGTAAGTCGGCAGCGAAAGCATCGGAGACGTGCAGATAGGATGCATGATGACGCAACTCATGCGATGGCGCAGGCATGTTGGCCATGAAATAGGGCTGCGGTAAATAGACCGTGCCGCCATCGAGCATCTTCCAAAGCAAACTTCTCCATTTGTTGCCGATTGCGATCCATGCTTGGGGCTCGTTCTTGGCCTGTGAAGTAAGCGACTGAAGTTCCAACACAGATGACCGCCAGCGACTTGCCCTAGCAGGAGCATTCTCATCAAAACTGGAATGATAAGGACACCATTCCTCGAAATCGGAATCTGCCGACCATTTGAGACATTCGTCAAACTGCCACTCGGAGAGGTGTCGGATGCGCAATGCTCCGCACAAAGCAGCACGTAATTTGGGCCGCTCTTTGGCTGCGTCAGCTGCTTTGGCCAGTTGATCCAGTGGAGCGTAGGTCAATAACGCGGCGAAGCGTTGTTCGACTTCTCCAGGCAAGTTCAGTGCAGGGTCCTCTTCGGCATCCAACCGCATTGCGGCTGTCTCCTTTCCTTCAAGCATGTCCCACAGCAGGGAGACTGTTGTGTGTGGCTGACCGAGATCCACCCACGAATCCGCAAGCCTCAGTAGCATCCCTCGATTTAGCGGTGAATCTGCATGCGTTTGGCAGAAGCTCTCGATAGCTCTCACGGCTTCGGCATGCTTGGCGGCCTTGATCAGCGCAAATACATGGACGAGCGCCCTGTCATCCGCCGCAAGATTCCCCGGCGCGGTTTCGAGCATTCCGAGTGCAACACCGGGTTGGTTGCGAACCAAGGCTGACCATGCATGCAGTGTTTGACGGATCACCGACTTCTCTCCGACATAGATCGCTTCATTTCGTGCCAAAGCCGCATCAAGCATTGGCCATGCCCTCATGCTTGCAGAGCGGACCCCATTGAGATCTGGGGCCAGCGACTCAAGAACTCGATGATCACCGCCACTGCGACGCTGCATGATGGCACCGAGGTCGGTTTCACTGCGACAGTCCAACATGAAATAGCCCATGCGAAGAGCCACGACCGGCTCGCGAGCAATCTCATCCCATGGGAGGGTTTCGAGAGCACCTGGATTTTCAATCATGTGACGCAGCATCCATTCGATCTGTTGAAAAGCCCGCCTCCGCACCTCGGGATGATCAGTGTCCCGACTCTGATTGAGGAAAGAGGTCAGTGCCCCGCCGATGTTATCGTTTTCGAGATCGTAGCCGCCTTCCCAGCCCTGAAGGTCGATCCCGAATCGTCCATGAGGATAAGCCGCTCGATAGTTCTTGGCTGCTGACCACCAGGCGTCTTGGAGACGATGGAGGGTTGCGTTATCTGGGATGTACTTTCGCCTCTCGTGAAGCCACTCGTCGAAACGAATGCGAGCTAGCATCAATTGAGCTGCCTCGGCGCGTGGATGCTGAGGAAACGCATCCAAGACGCGCTGGAAAAACATGGTAGCACGTTCGTAACGGCGATGCTTGAACTCCAGTGCGCCGCATTGCACCAGCCAATGAGGGCGCAGCGCGCTAGATGCGGTATCTGCCCGTGCAGCTAGCTCACGCGACTCTTTGTCACGCGCTTCCTGCCACTGTCGCGTGCGCTGGTCTTTCTGTTCCGGCTTTTCATCCCACGAGCCAATTGGCATCTCTTCAAGGTAACCATCATCCGAAGCGAGATGATCCATGCGCGAGGCAAGATAGTCTGACACCTCGGCATCCGCTGCGCCCGGCTGCAAGTCCATCAGGTCATTAGCGAGATTGGCGAATCGTTTGCGATAATCACCTTGGCGATTTTCCCTGCTGAGTTGCTCAATCTTTGCTTTGCGCACAGCAGCAGACATGGCCTGCCATTTCTCTGCAATTTCCTGAGCCAGCGAGAAGAGTTCATGCTCACTCCACGCTTCTTTTGGAAGAGGCTCCCATTCAGCTTTGATTTGCTGAAGTGTTTTCCCCGGAATGCGCTCTGGATACTCGCTCAAAGCACCTGGATGTGCCAGAGTTGCTGTATTTTCGAGCAACATGAAGGTGAGGATGACGAATATGTGCCGCATTTGATAGACTCACCCTCATGCCATGCTCCTACTAGGGCGAATTTTAGTTTGTTTGGAAGAATTTTGGCGGCTAATTTTCAGAAGCCAACGAATAACAGCCCGAGGTGCTTGATTTGATACCACTGGATCGGTTTGTTTGATTTCCGTTGGCAATCTGGTTTGCCTCACTGCCTCGATTTCAGGGAGAGAAATCATCGATGCTGAGCGTTTGTGGGTGGCACGATGAACGACTGAGGTCATAGTCAGATGTTCACTTTCCCCTTTTCTTCATGGACCTGATTGACTCATTGCCGCATTGCCCTCGTTCATTCCCGCCGTCGGGAGAATATCACATGCTTCCAACCGCAATTTTTGGCGCTACTCTGTGATGGATTTGGGCGCTTTCGATTTTCAGCCGCGAACACGGCTCGTCTTTGGCAATGGCACACTGGCTCGTGTCGGTGAACTTGTGCGCGAGTTTGGTGGCACTCGCGCGCTCATTGTCAGTGATCCTGGTATTCTCAAAGCGGGCTATGTCGCGCGAGCCGTGGCATTTCTTGAGGCCGCTGGTTTAGCTGTGAGGGTCTATGGTGAAGTTCGCGAAAATCCAAGCACGGAAGATGTCGATCACTGCGTCGCCGTCGCTCGTGATTTTGATGCTGATTTTATCATCGGTCTCGGTGGTGGCAGCAGCATGGATACCGCGAAGGGGTGCAATTTTATACTCACCAATGGCGGACGCATGCACGACTACTGGGGCACGGGAAAGGCCACGAAGCCGATGCTGCCGATGATCGCCATTCCGACCACGACGGGCACTGGTAGTGAGTGTCAAAGCTACGCTTTGATCTCCGATGCTGAAACGCATGTGAAGATGGCCTGTGGTGACCCGAAGGCTGCGGCAAAGGTTGCTATCCTCGATCCTGAACTCACCGTTTCACAACCTCACCGCGTCACTGTTTGCACGGGCATGGACGCTGTCTCTCACGCCTTGGAGTCCGCCGTGACGAACAAGCGCAGCAGCATTTCTGCCATCTTTTCGCGGGAGGCATTTAAACTCTGCCACGCAGGTTTCAGTCGCGTCTTGCGTGACTCGGCGGATCTCGATGCACGCGCGATGATGCTCCTCGGTGCGGCCTATGCTGGCACAGCCATCGAGAACTCGATGCTCGGTGCGGCCCATTCCTGTGCCAACCCATTGACAGCTAAGTTTCATGTCGTGCATGGAGAAGCGGTGGGTGTCATGCTGCCTCACATCATCCGTTTCAATTCTGCTCTGCCTGAGATTGCAGCCATCTACGAGAGCTACTTTGATGGCGACTTAGCCGACCGCCTCAGCGAGCTGCTTTGGGAGGCTAAGATGCCTGGCAAGATTTCCCATTACGGAGTCACTGAAGCCGATCTGCCAGCTCTCGCCGAAATGGCCTTGAAGCAGTGGACCGCGCAGTTCAATCCGCGCTCGCTCACCTTGGACAACTTCGTCGGCTTGTATCGCGCAGCTCTTTGATCGGGTATGCTGGTGTCATTCAGGAATCGCACGGTGATCACAGCCCGCGACGCCCATGCTGTCGTGTGCGGAACTCTGCCGGGCCGCAGCCAAACTGGCGCGCAAACATGCGTGTGAAGTAGTGGCGATTTGGGAAACCGTTTTGCACAGCGATTTGATCAATCGTCTTGTCTGTCAGAGCCAGAGCCTCGCCCGCCAGCCGCAGCCGGGTGCTTGTCACATAGGCGGCAGGCGTCATGCTCGTGTGCTCGCGGAATGCACGAATGAATCGCTCTACTCCCATGCCTGCGCGTTCCGCCAAAAATGGGTTCGAGAGATCCGTGTGCGGTGCTCTTTGGATCAGCGCCAGCACCTCCAGCAATCGCTCCGGCATTGATGTCGGTGGTGGCACATCCCATTCGGCAAAGATCGCGTGCAGCAGTGCCGCACTCTGATGATGCACGGCGAGATCTCGTGTGGCGCTTGCAGGCCGCCGATGCGTCTCGATGACAGCATTCACCAGCATCTGGAGCAGGGGATTCGCCGGCAGGATCACTGGCTCTTCGGCGATCTCTCCGACGATCCGGCTCACCGTGAAGTGAAGCCAGAAGTGACAGGCGGGCACCGGCCCGCAGCAGTCAAAGATTGTGTTTGCCGGGATCAGCACGAAGTGCTCGGGACCAAGTGGAATGTCACGTCCCTGAAAGCGCAGATGACAGCCCGGCTTCGGATTGTGATACAGACGCCAGAACGGGCTGTCCACTCCCTCGTGGTTCCAGTCATCGAGCGCCGATTGATAGCCGCTTTCATGAATCAAAAAGGCCGACCAACCGCCTCTGGCCGCCGCCGAGAGACTCACGCCCCAGGGCGTGGTGTAGTTCAGATACTTGTGACGTTTCGACATGGAGTGAATGGAATCAGATACGCAGACCGACAAATCATGCTCGCAGAATCAGGAGGGGCGAGTGAGCCTATCTCAGGATAGGACACAAAACAGACACAAAGAGGCATAGGCCGACAGCGTTTGTCTAGCAAGCTTCTCCACGTTCATGCACCGGCTCTTCATCACCCTCCTAATCACTCCTGCGCTGCTCGCCGCAGCACCGGCACTCCCCGCCGATCACGCGCAGCGCATGGCACGCGGGCTGAAGACTTTTGATCTGGAAATCTCCGCCATCTTGAAGCAGAACTGCCTCGGCTGCCATGGCGGTGAAAAGGTAAAGAGCGATCTCGACCTCGCCACGCGTGAGGATCTGCTGCGCGGTGGTTCGCATGGCCCGGCGGTGGTGCCGTTTGATGCGAAGAGCAGCTCGCTGATCGATCAAATCAATCATCTCAAAGAACCACACATGCCCGATGGCAAACCCAAACTCTCCGCTGAAGTCATCGCCAAAATCACCGCCTGGATCAACGACGGTGCGCCTTATGCCGAGCCACTCATTGCTGGCAAGAAACCCAAACGCGATGCCTCAGTCGTCACGAATGAAGACCGCCAGTGGTGGGCGTTCCAGCCGCTGAAGAAAGTGAAGGCAAAGTCCATCGACGAACTGCTGCTGAGGAATGCGAAGGGCATGACCTTCAACCCCCATGCTGACCGTGCCACTCTCGTCCGAAGGATGTCTTTGGATCTCACGGGGCTGCCGCCGTCTGATATGTCGGATACGTCTGACTTGTCTGACCTTCTGGACAAGCTGCTCAGCAGCCAGGCCTACGGCGAGCGCTGGGCACGCCACTGGCTCGATGTGGCACGCTTCGCTGAAAGCACCGGCTTCGAGCAAGATTATGACCGGCCCTACGCCTTCCATTACCGTGACTTTGTCATCAAGGCACTGAACGCCGATATGCCGTATGACCAGTTCGTGAAGTGGCAGCTCGCGGGTGACGAATACGAGCCGAGTGATCCACTCGCACTCGCTGCCACGGGCTTCCTCGGCGCGGGCGTGTTCCCCTCTCAGATCACCGCCAATGAAGTCGAGCGCACGCGCTACGATGCGATGGATGACATGCTGAGCACCACCAGCAGCGCCATGCTTGGCCTCACCGTGGGCTGCGCGCGCTGCCACGATCACAAGTTCGATCCGTTCCCCACACGCGACTACTACCAGATGCTCAGCACCTTCACGACGACGACACGCATGAACGTGGACGTGCATCCCGACGGTAAGATCACCTCCGCCATCACCACGATGGACAAAAAGAAAAGTACGCCCGTCGTGCCAGGTGCCACGCGCATGATGATCTGCGGCGAGGGCTATGATCCCATCGTCATGCACACACAGGGCGGGCCGTTCTTTGACAAAACCTTTGTCTTGAAACGCGGCAATCCTGATCTCAAAGACGGCGAAGCCACGCAGGGTTTCCTTCAGGCGCTCTCACGCCCTGGTGATGGAAAACGCTGGCAGTGGCAACCGCCAAAAGACGCCAAGACAACAGGTCGCCGCCGCTCAGTGTCGAACTGGATCACCGATGTCGATCACGGTGCCGGTGCCCTGCTTGCTCGCGTCATTGTCAACCGTCTGTGGCAGCATCATTTCGGCACCGGCATTGTCCCCACATCGAATGACTTTGGCAAAACCGGCACACCACCCAGCCAGCCTGAATTACTCGACTGGCTCGCGGGACAACTCATCGCCAACGGCTGGCAGTTGAAGCCGCTGCATCGGATGATCATGCTTTCCCAAGCCTACCAGCAAAGCACGCGCTGCGATCCCGCCAAAGAAGCCGCTGATCCCGCGAATGCACTGTTCATGCGGCGCGTCCCGCAGCGTCTTGAAGGCGAGGCAATCCGCGACTCCATGCTCGCCGTCAGCGGTTCGCTCGATGAGACAATGTATGGTCCAGGTACGCGCGATGAGAACAGCAAACGCCGCAGCATCTACTTCAACATCAAACGCAGCCTGCTGATCGGCAGCATGGTTGCTTTCGATCTGCCTGAGCCGCTTGTCAGTCAGGGCAGCCGCCCCACGACGACCGTCGCCCCGCAGGCACTCATCCTCATGAACAGCCCGCAAGCTCGCACCTGGGCGGGTGGACTCGCCAAACGCATCGCCAGCGCAGGCGATGTGAAACAGCAAATCGCCCGTGCTTACACCCTCTGCTTCAACCGCCCGCCCAATGCTGTGGAACTTGCGCAAGGCAGCGCCTTTCTCCAGCAAGGTGGTGACCTCACTGACTACTGCCAGGTGCTCCTGGGCTTGAATGAATTCGTGTATGTGAACTGAACCCGATGACTGCCATGAACTCACCCTCCTATTTTTCTCGCCGTCATCTCCTGCAAAGCGCAGGTGGTGGCTTTGGCATGTTGGCTGCCGCTGCGATACTTGAACGCGATGGCTTCGCGGCGAACTCACTCAATCCCTTTGCACCCAAGGTGCCGATGCAGGTCGGCGGCAAGGCGAAGTCGATCATCTGGATCTTCACCAATGGCGGACCGTCGCAGGTGGATACTTGGGATTACAAACCGGAGTTGAAGAAGCGCGATGGCAAAGCACTCGATGGCTTTGATCCCAAGACCGGATTCTTCCCCGGCTCCGTGGGACCGCTGATGGCCTCTCCATTTGAATTCAAGCAGCATGGACAGAGCGGCACATGGGCGAGCGAGCTGTTTCCAAAGACCGCCATGCATGTCGATAAGATGTGCTTCATCCACTCCTGCTGGACCGGGTCGAACAATCACTCGCCCGCGCTTTTCATGATGAACACCGGCGCGACGCGCATGGGCTATCCCTGCGTCGGCTCATGGGTGAATTACGGCCTCGGCAGCGAGAGCGATTCACTGCCGAGCTTTGTCGTGATGAGTGATCCGCTCAATCGCGGCCTGCCCAAAGGCAGCGCTGCCAACTGGGGCGCGGGTTTCTTGCCAAGCATCTATCAAGGCACCTGGCTGAAGCCTAAGGGTGCGCCTATCGACAACCTCGCCGTGCCCGCCTCGCTCACCCCAAGGCGTCAGCGTGCGCAGCTCGATCTGCTCGCGAGATTGAATCGCGGTGCGCTCGCCGAGTCACCCATTGAGAGCGAACTCAATGCTCGCATCGAAAGCTTCGAACTCGCCTACCGAATGCAGACCGCTGCGCCTGAGGCCTTTGATGTCAAAGGCGAGCCGGAGCACATCCAGAAGCTCTACGGCTTGAATGAAAAACACTGCGGCCATTTCGCTGCACAGTGCCTCACCGCTCGGCGCATGGTGGAGCGCGGCGTGCGCTTCATCCAGATCTACAGCGGTGGCATGGAGAACCAGCAGAGCTGGGATGGACATAACGACATCGCGGGCAATCATCGCGGCTTCGCGCTGGAGAGTGACCAGCCTGTCGCTGCGCTCATCTCCGATCTGGAACAGCGCGGACTGCTCGATCAAACGCTCATCATCTGGGGTGGTGAATTTGGTCGCCTGCCCATCTCTCAAAAAGCCGCCAAGCCCGGTCGCGATCACAATCCGCATGCTTTCACCGTCTGGATGTGCGGCGGCGGTGTCAAAGGCGGCTATCACCATGGCGAGAGCGATGAGCTAGGCTTTAAGGCAGTGGTTGATAAAGTCAGCGTTCATGATCTACACGCGACCATCTTAGCTGCTGCGGGATTGGATCACGAACGCCTTACCTTCAAGTTCCAAGGCCTCGATCAGAAGCTCACAGGTGTCGAGAATCCGAAGGTGGTGAAGCAAGTGTTTACGTGACTTGAAAAAGTGTTTCTCTTAGTGTGAATTGTCGTGCTAAGATCGGGTTATGAAGCGCAGATGGATCATTCGGTTGGGCCTCATTGGATTGGCTTTAGGGCTTGCCCGAGCGGGTTGGCTGAAGGTGGATGGCGACCCTGGTTTGATGCTCATTTACTTTATTTTTGTGGGTGCGTTGGTCGCTTTGTTGACGGTGAAATGGGTATTGCCTTGGGCGATCGAGGCACTGACGACATCGCTGTTTTTTCCTGGTGAGAAAGTTAGGCCTGATGAGTCGGAGGAGGCTGAGCTAAAAGACAGTAACCAACGAGAGGATGGCTGATGCCAGACCAGTCCGACCAGCGTCTTTCGATCTCTGCGCGCTTGCGGGGTTGGCTGATCCGCTGGTGGCAGATGAATCCTCTGACGGTGTTTGGACTGGCTGCAGTGGCGGGTGTCATTTTGGCTGATTGGTCGAGCGTGAGATTGAACTTCTGGCTGATGGCAGCCGTGGTTCTTACCCTTTGGTTTGGTTGGCGACGGCGCACGATGCTGGGTTGGGTGCCGCTGGTTTTCGCGGCGTTCATGACGCTGCATGGCTGGCATCTAAAGCAGACCTTTTTTCACCCGCTGCATGAGCAGTTGCTGGCGCTGCCTGACCGTCCGAATCCGGTGGGTATGAAAGCGCGATTGTTCCCGTGGACGGAAGGGGCCGAACTGGATGAGTCGAGCGCTATCGGTGAGGTTATGGAACTGCGATGGGGGCGTGCAGGAATGTACCGCGTAACGAGCGCTCAAGTAAAAGTGCGGCTACCAGATGGGTGGCAACTCACCGAGCCGGGTGTGTATGAGATTGAAGGGCTACTAACTTTGCTCAGGTCGCCGCAGAATCCTGGGCAGTTTGATGCGGCGGGGTATGGCCTGCGCATGGGGCGTGTGGCGCTCTTGCAGGCTGATGGGGTGAAGCTCCTGAAGCCTGAGCCTTGGTCGTTGAGTTTTCATCTGCTGCACTGGGCGGAAACTTCACGACAGTGGATGAGTAGGGCTTTGGCGCGTGGCATTGAAACTGAAGAGCAAGCTACAGCGGTGCTGCTGGCGATGGCGCTCGGGGCGTCTGATGCGGCGGGCGAGGATATTGAAGACGCCTTCCGCAACAGTGGGACATTGCATATTTTTGCTGTTAGTGGTTTGCATGTCGTGATGCTCGCGGGTGTGGCCGCCTTTGTGCTTCGTTGGTTGGGCGTGGGGAAGTCCCGTGCTGTTGCTTGGTTGATCTTGATCGTGTTTGGCTATGCTTACATCACGGGCTGGCGGCCATCGGCAGCGCGGGCTGCTTTCATGATCGCGCTGGTGCTGATCGCTCCGTGGTGGAATCGTAAATCATCGGTGCAAAACAGTCTGGGCGCTGCGGTGCTGCTGTTGCTGGCTTATGATACTCATCAGCTTTTTCAGCCTGGGTTTCAGCTTTCTTTCGCAGTGCTCTGGGCCATCGCTTTTTTCGCTTCGCCAATGCTGACGAACCTGAATCCGTGGACGGAGTTGGACCCATTTTTACCTCCGCAACTGGCGAGCCGTCGTCAGCGTATTGCTGCTTGGGCTCGGCAATCGCTGGCCAGTCTGGCTTGCGTGTCATTGGCTGCATGGATCGGTAGTTTGCCGCTGACTTTGGGGCATTTCAGGACGGTGACTCCGGTGGGCTTGGTGGCGAACTTGCTGCTCGTGCCGATCTCGGGCTTCAGCATCACGGCGTCCTGTGTCAGCGTCTGTTGCGCGGCGGTGGGGTTCAATTCGGGGCAGGTTTTGGCAAACATTGTCAATGCGTGGCTGGCGCGTTTGATGGTTCTGCTAGCCACATGGTTTTCTTCGCTGCCGCTGGCGAATTTCACGCTCGATCTGCGCTTTGAGAAAGAGCCGCCGCCGCTGGAATTCCGAGTGTTTCATGTGTCGGGTGGTGGAGCCATCAGTCATTTAAGAGCGGGTGACACACAGTGGCTGATCGACACGGGAAATGTCCATGCTTGGCGTGGTGTTCTGAGACCATTCTTTCGGAATCGAGGGATCAATCATCTGGATGGTGTCATCCTCACTCACAGCGACATCGCCCATGTCGGCGCGGCTGAACTGGCGCATGAGTTTGGCGCACCACGGCTGCACACGAGTGTGCATGAACCCTGGTCGCTTGAGACCTCCTTTTCCAGTATTAACCGACTGGCCCAAAAGGTGCCTGTGGACAGTCGCGGCTGGCATCGGCATCGCATGGATGATGTGATCGATATTCAGCCCGGTGGGCTTGCGCCTGCATCCGCGACAGTGCTGTACCCTATGCTTTCTGATCTGAGTGAAAAGGCTGATGATCGTGGACTCGTGCTCATGATGCGTCTCGGTCGCCTGCGTGTGCTTTGGCTGGGAGATACGGGCTTTATCACGGAGAAGAAACTACTGGAGCGCCGAGTTCCGTTGGCCTGTGACATTCTGATTCGTGGCCAGCATTCGGCTGATATTTCAGGTCTGACGGAGCTGCTGATAGCGGCGCATCCGCAGGTGGTCATCAGCTCGAATGACTCGCGTTTTCCAGAGCAGACGCTGCCGCAGAGAGTGCGCGATTTCTGCACGGCTCATAAGATCCAACTCTTCGATCTCGAAGTGTCTGGCAGTGTGAATATCGGTGTCACTCAAGCCGGTGCAGAGGTGTCGGCTTTTCGCATTGGTCAGGAGATTATTATCACTCCTTCAGTGCGCTAAATGCAGCGTCACACGGTCCTTGCAACATTGGCTCAGCGTGCTCGTTTGCAGACTCTCTCTATGAAGAACACAAACAGACTCCTGATCATGCTCGCTCTGAGCCGTGCGGCCACTTTCGCCGCTGAAGATAAGCCATCAGCCATCGGCTACTCTGACACGCCAGTCATCCCAGGCACGCAGTGGAAGGTGCATGATATCGATCGTCCGCGTCCTGAAGCGGTAAAGCCAGGTGACAAGCTGGGGCAGCCACCAGCAGATGCGATCATCCTCTTTGATGGCACAAATACGGATGCTTTTCAGTCCAAGAAGAAGGACGACAAGGGTAAAGAAACTGGCGAGATCATCCCTTGTCCGTGGAAGATCGAAAATGGTGAATTGCTCGTCGATGGTGGCGACAGTTGGACCAAGCAGGAGTTCGCTAGTTGCCAGTACCACATCGAGTGGAAGAGCGAGCCGCACACGAAGGGTAACTCTCAAAAGAAGGGCAATGGCGGCACCTTTTTCATGGATCGCTATGAGTGCCAGATGCTTGACTGTGATAACAACCCAACCTATGCCGATGGCATGACAGGCTGCATTTACGGCCAGACTCCACCGCTGGTAAATGCGGTTAAAAAAGCGGGTGAATGGCAGGCGTATGACATCATTTTCACCGCTCCTAAGCTGGATGGAGATAAGGTCATTGAGCCTGCTTATGTGACCACGTTCGTGAATGGTGTCTGCGTGCAAATCCACACGAAGATCATGGGTCCGACGAAGCACAAGAACGTCACTGACTACAGTGGCAGTTTCCCCGCAAAGGCACCGATCCGTCTCCAGGATCACAAGAATGATCCGCCGATCCGCCTGCGCAATATCTGGATCCGCCCGCTGCCCTAATCTTGATCAGCAAGACCTTACTCACACGCCTTGGCCTCAAAAGTCAGGGCGTTTTTTTATGTCGCACTCTTCCAGTACAAAAAACACCGCCTGTTTCCAGGCGGTGTTTGATGGGAATCTGGACTTGAGAGGCCAGAAACAAATTACTTCTGTGGCACAGTCGCGATCGTCTTGAGCACGCGGCTGGAGATCTGGTATGGACAGCCTTGGCTGTTCGGACGGCGATCTTCGAGGTAGCCTTTCCAGCCGTTATTTTTGAAGCTGTGCGGCACGCGGATAGAGGCTCCACGGTCAGCAATGCCCCATGAGAATTGGTCGATGGACTGAGTCTCATGCAGGCCGGTAAGGCGCATGTGATTGTCTGGACCATAGACGGCGATGTGCTCGGCGCAGTATTTCTCAAAGGCACCCATGAGGGCGAGGAAGTAGGCTTCACCGCCGACTTCACGCATGTACTTAGTGGAGAAGTTGCAGTGCATGCCTGAACCATTCCAGTCAGTGGCTCCGAGTGGCTTGCAGTGATATTCAACGTCGATGCAATATTTCTCGCACAGACGGTTCAAGATATATCGGGCAACCCACATCTGGTCAGCACAGGTCTTGGAGCCTTTTCCGAAGATCTGGAATTCCCACTGACCTTTGGCCACTTCGGCATTGATGCCTTCGTGATTGATACCGGCAGCGAGGCATATTTCGAGATGCTCTTCGACGATCTGACGAGCGATGTCGCCAACGTTCTTGTATCCGACGCCCGTGTAATAAGGGCCTTGTGGGGCAGGGTAGCCGTTCTCAGGGAAGCCAAGTGGGCGGCCATCCTGGTAGAAGAAGTATTCCTGCTCGTAGCCGAACCATGTGTCTGCATCATCCAGGATGGTTGCACGATCATTGGAGGCGTGCGGCGTGCCGTCGGCGCTATAGACTTCACACATGACGAGCACACCATTGATACGGGTGCTGTCTGGGAAAACGGCCACAGGCTTCAGCACGCAGTCGGAACTGCCGCCAGGGGCCTGCTGAGTGGAGCTGCCATCAAATCCCCAATCAGGAAGTTCTTCCAGCTTCGGAAAGCTAGCGAAGTCCTTGAGCTGAGTCTTGCTGCGCAGATTGCGGACTGGCTGATAGCCGTCCAGCCAGATGTATTCGAGTTTGTATTTGGCCATGGTTGTAGGGTTCGACTTGGATTAAGGAGCTTGGCGGTAGGAGACGATCCACCCGCAGAAGCCCAATTTGAAAAAGCACAGGCCATGCCAAAATAGAAGCGATTTTTTGGGCTTGGGGCGAAGTTTTTAAGGTGTGCGGGGCCGCGTTAGAATTCACCGCCCAGGGCCAGGTGCAAATCCGCCCGGTTTCGCAGCCGCTGTGCCTGAATGCTGATGAGGCTGCTGCGGGCATCAAAAGCGCGCTGCCGGGCATCTAGTAGTGTGAGCACTTCGGACAATCCTTTCTCGTACTGACCCTGTGCAAGCTTCTCTGCACGTTCCGCCTCACTAGCAGCGGTGGTGAGAGCTGCAGCTTGATCACGAAGAAAACCATCGCCAGCCAGAGCTGTCTCGACCTCACGAAAAGCGGTGAGGGCACTGTTGGTGTAGGTTTGAAGCTGCTCTTCGTATTTGGCCCGAGTTTCTTTGGCAGTGGCCATGATACGACCGCCTTGAAAAAGACTCTGTGTCACATTGCTGGCGATGCTCCAGATGGCGGCCTCTGGTACGAGTAGCTTGTCGGTATCCTGAGATGTTCGACCACTCTCACCGGTCAGACGGATGCTTGGCAGAAAGGCTTTTTTAGCGGCGCTTTCACTGCGCAAAGCCGCCTCCAGTCTCCGCTCTGCGGCACGTAGATCTGGGCGGCGGAGCAGTAACTCTGACGGTAGCCCGGCAGGAATGCTGCGGCGTAAAGTGGGTAGGCTAGACAGACCACGTTCGGTGCCTGCCGGATAGCCGCCGAGCAACACTTCAAGAGCGCGGCGGGTCTGATCCGCCGTGGCTCGCCGCTGCTGGATGGTGGACTCCGCTCGCGCTAAATCAGCACGGCTCAAAGACACGTCGAGGGCTGCGCGGTCAGGATCGAGTCCGCGCTCCATCTGCTTTTCCATGATGCCGAGCTGCACGCGGCGAGCCTGCACATTTTGTTCGGCGAGAGTGATGAGTGATTGCACCTCTGCCAGCGTGACGGCCGTGCGCACTGTCGTTGCCGCCAGTGAAAGACGCGCTGCATGGAAGTCCTCTTCGACGGCGTAACGACGAGACTTCGCCGCGCCGCGCTCATCAGCCACGCGGCCCCAGAAGTCGATTTCCCAGCTCACATTCAGGGGCAGTCGGAAGCGGTTGTTGATGAAGTTTAGGCCTGCGAAACGCTGATCAGAAGGCGTTTGAGTTCGGCTTGCGATGAAGCTGGTCGAAATGCTCGGTAGCATGGCCGCACCTGCCTGTACGGTCTGCGCTTGAGCTTGAGTGACGCGCGCTTCTGCGGCTTTCAGGTTTGGGTTGGCGGTGATGGCTCGATCCACCAGTGTTTTGAGCGTCGCACTATCGTAGTCGCTAAGCCAGCCTGCACCAGCAGAGGCTGAAATCGTGGGCAAAGCCGCCCACTTTTCAGGAGCGATGCCATGGACATCGGCAGTGTCTTTCTTGAGCCGCTTAGACCCCAACGGCGGCAGCAACCCGCAGGAAACGAGGATGAACAGAGACAGAATGAAACTGGAGGCGCGTATCGGCAATAACACAGCGCGGACGCTGCATGTTCTCTGAGGAGGTCACAAGATGAAAAGTGCGAGCTGTAGCAAACTAGCGCATGAGGCATATTAGTGCGCGTCTAGGATGCAGATGCAGTAGGATCTGGCCACCTGACATCAGATGATGCCAGTTCGATGAAGGGGCATCCTCCATGTATTCCAGCGTTACGCATCATCATACCCAGCATCTGTGGAATCTGCTGTGCAAGTAGGGTGAGGAATGAGGTTACCCGACCACGACCGCCGGTGCTGGCAGCTCTCGACCTATCTCTTCGACACGATAGCCGAAGCCGCTGCCATTGAGTGAGCTGAGATCGACGATGCCATCACGGCGGCGATACAGGCCGGGGTGGATGCGCTCTTCGATGGTGGAGGCATCTGGATAAAACTGCATGGCGTTGCATTCGACGCCCTGGATGGTGCCGGCATGGGCGGCGAGTCTGACGTGTGGGATGATGGCGAGCATCGGGTTCGTCAGATCTTGCACCATGAGCGGCATGCCGTGCGCTTTGGCCCAGCAGAGACTGAGCAGGGCACCGGTCTGTGTTTTGCAGGTCTTTAAGGCGACACCGCTCCAGCCAAGTCTGCGACCGAGGCGGACGAATTCCCAATCGTGCGCGCTTTCATCTAGGAACAAAGGCTTGCGCGCGGAGACGCTGCGGACGTCGATTTGATGTGCCTCAAGGTCATAGGGGAAGGGTTGCTCGACATAGAGCGTGCGGGCATAGATCTCAGGCTCCTCGGCGAGCAGACGGTCGGTGATTGCATTGACGTAGGCTGGATCTTTGACCGTGCAGTTGAAGTCGGCGCTGAGCCAGCGCACGCCATTGGCAAAGCCGATGCGACCGATTCGCACCATTCGCTCATAATCCCACGCGGCATCGGTGCCGCGCAATTTCACTTTGAGGCACTTCAGGCCATCTCGCTGAATCCAGTCGGCGAGGAGAATGGGGTGCTCGTCATTGGGTTCGCTGCCGTTCAGGTCGGTGGCTTCGAGCGCATCGACACCGCCGACGAGATGCCAGACGGGCAGTTTTTTCGGAGCTTGTGCGACGAAGTAGTCCTGCGGGTAGCGACCAGTGAAGTCGATACCGCTGCCGGCCTCCGCGTGAATGAAAGCGCTGAGGTCGCGGTTCATGAATTCCGGGCCGTAAGTCTCATAGACATCACGTCCGAGCAGATTGCCAAAGGCATCATGAATGGCGATGTCGAAGGCGCTGAAGGCGACGAGCGAGCCGAGGTAAGGCATCTCGGGGCCACCGTCTTCGTCGTTCGCGGCCTTCAGAGTCTCAGCGAGCGGGCCGTGGATGAAATCCGCGCCGATTTCCATCGGGTGGCCCACGAGACCGCTCGCCACGAGACGCTGCGCGAGGCGGATGGAAAAGTCCTCCATGCGGCGAGCGCGCTCGGCCACACTCAGGGTGCTAGGCCAGACCCATGAGACACTCAGCGGAGTCTCGCCCCAGCCTTCGGCAGTGCGCCCGCTGCGGTCAGTCGCGCAGACTTTAACCCGCAGGCAAACGACGCTGGTGACGGTCTCTGGACCGAACTTCAATGGCACGCGCATGGTGACAGGAAGGAAATAGACGGAGGCTGAGGTGATGCGGATGTCGCTGTTTTTCATAGGAGGTTAGAGAAGCTTAAAAATGGATGGCCTTGCTTTCAAAATTGAGTCGCAAGTTCGGCTGAATTTCCACTCAAGCGAAATCCAGCCTAGACACGACTTAATCAACCATTACTCATTGCCCGCGATGGCCCCGAAATCCACTTGGATTCTAACTCTGATGATTCACCGCCTGCTGAACTGCATCAGCGGAGTGATTTTGCTTTGCTCCATGCTGCTATCATCGGCCAGTGCGAATGATCTTTTGGCCTCGAAATCGGCACCGGTCGATGCACCCGAACTGATGGTTCGCAGGGCTTTGCCAGTAAGCTCTACGTCCTTGATTTGTCCACCCGAGCCACTGCCTGCTAAGCCTGCGGACGTAGTCGTGAAACCATTCCAGAAGAACCCACGTGCCTCACGCGGAGTCTCGACTTGGAAGGTGTTTCAAGATGATGTGATAGAGCTTTTCCGCACCGAGATCCCTGACCTCAGCGATCTGCCTCTCCTACAATACGCCGTGCTTCTAGATGACGCCGAGTGGGTCGATCAACTGATCGCGCGCGGTGCTGATCCAAATGAGATGACGCCGGGTGGTGACACTCTTCTGTGCACGGCGGCGCGTCTTGGTGCGCTGAATTCTGCGCGTGCTCTTTTGTTTGGCGGTGCGGTGGTGACTCAGCCTGGGTATGAAAAACAGCCGCCTCTAGCACTAGCTTCCCTGAGGCGCGGCACAGACATGTTGCGGGCTTTGATCGCTGCGGGCGCGGACCCGAATACACGCTTCGTCTCACCACCCACGAAAGTTTTCCTCGACCGTGTCACTATCAAGGATCTCAGGAACACGCTCGAAGATGATCGTGGGATCACTCCACTGATCGCCTGTGCTTCACGGGGTGATGTGGAGGGGGCCGCAGAGCTGCTGCGCGCAGGAGCCAGCCCATCTCAGTGCACCACGCGCTACCACCGCTACCCGATCAATTTCGCCGCCACGCAGGGCTACATTTTTCTCATGCGCATCATCTTGGGTCGCCAGCCAGAGTCTGAGCCGGAAGTGCTAGTGACGATTGATCTATCCAAGCAGCGCGCCTGGGTCATCAAGGAGGGCAAGGTGATCGACACTTGCTCCGTCTCCACGGGACGAGAGGGTTTTAGGACACCCGCTGGTCGCTATGTGATCACAGACAAACATCGCTCGTGGACCTCCACCCTTTACCATGTGGCCATGCCGTATTTCATGCGGCTGAATTGCAGCGCCATCGGTATGCATAGCGGTTACGTCACGGGAAGTCCCGCTTCACACGGCTGCATTCGCCTGCCGTACGAAAAGGCGCAAAAATTCTTCGGTATCTGCCGCGTCGGTGATGAAGTGCAGATCGTGTATTGAGCCAATCTGTTTCGCGGTCTAGTTTCAGGCCATGAAATCAAACCGTCGTATTCTGGCTTGTGGCCAGCTTATTTCGTTAGGCATCGAGGCTGGTGGCACGCGCACCTCGGTGTTGCTGGTGGATGCTGACGACAAACAAATCATCGCCTTTGAATCCGGCCCAGCCGTGCTCTCACTCATGTCAGATCGCGAGTTGCAGTGGCATCTGCGAGACATCGCTGCACGGCTGCCGCAGACACCGTCGGCGATTGGTATTGGCATGGCGGGTGCGCGCTCTGAGGTAGATAAAGAAAGGCTCCAGCGTGCTGCCTCACGCATCTGGCCAGAGATCCCCTGCATTGCTACGAACGATCTCGAAACGGCCCTAGCCACTGCTCCCGCGAGAAAGCTGGCTCTCCCGCGCGTGCTGGTGCTCAGCGGCACAGGCTCCTGCTGCTTTGGTCGCAGTCCAGATGGGCGCACGGCCAAGGTCGGCGGCCGTGGGCATGTCATCGGAGATCGTGCTAGCGCCTGCGACATCGGTTTGCGCGCGCTGCGTGCCATTATCGCTGATCTTGATCATCATGGCCGTCTCGGACCGCTCGGTGGGGCCATTCTCCATGCGCTGCTTTTCACTGAGCCTGAGCAGCTCATCTCCTGGTCGGTCATTGCCAGCAAGAGTCAGATCGCCAGCCTCGCCGTCACTGTTTTTGCGATTGCGGCAAAGGGTGATCCTTTGGCAAAGAAGCTGTTATCTGATGCCGCTGAGATGCTGGCTCAGGACGCCTGTGCTTGCGCGCATCAGCTCATCGGCGGCAGTGGCCCCGTGGAGTTCATCCTGAATGGTGGCGTGATTTTAAAGAACCCTGCCTTCATGCGAGATGTCTCTCGCCGTCTCAAGAAAGGCTGGCCGCAGGCGCGCGTCACGCCCCTACTTCGATCCTCCGTCTGGGGTGGAGTGGAGTTAGCTCGGCAGGCAGCATCCACCCATGCGCCCGTGGCATCGGTGATCCAGAAATCCGCCTCTGACTTTGTTTTGCCAGAGGAAATCGCTGATCTTGCCGTGCTTGCGTCATCACCCACCGAGATGCGAAATCCGCGCTCGACGGGCTTGGATCAAATGCCGTTAGGCCGTGGCATCGACCTCATGCTCGCAGAAGATGCATCGCTCATGCCAGCGATACGCCGTGAGAAAAAAGCCATCACTCGAGTCATCACCGAAGTCATCCGCGCCTTTGAGAGTGGTGGCCGACTTTTCTATGCAGGTGCAGGCACCAGTGGCCGACTCGGCGTGCTCGATGCCAGCGAGATACCGCCCACTTTCCGTGCGCCGCGTGAGCAAGTGCAGGGCATAATCGCCGGTGGACAGCAGGCACTCTGGAGCGCAGTCGAGGGCGCTGAGGATGACGTGCAGGCCGGTGTCTTGGCCATCCGGCATCGCGCCGCCGGAGCCAAAGATGTCGTCATCGGCATCGCCGCAAGTGGGCGCACGCCTTTCGTCTGGGGTGCCCTGCATGAGGCTCGTGCGCGTGGGGCATTCACCGTGCTGCTGTGTTTTAATCCTGCCATACGTCAGGCCGTAAAGCGCCTGCGTGATCCCTCATGGAAGCCTGATTTGCTCCTCATCCCCAATGTCGGCCCAGAGGTGCTCACAGGCTCCACGAGGCTGAAATCCGGCACCGCCACGAAGCTGGTCCTGAACATGATCACCACCCTGGCGATGACGAAAGTAGGCAAGGTCGTCAGTAATCTGATGGTCGACGTGAACCCCTCCAATGTGAAGCTGCGTGACCGTGCCCTACGCATTCTTTGCGAGCTCACTGGCTGCAATCGCGAACAAGCGAGAAGCGCCTTGAACCAGTCCGGCTGGATCGTCAAAAAAGCCTACGAGTCTCTGCAGCGGGAAAAAACATTGGTCCGTCGGGCTTGACCTGCGAGCGCATTTTCTCATAGGATATGAGTCGTATGAAAAAGCTCCCTCTCTTCCTCGCCGTATCGGCCCTCAGCTTGCATTGCAGTTTTGCCGACTGGGTCATCAGTCAGAAAACCACTACGGAAGGCAAAACTCAGGACATGGTGATCAAGGTGAAGGGGGACAAGACGCGCGCTGACATCGGCGACCAGATGAGCGCTATCACCGATGCCGCGAGTGGTGAGATCACTATGTTTATGCACTCGCAGAAGATGATGATGAAGATGAACGCCGATAGCATGAAGGGACTCATGTCGCTGGCCGGTCAGTTGCTAGACAAAGCTGCACCAGCCGCCAAGCCTGAGGCCACTGGTCAAATGGAGAAGGTCGGAGACTATGAGACTGAGATCTACACCTGGAAGAGTAAGCTTGGCACAGGCAAGTTTTGGATCGCCAAAGACTTTCCTGGATACAAAGAAATCAATGCCGCGCAGGACAAGCTGACGAAAGCCATGGGTAATCCCGCCACGGCTTTAGCACCTCAGAGCGGCGACTTCCCTGGCATGGCCGTCAAATCTGAAATGACACTGATGGGTAAGGTCATCACAAGTGAACTCGTCTCAGCTAAAAATGAACCTGTCGCTGACTCCACTTTCATCGCCCCAGAAGGCTACAAGGAAATGAAAATGCCGTCTCTGCCGGGGAAGTAAACGGTATCAGACCATCCGCATCTTGGTGAAGGGATTGCCTTCATTCTGATCGATGCGTTCGGGGCGGCCTTTGTATTTATAGACGAGTCTCGTGTGGTCCATGCCCATCAGATGCAGGATGGTGGCGTGCAAGTCGTGGACGTGGAGTTTCTGATCCACAGCACGCAGGCCCAGATCATCGGTGCTGCCGATCACTTGGCCGCCTTTGATGCCGCCGCCAGCCATCCACATGGTAAAGCCGGTGGGGTTGTGGTCGCGCCCATCACCCTTTTCACTCATGGGCGTGCGTCCAAACTCCCCGCCCCAGATGACGAGGGTTTCATCAAGCAAACCGCGTGCTTTGAGATCCATGAGCAGGCCAGCCACAGGCTTGTCTGTTTCACCGCAGTGCAGGCCATGGTTCTCTTCGATCTTATCATGCGCGTCCCATTTGCTGCCTGTTCCGGAGTAGAGTTGGATGAAGCGCACACCGCGCTCGACGAGTCGCCGAGCTAACAAACAATTGCGGCCAAAGGTGGCGGTCTTTGGGTCATCCATGCCGTAGAGTTTCTTGGTCGTCTCACTTTCACGACCCAGATCCACAGCCTCGGGAGCCTCTGCCTGCATGCGGAAGGCCAGCTCGTAGGCTTTGATGCGGGCATCGAGTTGGGTGTTGTCTTGGCGTGAGGCACCATGTTCACGATTCATCTGGTTCAGGAAAGCCAGCTTTGAACGTTGGCGGCCTTCGCTCACACCTTTCGGCGTCATGAGATTGGCAATCGGTGTGCCATCTGGCTCGAACTGCACGCCTTGATACAGCGCAGGCATGAAGCCGCTGCCCCAGTTGCGCACGCCATTGACGACTTGGGCGTCACTGTCCTTGAGAACGACAAACGCAGGCAGGTTTTGGTTCTGCGACCCGAGTCCGTAATTCACCCAAGCACCAAGAGAAGGCCGACCACCAAAGATGCTGCCGGTGTTCATTTGGCAGACACCACCCGCGTGGTTGATGCCATCGGAAACGCAGGAACGGATGACGCAAAGATCGTCAGCCATGCGTGCAGTATGCGGCAGCCAGTCAGAGATCCACAGGCCGCTTTCACCATGCTGTTTCCACTCGCGCTTATCCGCCAGCAGTGGCGCTCGGCTTTCGCCCATGGCCGTGATGACGCTGCCAAAACTGTCTGGCAGTGATTGCCCGGCGAGCTTTCGCATCAGCGGTTTCGGATCAAACAGATCCACATGGCTGGGTCCGCCCTCCATGAAGAGGAAGATGACGCTCTTCGCCTTACCTGTTCGGTGAGCCAGCTTAGCCGACATCGGATTCCCCGCCTGTCCGCCTGCATCACCGAGCGCAGCCATGGCCGGATTTTCACCGAGCAGATAGGATAGAGCGAGCGAGCCAAACCCACCGCCCGCGCGGCGCAGGAAGTCACGGCGGTTGGTGAGGATTTCGTGATGAGGAACAACTGGCATGATGCCTAGTACAGGCACAGCGGCGGACTTCTTGGACAGAAAAAGTAATTTATCCCTGCAAGGTCTCGACGCGCATCCAACTCGGCTCGCCGCGCACGCAGTCTAGGGCGCGAATGGCCTCCAGCGCCTTGAGCATGTCGCCCAGTTTGGCGTCATGGATCATGAGGACGAGGCTAGTGCTGCCGCTGGTGTCCTCAAGGTCTTCTGGCTGGATCATGGAGGAGATGCCGATGTTTCGCTGGCCGAGTGCCGTCGCCACTTGGGCCAGCACGCCGGGCACGTCATCCACGGTCAGGCGTAGATAATAATGCGAGATGGTTTCCTCCATCGGCTTGCTTTTGCCATACAATCCGTGTGGGACAAAACCGCTGTGCCGTGCGCCATAGACGATCACGGCAGCGGCTTCACAGAGATCGCTGATGACGCTGCTGCTCGTCGGGTCCTGACCAGCGCCGCGTCCGTAAAAGAGCGTTTCGCCCACGATGTCGCCATTCACCAGGACAGCATTGTAGCTGCCGCTGACGCTGGCCAGCACATGACTCAGCGGCACCAGCGTCGGCTGCGTGCGCACTTCCACCAGGCCCTGCTCATCAGCACGAATGACAGAAAGCAGCTTGATGGTGTAGCCGAGTCGCTTGGCAAATTTGAAATCAGCGATGTCGATCTTATCGACACCCTCGACATGCACACAGCCGGTCGGAATCCAGAATCCGTAGCTCAGTGACGCGAGGATGATCGCCTTATGTGCCGCGTCCCAGCCACTGACATCCAGCGTCGGATCAGCCTCGGCATAGCCCTTTTCCTGGGCCTCACCCAACGCATCCACATAGCTCAAGCCAGCCTGCGACATGCGAGTCAGGATGTAATTGCAGGTGCCATTGATGATGCCGTGGATGGATAGGATGCGATTCCCAACCAGCCCCTCTTGCAGCACCTGGATGATCGGGATGCCACCTGCGACCGCTGCTTCAAAATAGATTGGCACGCCGCATTGCTCCGCCAGTGCGAACAGCTCCTGCCCGCGCTCGGCCAGCAGCGCTTTATTGCCAGTAACCACGATCTTTTTCGCGCGCAGTGCTGCACAGACCAGATCATAAGCCGTGGTCGTGCCGCCGATGAGTTCCACGATCACCTGGATCTCTGCATCGTTGATCAAATCATGCCAGTCCGTGCAGATCATCTCCGCGGGCACCGCCACATCACGAGCACGGAATGGGTCACGCACCACCACGCGCTTCACCCGGATGTCCGCCGCCGTGCGCTGGCGGATGAGGTCGCGGTTAGCATCGAGATTCTTGAAGACTCCCGCCCCCACATTGCCCAGCCCAGCAAGGCCGACATGAATGGTGCGAGGTGTGATGGGTGCGGACATGGATTTCAAAAGGGTGGGAAAGGGCCGCTAGAGATGCAGCGCCCCGGCTAAAGTTCAAAGTTAATTGTGCTCAGAGCAGGGCGCTAAGTTTTCATCTTTCAGTTTTCCATTTTCAGTTTTCAGTCAACCACCATGCTTCGTCCTCTCTACCACGTCCTGCGTTTTCTCTGTGCCGCAGGTTTGCTGTGGTGGGTCGTGCATCGTTTGCGGGTGGAGGAGATCATGTCGTTCCCGTGGTCGTCGGTGGATCTGCGCTGGCTACTGCTGGCCTTCCTTCTTGGCGGCCTGTCGCTGCTCGGTTGGGCGGGGCGCTGGTGGTGGTTTCTGCGGGTGTATGGCTTGCGGGCGCGCTTCAGTGAGCTGCTGCGGCTCACACTCTTCGCTGACTTCTTCAATCTCTACTTCCTTGGGCCGATTGGTGCGGATGGTGTGCGCTTGCTCGGCTTGATGCGCACTTTCCCTGAGCGACGCGGTGCCATTGTCGGCTCGCTGCTGCTGGATCATGTGGGCGGGCTGTTTGGTGGCATGGCGCTTTATTGGGCTTTCTCGCGGAGTGGCGCGTTGCCAGTTAGCATCGTCGCTGTGGCCGACAAAGCTGTGCCGCTGGTCGTTGTCGTCACCGTGCTAGGACTCGGGGTCATCATGGAGCCTGCTTTGCAGCGCATGATCTTACGCATCCCAGGTCTGCGCCGTCTCTCGACATGGATGTCGCCCGTCTATGCAGGTACGTTTCGGCATCCGTGGTTATTCTCCGGGTTCGCTGTTTCGGTGCTGAGCACGGTCTGTGCCTTCGCGGCCTTTTGGGCGGCGGCGAGAGCTGTCGGTGCTCCCGTGAGTCTGCCGCAGATGCTTGGTCTCATGCCTGCGGTCGATCTCGTGGCGTCGCTGCCGGTGAGTATCAGCGGGCTTGGCGTGCGGGAAAACCTGATCGTCGAATGGCTCGGCAGTCAGCCTGATTGGGACCCGGTGCACGCACTTGCCGCCTCGTTGCTTGGCTTTGCCGCCATTGGCTTATGGGGGCTGATCGGTGGGATTTGGATGTTGGTTTGGCGCAGGAGAACTCCCCCTTGACCATTCCAGCCAGTTGAACCACTCTGCTTGCCCTCAAAACCTAGACCTACCCAACTAATGCCCGCTAAAATCTACACTGAAAAGGACGCCAGCCTGGCGCCACTCAAAGGCAAAATCTGCGCCGTGATCGGCTTCGGCTCGCAGGGCCATGCTCACGCTCTGAACCTCAAGGAAAGCGGCGTTGAAGTCATCATCGGTCTTTATCCCACCAGCAAGAGCCGCGATGTCGCCAAAGAAAAAGGCTTCAAGGTGTATGACACCGGTGAAGCGGTGAAACTGGCCGACGTGATCTTCGTCGCCGTGCCTGACACCAAGATCCCTTCCTGCTACAAGAAGGACATCGAACCGAACCTGAGCAAGGGCAAGACCCTCCTCTTCTCCCATGGCTTCGCCATTCACTACAAGACCATCGTTCCACCAGCAGACGTGAACGTGATCATGGTGGCCCCGAAAGGCCCAGGTCACATCGTCCGCCGTCAGTACACAGAGGGCAAAGGCGTGCCGGCTCTCATCGCCATCCATCAGGATCCGACCAAGAAGTCCAAGCAGATCGCTCTCGCCTGGGCTCACGGCATCGGCGGCACCCGTGGTGGTGTGCTCCAGACCAGCTTCAAGGAAGAAACCGAAACCGATCTCTTCGGTGAGCAGACCGTTCTTTGTGGCGGCACCAGCGCCCTCGTGCAGGCTGGTTTTGAAGTACTGGTCGAGGCCGGCTACTCCCCTGAGATGGCCTACTTCGAGTGTCTGCATGAGCTGAAGCTCATCGTCGATCTCATGAACGAATCCGGCATCGCCGGCATGCGTTTCTCCATCTCCGAAACCGCCAAGTGGGGCGATGTCAAAGTCGGCCCTCAGATCATCGACGCTGGCGTCAAGAAGCGCATGAAGAAGGCGCTCAAAGAGATTCAAAATGGCAAGTTCGCCAAAGAATGGGTCGCTGAATACGAGAACGGTTACAAGACCTTCAACAAGCTGCTCAAGGACGGCGAGAAGCACCAGATCGA
Organism: uncultured Prosthecobacter sp.; assembly: GCA_964583255.1. GTDB lineage: Bacteria > Verrucomicrobiota > Verrucomicrobiia > Verrucomicrobiales > Verrucomicrobiaceae > Prosthecobacter. The sequence continues at coordinate 38,923 of CAZOVY010000037.1, forward strand.
GAAGACCGGTGCTCGTCTCCGCGCTCTGATGCCATGGATCAAGAAGCGCGACGTCAAAGGCCAGCAGGCCAGCTACTCATAAGCCGAGCGCGGAGATAACATCCGCCTCAGTCAGTTCATAGCGCGGGTCGAAAGGCCCGCGCTTTTTTTATGGTGCGCTCTCATCAGTGATACAATAACTGATCGAGACGCTCGGTGCGGTGATCACCTAGACCAAGGCGGATGCCGCGCAGATTTACTTCACTGGTCATTCGATTGGCGACATGGGTACGTGAGGCGCGATTGCACATCACACGAAAAAAATCCGCCTGCGCTCTTTCCGTGTGCAGCATCTGGCAGGAAGTCGGACAGGTGATTTCCCTGAGTCGAGCACAGAACTGATAGCCTCATTTTGTGCTCGTAATCGGGGTTCGGAGAAAGGCGATAAGGTCGGCCATAATTTGGTGATTTATGGCGGCTTCGAGACCTTCAGGCATCAATGAGAGCGGCTGGCTTTGAAGTGTTTTGATTTGGTTGCGCAGGACCGTCTTCTGCGTGCCATCGATGAGCTTCATCACGACGCTGTTGGCACTCTCTGAAGCGAGCAGGCCGTAGATCTGCTCGCCGGTGTTGAGCGTGCAGGTGTAGGGATTGAAACCTGGTTGAATATCGGCACTGGGATCGAGGATGTTGCCGAGGATTTTCTCCGGCGGGTGCTCGACGACAGAGAGTAAGTCGGGACCGAGTTCGCGGCCTTCAGCGCCGCGTTTGTGACAGGCGGCGCAGACGAGGGTGTAGGTCTGGAGGCCTTTCGATGGATCACCTTTGAGCGCTAAGGAAGGGAGATAACTCTCGACAACTTTGCTGCGAGCGGAGGATGTCGCGTCGAAGACTTTGGCGGCGAGTGAGGCGATGCGTTTGGAGTCGTGCTTGATCAAGCGTGCGCGTTGAGTGGTGTCCACGGCGGAGGCGGAGAGTTCCTTGCGTTCGATGCGTTGAACGAGATCGAAAGCCCACGGCTCACGGCTCATCCATGCGGTGAGTGCGAGTTGCTGTGTGGCAGGAGTCATCGTCTGCCAGGCTTTGGCAAAGGCTGCGGGCACTGCGGGTGTAGCGATGATGGTGAGGGCGCGGATGGCGGCAGCCTGGGCATCGGCGGGGTGCTTTGGATTTAGCCAAGCACTGAGCATCGGCAATGCCTCTGAGCGCGACGCAGGATCACGGCTGAGGAGCACGGTTGCGGCGATGCGTTCGAGCGCGGGAGCATTCAAGTCGGTGGCGGTGCTTCGTGCTTGCGCGTTGATTGCTGTGGCCTTGGTGAGCAATTGCGCGAGCGCATCGCCGGGGGAGCCGTCGCGGAGTTTGTCGAGCGTTCTGTCGCTCTGAGCGAGCTGTACGTGCAAACGAGCGAAGGCGGTGATTTGCTCCGAAGTGTAGCGCCCGCCTTTGACACTGAAGATGGGCGCGAGCAGCGCTGCGGTGGCGTCTCGATCATTCAATCCCAGCGCGATAGTGAGCAACGTGTCAGCGAGTGCGCTCGGTGCTTTGTCTGCTACTGCGGCGACCAGCGCGCGAATGTGCGGTGTGGCGGAACTCATCACGGCGGCGACCATCGTAGGATCATCGGCGTGAGCGATGAGAAGGCGGCCCAGTGTTTTGCCGGCGAGTGCGTCTTTTGATTCACCGAGTGAGAAGGCGAGTTGTAAATGCACCTTCGCATCTTTGTCATCCACGAGGCGCATGGCGGCGGCGAGAACCTCGGGCGTGAAGTGTGTCTCAGCGAGGCGCAGAGCATTCTCGCGCACTCCGGCAGTGTCGTCTTCGAGTGCGCGCGCCACGGTCGCGGATTTGAGTTCACTGAGGCCATCGAGCACACAGAGAGCATGCAGCCGAGCGAATGGATTCTTGCTTTGATCGACCATGGCCAGCAGTGGCGCGACTGCGGCTTTGTCGGCACGCCAGAGTAGGATTTGATGCGCCTTATCACGACGCCAACCGTTGGTGGTATCGAGAGCGGCGACGAGATCGAACGTGCTAAGATTATCAAAGTGCACGGGCTTGAAGTCAGCCATTTCATTGCGGCTCACGCGGTAGATGCGACCCAGGTCATCGCCGAGTCGATAGTGCGGAAGTAGTTCGTCTTTGCCGTCTTTTGGCAACCACTGCGGGTGCTCGATCATGAAGCGATACATGTCGGTGATCCACAGCGCGCCGTCTGGTCCTTCGCGCACCATCACAGGGCGACACCAGCGGTCTTCACTGGCGAAAAAGTCGAACTTTCCTTCTCCGAATACTTGCTTCGCCGCGAAGCTCACACCGTTGTCGGTGACGGCCATGTGCTGCACCAGATTATGCACAGGCTCGCAAGTGAAGGCGTCGTTGCTGCCAGGCCCAAACAGGAGTTGGTCGCGATAAATCAGGCCGCTGCACGCCGAGGTGAAGTGTCCCATGGAGGCAGCGAAGTCGTGATAGCGCTTCGTCCCTTCGCTCGCAGGATACACTGGCGGACTGTTCGGAGGCGTGAGCATCTGCACACGCGTTTCATCCACGCCGTAGTGCGGATTGCGCCTCAGGTATTGCTCGGGCAAAACGTAGTGCCAAAGCGGATGCGCGTTTTGCGTGCCGAACCAGTGGCCCCAGTTATCGCGATTGCGCCCGAACTGGGTCGGGCCGCTCTGCGGCTCCAGTTCGCCTGTGTCGGGGCGAAAGCGGAAGTCGCGCGCGCCGACTTGGATCTCCTGTCCGCTACGCAGCGACTTCAGTCGGGTTTCTGCTCCGTATTTCCCATGGTGTCCGCCGATGGCGAGATAGACCCAGTTATCGAGCCCCCAGCGCAGGCCATTGCAGCGGAGTTGCTGATTGCCCTCCTGCAATCCGCTGATGAGCACTTCTTGTTTGTCGGCTTTGCCATCACCATTCGTGTCTTGCAGGAACAAAACATTCGGCGCGGCGGTGATGATGGCACCATCGCGCCAAGTGAGGATGCCGTTGGGAAAATTCAGCCCTTCGGCGAACAGCGTGCTCTTGTCGTAGCGGCCGTCGTCATTGGTGTCTTCGAGCACACGCACGCGACCACCGGACTTGCCATTGCCATCCATGCCGAGCGGATAGTCCGACATCTCGACGACCCACAAACGCCCGCGCTCATCCCAGTCAAAGGCCACGGGATCAATCAAGAGTGGCTCTGCTGCGATGATCTCCGCTCTGTATCCCGCAGGCAGATGCACCATCTTCAACGACTCGCTCGGTGCGAGCGGCTTGGGCACTGACAGGGCGGCTTCCTTGGCCCGTTGTTCCGCAATGCCAGACACTTTCCAGAAGGCGGCGATTTCTGCTGGTGCGAGGGCGCGCTTGAAGACCGCGACCTCATCAAGTTTGCCCTGCAACTGATGACCAAAGGTCAGATGCTTGTTGTTCGGCTGTATCGGAGTGGCTTTCGCAATCTCGGGCTTCTCTGCGCCATCCAGATGCACGCGTACTTCGTTACCATCCCGCACAAGCACCGCGAAGTGCCAGTCATCCGCACGCATTGTATTTTTCGAGACTTCGCCATCGAGCACGAGTTGAGCACGATGTTCACGGGACTGCTTTATGCTTAGCACTTCACCACCAAGTCCGGCCACAAGTGTGCCACTACGCTCACTCGCACCACTGGCCTCCCCGAGCCAGAACCACAGCGCGATGGCGTAATGCTCGCCCATGCCCTCGACATCTGCTTGCATGTCAGCGCCTGCAAGATGCAGCGCGCGATTGATTTGCTTTAGGCCGGAGAAAGCGGAGGGCGTCAGCCTCTCATGCAAGCCAATGCCAGTGCCGCTAGCGACGCCGGGCAGATGCCATGCGGCTCCATCACTGATGTGTGCGGGAGAACCGCCGGATACAGCATTCACCGCCGTCGTTCCCTCAACGTCATTGAGCCGCCAGTAAGCAGCGGGCTTCGCGCCCAGCACCGCCTCGGCATATGGTCCGTGATCATCCTGCATGGCGCGCCGCTTCTGACCGGTGACGCCTTCCAGAGCGCTGAGCAGCGCTGTCACGATCTTTGTCTCAGCTTGTACCTCAAGCCCCGCTGTGCGCGCAGGCCAAGTGGTGTAACCGCCCAGCACATGTTGCTCGGGCGGTGGAATGTAGCCCTCGGCGCCGTTGGCTAGTTCGATGTTGAAGTGTGAAGCAAATGGCGACTGCGCCTTCAACTTCAACCCCGTCAGTGCATAGACTTCGTTAGGCAGTGTGGCGATGGTCAGATCGCCGATGCGGATGGCTTGCAGCACGAGTTCAGTCTTTTGTTTCTCGTGCAAAAGAATCGCCTCATTTGCATAGATGTCAGCTTTGTCAGTGGGTAGTTTGCCTTGCAGTGCCTCGACTCTTTTCTTTGCCCATGCGAGACGCTCCGCATCCGGCACGCGATAGCTCAGCGGCAAAGTCTTCTGCACCACCCCAAGCGGCACATGATCGTGCCAGACAATCTGTTTATAAGCCTCCAGCCCCTTCTGCGCGACCGCCTCAGAGTAACTTTGCAGGGTCAGTTCCTTTTTCTGCGGTGAGCCATAGTCCATCCACATGAGATCGCCACTCGTGCCCTGCGACATCATGGCAACGAATGGTCCTTCGCTCGAATCCTGGCCCAGCAGCTTGGCGATGTGGCGGCTAAAGGCGCCGTAGTAATCTGCCGAGAGCAAAGGTGAGCCGAAGTAATGCTGCGAGTAGTTCGCTAGCAGCGCGAGCGGTTTGCCATCACGAGTCTGCACGGCGAGCACGCTCAATCCTGGATCGACTGGACCCGATGGACCAATGATGTCCGCGCTAAGATAGCCTGGATGCATGTTGGCTAAAACTGTTGGATTGCCAAAAGGATCATTGCTTTTGGTCGGATGAATCCAACGGCGATTGTGTGTGTGCTCCCAATCATCCACGGAACTCCAGCCGATGCGTGCCGGCTGTAGATTCTTCATCGCCGCGATGATTGATTCGGCCAATTTGCCCGGTAGCCACGCGACATAATCAGGATCTTGGCGGCTGCCGAGACAGGCCATCGCTGACACTCCGCTGTGCGTGTGTGTGGCAGAAATCATGATGTGATCGGTGCTAAGACCCATCGCTTTGGAGGCGATCTTTTTGGCCTCGTCAATCAAACCTCTCTCCATCATGCAGGTGTCCACTACACACATCGCCATCTGCATCGAGCCATCATCCAATGCGATGCAACGGGCATAAAGCGGGTCCACAGCACGCTGCGCAGACCGTTCCGTAAACATGGCATTCACGCGCACTGGAAACTTCAGCGGCGTGATGTCCACCACCGCAGCACCTGCACGAAAGGACTGCGCGTCTGCGGCAAAGGCTGAATTCAAAACGACCAAGGCAGAAACGAGAAAGACGAGAATGGATTTCATGACTGAAGAGTCGTGGGTTTGATGATTACAAAGATGCTTAGAACAGCGGCGCGTAGTCGATTTCCAGGAAGTCTGCGACCTCCGTCAGCCAGCGTTCTTGCACAAAGCGCACATGGTCGTGATGCACGCAGTAGCTTTGATACGCTGATGCATCGGTAAATTCCATTGAGAGACCAAAGGTGAATGCGTTCTTGGTCCCGATTTGACGCAGGTACTCGAAGTGCTCCACGCCGGGAATGCTGGAAAGCTCGCGGGCTGCGCTCATGAAATCCTGCTCTGCGGCAGAACCGGCGGGATGTTTTAATCGGAAGACGACAGTGTGGCGAATCATGGTGGTGTAGAACGGATGTGGCTCTGAGTATAACGCGATCAATGGGCAAATAGCTCACAGAGGATAGCGGGTCGCAAGACTTGCAGGCTTTACCTTTGCGACTGAGCAGACAGGTCAAAATGGTGGATTGCCTGTGAGCTTTGAGTACGCAGACTGGGATGCTCATGGAGAGCTACGACATCATCCTTCTCACCTACGAACGCTACGAAGTGCCAGACGAATCGAACTGGTATCAGGCGTAGTTGCTTAATGAGGAGCGGCTGTTAATCACCGCACTTGAGGCGCGCGGGCTTCGCGCGCAGAGGGTGGCGTGGTCGAATGCGGATTTTGATTGGAGTTGCGCTCGCGCTGCGGAGTTTCGCTCGACATGGGATTACTTTGATAGGTTCGCTGAGTTTTCTTCTTGGATTGAGCGCGTCGAAGGTGGGCTACGGCTTTTCAACGCGCCCGAACTGGTGTGCTGGAATGTGGACAAGCACTACCTGCGAGACCTCGCCGAGCGCGGGGTGAACTTGCCGGTGACGAGTTTCATCGAGCGTGGAAACACGACGACGCTGCGTGAGGCGACGCCGGCTAAAGGCTGGATGCGGCGAACTTGGGCGCGCATGAGGCGGTGTTGACGAGCTATCGCTGATGGTGATCGGTGGTCGCTGCACTCGTGCGGTGAGGAAGATCGCGAAGCTGGGCGATTTTCGTGTGCAGGACGACCACGGCGGCACGGTGTACCTTCATACACCAACAGCGGCTGAGATCGCTTTCGCTGAGCACGCTGTCGCGACATGTCCACAATCACCACTGTATGCTCGCGTGGATGCGGTGCGTGATGATTCCGGGGCGCTTTCGCTGATGGAACTGGAACTCGTGGAGCCGGAGTCGTTCTTTCGGTTTCATCCGCCTGCGGCTCATGCGCTGGCGGCGGCCATCGCGGAAAGGCTGTGCTCCAAGTGACTGGCTAGAGTTGGTGAAGTGAGGAAAGTTTTACAAAACTGCGACGAACGCTTAGCATGGCTAAATGCTTCTGAAATCTCATGCCTCACTCCGCCGCTTCATTGATGATGTGGGCACCGTGGATGCCGTTGGGATTGAAGAGCGCGTGGCAAAGTTTACGACACGGAGCCTCAAGAAGAAGTCGAAGCTCTTCGGCCTAAGGCTCGCGGCTTCGATGATCGATCTCACGACGCTGGAAGGGAAAGACACAGCGGGGAAGGTGGCTTCACTTTGTCAAAAGGCGATCACGCCCCATGAGGGCATGGACGTGCCGAGCACGGCGGCGGTGTGCGTTTATTCCTCCATGGTGCGCCATGCCAAGCGCCATCTCGTTGGCACGAACGTAAAAGTCGCGTCAGTCGCCACGGCATTCCCATCAGGTCAGGCACCGCTGCGCACGCGGCTCGCGGAGGTGCGCGCTGCGGTGGGTGATGGCGCGGATGAATTCGATATGGTGATCAATCGCGGGGCGTTTCTCACCGGCCAGCTTTCGCTGGTGCAGGATGAGATCTCTCAAGTGCTCGAAGCTTGTGGTGAGGCGACACTGAAAGTTATTCTAGAAACCAGCGAGCTGGAGACTTACGACAACATTCGCGTGGCTTCTTTTCTCGCGATGCGCGTGCTGCGGCCTGGGGATTTCATCAAGACGAGCACGGGCAAGACCTCTGCCAATGCCACGCTCGGTAACAACCAGGTCATGCTGGAGGCGATCCGTGATTTCTATCTTGAGACAGGCATTCCTATTTCAATGAAGCCCGCCGGTGGCATTCGCACTGCCAAGCAGGCGCTGCATTTTCTCATCGCCGTGAAGGAGACACTCGGGGATGCGTGGCTGAACAATACTCGTTACCGCTTTGGTGCCTCCTCACTGCTCAATGATCTGCTGCGGCAGATCGAGAAGGAGCGCACAGGTGCCTATCAAGGGCCGTGGAATTTCAGCGATGCCACGGAGGGTTATTGAGCCGATATGATCCTGAGTCCAAAAGTTATTCACGAGCGCAAGCTTGCCCATCCCTTTCAAACCGCTAAACTCAAACACGATGACCTACGAACAACTGCCGGACGAGTGGAAGGAGTGGCTGGACCTCAGCCCTCTGGAGCGCTTTCGGCAAAGCGAGCAGATCTTCGCCCAATACTTAACCATGGGAGGCAGCCTTGATCCCGACCCCGATCCGACAAGTCCTTTTGACGATGCAAACCAATGGAGTGCAGGCGCTGCTCATGGGCGGGCAGGCCTGCGTGTTCTACGGCGCGGCGCAAGTTAGCAAAGACGTGGACTTCATGCTGCTAGCCAGCACGGCCAATTACGCGCGGCTGCACGAGGCGCTCACTGAGCTTCAAGCGGCGCGCATCGCCGTGCCGAAGTTTGATCCCGCAGTCCTGGAGCGTGGTCACGCGGTTCATTTTCGCTGTGGCGCAGTAGGTGCCGAAGGTCTGCGGGTGGATGTGATGACGAAGCTGCGTGATCTGGCTGACTTCGAAGTGCTGTGGGAAAGACGCACCACATTTCAAGACGACACAGGTGCGGAGTTCAACCTCCTGAGTGTGCCTGATCTGGTTCGAGCCAAGAAAACCCAGCGCAACAAAGACTGGCCCGTCATCGAACTACTCGTGAACATCCACCACCGCGAAAATGCTGACGCGCCGCAGGCGGATTGGATTGAGTTTTGGCTCCGTGAGGGACGCAGCCCTGAGTTGATCATCGACCTCGCTGCCCGCTTCCCTGCGGAGACTGCTGCACTGCTGGCTGCACGCCCGCTCCTCGCTACCGCTATGCGGCAGGACATGGAGGCACTGCGCACCGAGCTGGATGCAGAGGTGCGCGCCGAGCAGGCCAAGGACCGCGCCTACTGGGAGCCGCTGCGCCGTGAGATCGAAACTTTCCGCCGCGAAGAACGCGCCGAGGCCTGATAACTCAACCGCAATGCCAGCCACGATGACCAAATCATCCAAGAATAAGCCCACCCCCGAACTCGTTTTTGGTGATCTCTGGGAGTTTGATCCTGCGCCGGAGACGGCGGACCCGAAGCTGAAGAAGCGCTACGATCTCTTCATCAATGGAGCGTTTGTGCCGCCGCAATCAGGGAAGTATTTCCCGTCGATCAATCCGGCGAATGAAACGAAGATCGCGGACATCGCGCAGGCTGATGCGGCGGATGTGGATGTGGCCTGCAAGGCGGCGCAAAAAGCCTTCACCAGTGTATGGGGTAAGATGCCGGGCAAGGAGCGCGGGAAGTATCTGTATCGCATCGCGCGACTGCTGCAGGATCATGCGCGGGAGTTCGCCATTGCGGAGACACTGGATGGCGGGAAGCCGATCAAGGAATCACGCGACTTCGACATCCCGATGGCTGCGGCTCATTTCTTTTATCATGCGGGCTGGGCGGACAAGCTGGAGTTTTTGGCCCCGGGCCGTCAGCCCGCGCCATATGGCGTCGTGGGGCAGGTGATTCCGTGGAATTTTCCGCTGCTCATGCTGGCGTGGAAGATCGCGCCTGCACTCGCGGCGGGGAATTGTGTCGTGTTGAAACCCGCTGAGACCACCAGCATCACGGCGCTGAAGTTTGGTGAGATCTGCCAGGAAGCCGGATTACCGAATGGCGTGGTGAACATCGTCAGCGGGGCAGGGGAGACAGGCGCGGCGGTGATCAATCATCCGCTGACGACGAAGATCGCATTCACTGGCAGTACAGAGGTCGGGAAGATCATCATGCGCTCGCTCGCTGGCAAAGATAAAAAGATGACGATGGAACTCGGAGGCAAGGCCGCGAACATCGTCTTCGATGATGCGCCGCTGGATCAGGCGGTGGAGGGAATCGTGAACGGCATCTTCTTCAATCAAGGCCACGTCTGCTGCGCTGGCTCTCGTTTGCTCGTGCAGGAAAGCGTGGCGGAGCAAGTGCTGGCGAAGCTCAAGCGCCGCATCGCCGTGCTGCGTGTCGGTGATCCGATGGACAAGAACACGGACCTCGGCGCGATCAATAGTCGTGAGCAACTCACCAAGATCACCGAGTTGGTTAAGTCTGGCGTCGCAGAAGGTGCGGAGATGCATCAGAGCGCCTGTCGGTTGCCGACGAAGGGCTTCTTCTTCAAGCCAACGCTGTTCTCCGGCGTCAGCATGAGCCACCGCATCGCCCGCGAAGAGATCTTCGGCCCTGTGCTCAGCATCCTGACTTTCCGCACGCTCGAAGAAGCCGTCGAAAAAGCCAACAACACCGCCTTCGGTCTCAGTGCCGGTGTGTGGACTGACAAAGGCAGTCGCATTCTGAAAATGAGCACGCTGCTCAAGGCTGGCGTCGTCTGGGCCAACACTTACAACAAGTTTGATCCGACCAGTCCCTTCGGCGGCTACAAAGAGAGCGGCTTTGGTCGTGAAGGCGGCAAGCAGGGGCTGCTGGATTATCTCAAAATCGTTTAAAATCCATGTCACGACTCCCCATCACCAAAACCCCCAAGTGTTACGTCGGCGGTGCGTTCATCCGCAGTGAGAGTGGACGTGTGGCTGAGTTGCATGACCGCAAGGGCGTGTTCTTTGCGAACATCCCACAATGCACGCGCAAGGATCTGCGCAATGCCGTAGAAGCGGCGGCGAAGGCTGGGCCGGGCTGGGCGAAGCGCACGGCTTTCAATCGCGGGCAGATTCTTTATCGCATGGCGGAGATGATCGAGGCGCGAAGCCATGAACTCGCTGAGGCGATCATGCTTGGCGGCAGTTCCAAGGCGGAGGCGGCGCGCGAGGTCGCGGCGAGCATTGAGCGCATCGTTCACTACGCGGGCTGGACGGACAAATACGAGCAAATCCTTGGCAGTGTGAATCCGGTGGCTTCACCGCACTTCAATTTCACGGTCACAGAGCCGATGGGAATCATCGGCATCATCGCGCCGGATGATTCGCCTTTGCTGGCGTTGATCTCACTGATCCTGCCTGCGATCACGAGTGGGAATTGCGTGGTCGTATTGGCCTCGCAGACGCAGCCTTACCCAAGCATTTTGTTGGGCGAAATACTGGCGACCAGCGACCTTCCTGGCGGCGTGGCGAATTTACTGACGGGACAGCGCAGTGACCTGATCCCCACGTTTGCCACGCACGAGCATCTGCGCGGTCTGAGTGGTGTCGTGAATGCGGCGGATCGTAAGCAACTCAAACTCGGCGCTGCCGAAAGTGTGAAGCGAGTGCGGCTGCAAAAGTCGGAGATGGCTATCGACTGGTTCGCCGACTCCGCACAGGGCCTCTATGAGATTCGCGAGTGGATCGAGTTCAAGACGACATGGCACCCCATTGGTGCTTGAGCCGAGTTTACGCACCAATGAATTTAAGGGGCGGATACTACAGGATTTACAAGATTGGCACGTATTGCCTCATCAATAAATCACACCGGAGAGTGGCGTTAGGGTAGGGATCGT
>CAZOVY010000038.1:0-49025 GCA_964583255.1 uncultured Prosthecobacter sp.
ACCGGCGGTGCCTGAGCAGCGCCGTCGCACCAGCGTGCTCTCCGACTTACACCAGCGCCTCTTCGGCGGTAGCGGCCTCGCCCTCGTGCGCTGCCTCGTCGAGAGCGGCGAGATCACCGAAGAGGAACTGGCGGAACTGCGCAAGCTCGTCCGAGGCAGGAAAGGAGGAGCCGAGTCATGAGCACGGAGACCATCACCTTCATCAATTTCCTGGTTCACAGCCTCGTCATCGGCGCGGCCGCCTGGCTGCTGGTGCATTTCGTCATTCGCGATGCCCTGCGCCGCTGCATCCTCGCCAATCTCGCGGTGCTGATGTGCCTCTACAGCCCGTTCGACATCTCGATGCGGGATCTTTTTCCGACGAAGCAGCATGTCCCTGTCCTCACACCGATTCGCGAGACGTTCGAGCACGACTGGCGAGTGAAGGTGGAGCCTCAAAAAGTGATGCCCCAGCCCGTTTCTGCCCCTACCACGCCACCATGGGATCTGAACGACAGCGTCAAATGGCTGCACCGCCTCTCGTGGCTCGTCACCGCCCTATTGCTGCTGCGATTGATGGTTCAGAGTATCCTTCTTCAGCGTTGGGCCTGGAGCCTCCGCGACCTGACGCAGGCGGAAATCAACACGCTGCCTTGGGATCTGCCTTTTGAACGTCTTGCGGTGTCTGACGCCAGTTGCACGCCTTGCGTCGCTGGCTGGTTCTTTCCCGTCATCGCGGTGCCTGCCTCCGCTTTTCAAGAACTCACGCCCCAGCAATGGCGCTGGCTCATTCGGCATGAGAGCGAGCATCTGCGCACGCACGACACCGTGGCAGTTCTGCTGCAAAACATCGCCCTCGCCTTTCTTTGGTGGAATCCCTTCGCCCATGCCCTCATCGAGGAATTTTACCGCGCCCGCGAGGAGGCCTGTGACGCGGCAGCAGTCGAAGAAGAGCCGGATCAGTCATCCTACATCGACTTCCTGCTCAGCTGGGCGGCCAAGCCATCCCCCTCGCGTTTTGCGATGTCGATTGCTCGCTCGCGTCCGGCTCGTCGGCTCCAGGATCGTCTCGTGGCACTGATGGAAGCCCGTGGCGTGCGAAAGAAGGTCGGTGCGTTGTTTGTGTTCGGCTGCTTGGCCTTCGCCGTGCTCGTGCCCTTCGTCGCGGCCTCTTTTGGCATTGCGACGGCATCAGCGCAGCAAACGCGTAAAGCAGATCCCAAGGACAAGACGATGTTCACGCGGATCTACCGAGTCGAGCCGGGTTTCCTGAGCCTCGGCCAAGAACAGAGAGACCCATTTGCTAGACAAGATCAGAGAGAACCCTTCGCCGGTGAGCCTCCGCTGGTGAGCATGACAGCGCAGCAGGTTCTCGAAAAGAACGGCATTACCTTCCCGGATGGTTCCCGCGCTCTTTTTCAGCCCGTCACCTCGCAATTGATTGTGCGCCATACGCGTGTCGCTCTCGATCAAATCGAGGCCATCATCGACCGTCTGCACAAGCGGCTACCGCAAGTGTACTTCCAGTGCAGGCTGATCCGAGCCGACGGCCACTTTGGCACCCATGAAGGCATCTTGAAGCCCGATGAGGTCAAGGAACTGCTGAGCCAGGTTTCGCAGCAGAAGGGCATGGATCTCATGAGTGCTCCGACCGTCACGGCTAAGTTAGAGAATAATGTCACCATTGAGGTGGTGCGGGAGGTCCTGCCCAAGATGCTACCCAATGGAAAGCTAAGCGGCGAAATGAAAGTTCTCGGTCCGCGCATTCATCTCCTCGCCAAACCGGCACCGGAAGGCAAAGCCATGATGGAAGCGAAAGTCGATCTCGGTGTCGATCCTGATTCCGGGCATCCATGGCTACCCCAAAAAGATGCCAAACCCGACTGGGATCGTCTGCAAACATTCACCGTGTCTTCCAAGACCGTGCTCGCCAGCGGTGAGACGCTCATCCTGCATCTCCCCACATCGAAAAAGCCCGTCACCGTGCTCATCACCGCCGAGGCGCTGAATCCGCAAGGCCAGAAAGCCATCAGCTTTGAATCCACCGCCACCATGCAGCCCTCCAGCACTGGTGTCGATATGCCTGACAAAGCCGTCAGCGAATGGGCCGTGCGTGTTTACAAGCTGCCCAAAATCTTTCCGCAGGACAAAACGCCTGTCGAGGTTCTTAAAGCCGCTGGCATCGCCTTCCCAAAAGGCGCGGACATGTCTCTTAAGGACGACCAACTCACCGTGCGAAACACGAAGCCCAACCTAGAGCTGATTGAAGCGTGGCTTGATGCGATGATTTATCGCGAGGTCAAAAAGAGCGTGCACCTTTCCGTGAAAGCCGTCGAGATGAAAGGCGACCTTTTGAAGCAGATGAATGACTGGCTGCAACCTTCGACCGAAAAGGTGGACGCCACCCAAACACCTGCAGCAACCGAGCCGCCACCACTCGCCATGCGGCAGCAGTTCACCATGAGTGGCATCTTCACCCAGCTTCAATTCGAGAAAGTGATGAAGAGCATCGCATTCTCCGCCGATGCCAAGCTGGAAGTGCTGAAGCCCAATCCGAAGCCGCAGATGTATGTCCTCCCCGCCGCCATGGGAGGTCAGGAGATGAAAATCGAGCCCGTGATCGGCCCCGATGGGTACACCATCGAGCTGACCATCCGCACGCCATCGCAGGATCAAAACCCCGCCAGAATCATTTCCACCGCCATCACCATTTGGGACGGTCAGACCGTTGTTTTGGGCTCCCAGCCATCGGAAGGCGTTTCGAGGTTCCTCTTCATCACGGGTTCCCTCATCGAAGAGAGAGGGCAAAAAGTGAAATGAGGTTTTGCCGCTGAGTGGCGACGCCTTCATCATGCGGACACATGCCGCCAGCCTCGTGTCGCACATCACACACACTTTGACGTGGCATCTGCGATTGCCGCTGGTCTTTTCATTCCTCATTCTGACTTCGTCATTTCATCATCATGCCCAAACTCGCCGCCTTCCCGAAAGCCTTCATGGTAGCCCTTTGCAAAGAAGGGACGATGACCGTCTCCGAATGGATCAAGCTCGCCTCCACACTGGATGTGCAGGGCCTGGAGTGGTATGCGGGCTTCCTGGAGATGGCGGATGAGAAAAACTGGCCGCGCTTTCGCCAGGAGGTCGAGGACACCGGCAAGGTCATTCCGATGATGTGCTGCTCGCCTGATTTCACGCATCCTGACGCCGCTTTCCGCGACAAGGAAATCGCCAAGCAGAAACGCTGGATTGACATGACGCACACGCTCGGTGGCTCGTATTGCCGCGTACTAAGCGGACAGCGTCGGCCTGAATTGACCTTGGATGAAGGCGTGAAGCTCGCCGCCGACTCGATTTATGCCTGCCTGCCGTATGCGCAGGAGCGCGGCATCACGCTGATCATCGAAAACCACTACAAGGACGACTTCTGGGACTACCCCGAGTTCGCACAGAAAATGGATGTCTTCTGCAAGCTCGTCGATGCCGTGAACCATCCGAACTTTGGCGTGAACTACGACCCCTCGAATACTTACCTCGCTGGTGAAGACCCCATTGAGCTGCTGAAGCGCGTCTCGCATCGCGTCGTCACCATGCACGCCAGCGACCGCTATCTCGCCGAGGGCACCATCGAAGACCTGCGCAAGGAAGAAGGCGGTGCGCAAGGTTACGCCAAACGTCTTCGTCACGGCGAGATCGGCAAAGGCCTCAACGACTACGACGCGATCTTCACCGAGCTGAAAAGCAAGGGCTTCAACGGCTGGATCAGCATCGAAGACGGCGTCGATGGCATGGAGCAGCTCGCCCGCAGCGTGGAGTTCTTGAAGAAGAAGATCGCGCAGCATTGGGGCTGAAATGACCGCGACTTTCGTGGTTCAAGCACGTTCACCAAACCCGCCATGACCATGAAAGCCCTCCTACCTCTCCTGTTGATCGTCACGCTGACTCAAGCGGCAGAACCCATGCCCCGTGCGTCCTACTACAAGGACGGTGAGATTCACATCACCGTGCTTGGCCAGCCGGAGACGAAAGCGATCACGACCGGACACTGGGACTTCAAGCCGTCGTGGTCGATCACGGGCGATCATTTCGTCTTCTTCCGCCGCTTGAAGGATGACCCGGACGTGAACAACTGGATCACGACGATGTGCATCATCAACACCGACGGCACCGGCTTTCACCAGCTCAGCGACGGCACTTTCACCGACTTCAACCCGACCTGGACACGCGACGGCACGAACACGCCCGTGTGGAATCGCAAGGTGCCCGGCAAGCTCAGCTACCACATCATGGCGAGCAAGATCGGCGGCAAGCCGGGTGAGGAAGTGCAGCTCACCGATCCGAACTATCACGCGTGGGTTCACTCCGCTGTGCGCGATGGCCGGCTCTTTGTCTCATCCACGCCTCCGAAACTCGGTCGCGGCTACTACCTCATGACGCCGAATCCGGGCGGTGAGCCAAAGTTCGAGCGCGTGACGTGCGAACTCGCGCCCAAAGGCATCCTCGACCGCATCAGCGTGTCGCCGAGCGAGACGAAGATCTGCTTCGAGTATCAAACCGGCTTCAAATACGAGAACTCGGGCCGCACGCTCTACGTCGCGGACTTCGACGCGACCAAGCGCACGATCACCAACCTCAAACCCTTCGCAAACGCTGAGGCAAAGAAGGTGTGGTTCGCCTACCCGCGCTTCACGAAAGGTGAAGCGTCCATCGTCTATCACGCTGGCGGCAAACTCTTCCTCTATACGCTCGCCGATGGCTCGACGAAGCAGGTCTCCACCGACGCCAAGGCCGACTACCGCTATCCGCACGGCGAAGCGACGCCGAATTGAGTCGTCCGCCATTCCCGTCATCTTCGACTCCCTTTCCACATGAAACACACCCTCCTTCGTCAATTCACCACCCTTCTCCTGATGACCACGGCGGCACTGCATGCCGAGGTGCCGACCAAGAAACTCGCGCCTGTCTTGCAGCCGTATGTCGATAGCACGACGCTCGCGAGGGCGGTGGTGCTGGTGGCTGATCCTGACAAGGTGCTGGATGTCGTGGCAGTGGGTTTTGAGGATGTGGCAGCGAAGAAGCCGATGCAGACGAACTCGATGTTCTGGATCGCTTCGCAGTCGAAGCCGATCACGGCAGCGGCGTTCATGATCCTCGTCGATGAAGGCAAGGTGAGCGTCGATGATCCGGTGGAGAAGTATTTGCCGGAGTTCAAAGGGCAGATGGTGAACGTCAGCACCGATCCGAAGAAGCCCGAACTGGTGGCTCCGCGTCATCCCATCCTTGTGCGTGAGGTGCTCAGCCACACCAGCGGGCTTGATTTCAAATCGCCGATGGAAGCCCCGACGCTCGACTTGAAGCCACTGGCCGAGCGTGTGAGCAGCTATGCGAAGATGGCGCTGCTGTTCCAGCCCGGCAGCAAATCCAAATACTCCAACGCAGGCATCAACACCGCAGGCCGCATTATTGAAGTGGTCAGCGGCATGAAGTATGAAACCTTCCTCGCCGAGCGGCTCTTCAAGCCTCTGGGCATGAACGATACGACCTTTTGGCCCAACCAAGAGCAGCAGGCACGTCTCGCGAAGTCCTACAAACCGAACGCGGCGAAGGACGGCCTCGAAGAACTCCCCGTCGGCCAGCTTCTTTATCCGCTCGACAGCCGCGATCGTTTCCCGATGCCTGCAGGAGGTCTGTTTTCGACCGCAAATGATCTGTCGCTCTTCTACCGCATGATGGCAAACGGCGGCACGTTCAACGGCGTGCGCATCCTCTCCGAAAAAGCCGTGCAGACCGCGACCAGCGATCAATCCGGTGAGGCCAAATCAAACTATGGCTTCGGCTTCGGCACCGATGGCAAATCCTTCACGCACGGCGGCGCTTACGGCACGAACTCGCGCTACGACCGCGAAAACAAGCTCGTCACTGTCTTCCTCGTGCAGCACGCCGGTTGGTCCGGCGATGGCAAAAACATCCTGCCCACCTTCCAAAAGGCCGCGACGGCTGCGTTTGGTCTCAAAGGCAAAGCGAGCGCCCCAACTCTCAACATCGGCATCAACAGCGCTCCTGCCTCCGTATTGAAGCCCCAGCCTGCCACGAAATGAAAACGCCTCTCCTACTTCTCAGCCTCATCGCTTTCACTTCACTCCAGGCTGCCGATGCGCCGATGAAGCCTGTTTTGAAAATCCAGCCGGGCAAGGTCATCGTGCCGACGGATGCCATGCGGCGCATCTGGGGCGAGCTGGTCAGCATCGACCTCAAAACACGCAGCGGCACGTTTCGCAAAGAAGGCACGGATGAGATCATGCCTTTCACGGTGCTGCCGTATGCCGAGCTGTATCACCACGCGGCGTTCGGCGATTTGCAGGACTACCGCATCGGGATGCGCGGCATCTTTCGCATGCACGAGGCTGCTGACGGCCAATGGACCTGGCTGACCTACATCCAGGACCAGATGAACATGATGAACGGTCACAAAGAATACTTCTACGTGGACAGCATCGACTCCAGCGCGGGTACACTCACAGTGACGCAGGCGAACGCGGACAAGAGTTTCGTTCGCGAAAAGGGTATCGTCATTTCCACGGACGCCGAGACAAAGGTTTGGAAAGACGGCCAGCCTGCGACCTTTGCCGACATCAAGATCGGCGAAAAGATTCGCACCGAGACGCACGGCATCGGCAAGGGCAAAACGCAGATGTGTTGGAACGTGTTTCTCGATGACGCGAGCCTGCTCAAGTTCCAGGACGCTCAAAAGACTCTCAATGCCAAGCGACTGGCCGAAGAAGGCGCTCCTGGCTATGCGGATGTGGTCGATGGATCGACGCTCGAGCTGACTCTTTTCTGGGAGAGTAACGAAATCTCCCGCAGCCTGAAAGCCGGCCAAAAATTGCGTGTGGCACCCGCTGGCGTGGATCGGAAATCAACAGCTCCGACGGTCACGGGCATCATCGCTGCCGCGAAGATGCAGGGAAACCTCGGCAAGCTCACGGTGAAGCTCGATGCGCCATCCGCAGGCTTCGTGGTGGGTGGAATCACTCGCTTGTGGCCATGAAGACTGCCTGCCTGCTCGCTTTGCTCCCGCTTTCGATCCTGCATGGAGCGACGCAGGATCAAGCGAGTGCGGCGTTGCATTCCTTGATCGAGAAGCATTGCGTCGAGTGCCACGACAGCGAGACGAAAAAAGGCGGCCTCGATCTCACGGCGCTGAAGCTCGATGCGACGGGCTTTGATGCGTGGGTGCAGGTGCATGATCGTGTGCAGGCGGGCGAGATGCCGCCGGAGAAAAAACCACGGCCTTCAGCGAAGGAATTGGATGCAGCGATGGCATCGCTGTCGCAGCAACTCGTAGCCATAGACACGGCGCGTGAGCAGCGTGAAGGGCGCACGGGGTTGCGCAGGTTGAGCCGGGTCGAGTTTGAAAACACGCTGCGCGATGTCCTTGCGCTGCCGGCGCTGCGGGTGGCTCATGAGTTGCCGGCGGATGGGAAGGCGCATGGGTTTGATCGTTCGCCTGCCGCGCTGGACTTTTCATTCGTGCATCTGGCGAAGCATGTGGCGGCGGTGGATGCGGCGCTGAACGCAGCGACGCCGGCCTTCGTGGAGAAGCCGCCGATGTTCACCTATCGCTGGTATCCGTGGAGCACGACAGTCATCGGCACGCTCACGGGTTTCAAGGAGGCCATCGGTTTGATCGGCATGACACGGGATGAGACATTCTTCGCGAAGTCATCTCGCATCACGGATGATGAGCCGAAGGCGACGTCGATCGGGCTGTTCCGGCTGGGCGATGAATCGGCTCGGTATCGCGTGAGTCCGTTCACGCCGGTGCTCGATGGCGTGCATCGCATCCGCGTAAGCGGCTACAGCTTCGCGTGGGATGGAAAGCAGGTGGTGCCGACGCAGGCGCATGGTGCGGTGAGTTTTGGCATTCTGGCCAAGGGGCTGAGCTACGGAACGGTGGATCTACCGCCGAACAAGGCGGGTGCAGTGGAGTTGACCGCGTGGCTGGAGCGCGGCGGCGGCATGACGCCCGGTGTGCAGGACGAGCTGATGTTCACGCCGGAGACCTGCGAGCGTCTGCCGCACTACGCGCAGACAAAACAAGGCATCCGCGAGGACATGCACGGCCCGCCGCATCCGGCGCCGGGCGTGGCGGTCGAGTGGATCGAAATCGAGGGGCCGCTGCATGAAACGTGGCCGCCTGCGAGCCAGCGGGCACTCTTTGGCGAACTGCCGGTGAGCGTGTGGAAGGCGGAGAGTGGCGTGCCGAAACCCATGCAGCAAATCTGGCCGCGTGGCCGCGCCGTCAGCTCGCAGCCGAAGGACAACACCTACGGCACGCGCAACGAAAAGCGCCCCGTGGTGCAAGTCGTGAGCACGGCTCCGCAAGAGGATGCGCGTCGGCTGCTGGCGAGCTTTCTGCTGCGTGCGTTTCATCGTCCGGTGAAGGATGCGGAGGTCGCGAGGCACATGGATGTTTTCACCAAGCGGCTGACCGCAGGCGATCATTTCCAGGATGCGCTGAAGGAGGCATATCGAGCGGCGCTCACGTCGCCGGAGTTCATGCTGCTGGGCAGCGACCTCGCCTCGCGGCTGAGCTATTTTTTGTGGGCGGGGCCGCCGGATGAGGAACTCATCGCGCTGGCGGAGCGTGATGAACTGCACAAGCCCGAGGTGCTGCGTGCGCAGGCCGCAAGGATGCTGCGCGATGCCAAGGCGCGGCGCTTCATCGAGAACTTCACGGGGCAATGGCTGCGTCTGCGCGAGATCGATGCCACGCAGCCGGACAAGACGCTTTACCCGGAGTTCACCGGGCTGCTGCAGGAGTCCATGGTGGCGGAGACGCGGGCGTTCTTCACGGAGCTGCTGAACAAGGACCTCGGCGCGGTGCATTTCGTGAAGTCGGATTTCGCCATGCTGAATCAATCGCTCGCACGGCACTACGGCATCGCTGGCGTGACGGGGCGTGAGCTGCGGCGTGTGAGCCTGCCGTCGGATGCACTGCGCGGGCCGTTTCTCGCGCAGGCGAGCATTCACAAAATCACCGCGAACGGTACCACCACATCGCCCGTGCGGCGCGGAGCCTTCGTGCTGGAGCAAATCCTCGGCATCGTGCCGAAGCCGCCGCCGCCGGGTGCGGGCAGCATCGAGCCGGACACGCGTGGCACCACGACCGTGCGTGAGCAGCTCGCGAAGCACAAAACGCTCGCCACCTGCGCGGGCTGCCATGCGCAGCTCGATCCGTATGGCTTCGCGCTGGAGCGCTTCGATGTCACCGGCGCGTGGCGGGATCAATATCGCGCCAGTCATGCACGCGAAGACTTCAGCCGCATCGTGGATGGCCGCGGCGTGTGGTATCACTACGACAAGCCGGTGGATGCCAGCGGCGAACTCGCGGATGGCCGCGCCTTCCATGACTACGCCGCGCTGCGCGACATGCTCGCCGCTGACGAGAGAGGTCTCGCGCGTGCCTTTGTGCAGCACCTCATCGTGTATGCGACCGGTGCGCCTGTGAGCTTCGCCGATCGTCGCGAAGTCGAGCGCATCCTCGACCGCTCCGAAGCCACGCAATACGGCGTGCGCACTCTTTTGATGGAAGTCATCCTCAGCTCCATTTTTGCCAAGCCATGAACATCTCCCTCCGCACCCCGCTGAACCGCCGCACGCTGCTGCGCGGCGCTGGAGCCACGCTGGCTCTGCCCTTCCTCGAATGCATGATGCCGCGCCTCGGTCATGCTGCAGCGCCGCCACCGCCGCGACGCTTTGTCGGCATGATGACGAACATGGGCATCCTGCCGGAGTTCTTCTTCCCCACGCAGCCCGGGCGCGACTACGAGGCCACGCCGTATCTCGACATCCTGAAGGCGCATCGCGAGCGCATGACCGTCCTCTCCGGCGTGTCGCTGCCCGGCGTGGATGGCGGGCACGAGGCGGAGAAATGTTTCCTCACCGGCGCACCGGGCGCGAGCCGTGGCTCCTTCCGCAACAGCGTCTCGCTGGACCAGGTCATGGCGGAGAAAACCGGCAGCGCCACGCGCTTTCCATCGCTGCCAGTGATGATCGGCACGGGCAATCTGAGCCTCTCGTGGACACGCAGCGGCTCGATGATTCCGCCCATCACCAGTCCCGTCGCGCTGTATCAGCAGCTCTTTGTCGAAGACACCGCCGAGGGCCGCGCAGAGTCCCTGCGCCGCCTCCAGCGCGACCGCAGCCTGCTCGATGGCATGAAGGATCAGTTCAAGGCGCTGCAACAACGCGTCGGCGCAAATGACCGCGAGCGCCTCGACCAGTTCGCCACCGCCATTCGCGATCTCGAATCGAGCCTGGCCGCCAGCGAGAGCTGGGTGAACCGTCCGAAGCCGAAGACGACCGCCGCGCCGCCGAAGGACATCGCCGACGTGAACGACTTCAAGGCCAACGCCCGCGCCATGCTCGACCTCGTGCGCCTCGCGCTCGAGACCGACTCGACGCGCATCGTCACCGTTTGCCTTTCCACCGGCAATCTCACGCCCAAAGGCATCACCGGAGTCAGCAGCGGCACCCACCCGCTCACGCACCATGGTCGGCAGCCGGAGAAAATCGCCGAACTGCGCCGCATCGAGGAAGCGCACTTCCAGTCACTCGCCGCGTTCTTCGACGGCCTCAGCGCGACCAACGAGCAGGACAAGCCGCTGCTCGACCACACCGCCTGCCTCTACGGCACCAACATGGGCAGCGCCAACGCCCACTCCAACGACAATCTGCCCACGCTACTCGTCGGCGGCAGCTTCAAACACGCCGGCCACCTCGCCTTCGATCGCAAGAGCAACTACCCGCTCAGCAACCTGCACGTCTCGCTGCTCCAACGCCTCGGCATCGAAGCTGGCAACTTCAGCAGCGGCACCAGCACCATGCGCGGGCTGGAGATGGTTTGAACAAACACGAAAGGTCCAAAAGCACACGACAAGCCAAACGGGTTCACTCCCCGAGTGATGCTGAAAGCGATTGCTCCATTCGACTCCAAGTCGCAACGATACCCCAACCATGAAACACCTTCTCTTCCTTGCTCTCATCACCACGTCGCTGCTCTCGCAGGAGCCCGAGCGCATTCGCGACATCATCTACACCAAGCACGATGGCGTGGCGCTGACGATGGAAGTCTTCAAGCCGGAGAAGCCAAATGGCGCAGGCATCATCAAGATCGTGAGCGGCGGATGGAAATCGAACCACAACGGCATCAGCGACGGCGGCTGGCCGAAGGCGGGCTACACGACCTTCGTCGTCGTGCATGGCACGCAGCCGAGGTTTCAGGTCGAAGAGATCGTCGCGGATCTGAATCGCGCGGTGCGTTTTGTTCGTGCGAATGCCGCCTCGTATGGCGTGGACCCGCAGAAGCTCGGCGTCACGGGCAGCAGCGCGGCCGGGCACCTCAGTCTGATGCTCGCCACTCGTGGCGGGCCGGGTGATGCGAAGGCGGCCGACCCGATTGATCGCGAAAGCAGCGCGGTGAATGCCGTGGCATGCTTTTACCCGCCCACCGATTACCTGAACTGGTTCGAACCCGGCGACAACGCCGTCGGCATCGGCAAGCTCGAAGCCTACGCGGCTGCTTTTGGTCCTAAATCAGCGACACAGGAAGGTCGCGAGGCACTCGGGCGTGAACTGTCGTCGATCTACTGGGTTCACAAGGAACAGCCGCCCATCTTCATCGTGCATGGCGATGCCGACCCACAGGTCTCCATCACGCAGTCGCAGCGCTTCCTGAAGCGCTGCCACGAAATCGGCACCGTGTGCGAACTCGTCATCCGCCAGGGTGCCGGCCACGGCGGCTGGCAGGAGATGCCACAGGACACGGAGCGCATGGCGGATTGGTTTGATCTCCAACTCCTCGGTAAACAGCCCGCGAAACCCTTCACGCTGAATGTTTCCTCGCTGCCGAGCACGCCGGTGAAGAAGAAGTAGGCCTGTGTAAGCCGCGTGTGTCGCGGCGTATGACTGCGGATGCTTTTTCGTCTTTTCTTGCTCTCACTCACCACGCTGGCTAGCGCGGCGGAGCTGTCGTTCAACCGCGACATCCGCCCGATCCTCTCAGACAACTGCTTTTACTGCCACGGGCCGGACAAGAACAAGCGCAAGGGCGATCTGCGTCTTGATGTGCGTGAGGAACTGATCAAGCTTGGCCCGAAGACACTCATCGAGCGCATCAACACCACCGATGCCGACGACCTCATGCCGCCAGCGGAGTCTCACAAGAAGCTCTCGCCGAAACAGAAGGATACGCTGAAGCAATGGATCGCCGAAGGGGCGAAGTATGAGCTGCATTGGGCATTTGTGCCGCCGGTGAAGCCGAAAGTCGGCAACTCCATCGACGACTTCATCCGTGCGGAATTGAAGAAGCACGGGCTTCAGCCTGCTCCGAAGGCTTCACGGGAGACGCTGGTGCGGCGGCTGTCTTTGGACCTTACCGGTTTGCCTCCGAAAGCGTCGGACCCGTCAGACAAGTCCGACCTGTCTGACTGCATCGACCGCCTGCTTCAATCACCGCATTATGGCGAGCACATGGCGGTCGGCTGGCTGGATGCGGCACGCTTTGCCGACACGAACGGCTACCAAGTGGATCGCGACCGCGAGCTGTGGCCTTGGCGCGACTGGGTGATCAAGGCCTTCAATGCCAACATGCCCTTCGACCAGTTCACCATCGAGCAGATCTCGGGTGATTTGCTGCCGGATGCCACGCTGGATCAAAAGATCGCCACCGGCTTTCATCGCAATCACATGCTCAATGAGGAGGGCGGCATCATCGCGGAGGAGTTCCTCGCCGAATACACCGCCGACCGCGTGGAGACGACGGCCGCCGTATGGATGGGACAGACCTTCAACTGCTGTCGCTGCCACGATCACAAGTTCGATCCCTTCACGCAGCGCGACTTCTACGCCATGAAGGCCTTCTTCCACAACGTGCCGGAAAAGGGCGTTGGCCTTTACAGCAATCCCGTCCGCACGAATGCGCCGCCTTTCGTGAAACTGCCCGCACCGGAGTTGGAGGCACAAATCGCTGCACTGAATGCGAAGCTCAAACCCGTCGAGGACCAGCTCAAAGGTCTCGCGGCGGGTGATCTCGAACCTTGGGCGAAAAAACTCGCCACCGCGAAGATCGACTGGCAGCCACTGGAGCCGCAAAAAGCCACCGGCGGCGACCATCCGTCTCAAATCGCTGACAAGGCCGTTTTGATCGGTCCGCAGGAAACGCGGGCCAACAACATCGTGATCAAGGCGAAGCTGCCAGCGGGCAAAATCACCGCGATGCGCCTCGAATGCTCCACCACGGCTGCCTCGGCCAGCTTTCAATGGAGCGAGCTCAAAATGGGGAACACCAAGCTGCATCCCATCGACGCCACGTACGTCAGCGTGCTCGACAATGATCGCAAAACCCGCTCCATGCTCTCTGTGGCACCGAACAAGCCCGTGCAGGCACTGTTTGAACTCGAAAAGCCTCTCGAAGGCCCGGAAGTGGAGATCACGATTAGTGTCGAGAATGCTGGTGGACCTTCGCAGTGGCGTCTCTTTGCCACCACGATTCCGACTGATGTTGTCGCGCCATCGAGCATCGTCACCATTGCGCAAAAGGAGCATGCGAAACGAACAGCCGCCGAGCGCAAGCAACTCGCAGACTTCCGACTTTCGCAAATGCCTGAGCATCGTCGCCTCAGCACTGAAGCCGCTTCTTTGAAGAAGCAGATCGCCACTGCGGAGGCGGAGATTCCCACCACGCTGGTCATGGAGGAGCAGAAAGAGATGCGCCCCACCTTCATCCTCATGCGCGGTGCCTATGACAAGCCCGGCGAGAAAGTCACCGCCGCCACGCCCGGCGTTTTGCCCGCACTCGCCTCCGACTTGCCGCACAATCGTCTCGGCCTTGCGAAGTGGCTCGTCGGTCCGCAGAATCCGCTCACGTCTCGCGTCATCGTGAACCGTTTCTGGCAGCATTTCTTCGGCACCGGCCTCGTGCGTACCAGCGAGGACTTCGGCTCTCAAGGTGAACAACCAAGTCATCCTGAACTGCTCGACTGGCTTGCGGTCACCTTCCAAGAAAGTGGCTGGGATGTGAAGAAGCTCATCAAACTCATCGTCACGAGCGAGGCCTATCAGCAGAGTTCAAGGAGGGGCGCTTTCCAAGCGCCCGGGGCGGTTGAAAACCGCCCTTCCTTGTTTGAAGACGCCGACAACAGGCTGCTCTCACGCGGCCCACGTCATCGCCTGAGCGCGGAAGTCATTCGAGACCAAGCTCTGGCCGCCAGCGGTCTTCTTGTGGAGAAGATCGGCGGTCCCAGCGTGAAGCCGTATCACCCGCCAGGGCTTTACGAGCAGGTCGTGGCCCAGCGTGACAATCCCAAGGCTACCTACCAGCAAGGCAGCGGTGATGATCTGCACCGACGCAGCCTCTACACCTACTGGAAGCGCAGCGTGCCGAATCCCGGCATGTTGCTCTTTGACGCACCTTTCCGCGAGACCTGCGCTCTCCGTCGATCACGCTCCAACACACCACTGCAAGCGCTCAATTTGATGAACGACCCGACCTATGTCGAAGCCTCGCGCTGCCTCGCCCAACGAATGATCCAAGAAGGCGGCACGACCATTGAATCCCGCCTCACGCACGGCTTCCGGATTCTTCTTGGCCGAAAACCAAGCATGCAAGAACTCCAGATCCTCACGGCCGCCATCGAGCGGTCCATCCAAGACTTCACCAAGGACCCCGAAGCCGCCAAACAGCTCATGGCGTTCGGCGAAGCCAAGACCGAGGACAAACTGAGCCCCGCGGAACTCGCCGCCTACACCACCGTCGCTAGCACGCTGATCAACCTCGACGAAACCATCACCAAGGAGTGACCTCATGAGCACCGAATCTTCTCTCGCACCCTTCTCACGTCGTAACTGGCTCAAGACTCTCGCCGTAGCTTCGCTCGCGAATCCGAAGCTCTTTGCATCGCAGGCTGCTCACTTTGCGCCGAAGGCGAAGCGCATCATCTGGCTCACGCAGGCGGGTGCGCCTTCACAACTTGACCTCTTTGATTACAAGCCGGGACTCGCCTCGCAGTTCGACAAGGATTTGCCGAACTCCGTGCGTGGCGAGCAGCGGCTCACGGGCATGACGGCGGGGCAGAAGCGTTTTCCAATCGCGCCGTCGGTGTTCAAGTTTGCGCAGCACGGCCAGAGCGGCATGTGGCTGAGCGAGTTGCTGCCACAAACGTCGAAGTTCGCGGATGAGATCTGCCTCATCCGCTCGCTGCACACGGAGGCCATCAATCACGATCCGGCGATGACGCTGCTGCAAACCGGGCATCAAATCGGCGGGCGGCCCGCGTTTGGCGCGTGGGTGTCGTATGGCCTCGGCTCCGACAACGCGGACCTGCCTGCCTTTGTCGCGCTTATTTCGCGTCCCAGCGGCCCCACGAACGCACAACCGCTGCACGAGCGCATGTGGGGCAGCGGTTTCCTGCCGTCGAAGTATCAGGGCGTGCGCATGAGCTCCGGCAAGGACCCCGTGCTCTTTCTTTCCAATCCGCCGGGCATCACCACCGAGCGACGCCGTGCCATGCTCGACGATGTCGCCGCGATGAACCGCCTCAAGCTCGCCGACTACCACGATCCCGAAACGCAGGCCCGCATCGATCAATACGAGATGGCTTTCCGCATGCAGTCTGCCGTGCCTGATTTGGCTGATCTCTCCAAAGAGCCCGCCGACATCTACGAGCGCTACGGCCCCGAATCGAAGAAGCCCGGAACGTATGCCGCGAACTGCATCCTCGCCCGTCGGCTCGCCGAGCGCGGCGTGCGATTCATCCAGCTCTACCATCGTGGTTGGGACCAACACAACAACCTGCCCAGCGGCATCAAGAGCCAGTGCCACGACACCGACCAGCCCACCGCGGCTCTTTTGGCCGAACTCAAAGAGCGCGGCGTGCTCGATGACACGCTCGTGATCTGGGGCGGCGAATTTGGCCGCACGGTCTATTCGCAGGGCGTGCTCACCCGCGACAATCATGGCCGCGATCACCACCCGCGCTGCTATAGCGTCTGGATGGCCGGGGCCGGTGTGAAAGGCGGTCACGTCCACGGCGAGACCGATGACTTCAGCTACAACATCGTCAAAGATCCCGTCCACATCCACGACCTCAACGCCACCGCGCTCCACCTCCTCGGCCTCGACCACACCCGCCTCACCTACCGCTTCCAAGGCCGCGACTACCGCCTCACGGATATCCACGGCGAGATCGTGAAGAGCGTGCTGGCGTAACAAATCGCGTCTGACGCATTTCGCTCACTCTTTGTCGTGGAGTTCGGTGAACTGGAGCCGTTATGCTCGGCGCATGAAGCTCCTTTTGTGCCTTGCCCTCCTCTCCATCCATCATGCGCGCCGATGACTCGGCGATGGTAGGCATACTCATCGCGAGGTTGCCGCATCGATTCGTGAGTGCGAAAGACGCTTTTGGGTTCGGCGTAGTCTGCTACGCATGTTGCGCTGGTTGTCATTGCTTCTTCTCACGAGCAGCTCCGTTCTCGGAGCTGGCATGAGTATTGAGGAAGGGAAAAAGCACTGGGCGATGATTCCACCGCAGGTCGTTTCGGGTGCGAGCATCGATAGCCTGATCGACAAGCAGCTTGCAGAGAAGAAACTCACGCCGAATAAGCCTGCGGGTCGTGCGGCGCTCATTCGGCGTCTAAACCTCGATCTCACCGGGTTGCCGCCGTCGGACGTGTCCGATAAATCCGAACTGCCTGACGTGGTGGATGCTCTCTTAAATAGTCCGCACTTCGGTGAGCGCTGGGGGCGGCACTGGCTGGACATCGCACGTTACGCGGACAGTAACGGACGTGACCGCAACATCATGAACTACCACGCGTGGCGCTACCGCGAATACGTGATCGCGTCGTTCAATGCGGACAAGGCATACGATGTGTTTATTCAAGAGCAGATCGCGGGTGATTTGATGCCAGCGAAGGACACGGTGCAGCGGGATGAGCGGCATACGGCCACGGCGTTCCTCTCGCTCGGGGCGAAGGCCTTCGAGGAGCAGAAGCAGGATCTGTTTCATATGGATGTGGTCGATGAACAGATCGAGATGATCGGGCGCGGTGTCCTGGGGCTTTCGGTGGCTTGTGCGCGATGCCACGATCACAAGTTTGATCCCATCCCGACGGCGGACTATTACGCCATCGCGGGCATTTTGCGCAGCACGCAGCCGCTTTACGGTCATGGGCCACGCGGGATCAAGGCGACGATGTTTCATCACACGGACTTTCATCCGCTCGGTGGTGAAGCGGGAAAAAAACTGGCTCCGGCGGCGCTGGCTTACTTCACCAAGCTCGACGCCGATATACTGGCCATGCACACAGCCCGAAGTGATCGCTACCGCGTGCAGAAACGACTGCCGGACGCGAAGCGTGCGGTCGAATCGGCCACTGGTGCCGCCAAAGCGAAGGCGGAAGCCGATTTGAAGGCGATGGAGGCCGAGGTCGCTGAGTGGAACGTCAAAATCAAAAAACTCGAAGACGATGTGGAGGCACTCAAAGACGCCGCACCCTCACAGCCTGCGTGGACGATGGGTGCGCGTGATCGCAGCGAGATCATCGACTGCCGCATTCACCTTCGAGGGGAAACGACCAGCCTCGGCGACAAAGTCCCCCGCGGCTTTTTGCAGGTGGTATCGCTTCCTGGTTCTAAACCTCCCGCCAAAACGCAAAGCGGCCGCCTGGAACTGGCGCAGTGGCTTACGCATCGAGACAATCCACTCACCGCTCGCGTAATGGTGAACCGTGTGTGGCAGAAGCTCTTCGGTCGCGCCTTGGTGACCACGCCTGATGACTTCGGCGTGAATGGAGCGAAGCCCAGTCATCCCGAGCTGCTTGATTACCTCGCCGTGCGTTTCATGGAGCAAGGCTGGAGCGTGAAGAAGCTCATCAAAGAGATTGTGCTGTCGCAGGCCTATCAGCGCAGCACGGATCGGTCGGACAAAGCGGCGCAGAGTGATCCTGACAACATTTGGCTCTGGCGCATGTCGCCACGACCTGTCGAGGTCGAGGTGCTGCGGGATTCGATTCTCGCGCTAAGTGGCCAGCTTGATACGTATCCGCCGCAGAAGCAGTTTTTGGAGCGCTTTCATCCGCAGAAGGACGCGGAACTGTTCACCTTCAAGCCCTTCCTCACTGCGGATGCCATCGTGGACCATCATCGTAGCGTGTATCTTCCTGTCGTGCGCGGCACGCTACCGGAGATGTTCCCACTCTTCAACTTCGCCGCGCCCGAGCGGCCCGTGGCGCAGCGTGAGGAAAGCCTCGTGCCCGCGCAGTCACTCTTCTTGATGAACAATTCCTGGGTGCTCGAACAGGCCCGCCACACAGCCACGCGACTACTCAGCGACACAAGCTTAAGTGACGACACGCAACGCCTGCGCCGTCTCTACGAACACGCCTTCTTCCGTGCTCCCACGGCTGCAGAGCAAAGCCGTGCCCTCGCTTATTTGAAAACCGGTGGCCCCGAGACCGCGTGGACAAGCCTTTGCCAAACCGTGATCGCCAGCGCGGAGTTCCGCGTGGTGAGATAAACAACCATCGCTCTCATGCACACCCGCCGCCGACTCCTCCAGCAAGCCTCCGCAGGCTTTGGTTATCTCGCGTTTGCCGACATGGCATCGGCGGAGAGCAAACTGAACACGCATTTTCCCGCCAAAGCTAAACGCGTCATTTTTCTTTGCATGCGCGGCGGTCCATCGCACATGGAGACGTTCGACCCGAAGCCGGAGCTGACGCGGAGGCATGGCGAAGCGGGACGCAACAAGGGGACAAAGCTGCTCGGCTCGCGGTGGAAGTTCGCGAAGCACGGACAGAGCGGAATCGACATCGTGGAGCTGTTCCCCGAGCTGGCGAAGCATGCGGACAAGCTCTGCGTGTTGCGCGGCATGCACACCGACAACGAAAATCATCCGCAGGCGCTGGAGCAGCTCCACACGGGCAGTTTTCAGTTTGTGCGGCCTTCGATGGGCGCTTGGACGGTTTACGGCCTCGGTTCGGAAAACGCGAACCTGCCAGGCTTCATCAGCATCAATCCGCTCACCGCGCTCGGTGGCCTGCGTTACTACTCCAGCGCCTTTTTGCCCGCGTCCAACTCCGCCACGCTTCTCGGCAATGCCAACCAGCCCAGCGCCAAGCTCCAGCTCGGCAACATCGCCAATCCGCGTCTCGACAATCCCGCGCAACGCGGACAGCTCGACCTTTTGCAGGAGATGAACCTCGATCTGCTGGCCCAAACCGGTGATCCGCGTGTTGAGGGCATCATTTCATCCTACGAACTGGCCTTCCGCATGCAGGGCGAGCTACCACACGTGATGGACCTCAGCGGCGAGAGCAAAGAAACGCTGCAACTCTACGGTGCGGACAAATCGCCCACGGAGACCTTTGGCCGCCAGTGCCTGCTGGCGCGTCGATTTGCCGAGGCAGGCGTGCGCTTCATCGAAATCAGCCATCAAGAGTGGGATCTGCACGGCGGCCTGCAAGGCGGCATGACACGCAATTGTTCCCAGATCGACAAACCCATCGCCGGACTGCTGCACGACCTCGACCAGCGCGGATTGCTCGAAGACACGCTGGTGCTCTGGGGCGGCGAGTTCGGCCGCACGCCCGATGATGCCACGCAGGACGGCCGCGGGCACAACAACAAGGGCTACAGCATGTGGATGGCCGGTGGTGGCGTCAAAGCCGGCCACATCCACGGCGCAACCGACGATCTCGGTGTCGAAGCCGTCGATGGCAAAGTCCACATCCATGATCTGCACGCCACGATGCTGCATTTGCTCGGCCTCGATCACGAACGCCTCACCTTCCGTTATGGTGGCCGCGATTTCCGGCTGACCGATGTGAAGGGGAATGTGGTGAAGGCGATTCTGGCATGACAAATCGCGCCTGACGCATTTCGCTCACTCTTTGTCGTGGAGTTTAGCTGGTGGGGGCCGTTATGATCGGCGCATGAAGCCTCTGCTCGTTCTCCTTCTACTCGCCACCACCTCTTTCGCCGATGACTCGGCCAAACTCAACGCGTTGCTCGCGAAAGACGGCGTCGTGATGATTCCGGCGGGTGATTACCATCTCGATGGCGCGAAGCCGATCCCGCTGCACTCGAACACGACCATCATGGCCCACGGCGCTCGCTTCATCCTGCCGGAGACGTTACCAGACAAAGCACGCGTGGTGCTTTTCGCGGGTGAGGACATCGCACACTTCGCGTGGCATGGCGGTGAGTTCATCGGGCATGTGTTTGATCCAGCACGGCGGGAGAACTCCTGGGAGCCGAATGCGAACACGAAGGGCATCGAGATCACCACGACGAAAGCAGGCGGCACGCATGACATCCTGTTTCGCGATGTGAAGGCGAACGGCATGGCCGCAGCGGTGATCGGCGTGCATGGTTTGTCCAAAGGCGAGAGCGAGGTCATCGCCTATGCGGAGCGTGTCGCCGTGGAAAGCTGCACGCTGTTGCGCAGTGGCAAGTTCATGTGGGACTACGGTTACCTCTGGCAGATCATGACCTTCCCGGAGGCCTACGAGTCGTGGGAGGTCGAGCGGGCGAAGAAATACTTCCGCACTGATCTCATGCGCGAGGTGATGTTCAGCGGCGAGACGGTGAAATTGGATAACTCAGTCAAACCGGCCGCCGTCAGCCAAAATGACGAGCCAACTCAGGCACTGACCTTCATGGGTGAAAGATTGCCGAAGAACCTCGTTCGCGGCCTCCAATACTTCGTCGTCGAATCCACGCCCACACACATCAAAATCGCCGAAAAGCCCAACGGAACGCCGATTCGCTTTGAGAACGATGGCAGCGGCTCGTTAGCCTTCAACGTCCACGCCAACTACCTCGCCGCATATGCGCCCACAGGCAGCGGAACTGGCAAAGGAGCCTTCGATATCACCGGCGCACGCGATGTACGCGTCACCGGCTGCCAGCTCAGCGCCATTGGCGACACGATGCACATTCAAAAGTGCCGGAACATCGTCTTTGCGAGCAATCAGATCCTCGGCAGCCGCATGGGCGCGTTCTTTTTGGCCGAGTTCTGCCAAAACGCCACCATCACCGGTAATCTCGTCGATGGCACCAACGGCAGCCGCGTCATCAGCGTCGAGAAAAGCTGCACCGATGTCACCATGACCGGCAACACCTTCCGCAACGGCGGACGCGGCGCGTGGATCAACCAGCCCGTGAACTTCATCATGACCGGCAACGTCTTCATCAACAACACCACGAAGAACGAGCCCGACATGCGACGCGGCCGTATCGCCTTCCAAACCGCCAAGCCCGGCCAATTCCCAGAGCTCTACTTCACACTCTACGAGCCCAACGCCACCTACGGCCCCGTCATCGTCCGTGACAACATCTTCATCCTCGGCGATTCAGCTCCCACCGAAGCCGTCACCTTCGCCCCGAACGGCCATGACATTCAGTTCACCGGCAACACTTTCCAAACCAAGCCAGTGACCATCATCGTCGATCCGAGCTGCACCCGCAGCAACATCGAAAACAATCTCGGCGCGAAGACCGTGAAGAAGCCCGTCGATTTCAATCACGGGCGGCGTTAAGTCTCCCCACCATGCTCCTGCGCCTCGTCTCCCTCCTCACGTTCGCTTGTCTCACCACATCTCATGCGGAGCAGTTCGTGCTCTTTGATGTGACTTTCACCTTCACGCAGGAGGACGCGTTGAACTCGAAGCCCAGCCAGTCGCACTACTACCTCAAAGACGACCGTTTGAATCCGCAGCGTCCGAAGGACTGGACTGCGCCGGTCGATTACCGCAACGGCACGGTGCATCTGCGCCTCGAAGTGCTCGAAAAACCGGCGGGCGACCAGCCCACGTCATGGAGCGTGTGCTACATTCCTTTCAAAGGACAGAACCACGGCTACGGCTGCATCGGCACGGGTCCGTATTCCAAGACAGGCGTGATCGAAAAGGATCTCGTCATGACGAAGTTCTGGCAAAACAACGACATCATCTGGAGCCAGGGCATCAAGGAGATGCATCTCGTCCTCAAAGACGACAAAAACATCCACGCCCACAAGCGCCCTGATCCCGAGAAGTTCTTCCCGACGAAGGTGCGCATGACGCTGATCCAGATGTCCAAGGGTGCGACGTATGATCCGAAACTGGTGCCGGGACTTCCTTGAGCCAAACGCCGTCAATTCTCCTCCATGCTCCTCACTCGCGACAACCTCACGCTCACCGACGAACAGGACCGCTTCGACATGCCTACAGTCTGCGCCTTGATCCAAACGGCCAATTGGGCCTCACATCGCAGTGTGGAGCAAATCGCTGAGTCGGTTCGAAATTCAACGAGCCTGGTATTGATGCGTGATGGGCAGACGGTTGGCTTTGTGCGGGCCATCACCGATCATTCCGTGAACTCTTACATCTGCGACTTTGTCATCGCCGAAGAATGTCGTGGTGAAAAGCTCGGCACCTGGATGCTAGAGGTGCTGATGGCGCATCCAGACCTTGCGCGGACGAACCAACTGCTCATCACTGAAAACGCGCAGGCCTTCTATGAGCCGCATGGATTTCTTCAGCATCCTTTCAATTGCATGAAGCGGCCTTGCATCGTCACGGCATGAGCGATGGCGTGATTCGTGTGGGTGAGGGGATTGAAGAAGCTGGCGAAATGATTGCGGTAGCGTGCGTTCTTTCTGCGCATGAAACCTGTCCTTATCTTCATTCTTGCTGCAACCGCCGCGATCGCAGCGGAAACGGCCAAGCCAAAGCCGAAGCCTGCATTTCAATATGAGTCCGGCGACATCAAGGTGAGCGTCCCGAGTGAGGATGAACCGCGTGTGGCAAAGTTTGGCGCGGAGTCGATCAAGGCTGCGGCGAAGTATCTCGAAGACGGCGCGACGTCCTGGGTGCGGGAAAAATCCTGTGTGAACTGCCACACGACAGGGCCTTACCTCAGTGAACGTCCGGCTTTGATTCCCCAGCTCGGCAAGGCGAACGCAGAGATCGTGGCGGACTTCATCGAGTTCGTGCCGGCGAAGATCACTCAGGTGAAGGAGACCGAGAAAAACGGCCACAAGAATTACCCGGGTGCATTCACAGCGGTGTGGCGTTCACTCGGCCTCGCGGAATGGGACAAGCATGTGACGGGAAAAATCTCCGAGGCCACGGAACGCTCGCTGCTGGACATGTTTGAGCGTCAGTCGGCGAGCGGCGCCTTCGTGAGTCATGGTGAGGTGGAGATCCCACACATCACCACGGACTTTGAATTGTCGCTGCAAGCTGCACGCGCCATCACCGCCGCTCCAGGCTGGATTGCTGGGCTTCAAGACGAGGCTTTGCGCGCCAAAATCGAGAAGCTCAAATCCTGGCTGCGTGCACCGGAAATCAAAAACGACTTTGATCGCGTGCTGCGTCTGCAACTGGCTCACTACATGCCGGACCTCGTCCCGCAGGCTGAGCGTGATGCGGCGCTGGTTTTGCTATCTTCAAAGCAGCACGCCGACGGCGGCTGGAGCACGCGGGACATGTCGGCGCTAAAAGACTGGCACTTCGAGATGAGTGAATACGTCACCAACCTCATCACGAATCTTCCCGATGCCGCCAATCCCGAAAGCGATGCCTACATGACCGCTCTCGCCATCGTGTTGATGCGGCAAAATAACGTGCCTGTGGCTGATGAGCGCATCCAGCGCGGCCTTGCATGGCTAAAGAAGGAACAGCGGGTGAGCGGACGCTGGTGGATGCAGTCGCTGTATCGCGGGAACTACCATTACATCACTTACATCGCGACGTGCCAGGCTTTGAAGGCACTGGCGCTGTGCGATGAACTCTCACTTTAACGCATGTCGGATTCCACTACCGGCGCAAAAGGCAGCGGCCTGATGCGTATGATCACACCGCCCGTCATGCGTACTCTTTCGCTCATCCCCCTCGTCTTCCTGAATCTCCCTGCCAGCGCGGTGGATTTCTCCCGTGAGATCCGACCGATCTTGTCGGAGAACTGTTTTTTCTGCCACGGCCCAGATGAAAAAAAACGCGAGGCTGATCTGCGACTGGATGATGAGGCTGCGGCCAAAAAAGATAACGATGGCGTGATCGCTGTGGTGCCGGGTGATCCTGGCAAGAGCGCACTGATTCAGCGCCTCCTCTCCACCGATCCTGATGAAGTCATGCCGCCACCAAAGCAGCATAAGACGATCTCCGTAGCACAAGTGGCGCTGCTGAAAGAGTGGATCAAACAGGGTGCGCCTTGGGGCAAGCACTGGAGCTATGAGAAGGTCGTGAAGCCTGCTGTGCCTGAGCTCAATCCAAGTGTTAAGTCTTTAGTGTTCAGTGATCAGTTGCAGAAGCCGAACACCATCGATGTCTTCCTGGCTCAACGTCTCGCCAAAGAAGGACTGAAGTATTCGTCTGAAGCTGATGCCGCCACGCTCATCCGTCGCGTTGCGCTGGATGTCACGGGCCTGCCGCCGACACTCGAAGAACTCACTCGCTTCCAGTCCCAACTAAACACTAAACACTTATCACCAAACACTTTCTCCGAGCTAGTGGACCACTACATCGCCAAGCCTGCGTATGGTGAGCACTGGGCACGAGAGTGGCTGGATCTAGCGCGCTACGCTGACAGCGCGGGCTACCCCAGCGATCCGGGCCGTGAGATCTGGACCTATCGTGATTGGGTCATTCGTGCGCTGAATGCGAACATGCCATTTGATCAATTCACGATTGAGCAGCTTGCAGGCGATTTGCTTCCCAATCCGACGCAGGATCAACTGATCGCGACGGCGTTTCATCGAAATACGATGACGCAAAATGAGGGCGGCACGAGTGATGAGGAGTTCCGCAGCGCCGCCATCGTTGATCGTGTGAATACGACCTACGCCGTGTGGATGGGAACGACGATGGCGTGCGCGCAGTGTCACACGCACAAGTACGATCCGCTAACTCACAAGGAGTACTTTCAGTCCTATGCTTTCTTCAATCAGAGCGCTGATGCCGACCG
This sequence comes from uncultured Prosthecobacter sp., assembly GCA_964583255.1. Classification (GTDB taxonomy): domain Bacteria; phylum Verrucomicrobiota; class Verrucomicrobiia; order Verrucomicrobiales; family Verrucomicrobiaceae; genus Prosthecobacter. The sequence continues at coordinate 24,989 of CAZOVY010000038.1, forward strand.
CAAAGATGAGTCTCCGCTGCATTCATTCGACACGCCGGAGCTGCTGAAAGAGAAGCAGCAGATCAAGGCCGAGCTGGCAGCGATTGAGACTAAGTTTGCCAAGCCTGAAGCGGCGTGGCTGAGCGGACTACCAGCATGGGAGAAGGTTTTTGGCCGCGAACTTGCCTGGCAGAAACCAAAGCCCGCCAAGGTGACAACTCAGAGCGGACAACAAGCGGTGATCTCTGACGATGGCAGCATTTCTATCTCAAAGCGTAGTGACACTGACAGCTACACGGTGGAACTGCCAGTGACAGCGGGGAAGCTGAGCGCACTACGACTTGAGACGATGCCCGCGCCGGGGCTCGGCAACTTTGTGCTGACCGAGGTGAATGCACAGCTTGTGCCGCCCGCCAATCAACCTGCCCCTGTGGCTCGCTTTGTGCGCGTGGAATTGCCGGGCAAAGACAAGATGCTGCAACTCGCCGAAGTGCAGGTCTTCAGTGGTGGAGACAACGTGGCCTTCCGCCGCCCAGCCAAGCAGAGCAGCATCTACACGGACGCCGAGGCTCGACGTGCGGTGGATGGAACCACGGATGGTGAGTATGCGAAAGGCAGTGTGGCACACACGTCTGGCAAAGAGATGGATCCGTGGTGGGAAGTAGAGCTGAAAGGCGATATGTCGATTGAGCGTGTCGTTGTTTGGAATCGAACGGATGGTGGTGCTAGTACTCGGCTCGAAGGCTTTCGCGTGATGCTGCTGGATGCGAAACGACAGACGATCTGGAAGAGCGAGCCGACCGCGGCACCCGCGAAGGACAAGGCTTTTGCCGTGGGCGGTCCGGTGTCCGTCGTCTTCACGACGGCGATGGCTGACTTTGAGCAAAGCGGATTCACCGCTGCATCGTTGCTGCTACCGAAAGACAAAACTCAGAAGGGCTGGGCCATCGCCGGAGCGACGGACAAGCCGCATACCCTGACGCTGCTTTGTGCATCGCCCGTGGTGGTGCCCGCAGGCTCAATATTGCGCGTGAGTTTGGTGCAGAAATCTGAGATCAAACAACACATCTTGGGGAAATTCAGGCTTGGTTTCACGGATGATGCCCAGGTGCAGCAAGTGACGGCGCTTCCGCAGGCGGTGCTCGCCGTAGTGACCACAGATACAGCGAAACGCACGCCAGCGCAGCAGCATGAAGTGATCGACTACTACCTGCGAAACGTCGCCAAAGAGTCAGCCGCAGACCGCAAGCAACTGGCGACGCTGAACAAACAGCTCGCGGCACTCAAGCCAATGACCGTGCCGATCATGAAGGACCTAGCAGGCGCGGAACGCCGGAAGACGATGATGCAGATGCGCGGCAACTGGCAGGTGCTCGGCGATGAAGTGAGCGAAGGCACGCCAGCTGTTTTTCCATCACTGCCAGCGGGTGCGCCTAAAGATCGACTGACATTGGCGAAGTGGATCGCGAGTCGTGACAATCCGCTTACCGCGCGAGTCACCGTGAATCGCATGTGGGAAAGTTTGTTTGGCACAGGCATCGTGCGCACGAGTGAGGAGTTCGGCAGCCAAGGGGATCTACCTTTACACCCAGAGTTGCTCGACTGGTTGGCGGCAGATTTCATGGAGAGTGGCTGGAATGTGAAGCACACACTCAAGCTCATGCTAATGACGCAGGCCTACCGTCAAGACTCACGCAGCACGGATGAATTGAACGAGCGCGACCCTGACAATCGCTTCCTCGCACGCGGCCCGCGCTTCCGCGCCACGGGTGAACTATTGCGTGATCAGGCACTAGCAGTGAGCGGTCTTTTGAACTCAAGATTGTATGGCAAACCTGTGCGCCCACTGCGCCCAAGTCTCGGACTCACGACAGCCTTTGGTGGCACCAACGACTGGGTCACGAGCGAGGGCGCGGACAAGCACCGCCGCAGTCTTTATACCGAAATCAAACGCAACAGCCCGTATCCAAGCTTCACCACCTTTGACGCTGGCAACCGCGAGGTATGCAACATCCGTCGCGGTCGCACAAACACGCCACTGCAAGCCTTCGTCACGCTGAATGATCCGGTCTTTGTCGAAACGAACCAGGCCATGGCGCGCAAGGTCATCGCAGAAGCCGAGGACTCTCAAGGCAGGCTGGGACTCATGTTCAAACTCTGTGTGTCGCGCGAACCAAGCGCGAGAGAACTGGCAGCACTGACAAAGCTGCATGATGAAAGCTTGGTGATGTATCAGGCCAGCAAAGACGAGGCCGTGAAGATGGCTACTGATCCAATCGGCCCTGCTCCAAAAGAGGCTGACATCGCCGAACTCGCCGCATGGACAGCGGTTGCCAATGTGGTGATGAACTTGGATGAGTTCTTGATGCGGCGGTGAGTTGTACGGCAGCACTTCTTGTGGAACGGGCGCATCGCCGGAATGATGCAGCACGCAGGGTGTGTGCTGCGCTGAAGACATCCTTTCGCCAACAAATTCTAGTCGCAGCACCGACCGGTTGTCAGTCGCTCTTTGATCGTGGAGTACCGCACACAGCGAGCGGGCTAGCGCTACACTCGTCCTGCGGTCGGCCTCGCGAATCCAGCACTTACAGCGGCGCTGTCATCCGCGCGACTCACATCTCCGGCATGCTTACTGACCTGGGCATCTTTCTCGGTCACAGTCTGCGCTGTCTGCCCGTGGATTCACGTCGGCTGCGGCTTTGTGTGCTTGTCATTTAAGGCTTTCTCGTCGGCGGCATCGTGGGCGGGGTGGCCTTTCATCGCTTCAACTACTCGGCTCTTTTTCTTCCAGTCGCGATTGCCGCCATCACTTCGCTTGCTTACGGCACCTACCTTCTCCGCAGCCACCACAAGGCCGATCATTAACAGGTGAGTGGCGGCGTAAATCAGCTGCGGTGATTCATATGGGGCGCTGATTTCATGGGTAATATCCTGTCGTGAATCAGCACTGGCTGCATTGTTTAACTGCGGGCCGTCTGGCCGATAGCCGAGCACCAGGCCAACTCGTAACCCGATTAATAGAACACGGCGATGAAGGCTGTCTCAGGCCAAACCAACTATTATCAAGTTTTCTGACCACATTTCGAGTTATGACGCAGAGTGGATGAAAAAATAGCTTGCCAGCGGAGCAGTCTTTTTGTTAGAACTCAAATTCACCCAACAGCTCTTCCAAACCGCTGAATTCAAGTCCCATGAGAACGCCCGTAGAATCAATGGCCATGGTTTTCATTGCCTCCCTCCTCGGGGCTATGGGCCAGTTTCTCTACAAATCCGGGGCGGCGCGCGCCGGGGGTGGGATCGGGAGCTACCTGCTGAATCCGCGCCTGATGGGCGGAGTCCTCTGCTACCTCGCTGTCATGGTGCTGTTTATTGCGGCATTCAAACGGGGCGGCGCTCTGTCGGTGCTGTATCCGATCTACGCCTCAAGCTTTATCTTTTCGGCCATCGGTGCCTGGTGGATCTACGGCGAGCCGGTGCGTGCGGTCAACGTCGCGGGCATGAGCCTGCTGGTCATGGGCATGTGCCTGATGGGCTGGAAACCCTTGTCATGAACGACGACTACAAACCCGAGCGCCGCCCGCTGGTGGCCCGAGGCTGGCCGGCTTCCCACAAGGCAGCGGGTTGGTTGGCTGGGCGTGGCGTCTCCCCAAATTCGATTTCCGTGGCCGGCTTTTTTGCCAGTCTCGGCGCGGGAACGGCGCTGTTCGCCAGCCGGGAGAGCGCGCACCCGGCTGGGCTGTTCGTGGCGGCCTGCGTGCTCATCCTGATGCGTGGCATGTGCAACATGCTCGACGGCATGGTGGCGGTTTCTACCGGCCGGGCATCGCGCAGCGGCGAGCTTTTTAATGAGGTGCCGGACCGCTTGTCTGACAGTGTGACGTTCGTCGGTGCGGGCTATGCGCTGGGGGGGATGCCTGAACTCGGTTACATCGCCGCATTGGCGGCGGTGTTTACGGCATATGTGCGAGTTCAGGGCTGTGCGCTGGGGACCCGGGCGGACTTCGGAGGACCGATGGCCAAGGTTAACCGCATGGTCTTGATTGTGGCGGCGGCGCTTTACACCGCTTTTGCACCCGCCGGGTGGCAGCCCTCGATTGCGGCGGTGCCAAAGGCCGGGGCGCTGGCGCTCGTGTTGATGTTGATCATTGTCGGATGCGTCATGACCTCGGCGCGGCGTCTGCGGCGCTGCGCGCAAACTTTGGAGGCGGGAGGCTCATGAGCGAGTCCACGTTCAAACGCTTTTTTGGCTATGAGGACGCCTTTGCGCATCCACTGACCTGCGGTGTGGTCATCGGCCTGGGGGTGCTGCTCCTGATCACTCCGCTGATTTTCCTGATATTGCGCCGATTTGTGGGTATCTCCGATTCGACCTATGCAGAGATCTGGTCGCGGTGGCGTACGTGGATCTGGATCAGCATCGGTCTCGTCACGCCCATACTGCTCGGTGCTGCCTGGGTGATTGGCGGTGTCTTCGTGCTGAGCCTCTGCTGCTTTCGCGAGTTTGCGCGCGCCACTGGCATCTTTCGGGAAAAGCTCATCGGTCTCTCAGCGGTGCTCGGCCTGTGCCTCATTTCGTTTTCTGTCATCGACAACTATCCCCGCCTCTTTTTCGCCACGCCGATTCTCGGAATTGGCATGATTGCCATGGTGACGATTCCACAGGACCGCCCCAAGGGCTTCATCCAGCGTGTCGCGCTTGGCATCATGGGCTATCTCTTTTTTGGATTCTCGCTCAGCTATCTGGCACTGTTGACGATCGATCCGCTCTATCGTCCGCTCATCCTGCTGCTGCTGGTCGGCGTGGAACTCAATGATATTTTTGCCTACTGCACCGGTCGCCTGTTTGGCGGGCGAAAACTGGTCCCAAACACCAGTCCGGGCAAAACGATGGCTGGTGCCGTGGGTGCCATGGTGCTGACTTGTACGCTCACGATTGTGGTCGGACATGGCGTGATGTTTCAAGGGACCAAGATGGACCACTGGCATACGCTGCTCATCATGGGCATCGGCATCAGTGGTTTTGGCCAGTTCGGTGATCTGTTGCTGTCGTCGATCAAGCGCGACATTGGGATCAAGGACCTCGGTCATGTGCTGCCTGGTCATGGTGGCTTGCTGGACCGATTTGACAGCCTGGTCATTATCACGCCGATGTACTACCATTTCCTTTCGCTCGTGCTCGGCCCGCTCGGACAAGGCCAGGCTGAGCGCATCATCACTGGCGGCGGATCATGAAAGGCTGGGAGTTCCAACCTGCGCGTGATTTGAACCTCTCGGGCATCGAGCGGTGGCGCAGCCTGCAGCGCGACCACGGTTTGTTATCCAGCGTGGCGCGGCTGGTCTGGTGGACGATCCTGCGCGTCGCCTTTCAAGTCTGGCACCATCCCGTAATCATAGGGCGCGAGCACCTGCCGCTGCATCCCCCCTTCGTGCTCATCTCGAACCACAGCAGCCACTTGGACGCACTCCTGCTCGCATCCCTGCTTCCCGCCAAATGGCGGGACAATGTGTCTCCGATTGCCGCTAGTGACACCTTCTTTGACAAACATACCACCGCGGCTTTCGCGGCCTGGATTCTCAATGCTCTTGCCATCCAGCGACGCGGAGTGCGAAGTCACGACCTGGCAGAAATGCGTGCCCAACTCGTGCGTGACGGGGCCATCTTCATCATCTTTCCGGAAGGCACGCGCAGCCGCACTGGAGCGCTCCAAGCCTTCAAGAGCGGCGTCGGACGCCTCGTCGCGGCCAGTGCGGTTCCTGTGGTGCCCTGCTATTTGGACGGGTGCTTCAGCGCCTGCCCGCCCGGTGCCCGGTTTTCCAAGCCCTACGGCCTCACCATCAAAATCGGCCAACCGCTGCTGTTCACCGATACCCCGGAAAACCGCATAGGCTGGGACTCCATAGCGCAACGGTTGCACCGGGAAGTCGAATTGTTGGCTGAGGAACTCGATCCTTGCGACCAGGTAAACACTGATAAGGCAGAGAGATCAGACGAACAATTAACCGAGAGTCAGGACAGGGAAACCTTATGACACAGCCCAGCGGGTAAGAACCCCGTGCTGCATGTCGCCTGTCCCCTTTCATTGACTCAGAGCGGGGCGATCCAGATGGGCGCTGATTTCATGGGTAAGACCGAGTCGTGAATCCAGCACGGGCTGCATTGCTTAACTGCGGGTCACATGGCAGGCTGCGTGGCAATCATGGCTGAGATTCTCCTTCTTCCCTTCGGCAGTGCTGGTGATGTTTTTCCCTTCATCTGGCTGGGAAGACATCTGATGGCGCGGGGACATCGTGTGACGATGATCACGGCGTGTTTGTTTGAGGAGCAGGCGCGCAAAGCGGGGCTGAACTTCGTCCCGCTCGGAGAAAAGGATGAGTTCGAGGCGATGATCCGCGATCCGCGCATTTGGAAGCTGGGCCAAGGCACAAAGGTCGTGTTTGAGTTTGCCGCGAAATCTGTGGAACCCTATCTCGCTGCCATCGAGAGCTGCGGGAAGGTGGATCTGATGCTGGCTCCGGTCACGGCTTTTGCCGCAAGTTTGGCGCGTGAGAAACATGGCACGCCACTCATCACGGTGCATTTGCAGCCGGCGGTGTTTCTGAGCGTGCATGAGACGCCGCTACTGCACCCGGCGATGCGCTTTCTCCGACTCATGCCCGTGTGGTTCAAGCGCGCGCTTTTTTCACTACCGAATCCAGTCGATCTCTTCGCGCTGCCTCAAGTGCGCCGCTTTTGCGTGGCGAATGGAGTGAAGCCTCCGCGCAGTCTGTGGCGTGAGTGGTGGGACTCGCCGGATGGCGTGCTGGCGCTCTTTCCCGAATGGTTTGCCAAGCCTCAGCCGGACTGGCCAGCGAATGTTCTGCAATGGAGCTTCCCACTCGAAGATCTGGCCACGGAGCAGGCGCTGAACCCAGAACTGCAGGCGTTTCTGGCCGCAGGTGAGCGACCTGTCGTCTTCACGCCAGGCAGTGCCAATGTTCAGGCGTCACGCTTTTTTGCCGTCGCTGCAGAAGCGGTGAAGCGCCTTGGCTGCCGCGCTGTTTTTGTCACAAGGGAGCCGAAGCAAGTGCCGCCGAATTTACCCGCTAGCATACTGACGGTGGAATACGCGCCGTTCAGTGCGCTGTTGAAACAGGCGTCTGTGTTTGTTCATCATGGCGGTATCGGCACGATGTCCCAAGGCTTTGCGGCAGCCGTCCCGCAGCTCATCATGGCCATGGCGCATGATCAGCCGGACAATGCGGATCGTCTGGAGCGGCTCGGTGCTGGCATAGGACTCAGCGTGCGGCAGTTCACGCCGGAACGAGTGGCGCAGGAACTCAAGCGCCTGCTGAGCGAAAGCACCTACCGCGAATCGGCAGCGAAATGCGCCGACAGGATTTCCAAAGCAATGGATGGGGATGATTTGATGAGCTGGATCAATGCGGTCATCAAAAGATGAGCCATGAAAGATCTACAGGATTCACAAGATTGGCATGATTCACAGGTCTGAAAATCGTGTCCATCCTGCCAATCTTGTGAATCCTGTGGCACTGGGGGGGATTCAGATGTGCATTCTTTTTATGCGTGAATCCTTTCAGTCGATTGGGCGTTCACGCCTGGATGTGATGATCCCTCGGATAAAACGGAAACAGAAGAAAACTGAGATGGCGTAGCTAACAAAGACAAACCAAAATGAAAAACTGCTCTCATCGACTGTAGGGGGTGCCCCGTCAGTTGATGTAATGTGAATGATGCTCGGAGATTTAAGGACTCGGGGAAGGAGTAGAAAAGAGCGTTGAACGGTCGAATGTGACCCAGAGAATGTCCACTCGCTGTCAAAGCCATAACCGATGCAAATGCGGCACTGACCTGGGTAGTTCGACAAAGCCTCAATGGCGGGCGGCCAAGGACTAAATCGGTCAAAAGTCGTGATCACTGGTAATGCAATGACGAGGCAAACGGGAAAGATGCGAAGCGTCCAAACCATGAAACGAAGCCAAAGCCGGAAAAGCGTATGGAGAGGCTCAAGGGACGGGTCAAAGGAGTTCATTAACTTGGGATGCGGGGTGATTCATTGTGCGAGGCGGATTTCAAAAGCAATGGCTGAGGATGATTTGATGCGCGGGATCAACGCGGCGATCAAAGAATGAAAGGTCTACAAGATTGGCATGATTCACAGGTCTGAATAAATCGTGTCCATCCTGCCAATCTTGTGAATCCTGTGGCACTGGGTGCAAACCGGGAGAGAGACGCCAGTTGGCAGGGCTGGAGGCGAGCGCTAGGCTGAGAGGTGCTGCACGCGGTAAATACAGTTTTCACCATCCTCGATGAGTCGGACGATTTCATCGTTGTGGATAAACCTGCGCCTTTGCAGATCCACCCTGGCGGCATGAATGGTGCCCGCACGCTGTGGCATGGATTGAAGGACATCCTGGCCTATGAGGTCGCTAATGGTGGGCAGGTTTCCATCATCAATCGACTGGATCGCGAGACGAGTGGCACGGTGCTGGTGGCGAAGCATGCGAAAGCGGCGCGCTTATTTGGCATGGCGATGCAGGAGCGGCGGATCCACAAGACTTATCATGCTATCGTTCATGGTTGGCCTGAGTGGGAGACGCTGGATTTGCACGCGCCCATTCTGCGCAAGGGTGACGTCACGGAGTCGGCCATCTGGGTGCGGCAGGCGGTGCATGAGGACGGTGCGCCCTGCCAGACGATCTTTCGCACGCTGAGGCGAGTGGAGCATGAGCGTGCTGGCAAACTGGCGCTGGTGGAGGCGCGACCTGTCACGGGCCGGATGCATCAGATTAGGGTGCATCTTTCGCATCTCGGTTTGCCTGTGCTCGGTGATAAAATCTATGGCCTCGATGAACGCTGCTACCTGGAATTCATCGACACGGGCTGGACGCCTAACTTAGAGCAGCGACTGCTGTTTTCACGGCAGGCGCTGCATTCGCAACGACTCGAAGTGGCCGCGGCGGAGTTCAGCGGTGCGTGGGAATGCAACCTGCCGCAGGAGATGCAGGCGTGGCTTTCATGAAGTGACCTTTGATCAAAGTCCGCCTAGCTTGCAGATGCGGTCCCAGTGTTGCTTCTCAACTTCAGTGATGGAGAGGCGATTGCCGCGTCGAAGAATGAGCATGTCGGCAAGCTTGGGATCGGCACGCAACATGTCGAGAGTGACGAAGGTCTTGAAATCGGCCTCCCACTTCACATCGACCATGAGCCAGCGTGGCTCTTCACGCTTGCTGCCTGCATCGAAGTACTCAGATGAGGGATCGAACTGGGTGTGATCGGGGTAGGCTTCTTTGATGATTTTCACAATGCCGGCGATGCCGGGCACGGCGCAGCTTGAGTGGTAAAAAAAGCCGAGATCACCGAGCGCCATCTGGTCGCGCATCATGTTGCGGACTTGGTAATTGCGGACGCCATTCCAGGGTTCGGTTTTCTTGGGTCGAGCCTTCAAGTGGTCGAAAGAAAAGACATCGGGTTCAGATTTGAGCAGCCAGTGTGACATGTGTGCCCACGGAATACACGGAAGTCACGGAAAGGGAATGATGAAGTTACCGTGCTGTGCGATAAACGCCGATGCAGCCCGATCTCCAAGCCACTTTAAAGAAGCACTTCGGCCACGCGGCGTTTCGTCCGGGGCAGGAGCGGGTGATGCAGGCGCTGCTGGCAGGGCGGAGCGCGCTGGCGCTGTTTCCGACAAGTGCTGGGAAGTCGCTGTGCTATCAACTGCCGGCGCTGCTGATGGATGGGGTGACGCTCGTGATCTCACCGCTGATCGCGCTGATGAAGGATCAGGTGGAAGCGCTGCGCGGGCGGGGGATTGCGGCGGCACGGCTGGATTCGTCGTTGTCGCTGGAGGAATCACAGCGGGTGTTTGATGACATGAGGTCGGGTGCTTTGAAGCTGCTCTACATCGCGCCCGAGCGGCTTATGAATGAGAACTTCATTGAGCGACTGAAGCAGGTGAAAATCTCGATGATGGCGGTGGATGAGGCGCACTGCATTTCGGAGTGGGGTCATAATTTCCGCCCGGAGTATCTGCGACTGGCATTGATGGCTAAAGAGCTGGGTATTCACCCCGTGCTGGCACTGACGGCGACAGCCACCCCGGATGTGGCAAAGGACATTCATAAGGCCTTTGGCATCGCTGAGGGTGACCATGTGCAGACGTCGTTTCATCGGGCGAATCTGCATTACCGAATCACGCCATGTCCGGCGCTGAAGCGGAAGGAATATCTGACGAAGGTGCTCTTGAAACGAAAGGGTGCCTCCATCGTCTATGTGACGCTGCAAAACACGGCGGAAGAGGTATCGACGTATCTGCAACGCAACGGCGTGAATGCGCTGGCCTACCATGCGGGGCTGCCGGATGAGCACCGGCACGCAGCTCAGGATTCTTTTATGAATGGTAGTCTGGATGTGATCGTGGCCACGATTGCTTTCGGCATGGGGATCGACAAGGCAAACATCCGCGCGGTGTATCATTACAATCTGCCGAAGACACTGGAGAATTACATGCAGGAGACGGGCCGCGCGGGGCGTGATGGCAAGCCATCGGTCTGCGAGTTGCTGGCCTGTCGGGATGATTGCATCGTGCTGGAGAATTTCACTTTTGGCGATACGCCGACACCGCTGGCGCTGCGGCAATTGGTGGATCATTTGTTACGCCAGGGGCAGGAGTTTGACTTCTCTCTCTACGAGCTTTCACAGTCCACCGACATCCGTGCGCTGGTCATTGAGACGGTGCTGACGAATTTGGAACTTGGTGGTGTGGTGCGCCCGCTAGGCTCGTTTTATTCGAGCTATCAGTTTCGCTTTCTCCAGCCTGAAGCGCGCATCTTGTCGGGTCACAAACCTGAGCGGCAGGCGTTTCTGCGTCGCGTTTTTTCCGCTGGGAAGCGCGGCACGAAATGGATCACGCTGAATCCTGATGAGGCCGCTGAGCAATTGGAAGAGCCGCGTGATCGGATCATGAAAGCGCTGACCTGGATGCAGGAGTCTGGCGAGATCGAGCTGAAGCCAAGCCGCGCCAGGCAACGCTACCGCCTCTGTGATGATGCTGCGCAGCGTGATCCGGGGCCGATCAGCGTTCAGATGCAGCAGCTCTTCACCAAGCGTGAAGCTCGTGATGTGGAGCGTCTGCATCAGGTGCTGGAGCTTGCGGGGCATCGTGGCTGTCTCACGCGCTGGCTGCTGCGCTACTTTGGTGAAGAGATGGCTGCGGACTGCGGCACCTGCACGAGTTGCCTGGAACGAGCGAAAGGTGTGACGGATGAGGAGCCGCGCCCGCTACCGCAGTCCGCCGTGCCTGAGATTACCATGGAGGATGTGGCGGCGATCCGTGCACTGATGGACGAGGGCCACGCCTCGCTTCGCACGCCGAGACAGCTTGCACGTTTCCTCTGCGGCCTGTCCAGTCCAGCAACTCTGCGGGAGCGTCTGACGCGAAACGAAGCGTATGGAATGCTGGAGAAAGTGCCCTTTGCAGATGTCCTATCGCAGACGGAAACGATGCGCAGCCGCTAGCTAATTTTGGCGAGCATCGACTCCATGAGCGGCAGTACGCTGGAGTAGTGTGTGTTTCCTCCCGTGCGACTGAGTTGCTCACTGATGAGGTCGGCATCGCTAACCATGTCCGCCGGCAGGAGTTCCTCATGGCTGTGCCCTTCGCAAGTAGCGTGGGTGCGGACAAAGGCTGAGGTGCCATCGCGCAGGATAGAAACTTCCAGGCAGGGCGCGATCAGGCGCAGGGCTTGCAGCGCGCAGCCCGTGTCATTTTCCAAAAGTGTGACGCTCAGTGATTGACCATCGGCTTTGGTAAAGACGAGGCCTGCTGACTCGTCATTCAGCGTGGCACCCAGGCGTTGGGCGATCCAGCCAGCCAGCAGCAGTGCCGCACAGCGCTGGCTTTTGGCGTGAGTGATCTCGATCATTTCAATCTTTGGCAGATGCTCGCGCGCTTTCACGTCTTGAAAGGAATTGGCCAACGCGGTGCGCATAAAGTGACTGCGAGTCCAGCTCAGGTCACGCACATCAAAGTCAGCCGTTTCGGCTGCCTTTGCCGCAGTCAGACTGGCGATCTCACGTTGAGGATCCGCCCAAGTGCTGCTGTCGATAATGAGGGTGTCGATGCGGCTATAAAAGCGCTCCTCGAAGTTCGAGGTCAACTCACCCTGCCACCAGACGATGAGCGGTAGATCCGAGTCCAGATGCGCGAAGACGACATTTTGCACCTGCGCTGCGTCGCCGCCTTCGAGCACAAAGGAGATTTGCTCGCTACACACAATTTGTTTGCCCTGATACGGGCGGCAGAGTGCATTGATCCAGGCTCGGGCGCGCTGGGGTCTGACCTCTGGCAGACAGGTGATGAGAAGGGCGCGGCAGGCGTGCTCTGCGGTGATTTTGCTGAGGAGGTCGTTGTTTCCAGCGAGCGCACTGACGTCTTCGCTGTAAATGGCGAAGTTGATCAGCGAGGCGCGAGTTTTCGCCACATCGCTTTCCCACAATTCCTTGAGTGCGCGGTCGATCTTTGGCAGCGGAACTTCGGCACCGAGGCATGAGAGTGTGTCTTCAAGGAGGGACATGATTTGACACTCATGATGGAGCACAGTGTGCATCATACAACTGGGGACTCGTCCGCCGATCTCTCAAAATGTGCATGAGTCGCATGAACATTTTCATGCGACGTGAGCTGCCTCAGTCGTGGTCGCAACGTTCAATGCTGCTCGGCAAAAAACCTGTGCTGCTGCCTTTCCAAAGGTGTGCGGAACATCATCGCCACGGTGAAGGTGGTGACGGTGCCGAACATAATGCGCCAAGGGAACTCGATGACGGGCATCCATTCAGGACGAGGGATGCCCTTGGCTCCGAGTAGGCCCATCACATCTTTGTCCAGTCCACTCATGTAGGCGACGACGATGAAGCCAGCGATCATGGCGATGACATTGCCGAAGTCGTTCCCGCGTGTTCGGGTGAAGAGGCCAGTCATAAAAACGCCGAGCAGTGAGCCATAAGTGTAACCAAAGATGCCAAGGATGATCGGCAGGATGCGCAACTGCGGATTATGAGAGGTGACGTAGGCCGTGGCCAGCGCGACGGAGACGAGGAGCGCGGCAAATAAGACGGTACCAAAACGCAGAACCTTGACCTTGCCTGCTTCCGTCTTCGGCTCACCAAACCAATGGAAATGGAAGTCGCGCACGTAACTAACGGCGAGAGAATTCAAAGCGGTGCTGAGAGAACCCATGGTCGTGGCTAGCACTCCAGCGATCACGAGACCTCGTAGTCCAGCAGGCATCACGGTGAGCACAAAATAGGGAAAGACTTTGTTAGAAGAAACCACGCCGTTCACGCCTTTCGGCAGCAGTGTGTCCACGTTCTGCTGATAGAAAACATAGAGCAGGATGCCGATGCCAAGCACGACGAGAGTGATTGGAATGTCCGCTAAACCTGAGAGCATTGTGGCCACAGCGCTTTGACGTTTATTCTTTGCCGTGAGCATACGCTGTACCATGTCTTGATCTGTGCCATGCGTGGCCAGGGTGACAAAGGTGGAGCCGAGGAATGCAGCCCAGAGCGTGTACTCCTGCTCCAGCACATGCTTCACATTCCCCCAGAAGCCGAGGCCTTCTTTCGTGCCAAAATCAATCACTTGAAGATCCGTCGGGCCTGTCAGCAGGGCTGTGGCACCGCTCCAGCCGCCAGGGATATGGCTGAGCAGATAGAAGAGCGAGAAACCTAGAGCAAAGACCAGCACGATGATTTGCAGCACGTCTGTCCAGATCACAGCACGGATGCCGCCGAGAGTCGTATAAACGGCCGTCAGCATCGTGACCGCTATCAAGGCCACAGCCGTGATCCAAAACTCAGTGGCGGGGGCGATGCTTTGACCAGGATTTTGCAGGTGCCAGATGATGACCAGGATCATCGTCGGCACCCAGAGTCGCGTGCCACTGGCCAGCAACCGCGTGACTAGAAATACACCTGATGAAAGCCGATGCGTTACCGGTCCAAAGCGGGTGCCGAGAAACTCATAAATGCTGACGACCCCATGTCGGTAGTAGGCGGGGATGAACACCGCACTGACCACTATGCGTGCTAACAGATAGCCAAGCATCAGTTGAACATACGTGAAATTGCGCAGCGCATAGCCTTCCCCCGGCGCACCAAAGAATGTGCCCGCGCTGATCTCCGCCGCTAGGATTGAAGCCAGCACCGCCCACCAAGCGATCTGCCGATCTCCTAGCGCGAAGCCTTCCATCGATCCGCTTTTGCTGCGCTGGGATAGGCCGATCCAAAGGATCAGGCCAAAGTAGGCGAGTAGGACGACAGCATCGATAAGCATGGCGGGGGACATGCCTGATTATGGAACGCCGAAACGGCATTCGCCAAGATATATATGTGGAACACATCCATGCAGGATGCGTATTCTTTGCCGCCATGAAACGCCTTCTACTTTTGCCGTTTTTAATTCTTAGCGCCTGTAAGCCAGCCTATGTCACGCCCTCATCCAGCACTGCGGTGAAGAGTGGCAAACCCCTGGTCTATGTCGCCAACTACCCGCTGAAGTACTTCGCCGAACGCTTGGGCGGAGATGCTATCGACGTGAAGTTCCCTGCGCCTGGTGATGAAGATCCCGCCTTCTGGCAGCCCGATGACGCTGCTGTGACTGGGTTTCAGAGTGCCGATCTGATTTTAATGAATGGCGCGACCTATTCCAAATGGGCGGAGAAAGTGACGCTGCCGCAATCGAAGCTCGTGGACACTTCCGCAGGGTTCAAAGCGCAGTACATTGAAATCAAAGCGGACAGCACTCACAGTCACGGGCCGGGAGGCGAGCACAGTCACAGCGGCACCGCGTTTACCACTTGGATTGATCTCCAGCAGGGCATTCAGCAAGCCCAGGCAGTGGCAAGCGTACTTGAGGGTGTTTTGGAAACTAGCGCAAAGGCAACACTGCAAACCAATCTCGCATCCTTGAAGAAGGAGATGGAGGCTTTAGACCAACGTTTGTTAGCCGTTGGCAAGCGTCTGGCCAATGCGCCGCTTGTCGCATCGCATCCCGTGTATCACTACTGGGCTCGTCGCTATGGCATCAATCTCCAGTCCGTGCTCTGGGAACCTGAGGTGGTGCCGAACGAAAAGGCGCTGGAAGGACTCAAAGAATTGTTATCCAAACACCCAGCCAAATGGATGATTTGGGAAGGCGAACCCGCGAAGGAGAGTGTGGCAAAACTGGAAGCGCTAGGCGTGAAAAGTCTGGTCCTCGATCCATGCGGGAACGTCCCCGAAGTCGGAGATTTTTTATCCGTGATGAAGGCCAATGTGGAAGCGCTGGAGAAGGCATTTCCATAGGCATTAGTCAGCCTAGGAGCCAAAAGTTAAAATGCGTCACAGCGAAATAAAAAATATTCGTATTTTTAGTTGACGCATTTAAAGCCTATGGCATCATAACCACCTCACCCCATTCACCAATTTCCATGATCCGCCTATCCATAGCATCCAATCCTCGCCCGACGCTCTCAGAGCGTAGAGTCGAGAGTTGTGCTGTCCGGTTAGGATTGGGCATTATGGCTTTCGATCATCAAGGGATGGGTTGGTTTAAACCCACATCGGAGGACAACGAGCAGCGCGGCTAGACCGCAGGTTTTCATCAAACCCAGGCATTTTAGCCCTGCTCGCCCTCTTCAAGGCAGCAGGGCTTTTTCTTTTCCTACTGCCTGACTCAACTCACAACGCTTCAAACGACCCATCACCCCATGACCTAAAACCACATGCTCAATCCCTGCCGCTGCGGCGGGGAGCCCACAAAAAAACTCCGGCGTCCGCTGTAACGGACGCCGGAGCGAGGGCCGACCCGACAGACTCGAGGATGAGTCGCTGATTGCCTGCACGAGCGCGGTGTGAACCACTGTGCCCACCTCTCCTCCAATGTCAAGTTTGCACCTTTTAAAGCGCGTAAGTATTCCTAAGCACAAAATTCCGGAAAACCAAGAATCGCGCCCATTTCAAGACATCACGAAACGGCTTCCCAGGAGGTGTGCCATAAACACCGAAACATCCGCCGTGAAATACCCTGCGGGTGCGACGCCAGAGGTGAAGTGACCCTTCATCCCGTGCGTGGCAGCGGTGTTCGTTCTATTCATGCGTGACGCCGACTTTTCAGTCATCAGCGTCACGCTATGAATGGCCGCAAAAGCACGCTCTTATAAGTGTGTGTTTCTGCGGCCATTCCAAAAAAACGGCGGTGGCAGACAAGCAATGCACGGGTTTCCAAAACCCGCAGATGTGGGCGCGATACCCACCCGCCGTGCCAAACAATCTCATGGAGCGCGTGTGCGTGGCCGTGTGCAGCAGAGGATCACTTCGCCAGACATCTAGGCAGGTAGGCTGCATACCTCACGCGCTCCATGACCATTTTCTAAATCGCAGGGAGAGCCAGTGCTCTGCCCGGTCTCATAAGCCGCGCTTGATTGGTGCAACTCCAATCCCTGCAACTAAATGTCAAAGGTCCGTTAGCTCAGCCAGTCAGAGTGCCCGCTTGTCGAGCGGAGGGTCGCGGGAGCAAAGCCCGCACGGACCGCCAGTTTCAAAGGGCTCGTAGTGATAGTAGGCAGCACGGCTGTTTTGCACACAGCAGGCGACGGAGCGTTACCGTCCGAGTCCACCAGTTTAGAATCCTCGGTAATCTAACAGTAGGATGCCGCTCTGTTAAAGCGGCTGTGATGGTGCGAATCCATCCCGAGGAGCCAGTTTTCAAAAGCCCACAAGGTGTAACGGAGAGTCTGCACGCGCCGCTTCTAACGGTGGAGGTTCCAGGTTCGAATCCTGGTGTGGGTACCAGTTTCAAAGACGGAGCACGTCCGGCATAGACGAGGAAACGGTCCTGAAAACCGCTGCGCCCACAAGGCGTCCAGAGTGTGATTCTCTGGTGCTCCGCCAATTTCATCCCTCTGTAGCTCAACAGCAGAGCACTCGCCCGATAAGCGAGCGACCGTGGAGCGTCACCACGCCGAGGGACCATTTTATATATATCGCTGGATGGCTCAGACAGATGAGCGGCGGGTTGAAAATCCGCAGAGGTTGGCGCGCTACCAACTCCAGCGACCATTTCATTGCGGCATTGATGTAACAGGTACATGCGAGTCTTCCAAACTCGACTCGTCGGGGCAGCACCGACATGCCGCACCAATTCACAAGCTCCCGAAGTGTAAGAGATCATGCACGCCACTTTGCGGAAGTGGAGGCTCGAGGTGCAAGTCCTCGCGGGAGCACCCTTTCGTCAAAGACTCCTCTGTGGCCGACATAGAAAGGCACCTGTCTTGTAAACAGGTCCATGTGGGTGCGAATCCCACCGGAGGCTCCATTTCAAAGACCCTGCATATTGTAACAGTAGCATTCCTCGTTGTGAATGAGGCAGTGCCGGTGCGAATCCGGCTGTGGGAACCATCAACATTTTCGTGCGCACGGCGAAGTCGTCGAGCCAGTGGTTCGCAAGTCCACTTTACCCGGTGCGAGTCCGGGGCGCACGTCCAGTTTCATCGGATACGAGAGAGCCAGCGAACTCGCTTGGTTTGGGACCAAGACAGGCCCGGGGCAGCACCGGGGTATCCGACCAATTTGGTCTGTAGCTTAACAGTCAGAGCGTCGGGCTCATAACCCGGAAGATGCTGGTGCGAATTCAGCCGGACCGACCAATCCAAAACACAGCCTCGTAGCTCAACCAGCAGAGCATGTGCCTTTGAAGCACAGGGTTGGTGGTGCAGCGCCAAAGCGCGCCAGCGCGAAATCATGAGGTGCGGAGCAGAAGATGCACAGCGGCAGGAGCCGCAAATCCACCCGAGGCTGCCAGTTTCATGCCCATGTAGTCCAACAGCAGAGACAACCGTCTCAGAAGCGGTCGAGTGCAGGTGCAATTCCTGTCGTGGGCACCCTTTCACGCTCCCGTAGCCCAAAGCAGAGGCCGCCGATTTAAACTCGGCGTCAGTGTGAGTGCGAGTCTCACCGGGAGCACTCATCTTTAAAGCCTGTGTAGTCCAACAGCAGAGACATCCGATTCAAAACCGGACAAGTATGAGTGCAACTCTCATCGCAGGCACCATTTCAATGCTCCCGTAGCTCAAAGTATAGAGCGCCGCGCTTCGAACGCGGAGGCTGGAGGCGAAAGTCCTTCCGGGAGTGCCAATCAATGTAGCATGAGCTTCCAAGCTTGTGGCCTAACGAACTAGGAAGTTCGTTCTACTATTGGAACGTCAACCGGACCAGCGTGCCGGGACTCGTTGCTAACGAGATCGTGCCACCTCTGCGCGGCATGGGGAGCATGTCCTCGGCGTTCCGCCATTTTCATACGGAGCGCGAGTGTGTCGTCAGACCACTCGCCTTTTGGGATCGCTAGCGGCAACGATGATCATCTCCGAATTGGCGAGTAGGCTTCGCCATACTCGCGCTCCAATTTTATGACCCCATCGTCTAAACGGTGAGGACACCCGCCTTTCAAGCGGACAATGCTGGGTTCAAATCCCGCTGGGGTCGCCAAATCTATTCCACGCTCATGTAGCCCAACAGCAGAGGCACGACGTCGAGAGCGTCGGCAGTGCAGGTGCGACTCCTGCCATGAGCACCCTTTTTCAAACGATCCAAAGCTTAGATAGCGAAGCAGCCGGCTTTTAACCGGCATAGCAGGGTGCATGTCCCTGTGGATCGACCATTTGAGCGTAGCTTCGAGTGGCACTCGAAGTTCCCCGTTCCCAAACCAATTCGATTGCCAATCGAATCTACGCCGCCCGTTGGTGAAACAGTATCACGTCCGGCCTACACCCAGAAATCGAGGGGGCAGCTCCTTCACGGGCGACCATTTTAACTCCAGCGACAGCACCCGTGCATGACCGTGTCCAATTCGCGACACTATGCGCTGGCGGATTCATTCCGCCGCTGGAGGCAGCGCCATCGCGGTGACTTCATATCACCGCCGTGGCGCTGTTATCCTTTTCAAAGTCACTTCTGTTGCGAATCCATTCAAACCGCAAACATGACGCTAATGGAACGCTGATGAGGGAATTCTGAATCAGCGTCCAATCAGCGTCCAATCAGCGGTTAAAAATCTCCGCACCGGAATACCGGCGTGTTTGCCAGTGGAGCCGTGCGTCATCCTGACCACGAAACCATCGTGCTACACGACTGGTGCCATGTGCTCATGAATGAGGAGCATCTCGCTCACTCTCGACGCAACCTGGCCTTCCTCGATTGATTCAAACCAACGCGTTTCTCAATGGTAGCATGTGAGATGACCTTCGGGGGATCATGCGTGCATTCTCCAAACAACACAGTAAGCCTTCTTGGAGGTGTGATATAGAATCTCAACGGTATATTCGCCAGTCGGCCAATCTAGACTCAAGAGTAGATCTAGATGATTCGGAAAAGCTAGCTGCGCCGCAAGGGAAAACCCAGGCTTAGGATTCTCTGTAAGCCAAAGAGAAGCACCTCCAAACTTATGAAAGTCGTCTTCTATAGTGTCCTTACATTCCTTCAGGCGTTTAAGCCCAGCGACAGAGTGAAATTGTGTTTCATCATCGAAGCTTGTGTCGGCCGGAATCTCTTCAACGATGACGTTCTTACCGTCAGAAAAAAGGATCTCGTCTCGATGATCCAGAATAAATTCGAAGTCGTCGGTTAAAGCGAAATATAGTAGATGCCCAGTTCCAAGATCTATCGCAAAGACCGTTCGACAATTTGAATGGAATGCCATGATTGGACGTGGGCCAAAAAGTCGATCTTTGAGTTCGCTGGAATACGGAACGATTCGCAAGGGGATGGTGTTCACACACCAAATGAAAGCTTTGTCGTGCCCACAGCAAGGGTTGAATGCAACACTGGGTTCCAAAATTACCACCTATCTCCTTCCCAAAGAACGAACACCGCCACCGGGTCCCTCGTGCCCATTTCCCATCATCCGCTTCTCGATCACTAACTTTCTCCATCTCTCCAACCCTCCATCCTCACCTCAATGAAACCCAATGACCTCATCCAACTCGGCGTGCCGAAGGGCGCGGCGATCCAGTCTGGCATGGACTTCATCGCGAAGTTCATGGCGCAGGGTGGTGATGCAGCGCGGCTCGAAGAGGAGCTGGGCGCGGTCGTTGCGAAGCCTGAGGCGTTTCTTGGAGATCCGCTGCGTGAAGGCTTTGCGCGGGATCTGTATGCGCCAGCTTACAAGCAGCGGGATGCGCTGGCACCTTGGGCGCAGTGGGGCTCCGGCCTCGATGCGGCTGCGGTGCAGCAGATGGCGAACGCTTGTGCGCTGCCGGTGGCAGTCGCGGGAGCGCTCATGCCGGATGCGCATGTGGGCTATGGGCTGCCGATTGGTGGCGTGTTGGCCACGGAGGGCTGCGTGATCCCTTATGCGGTCGGCGTGGACATCGCGTGTCGCATGCGACTGAGCGTGTATGATCGCAAGGCGGGCACCATCGCGGGTCAGAAGGACCGTTTGGCGAACATCCTGGAAAGCGAGACGAACTTCGGCATGGGCGGTGCCTTCAAGGACAAGCGACATCATGACGTGATGGACGAGGACTGGGCCGTTTCACCGATCACGCGACGCTTCAAGGACAAAGCCTGGGCGCAGCTCGGTACGAGCGGCTCGGGGAACCACTTTGTCGAGTTCGGGGCCATGGACGTGAATGCGGAGCAGTCCGCCGCGCTGAAGGAATCCGGCTTTGACGTGCCACCGGGCGATTACCTCGCGCTGCTGAGCCACAGCGGCTCTCGCGGCACGGGAGCGCAGGTTTGTCAGCACTACAGCCGCATTGCCATGGATCGCCGTTACAATCTGCCAAAGGAAATGAAGCACCTCGCGTGGCTGACCTTTGAGGAAGAGGCAGGTCAGGAATACTGGGCCGCCATGAACCTCATGGGCCGCTACGCCGCTGCGAATCATGCGCTCATCCATAAGTACATCGCGAAGAAAGTCGGCGCTCATGTCATGCTCGACATCGAGAACCATCACAACTTCGCCTGGAAGGAAACGCATCTCATCGACGGCACCGAACGCGAGGTCATCGTGCATCGCAAAGGTGCCACACCAGCTGGTGAAGGCGTACTCGGCGTCATCCCCGGCTCCATGGCCACGCCCGGCTACCTCGTGCGTGGCAAAGGCAAAGCATCCTCGCTTTCCAGCGCCTCCCACGGTGCCGGTCGCGTCATGAGCCGCTCCGTAGCCAAGCAGAGCTTCACCTGGGGCGGCGTGAAAAAGCAGCTCGCCGCCGCTGGCGTCGAACTCCTCAGCGCCGGCATCGATGAGGTGCCCGGCGTCTATAAAGACATCCACAGCGTCATGGCCGCTCAGACCGACCTCGTGGACGTCCTCGGCCAGTTCCAGCCGCGCATCGTGAAGATGTGCCCCGAGGGACCGGCAGAGGACTGAAGGCCGACTACAAAAACAACACCCATTTTTTATGACAAACTTGCCACTTGGCAAACCAACGATGCCGCCTAGCCTCATCGTCCCAGAGCGAACACCGCTGCCGACCCCCATCGTGCTGTGCTGCTTCAACCCCTTTCTCAAAGGCTAAATCTATGAGTGACGTTCTGAACAAATCGACTGTTTTGGTGCTCAACCGAAATTGGCAGGCCATTGCCGTCAAAACCCCTGCGGAGGCTTTCAGCATGATGGCCGCAGGCAACGCAACCGCCCTGAATATTTCCAAGGACGATGACATGTCGCCCGTGCGCTGGGAGGACTGGATGAAGCTGCCCGTCAATGAAGGAGACAACTCCATCGGCACCGTGCATGGCCCCGTCCGTGTGCCTACTGTCCTCGTGCTGGCTCGTTTTGATCGTGTGCCAAAGCGCCGTCCGAAGTTCTGTGCCAAAGCGATCTGGGAACGCGATGGCGGTGTCTGCCAATATACGGGTCGCAAGCTCAAGCCGAACGAGGGAAACATCGACCACATCGTGCCCGTCTCCCGTGGCGGTAAAAGTACCTGGGATAACTGCGTGCTCGCTGACAAAAAGGTGAACAGCAAAAAGGGCTGCAAGCTGCCTGATGAGGCTGGTCTGAAACTGCTGCGTCGTCCATCAGCGCCGCGTGAGATCCCTGTGACCCAGCTCATTCGGAACACTCATCATGTGCGCGACTGGGAGATGTTTTTGGCCAATGCCGGAGCCTTTGATACCTCATCACGTTGAAGTGTAGGTTTTCGGAGAATGCCGAAGGCCAACGGGCAAGCTTGGCTCGTAATAAGAGTCCACGGCTTCTTTTTGGAGCCGTGGGCCACCAGTTCTGGGGTGCCAGCCCCAAAACTGGGTCAGGGAAATAATGTCAAACTGGCACCATACCTGCGCTTGATTTATTCCCCTACCCCCCGCTAAATGCGCGCCCCTTTTGTACCACAATGATCAATCCCGGACTCCCAGCAAAACAAGGCCTCTATGATCCGCAGTTCGAACACGATGCCTGTGGCGTCGGGTTCGTGTGTCATATGAAGGGGAAAAAATCTCACAAGATCGTCTCCGACGCTCTGACCATCTTGGTCAATCTCGATCATCGTGGTGCCTGCGGCTGTGAAACGAACACCGGAGACGGCGCGGGGATATTGATGCAGATGCCACATGGCTTTTTGAAGAAAGTCGCGTCGGCACAGAAGATAGACCTTCCTGAAGCAGGCCAGTATGGCGTGGCGATGTGCTACTCCTCACCTGATGCGAAAGAACGCGCAGCGAGTGCGGCGGTCTTTGAAAAGATCGTGGCGGAAGAAGGCCAAACGGTCCTCGGCTGGCGTGATGTGCCAGTGGATAACTCGATGATCGGCAAGACGGCGAAGGCCAGCGAGCCGTTCATGCGCATGGCTTTCGTCGCTCGCGGTGCAAATGCCCAGGACGAGCAGACCTTTGAGCGGAAGCTTTATGTGATCCGCAAGCGCAGCTACTCGGCCATCCGCACGGCGGGTCTCGATAATTTCTGGTATTGCCCCAGCATGAGCTGCCGCACCATGATCTATAAAGGCATGCTCATGCCGGTGCAGGTGGGTCAGTATTTCCTCGACCTCCAGGACCCGGACATGGAGTCCGCGCTGGCGCTAGTGCATTCCCGTTTCTCGACGAATACCTTCCCGAGCTGGGAGCGCTCGCATCCCTACCGCTACATCGCCCATAATGGCGAAATCAACACGCTGCGTGGCAACATCAACTGGATGAACGCCCGCCAGCCGATGCTGGAGAGTGCGCTGTTCGGAGACGACATCAAGAAGATCCTGCCCATCGTGAACACGAACGGCTCGGACTCAGCGATGTTCGACAACGTCTTCGAACTTCTCGTCATGGGTGGTCGCTCGTTGCCACACGCGATGATGATGATGATTCCTGAGCCGTGGAGTGGCCATGAGTCGATGAGTGCCGAGAAGAAGGCGTTCTATGAATACCACTCCTGCCTCATGGAGCCGTGGGACGGCCCAGCATCGGTCGCCTTCACGGATGGCACGATGATGGGAGCTACGCTGGACCGCAATGGCCTGCGTCCGTCGCGTTATTATGTGACGAAGGACGACCTTGTCATCATGGCCTCGGAAGCAGGTGTGCTGCCGATCGAGCCAGAGCGCGTGGCCTACAAAGGCCGCTTGCAGCCAGGCCGCATGTTCATCGTGGACATGAAGGAAGGTCGCATCGTGCCGGATGAAGAGATCAAAGCCAAGATCGCCACTGAGAAGCCCTACAGCACCTGGCTCGCCGACAATCTCATCAAGCTCGCCGACATCGCCGATGCGGGTGAAGTGCCGCAGTCCGATCTCGAAACGCTGGTGCATCGTCAGACAGCTTTTGGTTACACCTTTGAAGACCAACGGAAAATTTTGGTCCCAATGGCGAAGGATGGCGTGGAAGCCACCGGCTCCATGGGCACCGACATCCCGCTCGCAGTTCTCTCGAACAAATCGAAGCTGCTTTACGATTACTTCAAGCAGCTCTTCGCGCAGGTCACCAACCCGCCGATCGACTGTATCCGCGAAGAGATCGTCACTTCTTCCGTCACCACCATCGGACCTGAGCGCAACTTGCTCGATCCCGTGGCTGAAAGCT
>CAZOVY010000039.1:0-48959 GCA_964583255.1 uncultured Prosthecobacter sp.
TCGACCTCGCGAAGTGGTTATGTTCTACTGACAACCCACTGACGCCGCGTGCTTTCATGAACCGCCTCTGGAAGCAGTTCTTTGGCAACGGACTATCTGCCGCCACCGACGATCTCGGCGCACAGGGTGAAACGCCGAGCCACCCAGAGTTGCTCGATTGGCTCGCCTGCGAGTTCCGCGACAGTGGCTGGGACATCCAGCATATGATGAAGCTCATCGTCACCAGCCAGACTTATATTCAGGACAGTAAAGCACGCCCCGAACTCAAGGAGATCGACCCCAACAATCGTCTGCTCGCTTTTCAGAACCCTCGCCGACTTGATGCCGAGTTCGTGCGCGACAACGCTCTCTTTGCCTCAGGCATCCTCAATCTCGATGATATCGGTGGGCCGAGTGCCAAGCCCTACCAGCCAGCGAACTATTACGAGAACCTACAGTTTCCGAGCCGCGACTACATTGCCGACATCGACGAGCGGCAATGGCGGCGCGGAGTCTATATGCACTGGCAGCGTACCTTTCTGCACCCCATGCTCGCTAATTTCGACGCCCCTGCTCGTGACGAATCTGCCTGCAGCCGAAATGTCTCCAACACACCGCAACAAGCTCTCACGCTGCTCAATGACCCTACCTTTGTCGAAGCTGCGCGCAGCATGGCTGAACGTCTGACTGGCAGCGATGATTCACGACTGGATACCCTTTACCTCCGCTCTCTTGCACGGCTGCCTAAAGCTCAGGAAAAACAGAGCCTGTTGAATTTTCTCAAGTCCCAGCGTCAGGCCTTCCAAGCAACGCCTGACGAGGCCACAAAGCTGCTGGCCACTGGGCTGCGCCCTGCGCCCAAAGGCAATGCAGTGGAGCTTGCCGCCTGGACCAGTCTATGTCGTGTCGTGCTGAATCTGCACGAGTCGATCACGCGCTATTGAAATCACTCGATCTCGACTGGAATCTCATCTGGCTCATCCAGCTTCGTGCCGAGTGATTCCCGCTGAGCGAGGTAGTCGGCGAGGATGTCATCAAGCTCCATCAAGCTAGCAATGTGGCTGAATTTGCCACGCAGGTATTTGCCGCCGGGGATGCACCGGGTGTAGCTCATGAGGCGGCTGCGCATGGAACGTATCACTTCGAATTCGCTGCCGCGCGTGCTGCGAGAAATAGCCAACTCACAATGACGGCGCATGAGGCCAAATCGTTGCTCGATGGTTGCTGGCGTGGCATGAGTGCCGGTTTTCAGGTAATGCTTTGCTTCCTGAAACACCCAGGGATTCGCCATTGCTGCACGGCCAATCATGATACCGCGAACATTGGTCTGAGCGCGACGGACCTCGACATCAGTGCCGCTGGAGATGTCACCATTGCCAATGACTGGGATCTTAACGGCATCCGCTACCTGCGCGATGACCTCCCAATCAGCGAGACCACTGTAGCCCTGAGCGCGGGTGCGTCCGTGGACGGTGATAGCCTGGACGCCGCAGTCTTCAAGCAGCTTAGCGACTTCGACGGCATTGATGGTCTGTGCATCCCAGCCGATACGCATTTTTGCGGTGACCGGGATGGGGACGGACTGAACTACACCACGAGCCACGTCAGCGAGTAGTGGGCAGTTTTTAAGCAGCGAAGAGCCGCCATTTTTAGAAACAACTTTGTTCACTGGGCAGCCAAAATTAATATCAATGAAGTCAGGCTGCTTCCAGTCGATGATCTTCCGCGCGGCTTCCCCCATTCGCTCGCCATCGGCCCCAAAAAGCTGCACACCGATCGGATGCTGCACGTCATCAAATTCTGTGTAGTGGCGAGTGCGGTCATCACGCTGGAGGATTCCCTCAGCAGAAACAAACTCAGTGACCATGACATCGGCTCCAAGTTCCTTGCATAGGGCACGAAAAACCACATCCGTCACGCCAGCCATCGGGGCGAGATACAGTGGAAAGGATTCGTTATGAAGCCAAGGAAGCATGTGACAAAGTAAGCGCGGAAGAGATTCAGGCAAGGTTCGTGCTTGCTCTTATGACAAGATGAGATGGAATAAACAACGATGAGCGAATTGACGACACTTCTATCCACCAGCGACTCTGACGCCACGGAAACCATTGATGATTCACAGCCTGAATCGGCCACTTTAATGGAGGATGATCATCGACCTTCCATCGTAATTGAGACACCGGAATCGACAGAAGCTGAGACCTCACCTGAGCTGGAAAGTACGGAAGTCAGCATGACGCAGTTTTTCGATCAGTCCTACTCAAATCCTGAAGTCGCCCGTAGTGCTAGCGCATCACTTATCGATACCTTTGATGACAATGGTTTATGGCTCTCCGGACTCATTCAATCTGAGCACCTAGTCATTGAATTGCGGCAGCAGTGCTCACTTTTGACGAAACTCGTCGTCAACCAGTGGGTCAGGCAGGGGGAGACACACAAACTCAAAACACTGGGCGAAGCCCTGCTCAATGAAGAAGCTTCAGAGATCACTCACGAGTCCATGCGGATCATGTCACTGCTGGCTGGCCTACTCGGTGTTTTACGACCACAGACTGCCCAGCGTCTGCTAAAGAAATCTAGTCCACAACTCGTGAGTAACGCTGACTTGGCGCTAGTTCATGAAGCTCAGCAATGGGTGGAAGTGGGTAGCCGGCTGGAGAAAACATCAACTGATGAGCGTGTCTTTTGGAACAGGCGATTGAGAGATCCCAATAGCGACTGGGACTGGGATTCCCCCGATGCACGCTTAGCCTTGAAACAATTATATCACGTACTGCCACGAGATGGCAGCGAACTAAAACTTATTCAGAAAGCTGTTCCAAGGAGTTGGTGGGATCTCTGGCTTGAACAGCAACCACACATCATGAACACAGCAAGCAATGATGTCCCCATGCAGCAGCAGACTGAAAAAAACAGACCCGCAACTCACAGGGCAGGAATTTTTGCACTTGGGCTACTGCTAGGCGTTTTTGGAATGGCCTGCGCAGTTTGGTTCGCGTATGGCTCACTGCTCAATACCGACTCAACAACATTTGCAGAGTTATCCAGTTTTCACCCAGTTCAAGACTCAGCATTGCCCACCAAGGATACATCAGTCGAGAACGAGTTCCAAGCACCGCCAATCCGGGATTCCCTGCGCGAACTCAGAGCTGTTCTAAAGATGACAACTGAATCGGCTATTTCCACCTCGTTACCAAAAGCAGTGGCGAAGTCTGAATCAAGACCGGCATCTGCTATTGCTATGCATAATCCAGTCTCAATAGCACCAAATATTGAAACGGTTACCACCATTCGGTCGGCAAAACAGCCACAAGCAAAAGAAATCATCCGCGAAAAGGAACGCTTAACTTTTGCGGCAGAGCATCCAGAAGTGAAACGCCTTCATAGTCTAGTCAAAGGCAGTTCTCTGCGAGAAAATGACAGTATCATGCAGGGGCGCTCATCCGTTGCCCCTTCCGGCAGCCCAATCCATCAAAACCTGCTCCACCTGCTCATCCTTGATCCTCCCAATCAAGCTGACATGCGTCTCGCAGCAACAAAATTTGCTCTGCGTAGGTTACCCGTATCTGAGCTCGTTTCTTTATTTGATATATGTCTTTATTCTGGCTCGCCCAATGAACTCGAAGTCAGACAGTGCGCCAGCTTGCTTTTAGAATTGCCCGGCGATCGCATCACAGAGAATGAGCGCAAATTGCTCAGCACGATGGTCGCCACTCAATAGTCAGCCCGCCCCCTTGACCACGCACTAGGTTTGATCCAATAGCCAAAATGACCTCAATCGAACCCGTCGGCCCTCACATCTCAGTCTGGGGTGAAGGACCTATCTGGCATCAAAATCGTCTGTTCTATGTGGATATCGAATCCCATTTGATTATGGCTTTTGATCCAGCCACTCAAGCTGAAAAAATCTGGAATGTGGGCCAGCGAGTCGGTACAGTAGTGCCGCGTGCTAAGGGCGGACTCGTCTGGGCAGGCGATACTGGATTTCATGCCCTAGACGAAATCAGTGGCGCAAGCACACCACTCGGAAACCCCGAAGCTGATCTACCTGACAATCGCTTCAACGACGGCAAGTGCGACCCCGCAGGTCGCATGTGGGCGGGCAGCATCTGTTTGAATAAACGACCCGATGCAGCGCTATACTGCCTGCACTCAGATCTGCGGATCGAGAAGAAGTACAGCCCCGTCACCAATTCCAACGGCATCATTTGGTCGCGTGATGGCAGCACGATGTACTATATTGATACCCCAAGTAAGAAAGTGCGCGCCTTTGACTTCGACAACGCCACAAGCTCCATCAGCCATGAACGAATCCTCTGGGATACAAGTAGTGATGACAGCAGTCCGGATGGCATGACCATCGACAGCAAGGACAGACTTTGGATCGCCTTTTGCCATGGAGGTAAAGTCGTTTGTTTTGATCCAGCAACACTGCGAATCATTGAGCAGATCGACTTCCCATGCGTTGAGACGACAGCCTGCGCTTTTGGCGGCTCAGATCTACGGGACCTGTACGTCACCACCGGTCTTAAGCCCGGATTAGATGAGTCACTCGCTGGCCGACTCTTCGTCTGTCGCCCCGGGGCCCAGGGCGTTCCATCCGTGGCTTTTGCCGGATGATTTCACAGCCCATCGGCTCTGATTTGTCTCCTTGCTTTCCCTTCAAACACGCCTAAACACCCCGGCTCTATGGCATCCACTCCAGTCATCAACCTCCGCAAAGGCCACGCCGTTCGTCATAACAATGAAGTGTGCGTCGTTTCTGCATTCGAACTCAAAACTCCGCCGCGCATGGCTTCCTTTGTTCAGATGTCCGTCAAGGCGCTGAGTACAGGAAAAGTGTACAACTTGCGGATGACCTCCAACGAGTCTCTCGACTCAGTGAACCTCAACCGTGAGCCTCATGAGTACAGCTACAAGGACGGAGATGGCTACCACTTCATGCACCCCGAGACATTCGAAGACGTGATGCTCATGGAAAGTCAGATCAGTGATGCAAAGAACTATCTCATCGAAGGTCAAAAGTACACCGTTCAATTTGCAGATGATGTTGTTGTAGGCATCGAGCTACCGCCTTCCGTAGTCATGAAAGTCACCGAAGCGCCTGAAGGTGTGAAGGGTGATTCTGCCAACAATGTGTACAAAGCAGCCACTCTTGAAACGGGCCTTGTCGTTCAGGTCCCTCTATTCATTGGACCGGGTGACAAGATCACGGTGAAGACTGAGGATAACAGTTATCTTGGCCGTTCGAACTGATTCAGACCACCTCATCTTATAAGCAAAAACGCCGCAGTGAAAACTGCGGCGTTTTTCGTTAACACCATTGACTTTAACGGATCAATTTTGTGCTGCTACCTTCTTAACTTCAGTGGTGGAAGAACCGACATCCTCCACAGCCATAGCCGAACCCGTATCACGCGTGACGGGCCAATAAGCATCCATATTTAACGCGTCGGGAGGATTCATTTTTAGCGCGCTCGCTGTCTTGGTGAAGCCGCTGTAAGCCAATGGAATCGTGGTTACACAGATGCGGTCGCCGTCAATACGCTGAACATGCAATGCTGTGACTTGTGGCTTATTGTTGTCCATTGAGATAGTATCACCAACACGGAAAGGTTCATCCTTGATCGTTAGACCTGGCAGCAAGATCTCGACATCAACATCTTCCAAATCAGTGGCACGAGCACGCACGACCCAACCTGAGGTGATAACATCTTTAGTGGTCAGCATACGCAAACTTAGCACTGTATAACTGCCCTGAATATAGATGGGCTGCTCATGCTTGTAATTGCGGATGAATGAGCGTTTGAGAACATCATTTTTCACCGTCATTTGCTCACCAGAATAAGGAAAGAATTCCGTCAGCAGTTCGCGCGCATTTAACTTCTTACCGTTCGGCACCGTAAAGGTCGTCCACGGACGCAGCGGCTCCAATTTATGGAACTTAGCCAACATCTTGTAGTTAAAAGGTTTCTCGGGGTGAGCGAAAACCATGATGCTAAAGAACCAGCAGAAAGTGGCCATTCCCATGAGTAAGGTAATCAGAATAGCCCACCAAAAAACACCACCGCTTCCTTCCTTTTTTTTGGAAAAATTACCCCCGCCATAGGAGCGGTACTCGCTGCCATCGCTCAAGAATCGAACATGCATAACAATTGTGAGAAGATTATTAAAATTATTGGAAAGGTTTCTAAAATTTACTGATTCAGAATGAAAAAGAAAGAATTTTCTGTGAATAACTCGAAAAAGTTCATTGCGAATCAGCTACTTACGCCGCTTTAGGCTCGAATGAAGTACCACAACCACAGTTTCTAGCGGCATTTGGATTTTCTACCCGAAAGCCGGAATCATTGAGAGCTTCAACGTAATCGATTTGGCTATGATCGAGAAACTCTAGGCTCTCGGGATCTACAATGAGAGAGACTCCATCGTGAGTGAACACCGAGTCAACCGCCGAAGCCTGATCAATTTTCATGGTGTACTGCCAGCCTGCACAGCCACCTTTCTCCACCAAGACTCGGAGTCCATAGCCAGCACCAGCATTTTTCTCCCGCAGCAGTTGCTGGAGATGAATAGAGGCGTTGTCAGTCAGAGAGATCATTGAAGGGTGTTTTGTGAAAATGTGATGACCGCTCTTTTCACAGGCGCACATCACATGCAAGGATTACGCGCACATCTCTTTCATTTATTACACCTCATGTCGAAAATTCGTATTCTCTCTGACGCACTCGCCAGCCAAGTGGCAGCCGGGGAAGTCGTGGAGAGACCAGCGGCTGTGATCCGTGAATTGATGGAAAATAGCCTGGATGCTGGGGCCACCCATGTTTCGGTGGAAGTGCAGCGTGGCGGCACTGCGATGATTCGCATCACGGATGATGGAGTCGGAATGGATCGTGAGGATGCTTTATTGTGCATTGAACGCCACGCTACTAGCAAGATACGGACCAAGGAGGATTTAGCATCGATCGCGACATTCGGGTTTCGTGGTGAAGCACTTCCTAGCATCGCTAGTGTGTCCCGTTTTCGACTTGCCACACGACAGCAGGAATCGCTGAGCGGGACGGAGGTTGAAATCATGGGCGGCAAGCTCTCTGGAGTCAAAGATCATGGCGGAACTGTGGGTACGGTCATTGAGGTTCGATCTCTGTTTTTCAACGTACCTGCTCGTCGTAAATTCTTGCGCACAGAAGCCACCGAGTATGCGCACATCGAACAGCAATTTCGCACCCATGCGATTGCAAATCCCCATGTATCTTTCACTCTGATCCGTGATGGTGGCGTCGCTTTCCATCTGCCGGAAACGAAGGAAACACTGGAGCGGATTCGTGGATTGGCGGGTGATGAATTGGCCAATAGGCTGATAAAGGTCGAACGGATGAAGTCGCAAGGCATCAGCGTGTGGGGATTCATCGGCGGACCAGGGCTGAGTCGTTCGAGCAGGCAGCAACAGATCACCTTTCTGAATGGTAGGCCGATCGAAAGCCAGCCTATCAATTATGGGCTTCGTGAAGGCTTTCATACCACTTTGATGAAGGGGCAATATCCAGTGACCTTCCTCTTTCTTGAAATGAATGCAGAGGCCTTCGATATCAATGTCCATCCGGCCAAGAAAGAGGTGCGCTTTCATGATGGATTCGCTGTGCGTGACGCAGTCGCAAAAGCAGTTAGGCACGCGCTTGAAAATGCCAATAAACTTCCGGAAGGGCGCTCAGCACCCACACGAATCATCACACCAAGCTTCGAACCCGAACAGCAGCAATCATTTGTTCTGCCAGCACCTGTTCGCAGTGCCCCAGTCACAGCCTCCAATCTGTCAGCACCTGTAGCCAGTTCTAGTCAGCTCCATTCACTTCCTGAGACACTAAGTCATACGAGCAAAGAACCGCCACAGCAGCCGTCCACTGAGGAGACTCCGGTAAATGCTCCTGAAAAGCCTGCCATGCCAGTCTTCCGCATCATTGGGGTGCTGCATCGGCTTTATGTGCTGATGGAGAATACTGATGGGCTTGTTCTCATGGACCAGCACGCAGCGCATGAGCGGGTGAATTTTGAAAAGATGCGCAAAGCTATGGAGCAGGGTGGCGTGCCTTCCCAGCGCCTCTTGATGCCGCTGATGCTACAAACAAGTCCTCGTGATGGTGATATCCTCAAGCGCCATCTCGACTCGTTAGCGCGTCTCGGCATTGAAGCTGAGCCATTCGGAACGAACACCTTCAAGATCGAGGCGCTGCCTACTTTTTTGAAGACAGATGATCCACTCGCTTGGCTAGATCAGGTCATTGAAGAACTACAAAGTCTCAGCTCCAAAAGCTCATCACTGCGTCTTGGCGAGGATATGATCGCCACCACCGTGTGTCGCCATTCAGTGAAAGCGAATGACAAGCTTTCGATACCCGAGATCCAAGCGTTGCTGGAAGATCTCTTTGCCTGCGAAATGCCCTACTGCTGCCCTCACGGACGCCCGACTTTGATTCAGATGTCTCTCAATGAACTGGAGCGTAAATTCGGGCGACAAGCTCCGTGATTAGCGTGCGAGCTGCTGCACATACTCACGTAGAGCCGGACCGATGTCATCGCGTTGCAGCCCGAAGTGCAAGTTGGCTTTGATGAAATCGAGCTTATTTCCGATGTCTTGACGTTGACCTTCAAAGCGCAGTCCATGTAGCGCCTCTTCCTTCATGAGAGAGGCCATGGCATCAGTGAGTTGAAGCTCACCGCCCTTTCCTTTTGGAGTCTTTTCGAGATGAGCGAAGATGCTTGGGGATAAAACATAGCGCGCGCTGACAGCGAACCGCGATGGCGTGACTTCGGGTTTCGGTTTCTCGACAAATTGCGTCGCACGAATCAGTCCAGATGAAACCTCATCGCCACCGAGAATGCCGTAGCGGCTGACTTTTTCCAATGGCACCTCCTGCAGCGCTACAGCTGAGCCTCCATGCAGTTCCACCACATCGGCAAGCTGGCGCGTCACGGGCCGTGATTCATCCGTCGCCGTCACCACCGTGTCACCGAGTAATACGGCAAAGGGTTCATTACCCACGTGATCACGAGCATAGAGGATCGCATCACCCAGACCGCCCATCTTCGGTTGCCAAATAAAGTGAATGCGCGCCATGCTCTGCATTTGGCGGAGTGCCGTGAGATCTTCATCACGCCCCTTTGCTTCCAGCTCAGATTCCAAATCGAAGGCAGGATGAAAGTGCTCCTCAATCGCACGCTTGCTACGGCTAATCACGATAAGGATGTCCGTGATGCCAGAAGCCACGGCCTCCTCCACCACATATTGAATGACCGGCTTGTCCACCAGAGGCAACATCTCTTTTGGCACAGCCTTGGAAATGGGGAGGAAGCGAGTGCCGTAACCGGCGGCAGGGATGACAGCTTTGCGGACTTTCAACATGGGCTGCAAGGCTAGGCTATGTTTGCTAAGTGGCAACGGCAGCTTGAGCATGAAACGACGCCTCAAGATCAAACGACTATTGCAGTTTACTTTCCGCAGGAACACTCAGCGAAGTAGGTGCGCCAGAGTCGACGGACGGATGCACAACGGCAGGTTGCAGAAGCACCGGGACACTTGGCTTGGCGGACTCAGCTTCCAGTTGGATGAGTTGCGTGACGGTGGCGAATTGATAGCCACGTGCTTTGAGATCATCCAGTGTGGACGGCATGGCATTGACTGTCGTTTCGTGGATGTCGTGGCACAGGATGATCGAGCCAGATTTTGTCTGAGATAAAATGCGGTCGTGTACTTTTTGGGATGAACGCGGATGCTGCCAATCGAGCGGGTCAACATCCCAAAGGATCGTCGGATAACCAAAGGTCTCCTGAATGCGTTTGCGCTGTGAAAGCCGGGCCTCTCCATACGGTGGACGATAAAGCAAGGGCACTTTGCCACAGGCTTTCACGATAGCATCATGGGTGCGCTGCAACTGCGAATCGACGCTCGTCGTGCCAAGGGACGTAAGTAGCGGATGCGACCAACTGTGATTCGCTACCTCATGCCCCTCATCAGCGATGCGTTTGACGATCTGCGGGTAAGTGATGACGCAGCGCCCCACCATGAAGAAGGTGGCTTTGATATTTCGTTCCTTCAGCATATCGAGCAGACGAGTTGTGGTATCAGGGTTTGGGCCGTCATCGAAAGTGATCGCGATAACTGGGGCGGGCACTTTACAGCTCGTGAATACGATCTTTGTGAGTGGCTGTGCCGTCATGTCCGGCGCGATTTCCTCCACCGGAATGGCTTTCCTGATCTCGATCTGCGGCTCTGACTCGGCCTCCGCAGTCGCAGGCGTCTGGGCCACACAAGCGGTGGTAAGAATGAAAAAAGCGAATGGTCGCACGAATTGCATGATGATGAATGCAGAGAAGCCGGATTTAATCATGAAGCCAGTGGGAGTTTACCCGCCGATTTCAAATTTTTGGCATTCAGATCAAATCCCCGCATCAAGCCACACTAACTCGCTGCTATAAGCATTTCGGTGACCGATGTCCAAATGACAGCACGCGAAATCAAGCCCTAGTGAGCGGCACCTGGCTCTTGAAATTCATACACGATGGGATGCGGCATATCAGCCCCGTCCAGCGCACAATTTGTGATGCGATGAACGTGCCTACTAGAAGCAATCAAGCTTGAGGCTCCATTCCACGCCATCTCGGCCAAAACGTGGCGATGATAACAAACATCAGCGCAAGCGCATAGATTGCAGGTGTGGAAATGCCTGGAAGGTGACTACGGACTTAAGCTACGACTACCGAGTAGCCGAACAAACAGATGACGAATGCCTCAACAAAGCAGAACGCCAGTCTGGTTCAATCCACGAACAGCATCTCGTTCGAGGCCAGCAGGGCCTGGGCATACTGCGACCACACGGCGGCGTCTTTTTCCCGACCTGCGACAAAGGCGCGCGTCACATCAGTCTCGTGGGCACTGGGTTTTCGCTGGAACAGGCGCGTATAGATTTCGTCAACGCTGTGACTCATGGCCCATGGGCCGAGCACGTCGGCACGGGCCTGGATGAAAGGTGAATTGAGGGCGAAGAGGCCCTGCAAGGGCGTGATCGTCTCGGTGCGCCAGGGGTTGTGCGCGCCGGGATCGGGGACGTCGTGGATGCGGAGCATGGGGTCCATGTCCTGACGGTCGGACGCGCCGTAAAGAGAGCGACGGAGGTTTTTGGCATCGCTGATCGCGGCGGCTGGGCCACCGGAGCGGAGATCGAGTTCGCTGGTGGCTGTGAGGATGGCATCACGCCAGGATTCCCAGTCGAGACGACGGCGCGTCATGCGGGCATACAGTTTGTTCTCGGGATCGCGCTGTTCGTTGCCGGGGGAGACGCTGCTTTGCTGCCAGGTGGCGGAGTTCAATATTTCACGATGCAGCCACTTGAGCGACCAGCTGTTTTCGATGAAGCGACCGGCGAGATCATCGAGCAACTCGGGATGCGTGGGTGCTTCGCCGAGATTGCCAAACTCGCTCGGTGTGTCCACCAAACCGCGACCGAAGTGATGCTTCCAGATTCGGTTCACGATGACGCGAGCGGTGAGCGGTGCAGCGTCTTCGACGATGGCATGGGCAAGCTCCAAGCGCCCGCTGCCGGTGTTGAATTGGCGAGGCTTGCCGGACTTTGATGGAAAGGCGGAGAGGAAGCGTCGGGGGACGGAATCGCCCATGTCGTTGGGGTTGCCGCGCTTCATGAGTTCCAGATCGCGGGCCGCGCCCATTCTGAAATCGAGCTTCGTGCCTTTTTTGTTATCCGCCTCCACCACATGCAGCGCGGCATCGACCACGGCATTGGCCATCGGCATGTTGTAATGCGGAGTACTGGTCTGGATCGACGTCATCTTGGTCTCCATCGCCTTCGTTTGTTCGGCGAGATCCTTGGGCTTTTTCTTCTTCAACTCGGCGAGCTGCTTTTGAAGCGCTGCCACCTCGGCGCGGGCTTTTTCCACAGGCTTCCAGACTGCCTCACTCATCATCGGCCGCTCAGACATTTTCACCGAAGCAAACACGCCAGCGAGCGCATAATAATCCTGCGCAGTGATCGGGTCCGACTTGTGATCATGGCAGCGAGCGCAGGCGACGGTGAGTCCGAGAAAGGTGCGACCGATGGCATCGACGTGCTCCTCCCATTCATCAGCCACGGTGGTCTTGATGATCTCGGGTGGCAGTTGCAGTTCCTTAAAATAGGAAGGGCTTAGACCGAGGAAGCCCATGGAAACGAGATCCTGCGGGCCACACTCCGGCAAGTAATCGGTGGCAAGCTGCCGAATGATAAAGCGGTCATAAGGCATGTCCTCATTGAGCGCCTGCACGATCCAGTCTCGGTAGAGATAGGCGTACTTGGTGGAGTCGAGCCAATCGGGAGTGATGTCTGTGTAGCGGGCGAGGTCGAGCCAGTGGCGTGCCCAGCGCTCGCCGTAGTGCGGTGTGGCTAGGAGGCTGGCAATTTGAGATTTGAAATCTAAGATCTGAGATTTCTCGGGCGGCAGGCCGGTCAGATCGAAGGCCAAGCGACGACTCAACGTCCGGTCATCAGCGCGCTCAGTCGGTTGAACTCCTGACGCCTCCATTTTGGCGAGGATGTAATGGTCGATGCGAGTCTTGGGCCAGCTCGTGTTCTTTACCACTGGTGCTGCGATGCGCTGAAGCGGGCGAAAGGACCACGGCACAGGCTTTGGCCCATCGTCCTTCGCCACGAGTGTTCCTACAGCGAAGGCCAGGATGGGCAGCGCGCGAAAGATCACGGATTTGGATGCTGAAAAATACACAGAGACCTATACAGCTCACAACGCGCGGGCTTTCAGCCGAAGCGCTCAGATCTATGATCAAAACTGACGTTCAACTGCGCAAGTGAAGCACAGCCTTTATCGTTTGCCGATCATGCCGTGAATGAGACAGTGAGCGCATGAACAATCATCTTTGGTTCGGCGCAGGCATTTGTCTGGCCATCTCCTGCTGCGCCTCACCCGATCACTCGGCAGCAACGATTGACCCGGCCTTTGCTAAAGTACAGACCGTGCTGGAAACCAACTGCGTCCACTGTCATGGCGACAATCGGCTTTCCACCATGCCATCAATTCATGACTCTCAGGCACTGGCGAAACTCATCAGCCATGGTGGCTGGATCGTGCCAGGAAAGCCTGAGCTAAGCCGCATCTATCAAGTAGTGACTTTCCCAGATGAAGTCCCCGGCGCGATGCCACCAACAGGCCATGCGATTCGTCAAACTGACGTGCAGGTGCTGCGTGAATGGATCGCCACGGGGGCGAAGGTGCCAACGGGTAAGGTCATCAAATTCATGCCGCACGGCACGCCGCCGAGGTCGATCTGAATTCACGGTCTCGCCTGCACTCGAACTCGAGACTCATCGGCAGGCGGAGCGTCGCTGGCTAGGGGTGCCTTGAGAATGGCGACCACATGCGAGGCCAACACATAAATCAGCGCGGCACCCACAGCTCCGCAGATGGCGATGAGTCGCCGCTGACCTGGATTTTCGACAGAGATCATCGTGTAAATGCGCAGGCAAATCAGCGACCACAGTACGGTGAGCACTGGGGTGACGAAGGCGAGATAGGTGTCCATGAATCACAGGCTAGACCGTGATGGCACCGTGGCAAGTCGTCAGGGAATCGAAACCTGCGGCACCACGGCGAGCTGGTTTGGCTGCGCGCCCATTTTGACTTGTATGCCATCCGTGGACTTCTCGATCAGTGAGCTGGCCATCAGTGACACGGCAGCCTTAAGACGTGCATCATCAGGATACAAAGCTGACACGGCAAGCATCTCAGGAAGTGCTTCGACGGTGATGCCCATGGCCTCAAATTCATCGAGTAGCGCTTTGATCGCAGGCTTGGCGACGGCATCGACTTCAGCACGTTCATCTTTGACCACAGCGGCGAGATCACCAAGCGAGCGCAGGATGATGATGTGATAAACGGTGCGCGCATTGTGGGCGTCCATCCAGCGGCCATTCGGAGCCTGTCCAGGAGCCACTCCGACGCGAAATTTGTGCAGCGCGCTTTTGAGGAAGCGCTCGTCCTGCGTGAGACGATAGGCATTGGCGAGCAGTGAGACGGAGAAGGCGTTGTAGTTGAAGTTGGCGCAGCATTTTTGCTGAAGCGCCCATTCGGCGGCGCGCTTGCCAGCGGCGATCCAGGCTTCCTTTTTGAAGACCTCACCCGCGTGCAGCATGGCGATGCCGCAGACGCTGGTGTCGAACTGTGATCCGCCATCAGGATCGGCGGTGATGAGCCAGCCGTCTTTGACCTCAACTTTACCGGCATCGAGCTGGCGCGTGATCATGTCGCCAAAGCGGATGTTTTTTCCGCGCAGATCTGGAAAAGGAAAATGGCCTTCTGGCTGCTGTAGGGTTGTGAGGATTTTGGCACAGCCTGCTGCGAGCTTGGTGATCTCTGGCAGCGCGTCTGGCTGATGTTTCACGAAAAAAGGCTGAATGTCAGCGCAAGCCTGGAGCGCGTAGCCGTAGAGGCGTAGCATCTGATCTGGCAGCGGCTCACCAGCCGTGAGCGAGCGCAGTGGGCGGCCCAAGCTTTTCAGAGCATCAAGGAAAAGCTTTGTCGCCGCAGCTTCGGTGAGCTGTGTGCCTTTCGGCTTCTTTCCCATGCGCCGTCCGTCGGGCACGCCGGCCTGATCACCTAGCACGACGAGCATCTCTGCGGTCACGGCGCGCACTTTAGCGGGATCATCGGTCTGCATTGCCTCTTGGAGTTGCTTGCCGAGCGGCTTGTATTTCTCGATCATCTCCGGCGTGGGATGAGCCAGTGGCTGGCCAGCCATGGACCAGCCGCCTGCATCGATGCCGACCTTGATTTCTAGCTTTGCAATCTGCACCTCAGCGTCTGCGGGCAGAGCTTCTTTGAAGCGACGACCTAGCTTTTCAACTTCAGACACGAGAGCACGATCATTACGCTCACGGGCGATTTGCATGGCCATCTTCAGGCGTGATTCAGCATCAGCAGGAGTCAATGCATGTGCTGCCGAAACGAGGCAGATCGAGAGTATCAGATAGCGCATGGAATTACTGTTTGGCGAGTTTGCCTTCACCCCAGGTGAGGATGCGGCCAACCAACTCAGCATCCTGAGCACTCTTGGCTTGTTCCAGCGCTTCCTTAGCTTTGATGAACTGACGAATGAGCGGCAGTGAGATGATTGATTGGGCATTGGCCTGCACATCATCAAGACGCTGCCTCAAGACTTCGAGATCCACATTGCCAGTTTCGTATTTACTGAAATCCAGGGCTTCAGTGGACTCGGGATCATTGGCACCGCTTTCGATGATGAGCTTATCGAGTGCTTGCTCAGCCTGAACCCACTCACCGCCACGGATCATGGATTCGATCTCTCCACCACGCTCGGTCATGGCTTGTGTGGCCTTGATTCCGAGTGAATCGACTGACGCGCGTAGCTTCTCCGCCTTGGTCTTCACGCGAGATTCGAGATCACTATTATTGACATTTTTTCGCAGGGCCAAAGTCATGGCTTTCTTTTGCTGCTCGGGCGTCATGAGGTCGCGCAACTGAATGAGCGTGCGCAATTGCAGTTGCTTCACCGGAGCCTCGGACTCCAGGAGATGGGTAAGTGCGGCACTCGCGGCATCAGCACTTTTCTCGCGATTACGCAGAGTGTCGTTAAAGGCTTTTTGCTGCTCTTTCACGGCTTGCTCCAGAGGCTCAGCGGTGGCACGCGCTTCACTGACGACTGCCTGCATTTTTGACTCCTGATCGGCGGTGAGTTCGAGTTCGGATTTCAGCGTGGCGATGGTCTCGGGCATGATGAGTCCATGCTGGAACCACGCCTCAGGTCCGGCCTGAGCCAGGGTGGTTAAAATAAGCAATGAGGTGAGGATGAGTTTCATGGTAATTGGATGGTGAGGTAGGTTGGCAAAAGGAAATCACTGGGGTTGGCTGACGTGTTATCGAGACTGGCAAAGAGCGGTTCAGTGGGTGCTTCAAACAGCACAGGCAGTGCTGCTACGAGGTCGGGCGTTTCTGATCGTTGAAGTAGAGTCAGACTCAGCAGCAGGCAGGCAGCGGCGGTGATCGGCAGCCAGCGTGGCAGGCGAAAGCTGGGAGCTTTTGATGCGGTCTGAAGCACTCGCGGATTCCATGCAGGCGCGTGCTCCTGATCGGCACGGCGCTGAGCGGTGAAGCGCGCGCGTAAGTCGTGATCGGGTTCAAGATTCATGATCGGTGTTGGGTTGCAGTAAGCTGCGCATCCGCGCTTTGCCGCGTTCGTAATGCTGGCGCACGGAGCCGATACTGACTTTCATGATGGCGGCGGCCTCGCTCAAAGATAAGTCTTGGTAGAAGACGAGATGCAGCACCTCGGCCTGTCGTTCTGGCAACTGAGAGAGACAGGCTCGGAGCTGCATCGTTTGTTCGTCCAATTCGACCTGCCTTGAAGGCGAGGGGCGTGGATCGTGACTGTCTCCGCTGAGTTGAAGCAGCAGCTTGCCGAGCAAAGATTCCCGATAGCGCAGCCGCCTGAATTCCTCGTGCGCGGTCAATCGGATGATGCCGAACCACCAAGTCTTGAAGCTCGATGATGCGGCGAATTTCAGACGATCTGAGGCCAGCTTGAGATAAGCATTTTGCAGCACATCCTCCGCCCGCGTGTGGTCGCCACCGCAGCAGTGAAGCGCCCAGCCAAAGGCTTCTGGGTGCAGGGTTTCGAGTTGATCGGCAGTTTCGCGCTCCATTCATTTCCCGGTGAGTGACCCGGACCTGAAGCATGTATGACAGCCGCTTCAGTTTTTTGCCACGGTCTTCTTCGGCGGTTGCTCCATAAAGGAAGCCAGCGCCAGAAGGATAGCGGCGACGACGACACAAGAGTCAGCGACATTGAAGGACGGCCAGGGATTAAAGGGCGGGAAGCCGAAGTCGAAGCGCAGGAAATCGACGACATAGCCATCGAGAAAACCACCGCCGAAGAGCTTGCCATCATCATGAGCACGGAACACGCGGTCAGTGAGGTTTCCAAAGATACCCGAGATGAGCAGAGCCACGGCGGTCTTGCTCATCCAGCCAGGGAATGCCCCGCTGCGATACATCCAGATGATGAAAGCTAAAGCCGTGAGCGAGATCGCCCCAAAGGCGTAGTTGGCATACTGCGTGCCATTGAACATGCCAAAGGCGACGCCCGTATTTGCGGTGTGATGCAGCCAGAAGGTGCCCTTGATCACTTCATCTTCGCGACCATGCAGATCGAAGTTCGCGACGACCCAATTCTTGGACCATTGGTCGAGCAAGTAGAGCGGTAGAGTGAGGCAGAGGAGGAGTTTGATCATGTCAGAGCCATTCTCAGATCAATGAGCTGTTGCTTTCTCTGCACCGAGGCCGGTGTGGGCGCGGACGGTGAGTTCAGCAAACTTGGCTTCGGCTTCAAGATCACGCGGTGTGAGGATGGTGCCAAGATAGGCCGCGAGAAAGCCGAGCGGGATGCTGACGATACCGGGATTCTCCAGCGGGAAAATGGCACCGGCTTTGCCGAAGAGTCCATTCGGGCTGAGCAGAATGAGGATGATGGCGGAGGCAAGTCCCACGGTGAGTCCAGCCACGGCTCCGCTGGTGTTGAAGCGCTTCCAGAAGACGCTAAAAATGATGACCGGCAGGTTGGCACTCGCGGCTACGGCGAAGGCGAGCCCGACGAGGAAGGCGGCGTTCACGCCGGGGCCGAGGTAGATGGCGATGCCGATGCTAATGGCTCCAACGACAAAGGCGGTGATGCGCGCCACTTTCACTTCTTGGCCGGGGCGATTCTCCTTGCCGTGATGGATGACGTTGGAATAGAAATCATGCGCAAATGAGGCGCTAGCACTCATGGTTAAACCCGCGACTACGGCAAGAATGGTGGCAAAGGCGACGGCGCTGATGAAGGCGAAGAAGAGTTCACCACCGAGCTGCTGAGCGAGGATGGGAGCCACCATGTTGGTGTCGGGTTTGCCATCAGCGGTGAGGATGAGGGCTTTCTTCAGGATGGTCGCAGCACCGAAGCCGAAGAAGGTGGTCATGATGTAGAAGACGCCGATGATGGCCATGGCCCAGACGACACTGGAGCGTGCTGTTTTGGCATCCGGCACGGTATAAAAACGCACCAAAATGTGTGGCAAGCCTGCGGTGCCGAGCACGAGACCGAGGCCGAGCGAAACGAGATCCAGCGGCCCCCATGGCCCAGCGACGGCAACGCCATATTTCAGGCCAGGTTCGAGCAGGTTCTTTGGCTCTGCGGTGCCTGCATAGTCAGCGTGTGAGACGGCATTGAAGAAGTTCGTGAAGCTGAAGTCGTGAAACTGAAGGACGAGATAACTCAGCAAGATAGCACCCGCCATGAGCAGCAGGGCTTTGATGATCTGCACCCAAGTCGTGGCCAACATGCCGCCGAAGACGACATAGACGAGCATGAGCACGCCGACGCCGATGACGGCTGGAGCAAAGTCGAGTCCGATGAGACGCTTGATGATGACACCTGCGCCGACCATTTGAGCGATCATGTAAAAGGTCGAGACGGTCAGCGTGCTGAGGGATGCCATGGCACGCACCGGGCGTGGCTTCAGGCGGTAAGCCAGAAGATCAGCCATGGTGTACTTGCCTGCGTTTCTGAGCGGCTCAGCGACGACGAGAAGCACGGTGATGTAGGCGACAAGGAAGCCGACGGAGTACATGAAACCGTCGTAACCATAGAAGCAGATCATGCCTGAAATACCCAGGAATGAAGCGGCGCTCATGTAGTCGCCCGCGACGGCAAGACCGTTTTGCCAGCCTGTGATATTGCGCCCAGCGGCGAAGTAGGCACTGGCACCTGTGTTGCGCTTGGCAGCCCAGAAAGTGATGAGCAACGTGAAGGCCACGAAGCCGAGGAACATGATGAGTGAGATAGACATGGAAGAAGAGAAATGACGAAGGACGAGGTTTAGATCAGCGCTGATCGCTGATGACACTGGCGGCAGATTTGTCCCAGCCAGTCGCGGCGCGGACGTAAACGAAGGCCATGATCCAAGCCATGAAGAACTGAGAAAGCGCGAAGACGTAGGCGATGTTCACCTCACCCCAGACCTTCTTTTTCATCAGCTCAGGGAAATAACCCACGAGGATAGGCAGAGCCAAATAATAGCTCATGAAGAAGATCGTGGCACTGATGATGAAGCGCGCCTTTTTGCTGAGAAGAGCACGGAATTCGGGCTTCGCTTCGAGGCGTTCCCAATCGACGGGGGATTTTTGTTCAGACATGAGCGCGGAGGCTAGGGAGTCGTGCCCTAGATGGCAAGTGCGGAAATGCAATGACCTCACATACTCATCAAAGTGAGTCAGCAAGCCTCGCGGCGAGCTGCTTCGGCTTGCTGGCTGGGCCGCTCATCTCCAGTTCCTTCGGCTTCGCGGAAAGATCGGCCTCATCGAAGACACGCACGGCGAAGTGGAGTTGGCCGTCTTTGATCCAGGTATGCGCACCGACTGGCGTCTGGCAGCCAGCGCCGAGCAGGCGCAGGTACTCGCGCTCGGCGATGATGCGCGTTTCGGTATCGGCATCATTGAGTGCGCGGAGTTTCGCAAAGGTAGCGTCATCTCCAGCACGACATTCGATGGCGATGGCCCCCTGCCCTGCGGCTGGCAGGAACTTCACGGGATCGAGTGTCAGCGCGTGAATGGTCTGGCCTTCGATCTCGATGCGGTCGCCGCGCATCAGGCCGAGTCGGATCAATCCGGCCGCAGCTAGCATGACGGCATCCAGCGGCTGCTCACCGAGCACTTTCTTCACGCGAGTCGGCACGTTGCCACGGATCTCCACGATCTCGACATCAGGCCGCAACCACTTGAGCTGAGCGGCACGGCGGACACTGCTGGTGCCGATTCGCGCGCCTTGGGGCAGCGTTTCTAAAGTGCAGGCATCGCGAGTGATCAGTACATCTTCAATCGGCGCACGCGGCAGCACGGCGGCGATTTGGAATCCAGCAGCAAGATCGGAGGGCATGTCCTTGAGGCTGTGGACGGCGGCATCAATCTCGCCATTGGCCAAAGCGATTTCGAGTTCCTTGATGAAGATGCCTTTGTCCACCTGTGCCACGTCGCTGAACTCGGAGAAGCGCAGGTCCTGGCGTTTGTCACCGCTGGTCAGGATGATCTTGCGCTCTACTTTCAAGCCGGGATGCGCTTTCAGCAGTTCTTGCGTGACCATTTCAGTTTGGGTCAGAGCCAGTTCGCTACCGCGAGTGCCGAGGATAAGGGTGGGTTGAGACATGAGCGGGGAGGTTTTCACGCAAAGACGCCAAGACGCAAAGGAATGATCTTGAAATTAGGAATGAAATTTTTCTCGTCTTTGCTGACGATTCACGGCTGAATCTAGCGTTCTGCTTATCCGCTATGAAGATCCATCTCCTCCCTCTACTGCTCATCGCCATCTCCACTCAGGCCGCCGACTGGCCCACCTTTCGCGGCGCTGACCGCTCGGATGTCTCCACTGAAACCGGCCTATTAAAGAAATGGCCTTCTGCTGGACCGAAGCAGGTCTGGATGAATAAAGACTCCGGCCTTGGTTATTCCGGCACCGCAATCGTCAGTGGCACGCTTTACACGATGGGTGCTCGTGATGCGACTGAGTACGTCATCGCCATCGACGCGGCCACGGGCAAGGAAAAATGGTCAGCTGAAATCGGCGCTTTCCTGACGAATGGCTGGGGCGATGGCCCGCGTGCGACTCCGACTGTGGATGGCGATAAAATTTATGCCATGAGCGGCAAAGGTAACCTCGTCTGCCTCAGTGCAGCCGATGGAAAGGAAGTCTGGAAGGCCAGCATGATCGAACTCGGCGGCAAAGTCCCCGGCTGG
Organism: uncultured Prosthecobacter sp.; assembly: GCA_964583255.1. Taxonomy (GTDB): domain Bacteria; phylum Verrucomicrobiota; class Verrucomicrobiia; order Verrucomicrobiales; family Verrucomicrobiaceae; genus Prosthecobacter. The sequence continues at coordinate 20,818 of CAZOVY010000039.1, forward strand.
GGCTACTGCGAAAGCCCGTTGGTCGATGGGGCTCTCGTCATCGCCACTCCTGGTGGGCCAAAGGGCACGCTCGCTGCTTTTGACAAAGTCACTGGCAAGCCCGCCTGGCAGTCCACTGAATGGACCGACCCGGCTCAGTATTCCAGCATCATCGCCGTCTCTCACAACGACGCGCGTCAGCTTATCCAGCTCACCATGCAGAGCATCGCCGGTGTGAACGCCGCCGATGGCAAGTTGCTCTGGAAGACCGAGTTCCCCGGCAAGACCGCCGTCATCCCGACACCTATCTTTAAAGATGGCCAAGTCTTCGTCGCCGCAGGTTATGGCGTCGGCTGCAAGTCGATCAAGATCGGCGTCGGCAATGCCGTGGAAGAACTCTACGCCAGCACCGACATGGTGAACCATCACGGCGGCGTCATCCTCGTGGAAGGCAATCTTTACGGCTACAACGACAAGGGCGGCTGGACCTGCATGGACTTCAAAACCGGAGCCGTGAAGTGGACCGAAAAGAAGGCTCTCGGCAAAGGTGCCATTCATTATGCCGACGGCAGCTTCTACCTCCTTGAAGAAAAGACCGGCACCGTCGTCCTGATCAAAGCCAGCCCAAAAGGCTGGGACGAGCAGGGCCGCTTCACTCTCGGGCCACAGACCACCCAGCGGAATCCCAAGGGCATGGTCTGGACCCACCCCGTCGTCAGCGGCGGCAAGCTCTTCCTGCGCGATCAGGAACTGCTGTTCTGCTTTGATGTCAGCGGGAAGTAAGTTTGCAGCCAATAAATCGGCCAGTATTCAGGGGAGGCGCAGATTGCTGCACCTCCCCTTTTCGTTGGTAAAAACCGCTTGCCGGGCGGGACTTCGCCTTTACCATGCGCGCCCTCCTGCCCGGCACTTGTCGGCTGGGAGATTTCTCAGAAACCAACACCCCGCCAGTCTCCCGGATCAAGGCTCACTGCCTTGAGCGCAACGTTCCCTGAACCCAGCGTGCGGAAGACCAGCACCCCTCAAAATACTACATGTCCCAGATCCTCGCCGAACTCGTCGAAGCCGGAGTCCACTTCGGTCATCAAACCAAGCGTTGGAACCCGAAGATGAAGCCTTTCATCCTCGACTCCCGCAACCAGATCCACATCCTCAACATCGAGGAAACCGTCAAGCAGATCGATGTCGCTGCTGAATTCCTGGCAGACCTCGCCCGCCGTGGCAAGCGCATGCTCTTCGTCGGCTGCAAGCGCCAGGCTCAAGAAGCCATCCGCGAAGCTGCTGACGCCTGCGGTCAGTTCTATGTCAATCATCGCTGGCTCGGTGGCACCCTCACCAATCTGGAAACCATCCGCAAGAGTGTCGCACGCCTTTGCTACCTGGAAGAGATCGAGAAGAAGCCTGAGTTCAAACTCATGTCCAAGAAGGAACTCGCCAGCCTCAACCGCGAGCGTATCAAACTTGAGCGTAACCTCCGTGGCGTGCGTGGCATGGACAAGTTCCCTGACGCCGTCGTCATCGTGGACTCCGCCCGTGAGCACATCGCCGTGCATGAAGCCCGCCGCCTGAGCATCCCGATCGTTGCTTTGGTCGATACCAATGCCGACCCGAACATCATCGACTACCCGATTGCTGCAAATGACGACGCCATCCGCTCCATCCGCATCATTCTCCAGAAGCTGATCGATCCCGTGATCGTCGCAGCCGCTGAACTGAAGAAGTAATCTCAACCCCTTCCCCATTCACAGACTTATGGCAGAAATTACCGCTAAGACCGTCATGGCCCTTCGTGAAAAGACGAATGCAGCCATGATGGATTGTAAAAAAGCCCTCACGGAAGCCGATGGCGACCTCGAAAAGGCCGAAATCATTCTTCGCAAAAAAGGCACCATCAAAGCCGAGAAGAAAGCTGACCGCCAGACCAAGGAAGGCATCGTCTCCTCTTACATCCATATGGCAGGCCGCATCGGCGTGCTCATCGAAGTAAATTGTGAAACCGACTTCGTGGCTCGCAATGAAATCTTCCAGGCCTTTGTGAAGGACATCTCCCTCCACATCGCCGCTGCAAATCCGAAGTTCCTCGGGCGCGAAGAAATCCCAGAAAGCCTCATCGCCAGGGAGCGTGAAATCGCTCTCGATCAGGTCAAGGGCAAGCCTGAAGCCATCGCCGATAAGATCGTGCAGGGAAAGATCGACAAGATCTTCTCCGAGCAATGCCTTCTCGAGCAGGCCTTCATCAAGAACCCTGATCAGACCATCGGTGACTATGTGAAGAGCAAGATCTCTGAGCTCGGTGAAAACCTCGTCGTCCGCCGTTTCGTGCGCTACGCCGTGGGTGAAGACATCGCATAAACGGTCAAGCGATCAGCACAGACTATTGAAAAGGGCGGACGCGAGTCCGCCCTTTTTTGCGCCTTGATGCCATGAGAGACAGAAGACCGCTCGCCAAAGAACTCCTCCAGTCAACTATCGTCACTTTGGTTTGCTGACACTTACTCGTACTCACCTAGACCAAGTTATCCTCTTGCCCCCTTTTAGAATGCAATAAGAATTCCTGCGCAACCGTAAGCCTGATCATGCTAGCTGCAATCCTTGTCACTTGGATGAATGAGTTCTCGTGTGCACTCCGCCTAGGAGCGGCGGTCCGTTTTTCGCTAGCGTTTCGTGCCCAAAAATTGCGAAGCTTGGTAGTGATTACTTTGTCGCTGGCACTTGCCAGTTGCGCTGGAATGAAATCATCGGATCAGAAGCGGATCTTGATCATTGATCGCTCGGACGTGCGCACTTGGAATCCGCAAGATGTTTGGATCGAATTGGCAACAACTCCCGGGAGTTATTGCCCGCGAGGGATGAAAGAGGGTGCCGTAATGGATGATGCCCATGGCAAATGGGTGGAGGACGCCTGGGATCACACACGTTTTTACGTTCCAACCGGTGGAACGGCGAGGTATCCACAGATGTACGTTGAAGAGATGGCACGGGTGGCGACGGCATCGATCTCGCGTCATTCAGTACCATTCCGGATTTTCGGTTGGTTGGTCACAGGTTTCCTTCAAAGTATGGGAAACTTGCGCTGAAGTACTCAGCAGGAAAGATGACATGGGGCCGATTCTTGTCCGACGGGGAAGGAGAACTATGCAACCGCCTAACAACAAGCTCGCCTTCAATAATTCGATTCATCGGCTAGTTTAGAAGTTCTTTTTCTGAGGTGATCGAAGCCGCAATCGCCTCACCGGCCAGGCGACTTGTGGTCCAGGCGACTTGAAAGTTGAAGCCGCCGGTGACGCCATCAATGTCGAGAATTTCACCAGCAAAGTGAAGGCCCGGGACAAGGCGACTTTCCATCGTCTTAAACTGCACATCACCGAGATGCACACCACCACAGGTGACAAACTCATCCTTGTTCATGCTTTTCCCATCGACTCGAAAACGACAGGCTCCGAATTCCTGTGCCAGCCGCCGAGCCAGATCACGCGGCAGATGTGGCCAGCGCAGCTCGCTAAGATCCGCATGGCCATCTCCGAGCACTGACTCTAACAAGCATTTCCATAAGCGGCTCGGCATCCCAAATTGGGGATCGTTGGTGATGCATTTGCGCGGTGACTCGATTCGTAGTTCATCAAACCGCTGCAAGATCTGCGGCTCACTCAATTGACCGCACCAGTTCACCAACACATCAAAACGATATTCCAATTTCTGTAATTCCCGAGCACCCCAAGCGGAGACTTTTAATATGCCTGGACCACTCAATCCCCAATGCGTGATGAGCACTGGACCCACGGCTTGCAGGTTCAATTTCGGCTCCACCGATCTAACCTGGACGGTCGCCTCTGGCACCGACAAACCCTGAAGTCCGGCAAGACGAGCATCAGCGATTTTGAATGTGAAAAGTGATGGCGCAGCTTCTTCGATTCGGTGACCAAATCGGGCTGCCAGATCAGCGCCGAATTGATTGCGCGTGCCGCCCAAAGTCAGCAGCAGGCGCTTGGCATGCAGTCGCTCTCCACCACTGAGTCGAAGATCGAAAGTTCCGTCTTGGCTGACTTCAGCCGACTCCAAAGCCGTGCTTGTCCTCACCACCACGCCGGCAGCACGCACGGCACCTGTGAGGCAATCCATGATGCTTTGGGAACTGTCGGATTTCGGGAACACGCGGCCATCTTCCTCGATCTTCAGCGGCACTCCCCTGCCCTCGAACCACTCCATCGTGTCAGTCGGACTCCAGTGATGAAATGGCCCGATCAACTGCTTCGATCCGCGTGGATAAAACTTCGTCAAAGTCCTCGGATCAAAGCAGGCGTGAGTGACATTGCAGCGCCCGCCGCCGGATATTTTGACCTTGCCCAGCACCTGACTGCTTTTTTCCAGAATGACCACACGCGCTCCTGGACAAGCCTCAGCAAAAGTGATCGCTCCAAAAAAGCCCGCTGCACCACCACCTGCCACCACGAGGTCATAGTCAGAGGAAAGAGAATCGGTGCGTGCTGGGTTCATGAGCCGCCTACCATGCGCTGCCCATTCATCTGGGCCAACGCTGTTTTTGAAAGAAGGCATCTAGATTGTCTTGCCGTGACCCGTAGCAATCAGCCAGCATCGCTAGAACTCTCCCGACCATGAAATCACTGCTCCCAATCCTACTCCTTTCCTGTGCCTCCGCGTGGAGTGCCGAAGTCTTTGAAGCCGCGCTTGGCCGCGAGAAAGAACTGCCGCGCGGCAAAGAGGCGGATGGCATCCGTGGCGACTTCGTTTTGCGCAGCGACAAAGTGGAGGCCGTGATCTCGCAGAACGCGCCACTGCGCCGGGCAAACATGAGCACTTTTTACGGGCCTGATGGCGTGACCCCTGGCTGCCTCTATGATCTCACTTTGCGAGGCGCGGCGAATGATCAGCTCGTGGTTTATGGTCCCTGCGGTCATGGCGAAGTTTCATATGTCAAAACCGTAGCGACCAAGAGTGAAAGCGAAGCCGCAGTTGAGTCCGTGACGACTGCCGCGAAGAATGGTGGTGTGTTCAAACGTCACGAGTATCGCGTCAAAGATGGCATTCAGGGCATCTTCATCACCACGATCCTGCGCAATGAATCCGATAAGCCGCAGAAGGTGAACACGAAGTCAGACTTCACGCGCTTTGACTCCACGGGCACAAGTTCGGACGGCATCTTTTGGACAGATGCGATCAATCCTGCGCACAAATGCGGTTATGCACTCGGCACACTCAATGTCACGGGCATCGAGAAGCTTGAAGAGACCATCGAGCTGGCAGCCAAGCAGGAAGTTGTCATCTCACGCATCTTTGCCGTCGGTACATCGCCGGCCCAGGCGGTGGGTGAAGCGCGTGCGGTGAAGGGCGTGAAACTCGGCAGGGTCAGCGGACAAATTGTCGGAGCCGATGGCAAAGGCATCTCAACGGCGGCGATCACGATCCCTGATGGCAAAAAGTCGCTCACGGCTTACCCCGATGTGGATGGCAAATACAGCTTCAAGCAATCTCTCGGACCTGTGGAGTTACTCATCGATGACCTTGGCCGCGAGCAGGCAAAGGTTTCTCTCACCGTCGCCGAGGGTGATACCAGTGCTCCAAAACTCACGCTACCAGAAGCCAGCCGCATCCGCTTCGACATCACCGATGAGTCGGGCAAGTCCATCCCCTGCAAAGCACACTTTGAACCGCTGGATGTCACAGTAACGAAGCTCAACCTCGGCCCGAAACACCGTGCCCATGGCTGTGTCGATCAGTATCACAGCGAGAAGGGCCAGTTCACCGTTCAGCTTCCGACGGGTAAATATCGCGTCATCGTCGTGCGCGGTCCTGAGTATGGGCACCTCTCACAGGAAGTGAATCTCGCCGCTGGTCAGGAGTTTGTTTTCAAAGGCACGCTGAAGCGCCTCGTCGATACCAAGGGCTGGATCAGCAGCGACTTCCACAATCACAGCACGCAGAGTGGTGACAACGTTTGCGACACGGATGGCCGACTGATCAACATCGCTGCTGAGCATTTGGAGTTCGCACCCACCACGGAGCATAACCGACTTTACGATTGGGAGCCCGGCATCAAAGCGCTCGGCCTGGAGTCCTTCATCAAGACCGTCAAAGGCGTCGAACTCACCGGCAGCCGCCAGCACTTCAATGCCTTCCCCTTCGAGCCTGATCCGCTCCTGCAAGACGGCGGTGCGCCCGTCTGGAATGACGATCCACGCATCACTGCCCTCACGCTGCGCCGCTGGCAGGGCGAGCGTGCGGATCGCTACATTCAGTTCAATCATCCTGATCTCAGCAATATGTTCATCGACCGCGATGGCGACGGCATCGCCGATGGCGGCTTCGTCGGCGTCGGCGGCATGATTGATGCGACCGAGACCGAAAACGGTCCCGGCACCGACATCCTCCATGACGCACCTTTCAAAGTCAGCCGCGCTCCCGGCTCACTCGCCGCCAAAGCCAGCAGCGTGCGCGAGTTTGTCTGGCGTCAGCTTTTGAATCAAGGGCATCGCCTTGTCGCTGTCGGCGTTGCCGATGCGCACAGCGTGTATGGAAATGGCGTCGGCTGCTGGCGCTGCTACCTGCCCAGCAGCACGGACGAACCCAGCAAGATCGACTGGGCCGAGCTAGCTCCGCATGCCAAAGCGGGTCACATGGTGCTGACCACCGGCCCCTTCCTCGAAGTCACCACGCAGAACGGCAAGATCGCCGGTGATGACGACCGCGCTACCGGCGGCATCGACCTCAAAGTGCGCGTGCAATGCACCGACTGGATCGACATCAATCGCGTGCAGGTGCTGGTGAATAGCCGCCCCGATCCGAAGCTCAACTTCACCCGCGCGGCGAACCCCAAAATGTTCCAGGACGGCGTCATCAAATTTGACCAAACCATCCACGTCCCGCTGCAACACGATGCCCATCTTATCGTCGTCGCCATCAATGAAAACGGCGACTCCAAGGTCTGCTACGGCACCAGCGACTACGCGAAGATGCGCCCCTGCGCCTACAACAACCCCATCTACGTCGATGCCGACGGCAACGGCTTCAAAGCGAATGGCGACACCCTCGACTACGACCTCCCCACCATGGGCATGACGGCGGACAAAGCGAAAGCGCTGCTAGAGAAGAAGTGAGATCAGCAGACGGGCGTGAGTGATGCGAGCCTTCTTTGACAGACTTTAGCGTCTCAGGCACCACAGCGATTCATTCCATCACACACTCTTAGCCTTGCGCGCACGCGGCTTGCGTTCGGGGGCGAGCGTCATCTGCGGTGTAACCTTGATGCCCATGCGCTTGTAGTAGTCGAGCATCTTTGCCGTGGCCACGCGGCTGGCTTCGAGCACGATTTTGGACATCTCGGACATTTCACGTCGAGGCGTTTCCTGAAGGGTGGAGGTGTTAAGCATGGCGATGAGTTGTTCGATGCTGTGCGTCGCACTGTCAGCGATTTGCACCGCAGGCGGGGATTCATTGTCCCACAGCCCCCATTCGTCCGCAAGCGGCAGGTAGTCGTCTATAAAGTGCTTGCGGCTGCGCTCGAAGCGGCGGCGCACATCTTCCTCCGGCACATGATGCCCGCCGATCTTCACACGCAACGCGACGCGGTCCACAGCCTGCGTGCCAGAGCCAATCACGATGTAGTGCAACACGAAACGATAGCCGAGCGCCTTCGCCTCGCGAATCATCGCGACGTACGTCTTGCCGCTGAGCGTGGACTCGATGGCAAAGCTCGCCTTGGCTGCGAGTAAAGCGCGCGCTTCCTCAATGAGCAGGCGTCCGGCTTTGAAGGCCGTCAGCGAAGGGTCGAGTGGTGACAGCCCGCGCGCGATCTCATCGGCGTTGAGAAAACGCATCAAGCCAAGCCGTGGCAGCAGCTCGCGCGCCAGCGTGGTTTTGCCTGCGCCGTTGCAGCCGCCGATGATGCAGAGAGTGGGTTGCATGAGCAAGATCAACACCTGCAAGCCGCAGGTTGCAATTAGGATTCATGGGCCGTGGTAAAAGTGCAGGCACAAGCGATGGCGCGGTTGTCGCTTCCTCACATCGTGCCCGCCGTTGCCGATAAAGCCAATACGTTGCTGGAAAAGAAGTGAATGGCAGATGGCAGTCTCTGGATGCCGCGACGATTCACTCCTTGCCACATCTGAGCCGTTAGGCTCTTATCGAGTCAACTGATGTCTCCCGACGAACAGCCCACAATTCTGACTTCGCCGCCGAATGGCTCGCGTCCAGCGGGTGGTCGGAAAGTTGGATATCGACGGCTCTTTAGGCATTGCTTTTTTTTGGGGGGTGAAACAATCTGTTTCAGTCGGGTAATAGATGATCAACCTCAATTGTTCTCTCATGAAAACACTACTCCTTCTCGCAGCCTTCGTCGCTTTCAGTTCACTGGCCAAAGCCGTGGATACCACGCCGCCGACGCTCAATATCACTCACGCTTGGATCGAGAAAGTGGGGTCGGTAGTACACTTCAAGATGCTGCTCGATCCGCAGGATGAAACAGGCTTCTCGCCACTGGTAGGACCACCTCCAACCAATACCCCTGGCAGGACGATCGAGTTCCGTAGCAAGCTCAATAGCACGGCGGCATTACCGGCGAACACTCCCTGGAATACAGCCCCTTATCCTTGGATTCGGGGTCAGCCTTTTGACATTCCTTTCAACTGCACTTCGGTCGTCTTTGAGCTGCGCGCGGTGGATGCGGCGGGCAATGTGTCGCCCCTTCAGCGCCGCACCTTTGCCTCGCCATTCCCTTTCAGCCCGCCACCGAATCTCACGCTGCGGATCACCGATGGCGTGGTCTTTGATGGCCCAATCGCAGATTGTCGCGGCCTGTTCGCAGGCAACCTGAACGGCGATAACAAGGACGATCTGCTGCAACTGGATCGGGTCACGGGGGATGTCGTGGCGATGCAGACTGGCGTCATCGGTTATGCACGCTATGTGGCGATGAATCTCGGGGCGAATATGATCGAGGACTCCGTGGGCACAGACCTGGATGGTGATGGAGATTTGGACTTCGCTGTCGTTCTTGGAGGTGGCCTGGGCATTTATATCAACACAGGACCAGACTTGAACGGTCTCGTGCAGTTCAATGCCAGCGTTCCGGCGATTGTCGGCACTGGCATTACCACCGTGCAGCATGTGACTGCGGGAGACATCACGGGGGAGGGCAAGCGTGAACTCATCATCAGCGGAATAGCAGATGACGGTATGGGCGGTACGATCACGAGGATCGGCTGGCTGCTCAATGATGCGATTTGGAGCTTCAATGCGGCGAATGGCACCGTTGCCCCAGTGACCACAGGCACAGGGCGTCTCGCCGTTGGTGACATGAATGGTGATGGTCAGCTCGATTTGGTCATGATCGACACGGGCAACAACCAGCTTGTGATCTTCAAGAACAAAGGCAGTGCACTCGCTGGTGCTGACGATGTGGATACAGCGATTCAACCGCAGTTGATTTCCACAGGATTAGCCAATGGTGGGCCGCCGCCCAGCGTTGTGCCGTTAATTCCGCTGCCTGGGCAGAGCATCGCCATCGCGGATGTCACTGGCGATGGAAAACTTGATGTCGTCATCACGATGCACGCACTGCTAAGAACCAACCCCTTCGATCCCAATGATGGCCGCAACCAAGAATACTGGCGGTTATATGAGAATCGCGGCTCGACATTCAAACCGCAGGCCGAAGTATTAGTTGGGCAAAGTCCTACATCGACCTCCACCGCACTTGATTTTCCGTCCGATGTGTTGCTGCAGGATTTGAATCAGGACCACTTCCCCGAAGTTATCGTTACGAACTTCTATGGCAATAGTCTCCAGGCGACACGGTTCACCCCACAACTCAACAACATAAATCAGGTCATCAGTTTTGAGATCGACTCCCTAGACTATGTCCCCGTTCCCGACTTTCCCGATCCTGCCTACACTCAGCCGAGCCGCCTGGCCTCGGGCAATCCATTCCCGTCAAGCAGTGGTAGTCTCGGCAGCATCGGTGTTACCTTCGCTGGCTCAGGTCGGACGATGTGGAATGAGAACATCAGCCGTCCTTCATCAAAGCCCGCCGACATCGTTGGCGGTACCATCACTAACTCAGATGATACCGGCGTCGAAGGTGCCAACGGTCTGCGCACCTACAGTGCCTTTGTTGGAGGAAAAATCACCAGCACCTTGACGGCCATCAACAACAGCGCCGCCGAATTGACCAACGTATTCCTGGATGTCATCCTGCCCACGAACTGTTCTCTCGATACTGGCTTTACGGACCCCGGCTGGGCACCAGTGACGATCGGCACCGTGAAGTATGCACGCTGGACGGTGACCGTTCCGGCCAATGATGTGGTGATCAAAAGCTACCGTTTGAATATCCTCAATGGAGCGGTGAACACCCCGATCACGAGCACCGCTTTTCTGCGCCGCAGCAATACCAGCGAGATCACCAGTTCATTGATGCCGAAAGTGGTCATGAATGATCCGATCCAGTTCCGCGCCACTGTCGAGACTGAGAGTGACAACAGCGGCGGCGACACAGCTTATGCGGAGGAGTGGATCAAGTATCGCATGAAAATGACGAACCAGAGCGGAACCACTGTGACCGGGAAGGACTTGGTTTTCACCCTCCCTGCGAACACCACGCATCTCGATCACTCGGCGGACAGCGTGCTCGGCGTGACTCCGGTGATCAAGGTCGGCGGCACTGCCTACTCACCGTGGAAGCCGAATGCGACCATCGCGCTCAGTCAAAAAGTGATCGGCTCGAATAACCATCTCTATCAATGCACGGCGAACGGCATCAGCGGCTTGACCGAGCCGGTCTGGAACAACGCTCTCAATGCCCTCACGAATGATGGCCCCGTGGTGTGGAAGCAGATTGCTGCCACACCGGCGGCGTTAACCTCCTTCACTTGGTCGGGCTTTGATTTACCACCCGATGATCCCGAGATCACCACAGACGACATCGTCGTGGAAGTGAAAGTGAAGATCAAAGCGGGCCTCGCGAACGGCACCAAGATCACCAGCGGACTCACCACCTTCACTCGTTCTGACGGCACCGCGCTCGGAGTGAAGCAAACTGCAGCCGCGTGGATCACCACGCTGCTCAATCCGCTAGAGATCACGCTTGGCTTTAATAAAACCATCGCGCGGCCAGGTGAAGTCGTGCGCTACACGTTCACCGTGCATAACCGGGCATTCATTGCCTTGGGCAATTGCAAAGTCGTCGATGTCGTGCCGCCTGGCATGATCTTTGTGCAGAGTGGCGCGAGTGATGGAGCTGACTCCGCAATCATTGGCGGCACGGGAAACTTCAATCAGTTCCCTGGCTACATAAAGAACAACCTCACGCCGACAAGTCTGCCCATCTCACTCGACGTGCTGAACATCCTGACCTGGAACCTCGGCACCATCCCAGGACGCACCACACGCCAGATCGAGTTTGACGTGCAAGTGCAGCAGGACGTGCCCACCGATTACTACACGACCGGAGTCCTGCACCCGATGGAGCTGTCAAACTTCAGCTATAACTTCGTCGGCAACAACACAGCAGGGAAACGCCTGTTCGCGCTCAAACCCACGCTCGGCGAATCCACGGGTTCGGCGCAGGGCGCTGCCTCACTTTTCCTCGTGGCAGGCAACACGCCGCGCCGCACCTTGTTGAGCGCCGACACACCGCTCGATGCGCCGAATATCTCGTTGTTAAAAACCTTCGACGGTGATGGTCGTCAGGAGGAGGGCGGTGAGACGGTGGACTACCTGATCAATGATACGATCGTGACCACTGACGGCATCGGCAGGTATGCCCTGAACTTTGACAACCGTGGCACTGGCTATGCGCGCAATGTCGTCATCCGCGATTACCTACCCACTGGCATGACCTTTAAAGGCAGCCTCGTGCGTGATGGCAGCCCGGTGACGAACTTCACCGGCTTCCATTTCTATGACTCGACCGGCAAGCTGCTGGTGCAGACCGACGCCTTCACTGACACCAACGCCAACGGCTTTGCCGATGCGGGTGAGGCATTCACCGACACCAATGGCAACGGCAAGTTCGATGGCTTCACCGCCGCCGTCGTGCGCAGCATGGATTTGTTTGCTGGTAATGTCGCGGGCACCACGGCGGGTTACCTCAGCTATCAGGTGCAGACCACGCTCGCACCGGGAGCCATCATCCTCAGCACGGCAGGCGGCATGAGCGGCGTAAAGGACGGGCTGAGTTTCACGGCGCTCACCGGCTATCATTTGAAAGCCGACAACCTGCGCTTCCCAATCAACGGCTCCCCCAAGCAGGTCAAGGTGGTGATCACCGTGCCCGCGCAGATCACCATGCCGCTCGATACGGTGAAAAGCCGCTCGGGTGCTCAGGACAATGAGGCTACCACGATCACCATCCCGTATGAAGTGAAGGGTGCCGTCGGCCTGACGATGTCCGGCTTAAAAATGGAATTCGATATTCCCAAAGGTTACAGCATCCTCGGCGCACAAGTGCTCAACACACTGGGGGCGGCCATCAAGAACTTCATCCCCGGCGGCGTTGCGAACACCATCACCGTGACCACGAATGCGACGTCCGGCATCTCCCACATCACCTTCCCGCTCGATGGCAACCGGATCGCGTGGCCCATGCTGCAAATCGCCGTCAATGCGGCGGCGAAGGCCGCGCTGCTGGACGCCAAGGGCCAGACGAAAGCACCCATGACCTTTAAGCCCGTGATGACCGGCAGCTACACCAAGCCCGTCCCACCTGCGCCACCCGCCCCGCACTTCTCCGCCACAAGTAATGGCTTCAGTGCCGCCGCTCCGCCCCCGCCCGCCCCCATCGCGCTCCCCGCTGTGAGCAGCTTAGGCACCCTGCCCGTGCTCGTTGACAGCACCAAGGACTCACGCATCTTCGTCGGTCGCTGTGCGCCAGTCGCGGTGACGCGCTACACCTCCTTCAACTACACCATCTTTGTGGGCAATCTGAGCAGCCTGCCACTCGGCGTCGGCACCATCACCATGAAGATCCCCGCAGGCTGCGAAGGACTCAGCATGACGCGCTACAGCTACAATGCGCTGAACACGAGCAGTCCGCCAGACTCAGGCGGCAAGTTCGGCAATGTCTTGCCGGTCATCCCAGCACCCGTCAAGCTACCAGGCATCTCAAAGACTCCGACCAACGGCGTTTACGACGCACTTTATACGGGCGGTGCGTGGACCAAGTTCACCTGGAACAAACCCCTCGCCGCAGGCACCACCGTCACTTGGGATGTCGGCTCCTTCTTCCCGAGTGAAGGCGGCGTCGCCACGCTCACTGTGCGTGTGCTTGAGTCCTTCACGGGTGACCGCATTGACGACAACACCTGCGTCTTCGACGTGGAGAACGCCTGCGCGCGAACCGCCGGTCCGTCGAGTATCGCCGTGCGCGTCGGCACGGAGGGGGCGACCTCGGCCTCGCTCGGTCAGCGCGCTCTCGAAGGCATGCAGGTCCGCACCAGCACTGGCGTGATGAACACCCTCGGCCAGTCGTTCCAGCTCGGTGAGCAGTCGTGCCACATCTCCGTCGGTGGTGCCGATGTGCTGCAACTCACCAACGGCGTCGCCGCCGTGCCCATGCCCGGCGACCGTGTCCTCGTCGCCGGTCCGCCCGCCAGCGTGCAGGCCAACGGCAATCGGTTGGTGCTCGACCATCCGATGATGCGCGTCGCCGTCGGCCCCGGCAGCATCTCCGGTGGCGTGCAGCTCATCGACGTGCCGAGCTACAACCCAGGCGTCATCAATGCGAACTCGCTGCTCACCGGCCTGATAGACCTCAACGCGAACATCGTCGCTGGCGGTGGTGGTAACATCGTCGCCGGTGGTGGTGGCAACATCGTCGCGGGCGGCGGCGGCAACTTCCAAGAAGCCGGATTTGGCGGGGCCAACCCACCGAGCATCGTCAGACCCGAGGGTTTGCCAGCCATTCCAGTCGCCACCTTGCACAGCAACGGCGACGCCAAACTCATCGGCGATGGTGGAGGCACCCTCATCGGCGATGGTGGCGGCACCCTTATCCCTGCGACTGGAGGCCACATCTTCGCGGCAAGTGGCGGCAAAGTGCTGGCCAACGATGGCGCGAGTGTCATCTCTAACGACGGCGCGGGTGTCCTCGCCAACGACGGGGCTTCGCTCATCGGCCAGGACGGCGCAGGCATCGTCGCAGGTGGCGGCATGAATCTCATCTCGGTCAACAGCGGCATGCTGGTCAAAGGCGGAGGCTTCACACAGGGGCTGGGCAAGTAGTCTTCCTCACCGTTGTGCGCGCAGTACCTCGCTGATCTTTGCCTGCCATTGGCCGTAGTTCACGCCGAAGTCCGCGCCCAGTTGCTTCTTCAACACCTCATGTGCTTCGACCGCGCACGGGTGGTCGCGCTGCTGCATCACCACGAGCAGTAGCGGCAGCTTCACCAGATCTCCGCGTGACAACGAATCGCGAAATAAAAACTCCTTCGCTTCCAGGCTCGTCTTTGGATCAAGCAGCAGCCGTTTCAAGCCCTCGAAGCGATCATCGCCCACTAACGCCACCAGATTTCCAACCGCGAGCAAATGATCCTTCGCATCCAAGGATGGAAACCCCGTGAGCATGTTCTGAGCGATGGTCGGAACATCTGTCGAAGACGACAGCCATTGATGCACCAGTTCCGGGCCCGAAGGCCTGACTGCCTGGGGCATCACTTCACCCGGTTCTGAAGGAATAATGTTGGGTGCTGTCGGAATTTCATAAACGGGTGATCCGCCACCGACCGCAGATGATCTTGGAGAGCCTCCGGGAATCATCGGGCCATCAGCGGCAGGACTCAGCGTAGTGCCAGACGAGTCGCCACCCTGGATGGGTGCCGAGTCGCCTGCGTAAAAGCCAAGCCACAAAGCGACCGTGAGCGCGAGGAGGAACACGAGAGTGATGGCCGTTCGATTCATATTGGCGGCATGATAGGGCAGGGAGAGGATCAAAGTCCACTCTCCAGGGGAACGAGTTGGAAAACTCGTTCCCTCTTGCACCCACTGGCGCTGCGGTTTACAAAGCAGCCATGCCTGCCCCAAGCATCGACATCCATCACATCGCCAAGCTCTCGCGCCTCGCTCTCACGGCGGAGGAGGCGGTTAAGTATCAGGATCAGCTCAACCGCATTCTGGGTCACATCGACCAGCTCAGCAGCCACACGCTTGAAGCGGAGCCGAGCGCTCACGCGATGCCGGTCTTTGATGTGATGCGCGCTGATGTGGCACGGCCTGGCTTCACGCAGGAACAGGCGCTCTCGAACGCGCCGCGCCGCGCCATGGGCCAGTTCCAGATCCCCAAGGTAATCGAGTAATCTCTCTGGTTTCGACATTCGTCATTCTGATTTCGTCATTTCTTCCCCCATGTCCCTCGCTACCTCCACCATCGCCGCGCTGCGTCAGCGGCTGCTTGCTAAAGAAATCACGCCGCGTGACATCGTGACCGATGTCGCGAAGGCCATCGACGCGCAGAATGCTTCGATTGGTGCTTACCTTTCCTGGGATCTGGAGAAGGCGCTGAAGGAAGCGGATGCGGCGGATCTTTCCCAGCCGCTGGGCGGCATCCCGATTGGGATCAAAGACAACATGAATGTGCTGGGCGAGCCCTGCACCTGCGGCTCGCGGATGCTGGCGGAGAATTACACGGCTCCCTATGATGCGGGGGCGATCATCAAGTTGCGCGCGGGTGGGGCTGTGCCGTTTGGGCGCATGAACATGGATGAGTTTGCGATGGGTTCTTCCACCGAAAACTCAGCGCTCGGTGTCACACGCAATCCGCGTGATTTGGAGCGCATCCCTGGCGGCAGCAGCGGTGGCAGCGCGGCGGCTGTGGCGGGGAATTTGGCGATCGCAACGCTCGGCTCAGACACGGGCGGGTCGATCCGCCAACCGGCAGCGCTTTGCGGCTGCGTGGGCATCAAGCCGACTTATGGACGCATCTCGCGCTACGGTCTCGTGGCCTTTGCTTCGTCTCTGGATCAGATCGGGCCAATCACGAAGACGGTCGAAGATGCGGCCATTCTGCTGAACCATCTTTGCGGTAAAGACGCGCGTGACTCGACCTCGCTCGATGTGGCAGTGCCGGACTTCACGGCGGCAATTGGCCGGGACATCAAGGGACTGCGGATCGGACTGCCAAAGGAATATTTCATCAGCGGCATTCATACGGGCGTGTCTGCGGCGGTGAACGCGGCGATCAAGAAACTGGAGTCGCTGGGCGCGATCCCGGTGGAAATTAGTCTGCCACACACGGATGTCGGCGTGAGCACTTATTACATCATCGCTCCGGCAGAGGCTTCGGCGAACTTGGCGCGCTTTGACGGCGTGCGTTACGGCCACCGCAGTGCGGCGGCGAATGATCTGCTGGAGCACTACATGATGAGTCGTGAAGAGGGTTTTGGTCCTGAGGTGAAGCGGCGTATCCTGCTCGGGACGTATGTGCTGAGCAGCGGCTATTACGATGCCTATTACCTGAAAGCGCAGCGCGCACGCACACTCATCCGGCAGGATTTTGAGCAGGCTTTTGAAAAGGTGGACGTGATCGTGAGCCCGACGAGTCCGACTCCGGCGCACAAGCTAGGCGAGCTGAAGGACAACCCGCTCGCGGCTTACCTTGAAGACATCTTCACCATCCCGGTGAATCTCGCAGGTCTGCCTGCGATCAGTGTGCCCTGCGGCACCGCAGAAGAAGGCGGCAAGCACTTGCCTGTGGGCCTCCAGATCATCGGCAAGCCGCTGGATGAACTGACACTCCTGCGTGTAGCAGATGCGTTTGAGAAGGCCTGATGTGGAGCAGACGTAGCGTGGGTGTGGCGCAGCCCGCCCGCGTGGTTTGCGGAAGCTCGGGCGATATCGGCGATACGACGTTGAGTGTTAGCGATCTTCTTCGACGCCGAACTCACCCAAGCTACGCGGGGATCGCCGCCGCTTGAATCTGACGGCCTAGATCGGGATATTCTTTGAGCGCTGCGGCTGGTGATGGGCGCATCTGCGGCGCGTGGAGTCCTTCAGCCGCGACGCTTTTCGTGAGCACCAGCAAGGCCTCGCTAAACGCGGCGACGGCGAGTGCCTCCTCCGCGCGGTCGTAATGCAGGCCATTCAAAAGAGCGACGTGCTCGTAGCGATCCATCCACTCCAGCGAGCGGCTGCGATAGCGCTCCAACACGAGCTTCAACAATGACTCCGCAGCGCGCTCTTCAGAGTCACGCAGAACTTGATAGGACAGGCAGCGAGCGACATCAGCTGCGGCGGCGACGAGACCGTGCTCCAGCGTGCCAGCTTCGAGCTGGCGATGCCGGTGCTCATAGTGAAAGCCGAGATCGACCTGACACATTTCATTCACAGCTAGCTGACGATGCACCTCACAAAGCATGGCGATCTCCAAGCCCCAGGCTGAGGGGATGCTGAAGTTGGCGAGCGTGTCGCAGTCGCCGGCGAACTCACCTGAAAGCGGGTAGCGAAAACTCTCCAGATGCTCAAGCAGCGGTGTGGCACCGAGCACTTCCTGAAAGGCCTGGATCAGCGGAAAAATAAGCAGGCGAGTGACACGACCATAGAGTCGGTCGGCGACGCGGCTGTAGTAGCCTTTGGCAAAGCGGTAGCCGAGCCGTGGGTGGGCAATTGGGTAGCCGAGTTTCGCCAGCAGGCTGGGGCTGTAATTGAGGATGTCTGTGTCGTGGCTGATGACGATACCGTCGTGCCCCGCCGCTTTCAGATAGGCGAGTCCCATCCAGATGTTGGCTCCTTTTCCACCTTGGGCACCGGCTTCACTGAGCTGGTGATTCACGGCCTGCAAAGCGGGGCCATCATTCCAGAGCAGCGTCATTTTTTTGCTGCCCAACCATTTCCGACAAATGGCATTGGCTGACTGCATCTGGGCGGTGTTCATGCCATTCATGCTGAGCACGACTTCGGAGATGTAGGGCACCGCTCCCACTTGGCTGAGGATGGCGGGCAGAGCCGGACGCTCCATTTCTTGATGCAATGCAGGCAGCAATAGTGCGATGGGGCGCTTGATAGCCAACTCGACGAGTTCTGCCTCGCGAGCGGTGCTATCCGGCGTGGATAGGTGATGCAGCGTGGGCAGTCTCGCGTGCTGATAAAAATCGGCCATTCAGTTGGGGGGAAAGGGAGCGCTAGATTTGCGAAGGCGCATCCTTTGGCAACACGGCATCTTTGTTTTCTGAAGTTTCCGACAAGTCGCTGGTGATGGGATCTTCGGGAGTGCCTGCCGCTTCGTATTCGATCTCGATCTGCTGCCGAACACGGCGGGAAACCCAGGGGCGAACAAGACCGTAGATCAGGTAGCTAACAAAGAGCACGGATGGCATCCACTGCCAGTTTTGAACCGAGAAGGCGACGACGATGATGGAGATGAGCACCCAGGCCGGGGAGCGGCGGGTGCGCCAGTTGATGGACTTGAAGCTCGGGTATTCAAGATTGCTCATCATGAGAAAGGAGAGCATCACCATGAGGGCGGCGAGTCCATACTTCCAGGGGCCGATCTCCTTGTTGCCTTCATCAAGCCAGAGCATGAGTAAAGTGAGTGAGGCGGTGATGCCAGCGGCGGCTGGAATGGGGCAGCCACGGAAGTGCTTGCCACTGGTCTTGTCATCAGTGGCGGAAAGGCAGTTAAAGCGCGCTAGCCGCATGGCTCCGCACACGAGATAACCTGAGGCGATGAGCCAGCCGAGGCCTGCTGGTTTTTCGATGTCCTTCAGCACGATGTCATGCACCAGCAGTGCTGGCGCTACGCCGAAACTCACGATGTCGGCGATGCTGTCGAGTTGCATGCCAAACGGCGACTCCTGACCACCGATGCGCGCGACGAAACCGTCGAGCACATCGAAAAGGCAGGCGGCGAGAATGGCGATGATAGCCCAATAATAATGCCCGGTGATTTCACCTTCACGACCTTTGAAGATCTGAAGAATGGCGATGAAGCCGGACAGGATATTTCCAGCCGTCATCATCGTGGGGAGCACATAGATGCGAGGTTCGCGTTCGAGCATGAGGGCGGAATTCTAGCGTGTCCGCGCGTCTTGCCCACTTGAACTTTACTGTTTCGTCATTGAGCACATGCGTTATCCATCACGCCATGCCCGCCACCGATCTACCCCCGCTGATGCCTGAGACCACTCTAGGCCAGGTGCTACAATACTATCCTAGTGCCCAGCGTGCGTTGTTTGCCCGCTATCACATCGGCGGGTGCAGCAGTTGTGCCTTCAGTCCCACGGAGACACTGGCTGAAGTCTGTGCGCGCAATGAGAACATCCCGGTCGCAGAGGTCATTCAGCACATTCAAGACAGCCACACGCTGGATGTGCAATTGCAGATCAGCCCACGTGAGTTCGCCGATTTAGCACGCATTGAAACAAAGCTGCAAATCCTGGATGCGCGCACTCGTGAGGAGCATGACGCCGTAAAAATCCCTGGTGCCCAACTCATGACGCAGGAGTTGGTGCAGCATGTGTTTTCAAACTGGGACAAGACCACACCCATCGTGCTCTACGATCACACCGGCAGCCGCGCGCTGGATGCTGTGGCCTACTTCATCGGTCACGGGTTCACTGACATCAAATGTCTCACCGGTGGCATCGATGCCTACAGTCAGGAAGTCGATCCGACTCTGCCAAGGTATCGGGTGGAGATAGAGGCTTAGAAGTTGACGGTGGTTTACGATGGTTGAGGGCGCTGCGCGCCGTTGACGGTTGTTTTCAGACTCTACGCCAAACCACCGTAAACAATCGTCAACTCCCCCCACTGCCATGTCCCGCATCCACGACATTCCCGAAGAAGACCGGCCGCGTGAACGCTTGCTGCGGCTCGGTGCTGGAGCTTTGTCGGATGCGGAGTTGCTGGCCATCTTCATCAACACTGGCCTCAAAGGGGAGAATGCACTGCAAGTCGGGCAGCGTCTTTTGAGGGAGCAAGGATCGCTGAGAAATCTGTCACGGATCGAGGCCGTCGAGCTGTCGGGGATGCGGGCGCTGGGGCCAGCAAAAGCGGCGAACTTGGCCGCAGCTTTTGAGCTTGGGCGGCGTGCCGAGCAGCAGGAGGCGCGGGAGGTGCCACTCAGCACGCCCGAGCAAGCCTACAAGTACATCGGCACTGAGCTGCAAGCGGTCGGTCATGAGACCGTGCGCGTCTTACTTCTAAACACGCGGCTTTGCCTCATGCGCCACGTCGAGCTGTTTCGTGGCACGATCAATGAAACCACAGCAAGCCCGCGTGAGGTGATCAGCAAGGTCCTGTCGCACCAAGCCTATGCCTTCATCCTGGTGCATAATCATCCCAGCGGTGATCCCACACCCAGTGAGGCAGACCGCCGCCTGACTCGCCGGCTGAAAGATGCGGCTGCCCTCTTCAGCATTGTTTTCGCCGATCACCTCATTGTCGGCACGCCCGCCGAGGGCCGCTCACAGCCCTATTTCAGCTTCAAGGAGTGCGGGCTGCTGTGAAAAGCCAGTCGCAAGCCGTCTACAGTGGTTTACGATGGTTAACTGTTGTTTACAGTGGTTTGCAGAAGCTATCGCCAACCATCGTCAACAACTGTAAACAACCGTCAACTTCTACCCCGAGGCCATGCTGCTGATCATCGACAACTACGACTCCTTCACCTACAACCTCGTCCAGTACTTTGGCGAGATGGGCGCGCAGATGCAGATCCATCGCAACGATCAGATCACGCTGGAAGAGATCGCGAAATTGAAACCGGATCACATCTGCATTTCACCTGGTCCCTGCACGCCAAAGGAGGCGGGCATTAGCTGTGACGTGATCCGCAAATTTGGTCAGAGCATACCGACACTCGGCGTGTGTCTAGGACATCAAAGCATCGGCTACGTTTTCGGTGGAGAGGTCGTGCGCGCTGGGCGGCTCATGCATGGCAAGACCTCGCTGATCCAGCATACAGGCACGTCTGTGTTCAAAGGCATGCCGGAGCCATTCACCGCCACTCGCTATCATTCTCTTTTGGTGAAGCGTGAGACACTTCCCGACTGCCTGGAGATCACGGCGGTGGCGAGTGATGACGAATCTGAAATCATGGGTTTGCGCCATAAGGAACTGCCGATCCACGGCGTCCAGTTTCATCCCGAAGCGATCCTGACGCAGGACGGGAAGAAGCTGCTGAAGAACTTCCTGGAAATGTAACGAGCCGCTATCGCCACATGCTCTACTTGCTCACCTTCGTCGCCGGATTTGTGTGTGGCGTCGCGACTTGGCTGCTGTGGCTGGCATTGAGATTTGTGGCGGATTTAAAAGCAGCACGCGAGGCCGTGGCAGACTACACAGCGCTCGGGGACAATCCCAAAGACATCGCAGCAAAGAAAGCGGTGGAGGATTGTAAAAACCGACTGCGTTGGCAAAAACGAATCAATCCTGAATGGCTGCCACCACTGGTGGATGAGATCCCCAAGCTCGTGCGTGAGATCGCAGCAATCTATCATCCCGCTCACCCCGACCCACTGCTCGGGCCGGGCTTGGGGCAATTCTCACGAGCTGTGCATTTGGCTGCACTGGATGTGGCAGATTTCCTGCAAACGCGATCCATCGGCAGGCTCGTGGATGTGAGCGCCAGCACGGCGCTGAAGACTTGGGAAATGACTCACAAGATCGCCACCCATGAATCAATGCAGACGGTGAGTAAATGGTATAAGCGCCTACTGCCCGTGTGGCAGGTGGTGAAGTACAAGTCGCCGATGGTTTGGGCAGGCGTCGCAGTCTCCAATGTTGCAGCGCGCACCTTGCAGCCTGCCATGATCGACATCATCGCCAAACGCGCGATTGATCTCTATGGCGGCGATTTCCGTGGCAAGCCGACAGAGATGCCGCCTCCGCCGCAGATCGAAGGATAAGCGTGTAATTTCCTTGGCAAGTTCCAGCGCTTTGGCTAGGACTGGCGGCCCTCAATTTTTTAAAATCCAACCCCACCCCAATCATGCCTCACGTCACTACCAACGGAATTCAGATGTTTTACGAAGAACGCGGCAGCGGTGATCCGCTGATCTGCATCATGGGCGTCACGGCTCCAGGCGGCGTCTGGGAGGCTCATGCCGCCGAGTGGTCAAAGCACTTCCGCTGCATCCTAGGTGACAATCGCGGCGTCGGTCTGACTGACAAACCTGAAGGCCCCTACACCAGCGCGATGATGGCGGACGATTACGCCGGACTCATGGATCAACTCGGCATCAAGCAGGCGCGTGTGGTCGGTTGCTCACTCGGTAGCGTCATCGCCCAGCAGCTTGCTTTGCGTCACCCAGATAAAGTGAAGAGCATGATCCTCATGTGTACTTGGGCACGTCAGGACCGCTTTGGTCTCTACACCTGGCAGCACCTGATTAAAGCGAAGGCCACCATGCGCCCAGAAGATTTCATGCAGTGGATTCAGATGCTCATCTTCACCAAGCCGTGGTTCGATAACGATGACTGCTGGAACAACATGCAGCAGGGCCTCAAAGACGCCGCCAACAACTCCGCGCCGCAGCCACTGCATGCCACCGAGGCACAAAGCGCCGCCGCAATCACTCATAACACGATCAGCGAACTCAAAAACGTGAAGTGCTCAACGCTCGTCATTGGTGGAAAAGACGACACCTTCACGCCGCGCTGGATGGGTGAAGAAGTCGCCGCAGCCATCCCTGGCGCGGACCTGCATCTCTACGACAACGCCGGTCACGCCTTCCATTGGGAATGCCTCGCTGACTTCAATCCCCGCTCATTGGAGTGGCTGCTGAAGCATTGATCACTTCGCAGAAGCTAGCTCACGCTCGACACCATCCAGATCCTCACTCATCACGCGCAGGCGCTCGGTCTGCACGTGCATCTGCTGCTCACGAGCAGACGCATTCACTTGGGCTGGACCGAGGATCGGCAGGAATCGGCTGAAGAGTGTCTCCACATCCAACCGCACCTGTTCAATGAGCATCTCACGCAGAGGTTTGGCGGAACTTTCTAAGCGCTCGATCAACGTGCGGCGTGCGGTATTCAGCGCTGCCTGAGTGATCAGGAAAGCGGCACCCACGAGCAGGAGTCCGCCTGCCGCAGCAATGCCTGCGCCGAGAGGCCCCTCAAAAAACCAACCACCAGCAATCCCAAGAACAGCCGGCAGCGCCAGCCATGGCACCCAGCGCGCACGACGGCGCGCGGCAAGCAGACCTGGCTCGATGGCTTCATCCAATTGCAGGCCTAACACAAAGCGCCGGATCGTGCTGTCAATGTGCGTGCTGAAAAGGCGACGGATCTCGGCATCGCTTTCTGTAGGCAGCTTATCATCCGCCGAGAAGAGGCTGCCGCGCCCCTGAGCATGGAGGAAGCGCTCATACTGGAGATAGTCCTCCTCCATAATGATACCCACATGACGCCAGCGATCTCCGCTGCGTTGCTGCAGATCCTGAAACAGACGATGGTCCAGACTCTGCGCTTTATTACCAGATGCAGGCGCAGCCTCATCAGGATCAGCTTTGGTGAAAGCTTGCTTGGTGGTCAGAGCATCATCCGCCAGTCCCGCCACACGCAGGCTAGACTCATGATAGTCACGCTCCGTGGCATCCAGCGCAGGCAGCACTTTTTTCAACGTGCGATCCACCTGCAACTCACGCTCAGTTTGTAGCTCCTGCACCAGTGCTGCCGCACGCTGCGCATGACGTGCCGTGGCACCGATGCGCTCATTGAGATGCGCCAGCAATTGCTTGGCGATGCGGATAGCGCTGCTGAGTTTATTCAGCCGCGTGGTGTTCTGCCCGACGAGCGTGGAGATGTGATTCTCCAAGCCATGAAAGCCGCTCACTTGCATCAACCTTTCACGGTCGATACCGGAGCTGCGGGCAAGGTAAGCCTTCTTCGCCGAGACCGGAAAGATCGGAAAGTCGCGGCCATAGCGCTGCCGCGCGAGCTGCCCCATGTAGTCGATGATCACGCTCATCTCCTCTGGGCTGCGCAGATCACATTGCTGAAGCACGAAGATCACATTGCGCATCCAGTGCTTGTGAACTTTATCCAAGAACTGCCAAGCGCTGGCCCCCCAGGGATTCATGGCGCTGAAGACAAAGATCACGAGATCTGAGATGGGCACAAAGCGCTCGGTGATCTCCTGATGCTCGTTCTCGATGGAGTTCGTGCCGGGTGTATCAACGATGTGGAAATCCCGCAGGAACTCCGCAGGCACCTGCACCTCATCGAGTGTCGCTGTGATCGGTGTTACGAGATGCTCGGGGCCGTGTTTAAAGAACAGGATCTTTCCCGTGGTCGGCATCACACCCGTGCGGGAGAAGTCCTGACCGAACAACGCATTCAGGAAGGTGGACTTGCCCACATTCACCTCACCCACCACGACAAAAACGAAGGGCTCTTTGAGGCTAGCCACCAAGTTATCCACGATCGCTATGGACTCGCCATCCGCACCCAAATCACGCAGCACCACACCCAGCTTCGCCAGCTCGGCATCGAGCTGCGTGCGCAGATGGAAGTAGGTATCGCCGATCATGGGGGAAAGGATAAAGGATGAAGGATCAAGGATGAAGAAGGGACCTGATTCTGCCAACTATCACACGAGTGTTCGCGCCTTGGTAGAACCTTCATCCCTCATCCTTCACCCTTCATCCTTTTCTAATCACTGCGGCAGTGGAGTCGGATCTTTGTCATCCACCGGCACCGCCGGGCGGATGACGACGCCCACAGGCATGTTGGCCTTCTCCATGTTCATGAGCTGGCTGACGGTGACGAACTGGAAGCCCTTGGCCAGCAGTTGATCAAACATCGAAGGCATGGCCTGGATGGTCGGTGGGTGGATGTCGTGGGCGAGCATGATGGAACCTGGACGCGCGCCATTGACCAGTCGGCTAGTGACCACGGACACACCCGGTCTGCGCCAGTCCTGCGGGTCCACCGACCACATGATCGTGGAGTAGCCAAACTCAGAGAACATCATCTGCTTCACCCGCGTATTAATCGCTCCGTAAGGTGGGCGGATGAGGTGCGGACGGTAATTCGCGACAGCGACCAGCGCATCCTCACTCTGCTGGAGTTCCGAGCGGATCTGCGCGTCAGAGCGACTGGTCAGACTGCAATGCGTCCAGGTATGATTCCCGATCTCATGCCCCTCAGCGAGTATGCGCTGGATGATCTTCGGGTACATCTTGGCGTTCTTGCCGATGACAAAGAAAGTACACTTGATGTTACGCTCCTTCAGGATGTCCAGCAACTTGGGCGTTAGCGACGGGTGTGGGCCGTCGTCGAAAGTCATCGCCAGCACAGGTTGGGTGATGTTCACCTGCGAGTAGCTGATCTTAGCCCCCGCTGGCGGCACGTTCGGCATGGAGGACGGGTTGTTCAGCCGCTTGGCCAGAGGGTTATCCTGGAGCAGTGCGTCTTCTGCCAGCGTGCCCTTTTTGGCGTTCGCCAGTTCGGCGGCTGAGGGCTGCTTATCGGTAGAGGAGCAGCCAGCGCTGCCCATGAGGATGCCAAACCAGATGCTGAGGTACATGCGTTGAGAAATCACAGCGCGGAGACTAAAGGCTGCCAGCATTTAGGAAAGCCTGAATTTTGTGGAAAATGGAGGGCGCACGGAGGGAGCGCGTGTATGACGCAGCCTACTCGCCTGGTATTCGTGGGCGGAGGCGGTGGGGCGTCTCAGCGTTCGTAGTTCCGCCTTGAGGCGGTCCCCGGCTCCCGATCACCGGCTAAAGCCGGAACTACAAACGCCCTACCGCCGCAGCGCCGTGATCAGCTCATCGAGCTTGTTCACCACCTGCTGCATCTCCGCCTGGGTCGGCGGATCACTCACCACGAGATTGAGCGTCGCCACCGCATTCGAGTTGCTGCTGGTACCACTGATGGCTCCGGCTAGGGCGGCATTCGTGACTTCTCCGGGTGGGCCTTGATCTCCCTGCGGGCCTTCGCCGCCACTGGCACCTTCGGGTATGCTGAAGACAAAGTGCACGTTGCTACCATCAAAACTCACGCCCACCGCCGCGGGCTGACCGGGCGGCAACGTGTTCACGCTATCGACCACAGCCTGAGCAAAGGGTGGTCCGGGCGGGCCTTCGCCGCCATCCGTCCCATCGGCTCCGTTGTAGCCGCTGGGGATTCCGTAGCTGAAGTGCACCAGTGTTCCGTCAAAACTTACGCTTACCGTCGCGGGCTCACCGGGATTGAGAGTGGTCACGCCATCCACCACCGCTTGGGCAAAGGGTGGCCCCTGCGCTCCAGGCTCGCCCTGACTGCCCGGCTCACCTTGGGGGCCAGCGCCGCCGTCCGCGCCGTTTTGGCCCTGGGTGCCCTCATCACCACGCGGGATGCCAAAGGTGAAATGCAGGGTTTCATCCGTCACGGTCAGCGTCACAAAAGCCTGCTCACCCGGCAGCAGCGTCTGCACGCCGTCTATCTGCGCGGCGTTCACCGACGTGATGGCCGCGATCATGGCCGCTAGGCCATTGAATTGATCCCGCAGCACATCGGCCACGACCAGAGAGCCATCCAGCGGCAGGGCTGGATTGAAGGAGGACAAGGTAGCCGCGTTCGTCAGAACGTGGTTCCGTCGAGGAGGAGAGAGAAGAGTTTTCATGGGAAGGGATGGGATGGGGAAGTTTGCGGTGGTTGGCCATGGTTGGCCGTTGTTTGCGGTGGTTACTGGAGCTTCGTAGCAGCGGGCGTCAGCACGCCGGGGTTGGAAAGTGGTCCGCACACTCCGTTTGCGGTGTTCGGGGATTTCAGAAGCCGCACATGGAATGTGCGGACCACCTTCATAGATAGAGCAGATGATCTCAGCCCACCGGGTCCAGAGAGGCGCGTGGCGGACCACGCGCCCCACCGTCAGTCTGTTAGGCTGCTGTGCGGGTCACTTCAGCGGACCAGTCACTCATGCCGCCACTGCCGCCCACGGCGGCCACGCGGAACACATACTCCGTGCCCACGATCATGCCGTTGAGAGTCAGGGTCGGCCTGCCGCCGGCCTCGATCAGATCCCAGGGGCTTTGGACGCCGTTCACCACGATGGCGCGCTGCACCAGGTAGCTCTTGGCATCCTTCACCGCGCTCCAGTTCAGGATCATCTTACCCACCGTGCCGTTCAGATCCACACGCAGACCCAGGGGTGCGTGCAGGGTTCCCACTGGGCTCGGCGGGTTCTTCACGCCTAGGCCGCTGCTGATGATGACCTGCCGGTTGCCATTGCTAGCCGCCTGCACATAGGCACCGCGCATGTTCATCGTCGCCAGCATCAGCCCCCATTGCTGATCACGCTGGGCGATCGCGTCCTTCCACACCGTCTCTGCCGCATCTGCGGCCAGCACCGAGTTACGGTAGGCCGTGAACTGCGCCAAGAAATCCACACTCGATGGCAGCGGGGTCGTGAAGCTCGCATTACCGAGCATCTGGTTGATGTGGTTTTCGATGTAGATCACACGGTCGTTCGTCTTCCGGGTGGTTAGGTCCATCTTCACTTTGGCTCCGTCAGAGGTCGGCAACACAGGGTCACCCACGGCATAGGTTGCTCCACTGTCATAGCTGACCTGTCCATAGACCGACGGCGGCGTGGCCGTCACCGCCTTCAGGTGATCCTGAAGGGTGGGTGGTTTCTGAAAGAAGTTCGGTGACTCACTGCTGGCGTTGGCAGCGTTGCCACTGCCGTGGTTGCCACCCTCGTCAGAGGCAGGCGCTAGGATGTTGGTGTTTTTCATGGCTGTATTTCTCTATCTGTTTTGTTTTCATACTGAGTTCCGAATCATCAGAACATGGTAATTATAATAAATACCATACTAATAGCAAGTGTAAATATCAGTAATTCTAATCTATCAGCGCACTGCCTTGTAATAGCTTGTCAGGGATCAAGTCTCTTGTCATTACAAAGCCAATGCATTAAGAGACATCAAAGAGAATCCTTTGGTAAAACACTGCAAGTCTCGCCAATGCTTATAAACAAAGGATTCTAGCGCCTTCATCTCGGGCAAAATAGGCCTCGTAGGCGTTAGCATCAGCTTGCGGTTTCTTCAAAGATTCATCCAGCCCCACTCATGCCGCTCAAACAGGCGCGCTCGTCTTCCAGACAGCCTGACCATCCCTGATTAATCCCCTTTTGGCCTCAAAAGAACGCGATCCCCCACATAGATATTGGACTCCCCCACATAGAGTACGCGTTCCTCTACGTCCCGAACGCGATTCTCCACATAGAGTAC
>CAZOVY010000040.1:0-48919 GCA_964583255.1 uncultured Prosthecobacter sp.
ATCGAAGGCATTCCTTCATTGATCGCGGTCATGGACTTCCGCTTTCTCGGTGCCTCCATGGGCAGCGTCGTCGGTGAAAAAATCACCCGCGCCATCGAGACCGCCACGGCAGAAAGAAAGCCTGTCATCGTCTTCTCCGCCTCCGGTGGTGCGCGAATGCATGAGGGAATCCTCAGCCTAATGCAGATGGCGAAGACGAGTGGTGCTCTGGCACGTCATTCAGCCGCACGTCTGCCCTACATTTCAGTGCTGACACATCCGACCACGGGCGGTGTCACCGCCAGCTTTGCCACGCTCGGAGATGTCATCATCGCAGAGCCGAAGTGCATGATCGGCTTTGCTGGACCGCGTGTGGTAAAAGAGACGACTCATGCTGATTTACCACCTGGATTTCAGACCGCTGAGTTCATGATGCTGCACGGACTGGTAGATATGATCGTAGAGCGCAAAGACATGCGCACCAAGCTAGCCAGCATTCTGCGCTATGCCGTGAATGCTGCCTGATGACTTGAGGCCAAGCACCAATCACGGTGTGAAAAAACATCTTGCAAGGCTGCTCGCCTGCCCCACACTCCGCACGTTCCTGGTTCTCTCAATCAGGTGAACATTGGTGTCCGCTCCGGTGACTGGAGCTGCGGTTTTGAAAGCATCTTTGCTAACGAAACCCATCCTGCGACAAGCTTCGGCTTGGAACGAGCGGAGACCGCGGCAATGCCGCTTTCCCCTTCAACATCCCCATCCACTTCAGCTCAGGGAGCACCGCTTAGGCAGCGGCTCATCCAAGCTTTTTTCTCAACCCCCAAGCACATGGCAGGACATAATAAATGGTCCAAAATCAAGCGCGGCAAAGCTGTGGTGGACGCGAAACGTGGTAATGCCTTCAGCAAGCTAGCCAAGGAGATCACCATCGCCGCCAAGAACGGCGGATCAAATCCCGACCTCAATGCGCGCCTACGCTCCGCCATTCTCGCGGCCCGCAATGCTAATGCTCCGAATGACAACATCGAACGCGCCATCAAAAAAGGCAGCGGCGAACTTGGCGGTGCCACCATCGAAGAAATCACCTATGAGGCCTATGGCCCAGGCGGCATCGCTTTCATGATTGAAGTCGTCACCGACAATCGCAACCGCGCCGCCAACGACCTGCGCCTGCTGCTTGCCAAGAACGGCGGCACCTTTGCCGAGATTGGCAGCGTCGCTTATCAGTTCAGCCGCCGTGGCGAAATTCGTTTGGAGAAAGGCAGCCTGACTGAAGATGCCGCCATGGAACTAGCGCTCGATGCCGGGGCCGAAGATGTGCAAGACGACGGTGACGACTGGATCATTTACAGCACCACCGACCAGCTATTTCAAGTCGTCGGAGCGCTCCGTGAAAAAGGTGTCAGCACCACTTCTCAAAAGCTCATTTACCAGCCGAACGCCTCGATCACCCTAACCGATCTCGAGGTCGCCAAGTCAGTGATCAAAATCTACGACCTGCTCGACGACTACGACGACACCCAAACCGTGCATTCAAACTTCGAGATCGCCGACGAGATCGCAGACGCCCTTTCCTGAATCCCCTTTCCCTGACCCCTCATGAGCGACGAACTCCCTTTAGACGACCAACCGGCCAAGCCCAAAAAGAAAGCTGCCGCCAAAAAAGTAGTGGCCAAGAAAGCTGCCGCCAAAAAAGCTCCAGCTAAAAAAGCCGCCGCCAAGAAGGCCGTGGTCATCGCTGCACCCATCGCCGTCAAGACACCGGTCAAAAAGGCTGCGGCTAAAAAGGTCGCTGCCAAGAAAGCTGCCGCGCCTATCGTCATTGAGGAAGCTCCCGTCACGAAGCCCACTCGCATATCTGCCTCGCGTAAAAAAGCTGCCGCAATCCTCGTGCAAATGCAGACAAGTGAAGCTGAGACGCACACACCTGCGCCAGCCTCTGAACCAGTCGCTCCTCCTGTGATCATCGCCGCAGTGCCGGCCGTGATCGCGGCCCCCGAGCCAGTCATCGAGTCAGTCGTAGCCGCCGAGCCTGCACCAGCGCCAGCACAGCCGCAGCCCAATCATCAGGCTCCCAGAGGCGATGGCAATCCACAGGGTGAAGGCGCTCCGCAGGAACGCCGTAAAACCAAATTTGAGCGTTGGAAAGAGCGCCGTGAACGCTTCCGTCAGGAAAAGATCGCACGACGACTTGCTCAGGAAGGCAAAGGCCCACCACCATCAGAGGGGCAAGGCGGCAACAACGAAGAACGTGGTTCTTCACGCGGAGGCTCCCCGCATTCGCAGAATTCACAGCAGCGGAATAACCATTATAGCAACAACGAGGATGATCGTCCGCGCCTGCCTGAAGCACCGCTCGGACCACCTGAGCCTGCCGATGGTGTTCTCGAAATGACCCCGAAAGGCTACGGATTCCTTCGCCAGCGCGAGCGCATGTACTCGCAGCACCCGAATGACGCCTTTGTCTCCGGAGACTTTATCCGCCAATACGGTCTGCGTGAAGGCATGTACATGAAAGGCATCGCCCAGAAAGGTCCGCGTGGGCCGCAGGTCACTAGCATCGCTGAAGTGAATGGCCGAGCCCCAGAGGCTATGCGCGACATGCCACTCTTTGAAGAGCTGAAAGCCATCAATCCCAATAAAAAGATCCAGCTCGAAACACGCAAAGACCGCTTCACCACACGCGTGATCGACATGTTCACTCCCGTCGGCCGTGGTCAGCGTGGACTTATCGTCGCCCCGCCTCGCGCGGGTAAGACCACGTTGCTTCAGCACATCGCCGAAGCCGTCGTGGAAAACCACCCGACCATGCATCTCATGATCCTGCTGGTCGATGAGCGCCCCGAAGAAGTCACCGAGTTCAAGCGCATCCTCCCCCAGGCTGAAATCTACGCCAGCTCGAACGATCAAGACATCCGCAGCCACACCCGCATCGCCGCCTTTGCCGTCGAGCGTGCTAAGCGCCTCGTCGAATGCGGTGAGCACGTCTTTATCCTGATGGATTCCATCACCCGCCTCGCCCGTGCCTTCAATAACGCCAAGCAAGGCGGAGCCACCATGAGTGGCGGTATGGGTGTGGGTGCTATGGAGATCCCTCGCCGACTTTTCGCCGCTGCTCGTAATACTCGTGGAGCGGGCAGCCTCACCGTTCTCGCCACGGCGCTGGTCGAAACCGGCAGCCGAATGGATGACCTCATTTTCCAGGAGTTCAAAGGCACCGGCAATCTGGAACTCGTGCTCGATCGCAAGATCGCCGAGCAGTTCTATTACCCCGCCGTGAACATCTTTAAATCGGGCACACGCCGTGAAGAACTGCTCCTGCAGTCCTTCCAACTCGACAAGATTCACATGCTCCGTCGCGGTCTAGCCGGCCACAAGCCCATCGACGCCATCCAGCGCGTCCTGCAACTCATGGAGCGCTACCCGAGCAATGCTCAAATGCTCGTCGATCTGCCGAGTAAAACGAGCTGCTAAAGAGCATCCGCAGGCAGCAGGAAGATCACGAGCTTCTTCTTGCCTGCCAACTCGGCGATGTTGACTGCATCCGCCCTTTGCACCTGCAATGGCCGACCAAGCAGTGCGGCTAATTGTGTGGCGAAACCTGCGTCCTGAGACTGACCATTGGCATTGCCAAAGCTTGAGTCGGCATCGTCATAGACTCGCAATAACTCGCCACCGACGAGTAGTATGGGAGATTTTGGATCACTTTCCAAACCGCGAATCGACACAAGCTGGGCGGACTCTGTGCCGAACCAACTTTCGCTCAAAGGTAGCAGCTCTTGCGCGAGATCACCGACATCCGTGCGATCCAAAATGGTGGCATTGATCAGTGGCGTGTCGGTTTGATGCAGCGCTGGCCAGTTTTTGCGAATCTGCTTCGCCGCGAGTAGCGCCACCTCCTTCATCGTTTCGGGCGTCCAGTGACTGTCATTTTGGTAGTAGGCCTCAGCGCGGATGAGTCGATCCCACAGAACCTGGGACGGGTCCAGCACCTCAATGCCCGCCGTGTGCAGTTGCTCCAGCTTGGCTTTTTGGCCCGGTGGTTGCACGGGTGCGTTGTATTCAGCGCTCAGGATGTTCGCGGGATAAAGCGCTGCTTTGGTCGGCATGGCGATCACGAAGAGCGGCACTCCAGTGGCTTTTAATTTTTCGGCTAGCACCACCAGTGACTCAGTAGCGCTTGGGTTCACTCGTTTGAGTGTGAGGCGATCCAGCTCCGACTGAGGAAACAACCAGCCTTCATAGCCGTGATAGACTCGCGAATTGCCTTCACCAAAGAGCCCTATTACCGGACGTTGCGTGATCATTTGGATCATGGCTGGCAGCTTCCAACTTTCACGCAGAGCCATGAGCAAAGACACTGGCAGCAATAAGATGCCGATGACGCGCCATATCTTGGTCGATTGCTGAAGAACCCAGCCAAGCGGCGGCAAACCCACACTGACCAGCACGGCAATACTTAGCATGGATTGCTGCCAGTTACTGGCCAAACGCTTGTCGAGCATCAGCGAATACAACGTCGGCTTAGCAGCACTAAACATCAGCCACAGACGATCGAGTGCGAGCCTGAGATCAGGTGTCACGAGCAGCACATTGGTGATGATGATCACCAGCATGACCAAGATCACCCGCAAAGGCTGCGGCAATGGAGCGAACAAGCTTTTACCACGCCAGCTTTCTAGCGCGATGAACAGCACCTGCACGACAAGCCAAAGCAGAAGTGCCAGTGACCAACCACGCCACAAAGCGGCCACGCCAGCGACGAGTACAAGAGTCGGCAGCAACGTCACCCATACTGTTTTGCCCCCACGAGTAAGTCCGAGATGCAACCGCTGCCAGAGGCCGATAAAGCCGCCTGCACGATAGGGTGCATCGCAGAACTCACGCACCGCTTTCCCACGAAGCTGAGCAATAGCGATGCAAACATCTCCGACGCCTGAGAAGGCAAGATACATCTGGCAAGTCAGCGTCAGCGAAGTGAGCCAGACCGCCTTGGAGCTAACCGCGAGCGGCTCGGCATTCGCATACAAATGCTGCATCCACTCCAGAGGCAGAAGTAGCAAGCAGAGCTTGGCTAAACCATAGCCAAGTCTAGCTAGAGCATATCCACCGGATGGGACGGATCGGTCAGATCTCCGAAGTGTCGCCACGGCGACGAGAAAAAGAACCAGGAGAACAGGGAGAAGAGGCTTAGCGAATAACATGCTGATGTGAACGACGATCTGGCGAACTAAAACTTGGGTTACAGTCCATCTGCCTTACCGGGCACACGTGGATCATGGGCTGGCACCAAGAGTTTTCTCTGAGCATCCCACATCACACACTGGCAGGCTCCGAAGCCAGAGGACTTTTCAAGTTTGTGACCGAAGGCCTCGACTCGCTGAAGAGTTTCCGCATCAAAAGTCGTCTCGATTTTGAGTTCGTCCGGTGTCCATTGCTGATGAAAGCGCGGCTGCTTCAGCGCTTCATTTGGAGCCATGCCTTGGTCGATGATATTGGAAATCAAGAGCAACGTCTGCGTGATGATCGTCGGTCCACCAGCCGCACCGACCGTGAGGATCGGCTGGCCGTCCTTAAACACGAGTGTCGGACTCATGCTGGAAAGCGGGCGCTTGCCTGGAGCGATGCTATTGGCCTCAGCTCCGATAAGTTTAAAGGCATTTGGCACGCCCGGCTGCACAGCGAAGTCGTCCATCTCATCATTGAGCAGCACGCCGGTTCCGGGGATGATGACCTTGCTGCCAAAGGCGGTGTTGATCGTCTGATTCAGTGCCACCCAGTTCCCTTCCACATCGGCTGTGCTGAGATGCGTGGTGTGCTTGCCGAAGATGTCACCTTCCCAATGTGGTGGCGTGCCGTGAGCAGACACGGGCGTCGTATGATCGAGGTTGATCTTTGCCGCGAGTTCTTTCGCATACTCGGGATCGATGAGGCCGCGTGGCACTTTAACAAAATCAGGATCACCCAGCCAGTAAGCACGGTCGGCAAAGGCCAGCTTCATGGCCTCAGTGATCACATGCACACGACTGCTTGCGCGGAAGTGCCGGATCGGAAAATGCTCCATGATGCCGAGGATTTGAGCAACGTGCACACCACCGCTGCTCGGCGGCGGCATGGCCACGATGTCGTAGTCGCGATACTTCCCACGCACCGGCTCACGCTCGATGGCTTTGTAATTAGCAAAGTCTGCGGCGGTAGAGATGCCACCGTTCTCCTTCATCCAGGCTTCCACCTTTTGCGCATATTCACCGCCGTAAAACCAGTCGATCCCATGCTCGGCGATAGCGCGATACGTTTTCGCCAGATCCTTCTGCACCAGAAGGTCACCCTTCTTCAGCGGCGTGCCGTCAGCTTTAAAAAAGATCGCGGCGGTCGCAGGGAAGAGCTTCAGTTTATCGGCCGTGGCGGCGAGCTTTCGCGCATAGACTTCATCAATGATAAAACCTTTCTCCGCGATTTCTGCGGCGGGCAGCAGTAGATCAGCGAGCTTCAGCTTGCCATGTTTATTCAAAGCTAGGTCATAGGCTCGCAACGCACCTGGAATGCCCGAGGCCAAAGCACCAGTCTTGCTCGCTTCGTTGTCGAGTTTGCCACCGATCACATACATATCCCGACTGGCTTTCGCAGGAGCCATCTCACGCCCGTCGATGCAGGTGATCGTTCCATCTGCGGCTCGGATTACGAGAAAGCAGCCACCACCGATGCCTGAGTTATGGCCATCCACCACGCCCAGAGTCAGTCCTGCGGCCACAGCAGCATCCACCGCATTACCCCCGCGTCTGACTGCATTGGTTGCGGCATCCGTGGCCAGCGGTTGAACCGTGGCCGCGGCAAATTTGGGGAAGCCCGACTCTTCAGCATGAGCGGGCGCGAGGCTCAAGCACAGGATCAATTGCAAGGTCAGAAGTGGGCGAATCATAATGGAGTGAAACAAGCACCATGCAGACACTCTATCCATGCTTTTTCCTCTGGCCTACACCGACTGTCACGATGTAACCTGAGACTCCTTTTCCCGTCGTACTTCCAGCATGTCCATCGAGCCGAATGATCCCTCTATCCCACAGCCTCCACCCGAGGCGGCAGATGCGGCGTATCCGTCCCTCCAGGAACTCGCCTATTTACTGCCCCAGTACGAGATGCATGACATCATCGGCGTCGGCGGCATGGGGGCAGTTTATAAAGCACGTCAGGCAGCCTTGGACCGCTGGGTAGCGATCAAAGTGCTACCCATTGCAGCCGCTGAGAGCGACGAAGCAACGCAGCGCTTCATCAAAGAAGCGCGCTCCATGGCCAAGCTAGTGCATCCTCACATCGTCGCTGTGTTCGACTTCGGCCAGACTCATGCACGTCATCTATTTTTAGTGATGGAGTATGTCGAGGGGCAAGACCTGCATCTGCGCACACGCGCGGGTGAAATTACGCCACAGAGAGCGCGCGAGGTCATCGCTCAACTTTGTGATGCGCTGCAATTTGCCCATGACCGAGGTGTGGCTCATCGTGACATCAAACCTGCCAACATTCTCATCACCAATGACTGGAAAGTGAAGGTTGCCGACTTCGGACTCGCTCGTGATCTGACCGCGCAGCCCAATGCCGACGAGCCTGAATACGGCACGCCTGACTACACCGCGCCAGAGCGCTTGATTGTCGGTGCTGTCGTGGATCACCGCGCAGACATCTACTCACTCGGCGTGGTCATTCATGAGATGCTCACCGGCAAGACCCCGGCTGCGGCAGGAAAGGATGCGAGCAAAGGCTTACCCGATGGCTTTGCTGGCGTGATCTCAAAGTGCCTGATGAGTGAGCCTGACGAGCGCTATCAAAAGGCAAGTGAAGTGAAAATCGCCCTGCTCACGGCCACGGCGGAGAAGCAGCAGCAGACCAACGCAGCAAAGAAAACAGGACCGACACCCCAGGCTTTAACACCAGAGGCACACATCAAACCCCCAGTGCATTACACGAGCTATCGACCATCGATGTTCGCGCGCTTGGGCCGCCTACTCGGGCCGATTGGTTGGGGCTTGGCTTGTGTGCTTTTGGTTGGGGCATTTGCCTGGCTTATGCTCAAAGACAAAGTGAGCATCGAAGCAGCAAAAACTGACGACGTGCCAGAGAAGACGAAGGTGGAAGAGCTGGTCAAACCAAGCGAGCCAACACCCGCACCTGTGGCAATACCGACGCCCACTCCGGCCCCAGTCGAAAAAGCACCACCGATGGTCGCGACCAAAGTGCCGCAGGACATGGCAGAGCCCGTGATCCAACTGCCCGACGCGCCAGCTTACACCGTGCCTGATGGCAGTCCCGGTGAGGTCGCGCACTTCCATGGTCACAGCGGTCCGGCCTATTCCCTGAAGCTGCTCAAAGATCAGCGCAGAGTCGTCTCCGTGAGCATGGACGCCACCCTGCGCGTGTGGGATGTCGCCACGCAAAAAGAGCTGCTCAAAGTCGATCCAGACGTGGGGCAAATCTCGCGTATGCAACTCAGTGCAGACGAGTCCATCGCCGTGCTTCACAGCGCCCAGACAGATAAGGTCGCGCTCATAGAGCTGGCCAGTGGCAAGGTGCTCCATACCGCTCAATACCCCAACGATCAGATGTATAACGTAGCACTCTCAGCAGATGGCAAAACCGTGCTAGCATCTGGCAAGCGTGATGATGCTTCCCAGGAACTCATGATCTGGAGACCGCATACAGGCGGCTCCTTTGAGCCCGTGAGTATCCACCCAGGCCGCATCTATGCCATGACCCTCACGCCTGATGGCCAGGACTTCATCATCACCGGCTCTGAGCTGAGTGATACTACAGCCAAAACCTACCGCCCCTATGCCGCGAGCTACTCTACCACCAGCGGCCAGTTCACCAAGCTCGATAGCTCGGCCCTCGGTTACATCACACGCTTCTTCGCCGAGCCAGGAGCCACCATGACTTACACCGTAGGCAGCTCCCCGAAGGTGGTTTCTTTACCCGACCTCAGCCTCATCACAGCGCTGCCATCACCACTGCGTGAAGGCCCCTATTCCTTTGCCGGCAAGCTCGTGGACAAAGACCGACTCTTGTTCACCTCATGGTCAGACAGCACCCTCCGCGCCTATGAAGTGAGCAGCGGTGATGAAGTCTGGCGCACCACTTTAAACGAACCCGTCACCGACATCACTGTCAGTCGAGACGAGCACTGGGCCGTGCTCAGCACGCGCTACAAGGACTCGAAAAAACAGCAAGACGGCACCTCTGACCTCATCCTCTGGCGCCTACCCAAATGGGCCACGCTCATCAGCAAGACGGCCACCGATGCGCTCATCACCACACAGATGGCGGACCTCGCCAAGCATGACCCCGAGCTGGCCGCGCTGCGGCTTAAACTCAGAGAATCCTTTGCCCCCACAGACGCCAAAGAGATCGCCGAGCAGCGCCAGAAACTGGACGCCTTATATATTAATGCACTGCGTCGTGAAATTCCTGGTAGATCCCCCACTGAGCAGAATGCCATCAAGCAAGAAGTGGATCTCATCGCCTTCGGTAATTCGCTTCCAAATGCAGGCATGGACGCCTCTCTTCCCGCAATACTGCTGAAGAACCGCACCATCTACCGCCAGCAACTCACCGCACTACTCGACAAACAAAAAGTATCGGCAGCTACAAGCGCCAAATCCGTGGAATCCTATCTCACACCACTGCGCCAAAAACGCGAAGCTTCGGGTGACAGCATCGGTATTGCTCTCGTAGCAGCAGTGCTCAAAGAATGGCAGCAGACGGAATCTTCAGAACCCAAGTCTGACACGCCCCAGTCAGCCGCCTCCGCAGGCACGCCGACCAAACGACCCGACCGCGCGGGCAACGTCTTTTCGATCCAGCGCTCCGCTTTGAATACCAGCCCCATGACACCGCCACCTGAGGTTAGTCGCGTGCCACGGAATCTCGGCCCAGTCGTCGCCATTGCCGGTGGCGCAGAGCATGTTTTTGCTTTGCTGCCCGATGGCAGTTTGCGTGCCTGGGGTCAATGGGACGGCTCGCCTGTAGCAGCGCCCTCTGCCGCGACTGATGTGGTACAGATCGACAGCACGGACAATGCAGCGCTCGCTCTGCGAAGCGATGGCAAAGTCATCGCCTGGAGTCCAAGCACCGTCGCGAACGCCACGACATGGCAGGCTTCTGATGGCAAAGCAACCCTGAGCGTCCATGCAGGCACAGCCGGCTCTGGTTACGCCCTTTGCACCGATGGCAGCATCCAAAATGTAGGAAGCGGCGACCCCACACCTCCTACAGGTTTGGGCCCTGTCGCCAAGCTCTTCTACATCCCGACCACCCTTGGCTGGTGTGCGATCCTGCGTGACGGCACACCCGTTTACTGGGGCATGCTGACACCGCCCGTCACCCCATTGCCGACAGACATGCGCGACCTCGTCGGCATCAGCATCGCCTCAGGTTACGGAGTCGCCTTGCAGCGTGACGGCACCATGACCGGCTGGGGTCAGCTCGCTCAAGACCAGCGCTACCGCACCCGCAAATTCACCGGTGGACTCGAAGTCCTGCATGACTACGCAGGTCGCGTCTTTGCCGTTCATCGCAGTGATCACTCATGGGAACTCGCGCCGAATCCCAATATCCCCGAATACGTCTCCGAAGACCGCAGCAGCGTCGTCGAAGGCCGCCTGCGCGGAAGCATCGACGCCGTCTTCACTCGCGAATATGTGATCGGGCTGAAACCCTAAGGGACACACTTCACGGAAGCACGCCCTTCAGCGCCTCCGCCCACACCGCGTAGCCTTTCTGATTCGGGTGCAGTGTGTCAGGCATGATGTCCTTTGAGATGATGCCAAGCGGTCCCAACCACTTGTCCGTGATGTCGAGAAAGGTCACTCCAGGACGCTGTCCCAAAGGTGCCAGCCGTGTGTTGATGTCACGCAGCATCGCGCGCTTCGGATCGATGGGCGTCATGCCGCGTGGAAAGATCGCCATCAGGATGATCTTCGCGCCAGGGCACTTCGCCTGAGCCTGCTCAACAATGGCGGCGATGCCTGCGGCAATCTCCTCAGGCGTGTTCGAGCGGGCATTCACCGTCTGCGCCAAATTATTCGTACCGATGTGGATCACGATAGCCTTTGGTTTCAGACCATCCAGCTCACCGAGTTCGATCCGCTTCAATACGTTCTGCGTGCGGTCCCAGCCAAAGCCAAGATTCAGCACGCGCCGTTTGCCGAACAAACTCTGCCAGGTTTCCGTGCCTCGATTCCCCATCTTACCGCCATCCGGCAGACCACCCCAGAAGTGAGTGATCGAGTCACCGATCAGCACAATCTCAGGATTCAGCTCAGCTTTGATCTTCATGATCTCCGCGTGGCGCTCTTCCCAGCCATAGCCATCTTTTTCCAGCTTCCCCATCGGGATCACCGCCGTGTTCACAGTGGTGAGCAGCGGGATGTGTTTCCTGATGGCTGCCGCCACCTGCTGTCCGAGGAATTGATAGCCGGGCTCGCCGAAGTGTACGTCCTTCGGGTTCTGATACTCCGCAAGATGCGGCAGCATCGCTGCATACAGATCGTCGATCTCCACTCCATGCTTGGCCATCACGCGCGCTGCCGC
Organism: uncultured Prosthecobacter sp.; assembly: GCA_964583255.1. Lineage (GTDB taxonomy): Bacteria > Verrucomicrobiota > Verrucomicrobiia > Verrucomicrobiales > Verrucomicrobiaceae > Prosthecobacter. The sequence continues at coordinate 11,560 of CAZOVY010000040.1, forward strand.
CTCGTTTCGCGCCACGAGATCCGCAGGTGAGGCATCCTTCATCCCGCCTTCCGCCACCGGTGTCGTGCTCGCCCAGATCACCTTGGCACCTGCCGCCTTCAGTTGAGTCGTGATGTCATTCAGCCGCTGCTTGTAATCCGCCAGCGGCGTCTTGCGATCATGGATGCCAAAGTTGAAGTGAATGATGTCCCACTTCCCCTCACCGAGCCACACCTTCAGCTTCTTCAGCCCATTCGCCGTCGGTCCGCAGTTCTCCGGTGCCCGATGCACATTCGCCGCACCTGCCAGTGCCTTCTGCGTCGCCAGCGTGTAGCCGCGCGAGACCGAATCGCCGATAAGCAGCACGCGTGGCAGCTTCGGATCATCCTTCACATAATCCCAGGCCGTGACACGACCCGCCAGCTTGTCCGCCTGATACAGCGGCAGATAAAAACCCATGCCTAGATTCTCCTCCAGCACCGTTTCCCAGGCCTGCTGTTCAGGCGGCAAGGTCGCCTTCCAAAGCGCAAACTTCTCTGCCGTCACCTTGTTTGCCGCCGCCTTCTTTTCCGCTGCCTCCTTCGCATTCGTCGGCTCCAGTGCGTGTAGATTCAGAGCAAGAAATGGCAGCAGTAATAAAAAACGAAAATTCATGAGCGGGAGTTTACGAATGAGTATGAAGAGGTCTTGCGCTAGCTGCTTGCGGCAGCCTGCGATTGCAAAGGCGCGGCAGAGGCAGCACACTGAGTGCCTCAACACATGCGGCGTTTTCTCAATGGCGTGATCAAACTTGTACTGACCAGCGGACTGCTGGCCGGGGTGATCTATGTCAGCACGGATGCGTTTGGAACGAGTTGGCGGGAATTTGTGATCAAGGAGATGGCGGGGCGGGGGCTGCATCTGGATTTCGATCGGCTGATTCTGAATCCGATCGGCGGCATCGTTGCACGGGACGTGCGGGTCTTTGCGGACGCGGATCATAAGCAGGTGCTGGTGGCGATTGATCGACTGAATTTGGATTTTAATTTTGGCAAGCTTTTGGAAAAGCAGTTCGTGCTCGAAGGCCTGGAACTGAGCCACACCAATGTGACGCTGCCTGTGGACCCAGAGTCGGCATCACCCACAGTGATCGAAATCGAGGACCTCAGTGCACGGGCTTTTTTGAGTGAGGGCAGACTGGAACTCCAGCAGGCTGAGGGCACGCTGTCGGGTATCGTGCTGAGTGTCTCTGGTGAGCTTTTATTGCCGCCAAAACCTCCTGTTGGCAGTAAGCCCGAAGCTCAATCGACAACGACGATGCAGAAGGTTCAGGCATTGCATAATCACCGGCTGCGCATCCGCCGCGGCCTGGATTGGTTGAAGCGTTTTGAGTTTACGAAAGCGCCACGTCTCAGTCTTGAGGTCCACGGTTCTCTGGACCGCATGACGGAGATGAATGCCCGGTTGTATTTTGATGCAGAGGGCCTGGGCTACGAGGGCTATGCCTGCAAGGAGTTGCGTGCTGAAGCAGAATACAACGCAGGCTTTGTGGACCTGACTCGCTTGCATTTAAAGGATCACCTGGGGGAGGTGAATGCGAGTGCGACTTGGATGATGGGAGCCGATGATCTGCGCTTTCACCTAACCTCCAGTGCGGATTTACCAGGCCTAGCTCAGACGTTTCTCAACAGCGACAATCTGCGTGAAATCGTCTTCTACGAATCCCCACATTTTGCGCTGGAGGGGGTGTGGCATGTGGACGGACCTTTGTCCAAACATAAGCGGCCTGTGCAGGTGACGGGGAGTCTGGACTGTGGACGTTTCAGCACTCGCGGTGAGGTTTTTGATGGAGTGAAAACGATGATCGGTGTGGCTCCCGAAGGCGTGTATATCCGCGATCTTCTGTTGCGGCATAAAACGGGCACACTGTCAGCACAAACGCTGGTGCATGAGACTCAGGGGTGCAGGTATCAGCTCACGTTGCGCATGGACCCGAATGCTTTTCTGCCCTTTGCGAAGATGAAGGCGACTCGGGACATCATCCAGCGTTTCCAATTCACGCCGGAGTCGTCGATCAATTTCGTGCTCAACGGTGTGGGGCCGGAGCCTGATCCTCAGAAGTGTTTAAATACAGGTCATGGTGATCTTCGGCACTTCAAGTATCGGGGCTTAGAGCTTGATGAATTGCAGGCTGATGTGGAGTTTCAGGGGCCCATTCAGCATTACCGGAATTTAATCATGAAGCGCCCTGAAGGCGTGGGTGAGGCAGTGCATGTGCATGTCGATGATGCTGAGAAATGGGTGCGTCTGGAAGGTGTGAAAACAAGCATGGACCCGGTCGGTGTTGTGGGCGTTTTCGCGCCAAAGACGGCAGACATCGTCGCACGCTACCGACTGCCCAATACCACCTCGGTGGAAGTGGACGGCATTATTTATTACAAAGGTGAGACGGAAAAAAGTGACTTCCGGGTCAAGTTCCGACACCCAAGCGGCCCCGGCCATTATCAACTCTTCGGCGAGGATTATCTGATCAGTGAGCCGGTGGGTGATCTGATCTTCAAAGGCCCCATTCTGGACTTTGATGTCAGTGGTCAGCTTTATGGGGGTCCGATGAGCGCGAAGGGCACGGTGGATCTGCGACCTGACAGCAACAGCTTCTCGGTCGCGGTGAAGGCTGCCCGTTTTCCGTATGAGGTTTTTGGTAAAAAACTACCCTTTGAAAAAGTCGCTGCCAAGGTTTACGAGCGCGGTAATGGCATCCACTTCGAGGTGCTCTCTACCCTGCTAGATGGCGGCTTTGGGATCGACGGGATAGCGGGCGCAAACCGCCGCCCTGATGATTATTCTGGAGAAATCCGGCTGAAAAGCGTCAGTCTTCAGAAGTCAGCTCAAGTCTATTCAAAGAACAATGACACTGAGGGTGACATCACGGGGCATTTTAAGTTCACCGGCAAACTCAACGACTGGAACGAACTGAAGGGAGGCGGGGCTCTTTCCATCTTGAATGGAAACCTTTACTCCATTCCCATCGTCGGACTTTTGGCACCCATGTTGGGCACGATTTTGCCAAAACAGATCTCTGGTTACAACATCGCGAAAGAAGCTGACTGCACCTTCAGCGTCGCTGATGGCTACATCATGACGGATGACTTCGAGGCGCTGACGAGCACCTTTAAAATCTTGCTCGACGGCAAGATAGACTTCATCCGCGATGCGCTGGATCTAAGCGCTCAGGTGCGTGTGCGGGGTCTCCCCGGCATTGTGTTCCTACCCTTTAGCGAACTGCTGCAGTACAAAGGTGAGGGGTCCATCTCAGATGCAAAATGGTCGTCGAAAATCTTCAAAGGCACCGCACAAGACAAGAAAGGAATGCGTGAGGCACCGAGCGAAGCCGACAAACGCGAAGCCGAACGTATCGCCGGTGAGGCACCCAAATCCTTGCTGCCGCTTTTGAAGAAGGTAATTCCGCCAATCTTCAACCGCCCTGGCGGGCGCTGAGAAGTCGGAATAAAATATCCGAATAAACTTCTGAGACTCCCAGTCCATAAGACCGCACTCAAACGTGCAGCCATGAAACAAAACACTTCTTCCGCCTCGGTTCTTGAATCCTTGGAATCCCGCTTGGCACCTGCCGGCATCGTATTACTCAGCATGACCTCGGGTGTGCTCACTGTGAATGGTGATGCGCTCTCAAACGATCTACAAATCACCGAGTCCGGCAATAACTGGACGATCGCGCCACAGGCTGGCGGCACGACCCAGTTCAGCATGAATGGCGGCCCACTACTGCCGAGCATCACTTTTGCCGCACCGCTTTCCTTGAAGGCCAATCTCGGTGCTGGCCATGACAACTTACTCATCTCTCAGGCGATTATCCCAGGCACGCTCACCGTCGATGGTGGTGAGGGCAATGACACCCTCGATCTCACTGGCACGACCATCAGTAACACCGCCACGGTGCGCCTCGGCAACGGACACGACTACTTCACTGCTGGTGGCAATCTCTTCTTTGGCAAAGGCCTCTCCGTGGATCTCGGCACGGGGCAGAATACCTTTGATGTGAATGCCAATAGCCTGCTCTCGAATGGGGCGATCAGTGCCATCGCAGGTGGCTCAGCCATTGAGAAGCAAACCTTCATCTTGGCAGCTGCTGTGGGTGATGTGAAAGGAGCGATCACACTGCGCACCAGCACCGTGAGTCCGACTGACTTTGAAATCGGCGGACTCAGTGACGATAGCCTGCGCGCGACTGGCGCTCTATCTCTGCTCTCCAGTTCTGGTGACGATAAGGTAACTCTTACGGGCAGTATCGAGACACTCAGCACTTTTGCCATGAGCCTCGGAAATGGCACGAACAGCGTGCTCAGCGACTCCGCTGCACTGATCAAAGCCAATGCTCTCAGCTATGTCGGTGGCACGGGCCTGGATAGCGTGACCTTAGCGGGTCAAAGCCTCCAGGTTGCTACGAATCTCGGGTTCAATGGCGGCGCGGGCACGAACTTGCTCGACCTGAATCCTGCGGCATCGCTCCGCATCGGTGGCGCGCTAAGTTTTGTCGGCACGACTGGCAATGACACGCTGATTGTGGACGGTCCGAGTGCGATCATCGGTGGGCTGATGAGCATGAATGCATCAACAGGAAACAATGCGCTCAGCATCAATGCCACGAATGGTTCCATCGGCTCCGTTTCGTATGCAGCGAGCACGGGCAATGACGTGGTAGATGTCGGCCACTATCAGGGAGACAGCGCACTGATCACCGTGCGTGGCAATGTCACCATCAGCACTGGAACTGGCAGCGCCGATGTCATGGTGCGCGACTCGGACATCTACGGCAACCTCACCGTCAACACAGCCGTGGCCTTTGGCGGGATCGACACCGTGCGCCTCATCGACAGTGATTTCCGTGGCAATGTCGGCATCAATCTAACGGGCACTGCTGAAAGTGATGTCGTCGTTCGTGACAGCATCTTTGACCGTGTCGTGACAGTCAATACCGGCAGTGGTGATGACTATGTGGCTTTCGACACAGACACTGCTGTCTCATCCATCTACAGCGTCTTCCACGGCACCGTGAACATCAACTTGGGCAATGGTAACGACATCTTCGCCGCTGGTTCAAACCCTACCGTGGCGACTGTGGGCAATGACTTCAACAGCTACGTCAATGTGAATGGCGGCACCGGCTATGACCGTGCCTACTTCATGCACTACGACTATAACAACGGCTTCAATGGCCCACTTCCCTGGACCTCCAGCGTCGAAGAGGCCTACTGAAGATCTACCGAGCGTGAACTGATTCTGTAAGCCCGTCAGAAATGGCGGGCTTACTTCTTCCCGCCTTTGATGAACTCCTCACGGCTCAGCGCGCCGCTGCCATCCGTGTCGAATTTTGGGAAGCGCTTCGGGGCCTCTTCAGGATCGGGTTGGCTGAGAAGAAATTCCTCCCGCGTGAGCTTGCCGTCTTTGTCCTTATCACGCTGATCAAACATCAATCCGCGATCTTTGGTTAGTTCGGACTTATTCGGCTCGGCTTTCTTGGCGGCGGGCTTGCTTTGAATTTGCCGCTTGGCTTCAGGATGCTGCGCCAGCAATGCGCGGAGTTCTGCCACGATGGCAGGCTGATCAGTGGCGAGGTTTTTCGACTCAAGCGGGTCCGTTTGATAGTCGTAGAGTTCAAACACGGACTTCTCAGTACCCGCACCGATGGGCTTCCATTCGACGAGGCGATAACGATCCGTGCGGATGGCACGGCCCAGCCCTTCACCGCGCGGATAGACGTGGATGGCGTGATCCCTGGTGCTGGCAGAGGCGTCTTTGAGTACGGTGAGAAAGCTGCGTCCATCAAGATTGGCAGGAGCAGGTAGAGCGGCCAGCTCGGCAAGCGTGGGGTAGATGTCCACCGTCTCGATCAGTGACTTAGTGCGCGAGCCGGCCTGCGTGATGCCGGGTGCGCTGACGATGACTGGGATGTGCGCTGCCTGCTCATAGTTCGTGTGTTTGCACCACATGCCATGGTCACCGAGATGCCAGCCGTGATCTCCCCAGAAGACGATGATAGTGTTTGAGGTGAAGCCTGTGGCATCCAGCGCGTCCAGCACCTTGCCGAGCTGCGCATCCATGTAACTCGTAGCCGCATAGTAACCGTGGATGAGGTGGCGCTGCTGCTCCTGTGTGACGGGGCCGGTATCCGGCATGTCTTTATACTGACGAAGTTCTCCCCATGACGATGGCGCGAAATCGGGTGCAGCTTCAGGCGCTTGATCAGACGTCGGCTGGGGGAGTGTGGCGGGATTATGGAGGTCCCAGTATTTTTTCGGTGCGACGAAAGGCAGATGGGGTTTCAGGAAGCCCACGGCGAGGAAGAATGGCTCATCCGGCTTTTGCTTCGCGGCATCGAGGCGCTTGATGGCTTCATCGGCGATCATGCCATCCCCATAGCGATTGTCGGGCACATCGGCGTTTTCCGTTGGTGCACCACGAGGCAGTTTCCAGGCTTCCTTTTTGTTTTCAAACAAGGCCTGCTCGCGAGTGGATTCGGGTGGGTTATTCTCCTTCAGCGCGTAGCTGATCGTCTTCGGTGAATAATGAGGCACGCTCCACGAGGCTTCATCATTCACATTGCCATGGCCGACATGGAAGATCTTGCCGAGGCCTTCAGCGCGATAGCCATTGTTTTTAAAGAGCTGCGGCAGCGTGACTGCATCCGGCGAACCTTTGCGGAAGTTTGTGCTGAGTTCGTAGATGCCGAGCGTCTGCGGGCGCAGGCTGGTAAGCAGGGCATTGCGTGAGGGCGAGCACACGGCCTGATTGCAGAAGGCCTTTTCAAAGAGCATTCCGCGTGCGGCGAGTCGGTCAATGTTCGGCGTCTTTGCGTGAGTGTCTCCAAAGCAACCGATGGTGGGCTTGAGGTCGTCCACGCAGATGAGTAATACGTTAGGCTTTGCCGCCGAGAGCATCGGACAAAGAGCGGAGAGAATGAAGAGGGCACGCATGAGACGGCAGAGAACGATGGCTCGTAGCCTATCTTGCAGCGCGCCAGAGGCCCTCGGTCATGACGATCTTGGCATGCTCAGGGATGCCGCGTTCATTCTGCTGATGCTGAGCCACAAGGAGGTCCACCGCCGCCGCACCGAGCACATGCGCCTGCTGGTCGATGCCAGCGATGCCGGGGCAGTCAGCACGCCAGGCCAAGGTGGCGTGAGCGATCTTACCAGAGGGCGGCAACCACTCGGTCAAATGATAGCCCGTCTCGATGACGACATCAGGTTTGGCCGACTTCAACCAGGTCTGAAAATCGGCGCGCTTGATCTGTCGATGCAGGGCCAAGAGTTCAGCAGACTGAGTCACAGGCAGTGGATGATGCGCGAGAAAGCTGGCCGACCAGGCGCGATACATGCGTTCATCGATCGTGCTCTCTGCATAAAAGCCGATGCGGCGAAAGCCCTGCTTTTTCAGCATCCGCATAGCATTCATCATGCCTAGGAAGTGGTGGTGATGCACACGATGCAATGCAGGGCGGGCATAGCCGAGTCCGATGACCACACTGCTAAACTTCTCCCACTGCATCGAAACATGCCCACGGCTGCGTGAGAAAAGCGGCGAAAGGATGAAGCCGGGGATGCCCCGCGCTTCAAGGATGCCAGACATGCGGCGTGCGGTCATGCCGCGTGCTTTGAGATGAAACTCCTCCAGACGATAGCCTAGCTGATCGGCTCGCACATGAGCGCCGCGAACAAGTTCCTCTGACCATGAGGAAGTTTTGGCTGACTCCTCCTTCTGCTCCGCCCAGATAAACGCAAGCGTGATGGGGGATGCGGCACGTTTCGAGCGGCGCATATGCGTCATCAACTTCGCAATCTCTGGGTCAGGGCGGTAGCCCATCGCCGTCGCAGCATGTAGCACACGCTCACGCAACTCCGCGCTTACCTGCCGCTCACCACGCAGAGCACGAGACACGGACATCTTCGAGACACCGAGCTGCGCGGCGATGTCAGCGAGTGTTGGACGTAACATGGGTCAGCGCGTTATTTGAAGCTCCAGTGGCTTTTGATTCTCGCCAATCTCCATGGTCCAATCCCCTGCCCCAGCCTTCTGTTCACTCGTCGTTACTGTGCCATCGTCCGTATCGAGGCCGGGCACATCTGCCGCACTGTAGCTAACAGTGAGTTTAACTTTACCGACCACCGGTCCAGTTTTTCCATCAAGTTTAAAGCTACCATGCATGACTCGAGCACAGGCTACGGCAGCGCTTGGATCTTCAGGCGTGAAGATCACGCTGCCCCAGCTTACTGGCGTTCCATTCACCGTGGCTTTACCAGAGATTGCCGTGCGTTTAGCAGGCTTGAGAAAGCCCTGATTGCGCAGCCAATCACGAAAGTGGCCGCTCCATGTGCCGAGCACGGGATCACCCAGAAAAAGGCCGACACCATGCGGTCCTGGACGATAGACATGCAGCTCGGCGGGCACTTTATTTTTCCGACAGGCGAGGTAAAACGCCACAGCATTCTCGGCAGGCACGACCGTATCTTCATCCGTCTGGAAAAGGAAGATCGGAGGTGTCTGCGGAGTCACGCGGCGCTCGGTGCTGACTTGCGCGGCAAGCTCGTCGCTGTTGTTCGGACCGAGGAGATTTTTCCGTGAGCCATCATGCCGATAGGACTCGATCATCGAGATCACAGGATACGTCGGAGCCGCTACATCAGGCCGCGCGCTGACCTGATCCACGGCGTCATTCGTGGCACCGGCTGGCTTTTCATCAAAGAGTGTGGCGGCCATGGAGGTCAGATGCCCGCCTGCGGAAAAACCAACGATGCCGATTCGGTTCGGGTCGATGCTATACTCCTTCGCATTGGCTCGCACATGACGGATGGCGCGCTGCACGTCGATGAGCTGAATTGGGTAATGATACCCCTGACTGCCGAGCCGGTAATGCAGGACGAAAGCGGAGACGCCGAGGCCATTGAACCACTTCGCCACCTGTGTGCCTTCGTGATCTGCTGCAAGGCCACCGTAACCGCCGCCAGGGCACACGACAAAGGCCGCGCCATTCGCTTTTTCTTTGGCAGCGGACCAGACATAAACAAAGGGCTGATCTTTATCCTCCTGCCCCTTTGCCCCAGGAGCGCCCTCCGGCCAAAGGCGGACTTTGGCAGGCTCGGCGTGTGCGATGCTGAAGAGCAGAGAAACTAAGGCGAAGGTGATTCGATGCATGGTGTTAGAGGTCGGCGTAGAATGTGAAAATTACGACCTCTCTTCTCGAAGTGAGACTGCAGAAGAGAGCAGCGTGTCATAGCCCGATGCCGCATTTTTCCATGAGAAATGCGCACCGGCTTCAGCGATCACATCGCGCGGCCAAATGGTAGCCGTCATGTGCTTCAAGCCCTGCGTGTAGGCGTTTTGATCTCCAGGTGTGACGAGCAGCCCACGCGCTGGATCATTCACCACTTCAGAGATACCGCCGACATCGGTGCTGAGCACAGGCAGTCCGCAGGCAAAGGCTTCTAGGATCACGTTTGGCAGCCCTTCATTACGGCTGGAGAGACAGAGAAAATCCGCCGCCGCCATACGCAACGCAATCTGCCTGGAGTCGAGTGGCCCCGTGAGCACCACGCGATCCGCCATGCCGAGCTTGGCAGCAAGATTACGAACCTCGTCAAGCATTGGACCGCGGCCAGCCATCATAAGCAGATTGTTTTTCTCCGGTGTGCCTTTCACAAAATCAGCAAAGGCGCGCACCAGCATGAGCGGGTTTTTAACGTCGAGAAAATTACCCACAAAAAGAGCGATGCGGGCATCTGCTGACAGACCAAGCTGCGCACGCACTTCAGCCTGCGGACGTGGGCGAAAGACGGTGAGATCCACGCCATTGTAGATCGGATGCAGCTTCCCGGCATCAGCGCCAGCTTCAGCGAGACAGCGGGCGAGATCACGACTGCGGGCGATGACGCCGTGAGTCTGAGTGATGGCCTTTAGGATCAGCCGCCGCCGCTGGGGATACTGCAAATACTGATGCGTATCACTGCCCTGCGTAATGAGTACGCAGGGCCGTCCCACTTCGCGAGCGATCATCGCAGCGGCACAGCCGTCGGGATACAGCCATGAGGCGAGTAGAACATCGAAGTCCCCCGCCTTACTACCCAAAATCGAACGCAATCGCAGAGCCATGAGCTGATGATTTATGCGGCTGCCCACGCGCGGCATATAGGGCACGGGAATAAACTGGGGCTTTAGCACCGCATCCTGCTCACGGCATTTCCAGCCACCCTCTGCACGAGCCAGTCGCTTGAGCGAAAGAGTCGGACGCGGACAAACCACGCTCACGTCCCAGCCATGCGTACGGCGCAGCTCATGCAGCACCGTCGCATTATCGAGTCCGAAATAGGGCGCTGTGCTGTCGGGAAAGAGGTTTGAGATAAACAATACGCGACGTTTTCCCTTGGTTGAATCACAAACGTTATCGACTGAGGTAGTCTGAACTTCTGTTCGCTTTGGAATAGGTAGCCGAGAGACACGCAACGGCTTGCTAGTGACGCCGACATTGCCACCTGGAGAGCTACTCCAATGCTGAAATGCAAACAGCGCCCACCTTTGGTACCAGTTTTTTGCTGTCAAACCTTTTGGCCCAAGGGTTGCATCTGAAAATCGGTCTTTCCAGTGCGTGGCCATCCAATTCTCATAGGGGAAAACAAAACCACGTTTTTGGGCGGTTGTGACCCATGGTGGCAAATCAACCAAAGACTCTAGTAACATCCGTTTGCCTGCCTGAAGGCGCTGCGCGCTTGGAATGCACGCAAGCTTACTCAGCAGGATATGATCAACAAATGGCAGGCGCAGCTCCAATCCGCAGGCCATGGTCATCACGTCTGTGTCCTTGAGCATCTGGTTGCGCATGTAATAGCCAAGTTCGAGAGCGCTGATTTCATCACCCAGTGTCGGCTGAGAATCATGCGCCCCAGGCATTAGTGCGCTCACGGTCAGTTCATCCACCCCAGCGTAGTGCGCGGCAAGTCTGCGTGCTTCGAGCGGAGAAAAAACGCCACGCAAGGCATTCTGTGCGGCATGCAGTCCGGGCGCTCGTTGAAGCATGCCTCCGATGCGGCGCCATTTCGGGTTTGGCCCGAACCTCTCCAACCCAGCTCCAACCCAACGACCTGCGGAACCAGTATGAGCGATGCCACGCGCGGCATCTAGCATTATGGGCAACTGACGAAAACTCGCGTACCCGCCAAACAATTCGTCACCACCCAGACCCGAGACCACCGCCTTTATTCCCTCACGGCTGGCTAACTCGGAGATCGTAAATGAATTAAATCCGTCAATACTGGGTTGATCCGTTGAGACGAGATAGCGATCAAAGATCTCTCTTGAACCACTGCCATCAAGCATCAGCTCGCAGTGATCGGACTTATAGTACTCAGCAGTGCGACGAGCTGCCGCGCTTTCATCAAGTTTTGGATCATCAACACCCACGGAAAAAGTGCGTGGCGGGGGCCTTCCAGATTTACTCATCAGCGAAAGAATCGCCGTCGAGTCCAGTCCGCCACTTAGAAAGACACCCACTGGCACATCACTCACCAAATGATGCCTCAAAGAGTCTTTCAAAGCTTCATGCACGATCGCAGTAGCTTCCTCATTCTCACAGGCTTGCACGTTAAAATCAGGACTCCAGTAGCACACCTCACGAGTGCGGCCTTCACACCACTCCAGCCAATGGCCTGCTGGCAGGCAGCGCACACCTTCCAGTAGAGTGTGGGGTTCAGGCACTGATCCGATCTCAAAGTAGGTGGCCAGCGCATTAGCATTCAGTTTTCCACCGCACAATCCAGCTTCCTGAAGTGCTTTTACCTCCGAGGCAAAAGACAACACCCCGTTCGTTTCGGCAAGATAGAAAGGCTTCATGCCGAAACGATCGCGAGCCAGGAACCCGCGCCTCTCCTTCTCATCCCAGATTGCAAAGGCAAACATGCCACGCAATTCGTTCAAGCACGCAGCACCACGGCGCTCGTAAAGCGCTAAAATAACCTCTGTGTCAGTAGCGGTGTGAAACTGTACGCCTTCCTTCTCTAAGCCTTGGCGCAACTCTCGAAAATTGTAGATCTCACCATTGAAGGTAATCACCAATCGACCATCGCTCGAGCGCATGGGTTGATGGCCTGCATTACTTGTATCGAGAATAGAAAGCCTGGTGTGAGCAAAACCCACCAACCCATGCCGATTCACCCACACCCCATCGTCATCAGGCCCGCGATGTTTCAGAGCACGCCGCAGTGTTTCCAAACACGAGGATAGTTCGTCCACGCGCCCCTCTTTTCTAAAGATCCCGGCGATTCCGCACATAAGTGGCATGAACTAGTTCCTTGCACACTTCGAGGCAATAATTTTATGCTGTTTCATCCTCAAAAATTGCAACACTCCTCCCCATAATCAAAGAATCTTGCTAAGGCATAAAGAATCCACCGTTCACTCACTCTCATGATCTCACGCCGCCAATTTATCTCCACCAGCCTCGGAGCGCTCAGCGCCTCCACTCTGCCTGCCATCGAGCCCATCAACCGCGCAGGCAAAAGCCGAATGCAGCTTGGCGTGGCCGCTTACAGCTTCCGCGAATACTTCCAGTGGAGCCGAGACAAGGAGCAGAAACCGAAGGGCGGCCGTAAGCCTTGGAGCATTCTGGATTTCATCGACTGGTGTGCGGACAACAATGTGCCGGGTGCTGAAGTGACCAGCTACTTCTTCCCGCCAAATGTGGATGAGAAATTCCTGCTCGAAGTGAAGCGCCGAGCCTACCTGCGCGGCGTCCAGCTCGCTGGCACCGCGGTCGGCAATAACTTTGCTCTGCCGAAAGGCGAGAAGCTCGACGAACAGATCGCCTACACGAAGAAGTGGATCGACCACGCCGCACTGATGAATGCGCCGCACATCCGCGTCTTCGCTGGTGCGCAACCGAAGGATCTCAGTGAAGAGCAGGCGGTCGCTAACTGCCTCGAAGCCTACCAGGAATGCCTCGATTACGCCGCGACAAAAGGCGTTTTCCTCGGACTCGAAAACCATGGCGGCATCGTCGCTGAGCCAGACAATCTGGTGAAGATGATCAAAGCCGCGAACAGCCCCTGGGCCGGCATCAACTGGGACAGCGGCAACTTCCACACCGAAGATCCGTATGGCGACCTCGCAAAGATCGCGCCTTATGCCGTCAACGTTCAACTCAAGATGGAGATGAGTCCCAAAGGCAGCAAGAAAGGCGAAGGCCAGCCTGCCGATGTGCCGCGTCTTTTGAAAATCCTACGCGATGCCAACTACCAAGGCTGGTTCACACTAGAGTACGAGGTAGCGGCTGATCCCTTTGTCGAGGTGCCGAAGATTCTGGACATGGTCAGGCCGTTGCTAGCGTGAGGCAGAAGTTGACGGTGGTTTACGGTGGTTGACTGTTGTTTACAGTGGTTGCTAAACCCATGCGGCTACGCCGCTGCTACAGACAACCGTCAACCATCGTCAACAACTGTAAACCAACGTAAACTCCCATGAGAAAACCATTTCCATTCGAGAAGCTCGAGGTCTGGCAAGATGCCAGAAAGCTCGTGGTGGGTGTTTACCAGTGCTCACGCACTTTCCCACGAGACGAGCGATTTGGCCTGACAAGCCAGCTCACTCGGGCCGCCGTTTCGGTGGCGAACAATTTGGCTGAAGGCTGCGGGAGAGCGACCCTCAAGGATCAGGCTCACTACTCCAGCCAAGCTCACGGTTCTCTAATGGAAACTGCTTCGGATCTAATCATCGCCACCGACCTCCAATTTACCACGGCTAAAGATACCGACGCGCTTTTGGATCAAGCCTTTGATTTGGCCGTGCGCATCCACAATCTCCGAGACTCCCAACTGCGCCGAGCGCAGGAACTCTGAAAACAACTGTCAACAACCGTCAACCACTGTAAACAACCGTCAACCTCTCCGCCCATGCCTTCCAAATTCACCTCCACCACTTGGCTGATCATCGTCATCGCCAGCATCGGATTTCTTTTCGACACTTATGAACTGCTGATGACGCCGCTGGTCGCTGCTCCAGCGATTGCGGAGTTATTAAAAGTGCCGCTGAACAATCCGATGGTCACGGACTGGGTGGGCAAGCTGCTATGGATCGCGGCTCTATGCGGCGGGGTGTTTGGCTTGCTCGGTGGCTGGCTGGTGGACCGCTTCGGGCGGAAGAAGATCATGGCGGCGAGTATCTTCATGTATTCGCTCTCGCCCTTTTGCGCGGCCTTTGCGACCACGTTGCCGATGTTCATTTTCTTCCGCAGCACGACCTTCATTGGCGTGTGCGTGGAGTTCGTGGCGGCGATCACTTGGCTGGCGGAAGTGTTCTCCGACAAAAAGGAAAAAGAGAAGTGGCTCGGCATTACACAGGCCTTTGCCTCGCTCGGTGGCTTGCTTGTGACAGGCGTGAGCGTGTGGATCAGCAAGCATGGCGCAGATCTATCCCACATGGGGCTGCCAGTCGCTCTTGGTGCAACCGATCCCGGATCATGGCGCTACTTGCTGATGACGGGCATCCTACCCGCCATCCCGATTGCGCTGCTGTTGCCGTTTGTGCCTGAGAGTCAGGTGTGGATCGAGCGCCGTGCTGCAGGTCTGCTGAAGCGCCCAAGTTTTGGCGCTCTCTTTTCGCCAGAGCTTCGCCGCGTGACACTCGTCACAGCAGCGCTGTCAGCTTGTGCTTATGGCATCGCTTTCGGCGCGCTCCAGGTGACGGTGGCACGCGTGACTCCAGGACTGCCAGAGTTGAAAGCAGAGTCCAAAGCACTCGCTCCGCTGCGCAAAGAAGCTGAGGGGTTCAATCTCGAACTCAACAAGCTCGCCGCTACTGATCCGGCGCGCAAAGAACTCATCGGCAAGATCAAGGCCAACTTCGGCCAGCAGAAGCCGCTGAATGATACGGTGAAGAAGATGGGAGACACCGTGCAGCTTCATCAGGAGTTGGGCGGACTCGTCGGACGCATCCTCCTGGCGGTGCTGCTCATCGTGGGCATCAGCCGCGTGAAGCTGCTGAGGATCTTCCAGATCCCCGCCATGGTTCTCCTGCCGCTGACTTACTTCAAACTGTTCGAACAGGGCGGATCAACCTTCCTATGGGCCTATGCCATCTGCGGCTTGCTCACCGTGGCTCAGTTCAGTTACTTCGGTGAATACCTGCCCAAAGTGTTCCCACTGCATCTGCGCGGCACGGGAGGCAGCTTCGCCACGAATGTTGGCGGACGCATGATCGGCACCAGCATGGCGTTCGTTACCACAAGTTTTGTCGCGCCGATGCTGGCAGGCAAAGGACCGCTTCTGCCATCTCATGTAGCCTTGGCTGCGGGCTATGTTGGCACGAGCATCGCAGTGATCAGCTTCATTGTGGGCTTCCTACTGCCAGAGCCCAAAAGTGAGGAGTAACGGTGGGCTATCCCAATCTCGTCCCGACCTCCAGCGCATGTCCGCGCAGGAAGTCGGCGGCGGGGAGGCGCTTGCCGCCTTCGGCTTGGACTTCTTCGAGCTTCAGCAATTCTGTGCCGCAACTGATGATTAGGCCCGCTTTGGGATCGGCGGAGACTATGGTGCCAGCTAAGGGGCATACTTCGCCTTCGATGATCATGGCGCCGTGAACTTTGAGCGGCTTGCCATCAGGCAACAGACAACTCGTGCCGGGCCAGGGATTGTAGGCGCGGATGAGGCGCTCCAATGCCACGGCGTTGCAAGTCCAGTCGAGGCGACCGTCTTCGCGCTTCAGCTTTCCGCAGTGCGTGGTGAGCGCGTTGTCCTGCGGTATGCGTGGCGGATGGCCAGCGGCGATAAGATCAAGTGCGCGCTCTAGGCTGGCTGGCGCGGCGAGAGCGAGCTTGTCATGCAGCACGCCGCCAGTGTCGGTGGGCAGAATGGGCATGGCGTCCATGAGCAAAATGTCTCCTGTATCGAGGCCTTCATCCATGAACATGATGGTCACGCCGGTCTCGGCATCGCCTTCACGAATCACGGCCTGGATCGGCGAGGCGCCGCGATGTCTTGGCAAAAGGGATGCGTGGATGTTCAGACAGGCGAGACGTGGGACATCGAGCACCGTGCGCGGCAGGATTTGGCCATAGGCGACGACCACGGCGACATCGGCCTCGAAAGACTTCAGTTCATCGACAATGTGGCGAATCTTCGGCGGTTGCAGGACCGTCAAGCCTGCGGCCAATGCACGCACTTTCACTTCGGGCGGCGTGAGCACGAGCTTACGACCAGCGGGTTTATCTGGCTGTGTGATGACGCCGACGATTTCGTGCTTCGGGGTTAAAAGCAGCCACTCCAGTGAGGGCAGCCCAATGTCTCCCGTGCCGATGAAAAGGATGCGCATGGGCTAGACTTTCATCTTCTCGATTTCACGCCATGCGTCTAGTGTCATGACGCCAGCGATAATGTCGTAAAGCACTTTAGCTGGTGGCTGGCTGGCATCGATCTGGCAGATTCGGTCACCTGCATAGTAATCGAGAATCGGCTTCGTCTCGGCCTCGTACGTGGCGAAGCGCTGCTGAATGACGGACTCGTTGGCGTCATCGAAGCGGTTGTCCTTCAGGGCGCGTTTGCGCAGACGACGAGCAAGCTCAGTGCGGTCGGGGCAACTGAGGTGGAAAACTTTCAGCACGTCGATGTCCTGCTCCATGTACTTCGCCTGCTCAACATTGCGAGGGATGCCGTCGAGCACCAGAAAGTCGATCTCAGGTTTAAAGACATGGCCGTCCACACGCTGTTTGATGTTTGCGCGCCAGAGCTGCACAGTTAAATCATCGGGCACGAGTTCGCCACGGCTGGAGTATTCGACAAATTTTTGTCCCAAAGTGGTGCGCGTATCGAGCGAGCGAAAGACATCGCCACAGGCCAGATGATGGAAGCGCGGGATGGAACCCAGGACCTTTCCCTGCGTGCCTTTGCCACTGCCAGGGGCACCGAGGATGAGGAGTGTGCGGAAACGCGGGGAGTCAGACATGAGGTGAAAAATCTAGCACGTCACAGAGTCGTCACAAGGCAGGCTTGGCACGAGTTTCCAGACTTTTATCACACCAACCGAGCCATCACCGTGTCACACACGACCTCATAAGGTAACAGCTTCAAATCACCCGCCGGAGCGCGCAGCACCTGCACCGTTGATTGTGGCGGAGCCCAAGTAGTTGGATTGGTGGGACCAAAAAGGAGGATGCATGGCACACCACAAGCCGAGGCAAGATGTGAGATGCCGCTGTCGTGACCGAGGAAGAACTGGCAGGTGCCGAGACGATCTGCCAGCTCGGCAAGTGGCAATGCGTGCCAATGATCGCTGGCTGCACCTGCTTTGGTCCCACGCGCTGCCTCAGCCTCTCCAGTGATGAAAACTATCGAGGTCTTCGGATGCCGCGTTTGCAATTCATCTGCGAGTCGCTGCCAGTGCTCGGCGGGCCAGTTCTTCTTCTCCGATCCGCTGCCGAGATGAATGGCGATGCGTCTAGCGCTGGCGAGTGGTGCAGAAATGAAAAGCGGTGCGCGCCATCCAGGCTCTTCTAAAAACATCGCCAACTTTTGCAGCGGATGCGCGAGCTGCTCTGAAGCGTGGCCTTGCCCATCGATCACACGATGCGGGCACTCGATGAGCGTCTTCACGCCGATGCGTTCCAGGTTCGCACGCAAGATACCATCAGGATCAAAGAGGTAACTGACGACGAGATTGAAGCTGCACAGATACTCCATCAAAGCAGGATCAATGGACGCTCCAGGTGCAAACAAAGAAGCCATCGTCCGGTGCTCCAGACTGCGTGTGGCATCGGCAAGACCCGCGTGCTTGGCTAGCTCGACGATGCCGGGATAACCCAGCGCTTCGAGATGGCACCCCGCGATGTTTTCGCGCAGCAGCCGGATCGCCGGCAGCGTGAGAATAAAATCACCGATCGCTCCGCCACGGATCACTAGCACGCGTGGTCGCAGTGGCTCCATGCTCAGTAAGTCAGAACTGCCAGCACCAGCAGCGCCGCGCCGTAGCCGATCCCGCCCCACACTGCCAGACTCCAGCGGCCTTCTTTAGCCAGCAGCCAAGTCGTCCAGTCACGCATCAGGAAAGGCATACCGACAAAGAACATGCCCGCGATGATCCATGCATAAGCCAGGACAGGCAGCAGCAGGCGCGTGACGGGCGGTTGGAGAAAAGCCGCCGCCAGCACCGGGCCAGAGACCAGCAGCATCAGGCTGCCCAGAGCACGCACGGAGAGAAATTCCTTCACATAGATCAGCACCAGCACAAAGCCGATCGGCACCAAAGTCAGGAACCATTTACGCAGGAAGAAGAACTCACCCATGTCCATGTTTGACAGCACCATCATGCTCCAGAAAAAATCAATCGTCAGCAGCGCCACACCCCAGCCATAATGACGGGGGAAAGAGCGCAGAAAAGCCTTCGCCTTATCCGCATTGCGCCAGGCCCAAAGATGCGTCACCAGCAGGGCCAGACCCAGCAGGATACCCACAGGCTTCATCGGCAGACCGCCCGTCGGTGACAGGTGGTAAAGGTAGTCGTGGAGTTCTTTGAACATGCTGGGTAGGTCGGGCGGCGCGCAGACTGGCGCAGAGGTGTGGAATGCGCAAACGGGTTTGAGGTTGCCCGCTTCCCTGCCCCCATGTTACCTCAGGCACATGAAATTTTCTGAAACCCCCGCTTGGTATGTCATCCACTCCCGACCGAAGTGCGAGCACCTTGCCGCTGGTCTCATGCTGGGCCTTCCAGATGTCGAGACCTACTGCCCACGCATCAAATTTCAGCGCATCACCAAGCGCGGAAAGGTCTGGTTTATCGAGGCACTCTTCCCCAGCTACTTCTTCGCGCGCTTCACCCCTGCCACCTCCATGCGGGCCGTGAAACATTCGCAGAACGTCATCCGCATCGTGGACTTCGGCGGGCAGATGACTCCCGTGTCTGATCGCGTGATCGAATTGATCCGCCAGGAGATGGACGGCCAAGTCATCAAAGAGATCCACATCGGCGTCAAAGTGGGCGATACCGTGGAGTTAACGGAAGGCCCCATGCGCGGACTGAAAGGCATCGTCAACAGCATCCACAGCGGAGAAGAACGCATTAAAGTACTCATGGAATTCCTCGGTCGTGAGAGCCTCGTCGAAGTGAATGCCTCCAAGCTACTCGGCGAGCACACCGCCCGTGAAGTCATCGCCAGTGCAGCGCGGTGAGCAGTGGGGCATTATCGGAAGTCGCCAACCCTCAACTTTACTCCTCAGAGCAGCTCACGCTTAGATGTGCCAATCTTGGCCGAAGTCTGAAATTTCCTCCATCGGAAAGGCTCCACGATCTGGCCCCAGAAGCCTTTTGGCATAGCTTCTTTGATACCGATTTCATTGGGAGGTCGGCGGCTAGCGTCGTCGTAAAAAGTGCCAAAGACGAGGTCCCACAGCATCAGGTTTTCACCATAGTTTTTATTTCCCTCACGCAGATCCATAGAGTGGTGCCAGCGGTGCAGAGCGGGCGTGTTGAAGATGTAGTTCAGCCAGCCTAAGCGCATGCGGATGTTGCAGTGCGTCAAGAAACCAATGTAGGCCGTGATAGCACCAAACCACAGCACCACATCATTGGGCGCACCAGCCAGGACCAGTAGAGGCGCAGAGAAGATCATGCTCTTTAGCGTGTCGATAATGTGAAAGCGTCCGGTATTAAAAAACCACAGCTTCTTAGTGCTGTGATGAACTGCGTGATAGCGCCAGAGCGGCCCCCATTCATGAGCGATCCGGTGTGCCCAGTAGAGCCCAAACTCTGCTACCACCAGCCCCAAAACGACCTGAAAGAACATCGGCCATTCATTAGGCCAAATCCCAGAACCCACAGTGCCTCCCACAGCACTTGTTAGACCTAAATAGGTGAGTGAGACCACTAATAACTGCACGAAGACCTTCGTCAAAGCCGTGTGCGCCAGATCGGGAAACTCCTGCCCGTCAGAGTGCAGCCATTGATCTTCATGCGGACGCCAGCGCTCCATCAAAAACAGAAGAACCGCCAGACCGAAGTAAACGATATTAAAAGCCAACTGACCATGCCCATAGGCAATGCCGACCCCCGTTGGAATCAAAGCCAGCATGAAAAGCAGTGGCCATAGCAAGTAATCGAGAAGCGTTCGGAACATGGGAGGCACCTTCAAAGCATGAAAAGCACCACTTTCCAGCACTGATCAGGGCAAAAAGGCATCTCAGCAGCCTTCTATGAAGAAAATTGACGAGGCGCATCTATGAAAACGCGCAAGGAATCCCTTGTGAAAGCCAGATCACAAAACGCCTTCACGTTTTGAACCCCACCTGCTGACGCATGCGACTACGCCTTCTTTAACAGGCGGGCGGCGTAGGCTCCGTCCATGAGGTCTTTGGGGGGGAAGAGGAGGCGGCTTTCGGCCATTTCTAGTTCTGGGTGGGCTTCGAGTACGGCACGAACGAGCTGCTGATTTTCCTCGGGGTCGATGCTGCAGGTGCTATAGACGAGGCTGCCGCCGGGCTTCAAGTAGCGGAGAGCGGACTCGACGATGGCGCGCTGGGTCTGGGCGAGCGTGGCGAACTCTTCCTCCTGCAAGCGCCAACGGACGTCGATGCGGCGACGCATGACGCCTGTGTTCGAACAAGGAACGTCGAGCAGGATGCGGTCAAAGAGGAGATCGCCAAAGGGCGGCGGTGTGTCTGAGAGAAAATCATGCTGCATGACCTGGGCATTGCGGGCATGAAGGCGGGTGAGATTCTCACGCAGGCGCGGTAGGCGGGCGGTGGAGGAATCACAGGCGATGAGGCGGCCTTCATTACACATCATCTGGGAGATGATGGCGGTTTTCCCACCAGGAGCGGCACAGGCGTCGAGCACGCTTTCACCGGGGAGGGCGCCGAGCATTTTCGGGGCGATGGCGGTGCTGGGATCTTGGACGTAGCAGAGGCCGTGCTTGAGGGCCTCACGCGGCGGGGTCTCGCACTCGAAGAAGTCTTCTTCACTGTTGTGGGCGAGCAGGCCGGGGAGGCGTGCCATGCGCTCGACGGCTCCGTCAATGAGTCGATTGACTCGAATGTGAGTGGGTGCCTGATTTTGGTTCCACTGGCAGAGGGACTCGGCCTTGGCCTTGCCCATGATTTTGATCCATCGGCGAATGAGGAACTCGGGGTGCGAGTGGGCAATGGCGAGCGGCAGTGTGTGCGCTTTTTCCAGAAGCTGCCGCTGCTCGCGGTCGGCACGACGAAGCACGGCATTGATGAGGGCGCCGGAGCGACCCGCAACGGCGACGGTTTCATTGACGGCGGCATGAGATGGGACGCCGAGGAGGATGAGTTGGCAGAGACCGATGCGCAGGAGCCAACGGGTGCGGTGATCGAGGTGTTTGTTATCTGTGAGGTGATCGGTCCAGTGATCGAGCAGGCTGAGGTTCCGCAGGGAGGTGAATACGATGTCGTGAAGGAAGGCGGCATTGGGCGCGGAGAGCGCGGTGCGGCGTGTCCAGTCATCAAGAATGTCCACGGCGAATCGGGGCGTTTTCTGCCATTCGGTGAGCACCTCGATGGCGACGGAGCGGATACTGGTGGCTCGGAAGCCGGGGGATGGGGTGCGTGTAGCTGGCATGATCATTGGTTAGCCTCGCGCCTCCACAACACCACGGCCGATGCCACGGTATTGGAATCCAAAGTCGGCAGCGGCCACTGGATCGATCAGATTGCGTCCGTCAAAAATAAGTGGGGTGCGCATGACCTCACGCAACTCGGCGAGATCGACACTGGCAAACTCACGCCACTCGGTGGCGATGATGAGGGCCTCTGCGCCAGCTGCGGCCTCAAGGGCGCTTTCAGCAAGCTTGATCTTGCCTGCGACGGGCAGTGCTCTGGTCTTGTCCATGGCCTTGGGGTCGTAGGCGGTGACGTCGGCACCTTCAGCGACGAGTCTTTCGACAAGACTGATGGCGACGGAGGAGCGGACGTCGTCGGTGTTGGGCTTGAAGGCGAGTCCCCAGACGGCGAGTTTTTTGTCCTTCAGCACCCATAGCGCCTCACGGATGGAATCGAGAAAGCGCTCAAGCTGGCGTGCATTGATGCGCTCGACTTCTTTGAGCAGATCGAAGGGGATGCCGATCTGCTCGCTGATGGCGATGAAGGCGGCGATGTCCTTTGGGAAACATGATCCGCCGTAACCTAGTCCGGCGGAGAGGAAGTCACGACCGATGCGCTTGTCGGCACCGATGCCTTCAGCGACCTTGAGCACGTCTGCACCGCTGTTTTCGCAGATCTCGGCCAGGGCATTGATGTAGCTGATCTTGAGGGCGAGGAAGCTGTTGGCTGCGTGCTTGATGAGTTCAGCACTGTTGATGTCAGTGACAAGCACGGGAGCGACGAATGGCTCATACACTTTCTGCATGAGGGCGAGCGCGCGGTCACTATTACCACCGATGACGATGCGGTCAGGCTTCATGAGATCAGCCACGGCGCAGCCTTCTCTGAGGAACTCTGGATTGCTGATGACATCAAACTCGACGCCGGGTTTGGCGTAACGACGGATGGTCTGGGTGACGCGCTCGCCAGTCTTCACAGGCACGGTGCTTTTATCCACGATGACGCGGTAGCTAGTTAGGTACTGGGAGATCTCACGCGCGACTTTTTCGATGAAACTGAGGTCCACGCTGCCGTCAGGCTGCGGGGGAGTCGGGACAGCAATGAAGAGCACTTCACCGTGATCGACGCCTTCTTCGGTGCTGTTGGTGAAGCGGAGACGACGAGCGGCGACATTTTTTTTCACCATGTCCTCAAGCCCTGGTTCATAGATGGGGATTTGACCGGCGAGGAGTGTCTCCACCTTACGCGGATCATTGTCCACGCAGAGGACATTGTGGCCGACCTCCGCAAAACAGGCACCCGTGGTGAGTCCGACGTAACCCGAGCCGATGATCGTGAGCTTCATGTAATGGTAAGGTGAAATTAGAAATGACGAAAAAGAGAACGCTCGAGCAACCAATCTCAACGATTAAACCTGAGATCTGAATCGGTTAAGTCTGACTTTAATGTCATACAACCCGCCTTCAATACACGGCTAACGTCCAGAATTTTGACTGCCTCCACGACCCGATGGGTTCGGATCAATGTCGAGCGGTATAGTCAGGCCGGGGAAGTCTTTCAGAGTGAGTGAGAAGAGAATGCCGATTTCAGACTGACCCCTGCGATTGTCACGCATCATAGCACCGATGGAGGCGACCCAGCTCGTGAGATCACGAGTCACGCTGTAGCTCTGGAACTCCATGGTGCCGTCATCCATTTCATAGATGTGGTTCATGGAGACGCCCCAGTTATCAGTCACCCGAGCATAGACACGGGAGAAGATGAGATTGGAGTTTTGGAAGTAGGGACTGCCTGAGATGTATTGGTGACCCAGGGTAAGTGAGAGTGAACTAGCAGGCATGAGGGTGATGCCTTGATTGAGCTCGGTGAAGTTGCCGGTCGAACTCATGATGGGGAGCTGCATGTCCATCCAGAAATTAACCCAGGGCACAGGCCGGAAGAAAATTTCGTTGTAGAGATTTGAGACGTCACGATTGAACTCTGGGTCTTTGGAAAAGACATCCACATAGGTGTTCATGCCGGCAAAGGTGTAAGTCTGCGAGGGATCTTCAGTGGCGGAGAGGAAGCGGCCATTGCCTGACTCCTTGGTGTAATCGCGGCGCGTCTGGAGGTGGTTACGAACGCCGACACGGGTCACATTCCATGAGCGAAGATCATCCACGGCCGAGTATAGCGGCACGTCGAGTGACCGTGGGCGGGTCGTGCGGGAAAGGCGATCGATGGAGGGGAAACCAGTGGGCTGGCTCGCATCAAGATAGGAGACATTGATATACGGCTGAACGACGTGGCGAAGGCCGTCGATACCGAGAGTTTCATTGGTGAATTCTTCCCAAGTTTTAGTGACCTTGAAGGAGATGTCGAGTCCAGCGTGGAAGATGCCTTTGGTTTCGTCGGAGAAGCGATTTGCGGAGGGCAATCCAGCGACAGTCCTGCCCATACCCGAGTAATGGGTAACTCCAAACCCAAGTCGCGGTGTGACGTTGAGCCATCCTGCGAAGGTTTTTGGATAGAGGAACTCATGGTAGGTATGCAAACGGGCATACTCAGCCATTTCAGAGTCCAGTGAGTTCAGCACGTTCGTGTACTCCGGCACACCAACGCCTGCTCCAGCATTGAGTCCGAGAAGTCGGCGGATGTCTGAATCTTGCCTCAAGCTAAGAGTTTTAAAGTTGAGTCCCGCAATCGCAGCCCCGAGCGCATCTTTCTCCAGGTCAGTGGCTTGTTCACGCAGATAGGCCGCAGATAGAGTGCCCTGATGGAAAATGCCCGAATTCCAAAGCGGTCGGCGAGTCCAGTCGATGCTCAACTCAGGCAGTTTCTCACCGACACGATAGAAATTATTTGCCTGAAAACGAAACATCAAACTTGCCACATAACGCGGGTCGGTGTGGATGAGTGAGACTTGGTTGTCAGGCTCAGGTGTCTCACGGAAGTCGTTGAAGAAGAAGTCTTCGTAGAAGTGGGCGTCGCTGATTTTGTTGATGTCAAAATCCATGTACCAAGTGCTCTTCTCCGGCCCTGGCAGGTAGATGCGGTGCTGGAAATTGACGCGGTAGCGATTGGTCGGCACATCACCACGCACATCACCCGTTTTGTTCAGGGTCGGGTCACTATCCCTTTGATAATAAAGTTTGAGGCCGGTGAAGTTGGACCAGTTGTCTCTGTGCTTGAGCGATTGAAAGTCAGCACCCACACCCACTCCGCGCGCCGAGCGCAGATCGAGATGGTATTTGGCCATCGTGTGATCTCCGTGGATGACACCGTACTGATTGAGCAGGAAAGCACCCCAGCGGCTCTGGTAGCCTGGATTGAACTTGTAGCCGACTTCACCATCCAACGGCTGCGAAATGTAAGGGAGGTAGAAAACCGGTGTGTCACCAATCATGACGCTGACATTTTTGAGCACGACCCGGTCATCTGGGTAAATGGTCAGGCTACGAGCGCGGAGGCGGAAGTTTGGGTCCTCTGAATCATGAGTGGTCAGGTAGGTTTCACCGCCATCGACTCGTTGGATCAGCTTCGTTTCCGTCTCGAATTTATCAGTTTGGTAGAAGAAGTTGCCGATCTCCATGGGCATGGCGCTGCGCACAGCATCTCCACTGATGTCACCCGTGTTGGCGTTGTAGATGATGTTTTCACCTTTGTAGGTCGTGCCAGCTTTCCAGATCACCACATTTTCACGGGCGATCACCTCCCCCGTCGTCGCGTTATAGCTGGCTGTGCCGCAGCGGATCTCGACATCGGCGTAACTAATATGCACGTCTCCTTTGGCGATCGCGAGTCCAGTGGCCGGATCATAGGTCGTCTCGACGCCCTCGATGTTCAGGTCGCTGGTGAGGGAGTCGAGTATCGTTTGCCCCCGTGCGTCGGTGACGCAAAACAGGGCGAAATATGCCAGGGCTACAGACAGTCGAAGGAAAGTCATGGTTCCAATGTGAGGTAAAGGGCCGCCGATTGAGAGATTGAAAAGGGAGCAATATCCGAAGCGGGCACCTTCATAGGCCACTCGGCATCCAGTGACAAGAAAAACGACGCGAAAATCTGCCTCGATGCAGGCTTAGACTTTTCTATAATGGGCGGGCGCCTCCGGTTTGGCTCAGCGCCGGGGCCACGCGCACCAGTTGCCGAAGGCAAAGCATAAAATGGGTGACGGTTCAGTATCCAGTAATGAAGAATATTCAGAAACGTTAATTTTATGCTGGACCTTTTATATTATTTAAAGTATTTATTATAAATATTGTAATCTTATGCCTCTCGCATTCTCGTTCTTCTCTTCCAAACGCCACGCTCCACCCAGCTCTGGGGTGGTCTCGGCGGATGCTGACATCCCCTCTTCGGGCGAGGACGAGCTACACATCGAGTCTTCTAGCGAAGCTTTCCCGAGCCAGAGACCCTTTCCGAAAAATGCTGCGAGCCGCGTGCCGCCGCCTCTGCCTGGGGCGATTTCCCCATTCATAGACCACGAAATAGAAGTGGCCGACACCATGATCCTGCCAACAAAGTCGGCGACGCCCCACAAGTCTGACAGTTGGCTTCCCGATAAGCGTGAAGCTAGAGGACTCGCGGCCTTAGCCGTGGATCAAAGCAGCGTCGAAGCACCGCCGCTCAACCGCCGCTCAACACCCCAAAATGCGCCTGTAGTCAGCCCATTCCCCGTTGAAATAGCTGAGACGACTCGCGGGGCAACTCCAGTCTCCAGCCACTGGCAGACAACAAGCGAACTGATCATTCCCGAAACCAGCGAGGCGCTACGACTAGAATTACGGGGTGAGATCGAGCAGGTCAAAGGCGACCTTTTTGGCGCTGCCATGGGGGTCAGTGCCCTCAAGGACAGACTCGATGGACTCGAATCTCAGATGACTCAAAAACAGGCCGCAGCATCTCCAACACACTCGCAGACCAGCCGCGAAGCGATCGAATCTTGGATAGCCGCCTGGTTCGACGAGCACCTCCCAGCCGCGCTCGACAGGGCGGTTACTGACGCTCAGACAAAATCACTCGGCAGCCTGAGCACTCAGACTTGGTTTCGCCAGCCTGTGAGCTTCCCCGCCGCAGACCGCCACACTTTCCTGTCCCAACCTCCCCTCATCTTGGCTTCTACTCCCGTATGAACTCACTCCGAATCCGAATCCTCCTACCCTTAATGCTCTTTGGCTGGTTGCCCGCTATCGGTGCCGCTCGTCTCATGGGCCATCCGCTCGATTGGTTTTTCAGTGCAGAAGGTTTCATCCTTCTCGCGGGTGTCTTTATCGGCGGCTACCTGATCAGCGGCTGGGCGCTCAAACCTGTGGCTGGCGTGATGAATGCCACCGCCTCTGTCATGCGTGGCATCCCACCTGTGAAAGAAGTCACCGACTGGCTGCCACAGGATTTTTGGAAGCTGCGTTGCGACATCAACATGCTCTTTGCTAAACACCGCCAGTCTCTCAACGCTGCCGAGACTCATGCCAGCCAGACGGCCCAGCGCCTGCTGAATGCTGAGCGTCTTCTGAGAGAAGCCTTTACCGCGTTGCAGGGTATCTTTGCTGCCAGTGACGAAGGCGTCGCCGTGGTGGATGCTGAAGGCAATATCATAGCTTCCAATACCAAGTTGGACGAGTTCCTCGGTAAGCCTCTGGAAGAAATCGGCGGACGTGATGTGAAGCACCTCATGCAATCCATCGCCACCCGCTTCATGGAGTCTGACAAGATGCTCGCCTGGGTCAGTGGCACTGAGACCAATCCCCAGATGCGCGACCAAATCGAAGCTGAAACAACCGACGGCAATCAGCGCGTCTTCAGCCTGCGCACCGCCCCCATGCAGACTGAGACTGGGGATGTCATCGGTCGTCTGTGGATGATCCGCGATTGCAGCGAAATACGTGGCCTACAGAAGCAAGTGCGTGAATCCCAAAAGCTCGGCAACATAGGCCAACTCGCAGGCGGCATCGCCCATGACTTCAACAACATGCTCACCGCCATCCGTGGAAATCTCACCCTGGCTGAGCTTTCACCAGCGGCGAACAGTCCCGACATGCGCGACCGCCTCCAGAATGCCAATCACGCCACCCAGCGTGCTGCGGATTTGGTCAAGCAACTCCTCGGCTACTCACGCCGAAGCACGGGCAACCAACTGCGCAAAGTCACCAATCTCAAGAAGCTCATGGCTGATGTGCAGAGCCTGCTCAAACACAGCGTGGACCCTCGCCTCACCATTCGCGTCCGCGCTGGCATGGATGCCTCATTCGCCACCGCCGACGCCACTCAACTCGAACAGGTGCTGCTCAATCTCTGCCTCAATGCACGCGATGCCGTGACCGCAGAAAACGGCATCATCGAGATCGGCATCGAAAACGTCATGCACCTCACGCAGGATGGTGCAGGCACCGCCGAGTTCGCCATGATCGTCGTTCGTGACAATGGACACGGCATCGCAGAAGACATGCGCCACCGCATCTTCGAGCCCTTCTTCACCACCAAAGATCCAGGTCGCGGCACAGGACTTGGCCTCAGCATGGCTCAGGACATCGTGCGTGAACACGGCGGCTGGATCGAGTTCGACAGTGTCGAAAACCAAGGCACCGAATTCCGCGTCTTCCTACCACGCAGCACCGATCCTGAAAACATCGAGGAAGAGGCCCCCACCCAAGATCTCCGCCGTGCTCAAATGCCTATCGGCCAGCGCGGCACCATTCTCGTCGTCGATGACGAAGCTCCAGTGCGCTCCATTGCCGTGAACATGCTAAACTTCCTCGGCTACCGCGTGCTTGAAGCAGGTGATGGGCAGCAGGCACTCGACATCGTATTGCGCAGCAGTGAAAAAATCGACGCCGTCCTGCTCGACATCTACATGCCCAAACTCAGCGGGCGCGATACATTCAAGCAACTCCGTGTCGCAGGAAACGACATCCCCATCGTCATCTGTTCCGGGTTCGTCATCGACCCAGATGAGTTCACCATTCTCAGCGAAGGCCTCTACCCGCCGGTGGACATCATGCTCAAACCCTACTCGCTTGATTCCCTCAGCCGCTCCATGGCCAAGGCCGTCAAGACAGCTCAAGCGCCTGAAGTCTTCGCCCGTCAGATGGCCCCTGTCATGGCCGCATAACCACTCCCCCTCAACAGCCAAACAAACCCCGAAGAGCACCGTGGAGTTCACTCCCGGTGCTCTTTGCTTTTGGTCACTTCAACGAAACTAAAAACGCCAGCAAGTCAGCCACTTCCTGAGCCGTGAGTGACTGCAGCAACCCCTCGGGCATCAGCGAGCTTGGCAGCGATTTGATCGTCTTCGCCTCTTCCATCCGCAGCGTGATCGACTGTCCTGTAGCAAGTTTCAGCGCAGCCTCATCCTTCGTCTGCTTCACCATGAATCCCATCTGCATACTACCATCAGCCAAGGTCGCCGTGTAAGCCGCGAAACCTTGAGCGATCATCTTGGAAGGCTGCAACAAGCTTTCCAGCAACTGATCCTTCGTCAAACGCGCACCCACCTTCGAGAGATCCGGCCCAAAGTCACGACCCGTGCCATTCACGAAATGACAAGCCAGACAAGCCCCCGCGCGCCCCGTCGGAGACAGCAACTCACTGCCGCGTTTTGAATCCCCTGACATGGCAAGAAGCTGCGGCACATCTGGCGTCAGCCCAATTGTTTTACGCCGCTTCTCTGGCGGTAAAAAACGCTCAAAGAGCGGCGCGATGTTTGGATCGGTGGAGCCAAGGTAGGATTCGAAATGCTTATCGGCTTCGCTTCTCATCATTCGAGAAGTATGACGAGACTCCAACACACTCAACGCGTCTGAAACCGTGTGAGCTTCATTTGAAGTCGCCGCAGTCAGCGGATGCTTTTCGGCCAAAGGCGGTGTGCGCTTACCGAGTTCCTCGATCCATTGCCAAAGCAGATCAAAGCCGTGCATGTCCACCTCATTTGATCCGATGATCGGCATCCGACCCGCACCAGTCCGCGCAATACGAGCCAGCACCGTGCTATGCGAAGGCACACCAGGAGCAATCAGCCGCGCATCCATGATGCCCATGTCACCACGCAGAGGCTTCTCGCCGATCAAGATCGTCTCAAGAAGCGGCAGCTCGACGTTCACCCTGAGCGCCACCGATCCACCACCATTCTGCCGATGGCAGTGCGCGCAGTTGGCGTGCAACCATGAGCGCGCGCGAGCATCCAGATCAGCTTTCGTGTCGCGACTATTGACGACACGGGCCGTGCTAGTTTCAAAAAACGCATCATTCACCAAGCCCAAGCTCAGGGCCGTCTCGCGCGCAGACTGACCGCTAATGCTAGCAAGCTGCTGTGGCTGAAAACCCAGCGCGAAGCCCGTCCAAGGCGTATGACAACGAACGCACTCAGCTCGGGCATGAAAACGATGCTGAATGGGAGCCTGCTGTACTGGAACCTCAGCCTCCGCACCATTCACCGCAACCAGCTCCGCATCGTTTTGCTCAGAGTTCCAGCGGTAGCTGTAGCCCGTCCAAGTTTCGCCATCGTGATGCAGAATTTGCGTCTCCACGAGACGCGCAGCAGTATCAGGCGTGCTCAGTGTTTTCACCAGCACAGCATCCTTCGGCCACAGCACTTTGCTTCCATTCGGACTGCCATCTTTCTTCTTCAAGATCGAGGTTTCGATCTTGGATTCACCGGGCAAAGCGATGAAGCGCCGACCCACAAGTCGATCATGCCACATTGGCTCGGTGACGTTGAATTCATACACACCTGTCGCAGGCGTTTGCTTCACCACATCCGCAAACAAACCCGTCTCGCTCAGCTTGCGCGGAAAACTCGCAGGCCGACTGACAGCGGGGTTGCGAATGAGTCGATGAAACGTGCTCGGCTTTCCCCAGTGCGCATAGATGATCTCGCCGTCATCGAGCCGACCAAAGGT
Source organism: uncultured Prosthecobacter sp. (assembly GCA_964583255.1). Taxonomy (GTDB): domain Bacteria; phylum Verrucomicrobiota; class Verrucomicrobiia; order Verrucomicrobiales; family Verrucomicrobiaceae; genus Prosthecobacter. Next base: position 41,999 of record CAZOVY010000040.1, read on the forward strand.
GACGATTTTATGCGGCGTATCAGCGATCTCTTCGTGCCGCGTGATCTTGGCGCCATCATGCCACAGCGCCCAGATCTTGCCCGTCTCGTAGTCGCCATAGACGTAAGCTCCATCAAGTTCAGGCAGCGCTTTGCCGAGATAAACAAAACCACCCGTGATACTCGCCGCCTCCGTGTGTGGATGCGCAATCACAGGCGGCGTAATCGGCGCGAGCGGGCTGAGCAACTCTGGCTTCACCGTCTGCGTCGCCTCCATCGCACTCCAGCCATGGTTCGTGCCACGCCCAACCAAATGGATCATCTCCCACAGCTCCCAACCGACATCCCCACACCACAGGCGACCTTGGAGATCGAAGCTGATCTTCCATGGATTACGAAATCCAAAGGCCCAGATCTCAGGCCGTGCATCAGCTTTACCGATGAAAGGATTGTCAGCAGGCACGCCATAGTTTTTACCGCCCTCACGCTTGTCGATGTCGATGCGTAGCACGCTGCTCAGCAGGTCACTTATGTCTTGGCCCGTGTTGCGCGGATCAGGCGGAGCAGGCACTTCAGCATCTCCCGTGCTGATGTAGAGCATGCCATCAGGACCAAACTGAATGCTGGCTCCATTGTGCCCACCCGAAAGCCAGGCGAGCACGCCTTCCTCACTCTCAGGGTCAATGATCATCGGCTCGATGGAACTAAGTTTGAAACGCGAAAGCTTCGTCCCATCCTCCACACCCGCACCCAAAGTATAGGTGATAAAAACCTCTTTGTTCTCCCGCCACTTCGGATGAAACGCCATCCCATAGGTGTGATCCAGCGCTGGATACTTCGCCTTCAAATCGATCATGATATCTTTGGTCGATGCCGATAGATCACGCGGCAGCGACCAGATCTTCCCACCATTTTCCACCACGATTATTTTTCCAGGCAAGCTCACGATCTCCAGCACATCTGCCACATCCTGCTGGGTCAGAATCTCCTCAGCGATAAATGGCTTCGCCGGCTCAGGCGAACCCTGAATGCGTGAAGTCGTCCACGGGCTACGAGCGTGCGCCGTGGCGGTCATTAGAAGCAATAAAAGAAGGCGTGAGATCATGCAGCCATGGGTTCTAGCGAAAGCCAAAGCCTCTGGCTATCACAAAACCACACTCAATTCATGATCAGTGGACGAAGACGCGAAGACCACACTCCACTATGAACAAAGCGGTTGCCAGCTTCCGCGCGGCGCTCCCTGATCAGTTACAACATGACCTGCCTGCGTTTACTGCTCCCACTTTTTTTCACGTCCTTGATTGGCACTGCCCTGGCCGCTGATCTGCCAATCAAGCCACCCACTGCCATCCCGCTGCCTGTGGCGAAAGTGGTGCCTGAAATCGAGCCGATCATCATCTCGGCTCCGAAGCTGCGTCAGGATCTTCTCAGTCTGCCGCTCAGTGCCACGGTCAGTGATCACGACTTTCTCGACTCTGCCATGGTGCGCTCCGTGAAGGACGCGGCCATCCATGCGCCGAATACGATGTTCACTGAGTTCAGTGCGCGCAAGCTAAGCAACCCACGCTTTCGCGGCATCGGCGCTTCGCCCATGAATCCGGGCGTCACGACTTACATCGACGGCGTGCCGCAATTCAGCGCCAACTCCTCCAGCTTGGAGCTACTCGATGTCGAGCAGATCGACTTCGTGCGCGGCCCACTCGGAGCGCTGTATGGACGAAACACAGTCGGCGGCCTGATCAATATCACCAGCCGCCGCCCCTCACTCTCGAGTTTCGGTGGCGAGTTTCAGACGACCTTTGGCAGCTACAACCTCTATGACTTCCGTGGCAGTGTCACGGCACCGCTGATCAAAGATCAACTCGGCTTCAGCATCGCCGGCGGTCACAGCGAGCGCGATGGATTCACCACCAACACACTCACGGGCAACGACCTCGACAATCGCAGCGCCAACTTTGGCAAAGCGCAGTTTCTGTGGGTGCCCAATGATGATCTCGAAGTGCGTTTCATCATCGCAGGTGAATCGGCGGATGACGGTGACTACGCGCTCAATGATCTCGCTGCCTTGCGCCGCCAGCCGCGTCAGTCGGCGCGCGATTTTGTGGGCTTCTCATCACGCGACGTGATCATGCCGACCTTGCAAATCACTTATCATGCTGACGCTTTCGATTTCACCTCCACCACTGGCTATGTCGGCTGGGAAACAGCGGACAGTACGGACCTCGATTACCTCCCCTTCCCTCTCGCCACGCGCTCAAATCGCGAACAGATGAGCACTTGGACTCAGGAGTTTCGCTTTGCCAATCCGACAGGTGAACCGGTGACGCTGAGTGATGATGTGAAGCTCAGTTGGCAGGCAGGCATGTTCCTTTTCCACGCCCAATATGAGCAGGACGCCTCCAATATCTTGAACCCGCCGCTGAGTCCCATTCCGGCCACACTTCGCACGATTGGCAAAGCCGAGCTAACCGACATGGGCATTGGCAGCTATGTGCAGGGCACGCTTACCCTTTGGGATCGTTTGGACATCACCGCTGGACTCCGCGTGGACTACGAAAGTAAAGATGCCGACATCCTCAGCACCTCAGTTCCAGCGCTGGGTCCGGCGGCTGTCGTGAAGGCGAATCGTGAGTTCAGCCAGATCACGCCCCAGGCCGCCATCAGTTACCGCCTCACACCTGATCTCATGACTTACTTCAGCATGGCGGGTGGCTACAAAGCGGGTGGGTTCAATGCCACTGGCCCTGCCTTGTATGAAGAAGAACGGAGCTGGAATTATGAGATCGGACTCAAGGGCCGCGCCCTGGCTAACAAACTAGGCTTTAGCATCGCTGCCTTCTACACCGACTGGAAGGATCTACAACTCAACCAACCACTCGGCGCAGGCCAATTCTTCATCGCCAATGCAGGAGATGCCACCTCTCAGGGGCTTGAACTCAATCTCGACTACAAGCTCAACCGCATGGTCAGTGTCTTCGGCAGCGCTGGCTGGCAGGACACCCAGTTCCTCTCCAATGCCGCCGACAGCGGCGTCGCCCTCAGCGGCAAACAACTGCCCTTCACTCCCGACTATACCACCAGCTTCGGTATTCTGATTGATGTCCCTCTGACGGCTCGACTCAGTGTCTATGCACGAGCCGACATCCAGACCATCGGCTCCTTCAATTACGACGCTCAAAACACCGCCGCTCAAGATGCCTACACCCTCGCCAACTTCCGCCTCGGTGCTCGCAGTGGAGCGTGGTATGTCGAAGCCTTTGTGAACAACGCGCTCGGCACCGACTACATCCCGCTCGGCTTCAGCTATCCCGGCTTAGCGCCCTCTGGCTTCATCGGTGAAAGCGGCGCCCCAACGACCTTTGGTGTCCGTGTCGGCATCAAGTTTTAAAGCACTCCAGCTTCACTGAAGCTTTTCCAACTCGACGAGGCCTGACTTCTGTTGGGTGCTGTTGACGGTCTGGCCAGACGACTGCGGCAGGTCAGCAAGAATGAAGAAGCCGTAGCCACGCATGACGTTGTCCGTATCACGCACGATTTGGCCTGAGAAGGTCGCGGGACGCAGTGCCGTGCCGACAATCACATTCGGCTCGGACAGACTGAAAGTCCCCTTGAAGGCGCCTGATGCTGGCGTGATTGTCAGCGCGGTGTTGGCTGGATTGTTGATCAACGGCTTCACATAGACGCTGGCTGCTTTTAATCGGAATGGGATGCTGGGGTTCACGGCAGCAATGTTGGCACCAGTGAAGGTAAGCTCGCTGTTATTGTTCGTTAGGTCATCGATGATACCGAGGACGATACTCGTGGCTGGCGTCGGCGGCACATAGCGGCCACCCACGACACCAAAATCATAAGGTCCGATCCTGGCAGGATACAGGCGTGACGAAACGGCGGCGGGTCGCAGCCAGCTCACATCACCTGCGAGAGTATTGTCACCATAGGGTGGATTGAAGCCTGCCGAGCCTGGAGTAATGTCGAGCAATCTGCCGAAGAGGCTGCCTTTATTGGCATAGAGTGCTTGGTAGATGAACACCTCACCATTGGGGCCAGCAAACGTGCTGCTCGTGAAGCCTGTGCCATCCGCCAGCGTGCCAGCGGTAGTGACAGCACCGGTCTTGGCAGCGACGGTGAAGGAGCCGAAACCACTGCCTTGCGGCAGACTTGGTTGGCCGATGGGTGCCTTTAAAGCAAAGGTATAGAGTCCGAGGTAGCGATTGAGATCGGCTTGCGTGACAGGACTGAGTCCTGGCGTGATCCAGACATTACGCCAGGCCTGGAAGGCTGCGTGATGCGTGCCATCGTGGATGTCGCCGTTGATCAAAATGTTGTTCACGCTATCAACAGTGAAGCTCACCTGAAGAGCGAGCAGAGGCGCTGTGCGCGCAATCATGAACGAAGCCGTGGGTGAAGCGTTACCCAAGGTCGCATTGAGCACGGCAGTCGCAGGAAATCCATAGGTCTTCATGCCGAGGATGATTTTGCCAGTGAGGCCACCCGTGGTCATCGTCGTCAGTTCAAAGCGCCCGCCAAGATCATCATTATCGGCCAGAGTGGGTTCACGCATGATGGGGCCATGGAAGGTGCCGATGGCTCCTGCGGGCAATGGCTGAATGGTGATCGGGATGATGATCGTCGTCGAGGCACCTGTGGCGGCGATGGCACCCGTGATCGTGACTTTGAAGGTACCTGCCGCCTTCGGTTTGCCGCTGATCAAACCCGAGATAGGATCGATGACCAGTCCTGTAGGCAGGCCGCTTTGCACAAACTTCACGCCAGGCTGTAGCGAGGCAATCGTCAGCGAGTAATTTGCGCTCACCATGCCCAGCGGCACGACACCTGGCTCGGCGAGCGTGAAGCCCAAATTGCCCGCCTGAAGGATGACGTGCTCCTTGCCACCAATGACCACCACACCGCGACGCGAGAGCTTCGTCGTATTGGCCTGAACTGCGAGCGTGACATTACCGTTGCCACTGCCGGAGCTCGGCGTCGCAGTGGCCCAGGGCAGTGCTTCGATCACCGACCAAGTCGTGTTTGCGGTGACGACGACAACATCGTTTTGCGCAGTCGCATTCAGAGTAGCGGCAGACGGATTCAAAGTGCAGGTGCCCAGCGTGATGCTCACGGTGCCCATGTCGGTTTTACCAAAACCATCGCTGATAGTGTAAGTGAAGCTTGTGCCAGCAAAGGTCGCGGCAGCGGTGAACACGATGTTGCTGCCCACGATCTTCGCTGTGCCCGCCGTGGCGGCAGGTGCTGTCACGGCGCTGATTTTGAGCGTGTCGCCATCTTCGTCTTGATCGTTAGTTGTCACGTCGAGCGTGAGCACACCACCGGGCAGTGCGACTGCGCTGTCGTCATCAGCCTCCGGAGCTGTGTTGAGAGTGGTGAAGGTGAGATTGGCACCATTTGCAGCTCCCAGCGTGCCATCGGCTCGAACGAGGAAGTTATACTTCGTGTGTGGCAGCAGATCGGTGAGCGTGACACTCACCGGCACTGCCGTGCTTGTGGAAACAGTGCCCGGCGCGGCCATCACCGTCGTGCCATAGGCCGTGGTCGTGCCGTATTTAAAAGTCACATCGCGATCCGTGCCCTTTGCATTCACTGTGCCGTTGAGGGTCGCCCCATTGACCGTGATGCCGCTGGCAGTCAGCGTGGTCACGGTCGGCAGCACGGCGGCAATACCGGTGCCGCTCAGTGTAATGTTAAAAGGGTTCTCATCCGCATCATTGTTGGCGATGGAAAGAGCCGCTGTCTTCAATCCCGCAGTCGTCGGTGTGAAGCGCACGGTGAAGGTCGTGCTGCCGCTTGCCGCCACGGGTGAAGTGGCCTGTGTCGTCACCGTGAAGAGGCTGGCATTGGTGCCACTCACGACCACCTTGGGCGTGCCGCTGAGCTGTAGGATCGCACTGCCAGTGTTCAAGATCGTGAAGTCGAAGTCTTCCGCGGTGCCAGCCGTCACGGACCCGAAATTCTTAGCGCCACCGTCGGCGATGTTGATCGATGATTGCTCCACCGCGATCTCAGGCGCACCGATGATCGTGCCCGTGGTGAAGCTGCCCATGGTGACTGCGGCGAGCGCATTGCCGATTAGATCGCGGATGTTTGGGGCAGGGCCAGTTGGGTTCAAGGACCAGCTTATCGTTGTGCTGGCGGGCAGGTTGTCACTGTAAGTGCAGACAAGTGTCCGACGGTCGAGACTCCAGAGGTAAGTGAACTGATTGGCAATCACGTTCGAACTCCAGTTGATCGAGACGCCGTTCTGCATCCGCTCACTGAAGCTGAATGAAACCGTGGAGTTACGCACGACATTCGTGGCGGCATGGGCTGGCAGGCTCGAATTGAGCGTCGGCAGCGTGGTGTCTTGAGGGACGAAGTTGGCCACGCCATTGTTGCCGGAAATGTTCACGGCCTGTGAGGCCACGGCATCATAACCAAGCGAACTCAGATCGTCACTACGCACAGACACTTGCCAGGCGGCATTCAGCACTCTGAGCGTGTAGTTGCCATTGGTATCTGTAGCGACACAACCGGGGAAGTAGCGAATGCTGCCGACCATCGCATCGGCATCGAGTTGCACACCGGCGATGGGATTGTTCAGCGCGTCTTTGACCGTGCCAGTGATGACACGGGTCGAGCGTGGAAAGGCAAGCACGATGCCGTTTTGATCCGCACCATCGGTGACGATGAAATCGAGATCAGCGACATTGACGTAACTCTTCTCCTGCGACTCCACGCACTCCAGAGCGATGTTCCAAGTGCCTGCATAAACACCCACGTCGAAGTTGCCACTGGCGTCTGTCGTCGGGTAACTGGAGCCCGCACCGCTGGGATTCATGGGATAGGGCTGCACCACGATGGTCATGTTCGGGATCGGTGCGCCAGTATCATCGCGGATCTGTCCGCGCAGGTGCGCGGTGACAGCTTTGATCGTGAGATTTGCTGGCAG
>CAZOVY010000041.1:0-48465 GCA_964583255.1 uncultured Prosthecobacter sp.
CGCCTTCATCCCAGCCAAGCGCCGCCAAGTAGATGCCTACATCTGCATGTATCACGATCAGGCCTTGATCCCGCTCAAGATGATCGCCTTTGATTCAGCCGTGAACACCACACTTGGCCTGCCAGTGCCTCGCACCAGCGTTGATCACGGCACCGCGTGCGACATCGCCTGGCAGGGCAAAGCGAATGGTAACAGTCTGGTCGAGGCCGTGCTGCTGGCTGCGAAGATGGCTTCTTAGAACGCCTTCACTTCCTGAGCATGGATGGCTTCACAGATCATGCGGAGTGATGCTTCAAGATTGCCATCGGCGGTTTTGAAAGCATCTGCATCAATGGTGAGTGGCGCACCGAGCACGACGAGCGGGGCTCCATATTGAGGGCACATGATCGCCTGCTCCAGACTCAGACCACCGACGGCTTGCACGGGAATTTTAACTGCATTCACCACCTCACGGAGTTGATCGAGCGGACTCGGCATGCGATGCCCGGCAGCAGCGATTCCACGTCGCTCGTCATAGCCGATGTGATGAATGACATAGTCGCAGCCGAGGTCTTCGAGAAACTTCGCGCCATCAATCATGCTTTCGCAGACCATGTTATCACCCATGACTTTGCAGCCGAAGTCGGCACCGGCTTTGACGACACACTTGATGGTTTCAGCGTGAGCGCGGGCCATGACAACGACATGTGTGGCACCCGCCTTGGCCATCATCTCAGCTTCGAGATAGCCGCCGTCCATCGTCTTCAAATCGGCGACGATGGGTGTGTTCGGAAACGCTTTACGCAAAGCACGAACGCCATGCAAACCCTCGGCAAGAATGAGCGGCGTGCCAGCCTCCAGCCAATCAACTCCAGCACGCATGGCCAGCGCGGCAGTTTCGAGGGCTTCGTCGATGTTGGTGAGGTCGAGAGAGATCTGGACGATAGGTTTCATGGGCCAGAGACTACGCAATCAGACCCCGCGTCGTCACGACAAAGATGATGCGAAATACGACGCCCGAGGATCATCACCTTAGCGCCCGCTTCAGTAGATTCGCCGTGATGCGCTGCACGCGGGCATCTGTGCCGTGCGGTCGTGAGTAATGACTCCACACCGGCATGTGGCCCGGCGGTTTGCTCAGACCTTGCGCCCACCAGATGGTGGAAGCGTTGAAGATGAAGTTGTTCTTCGGACCGTCGAAAATGACGGCCTGCCACTGCTGAGGATTGCGGCCACCTTGGAAAGCAGTGCCGCCTGCCACGATCTCCAGACTTGGGATGTCTTTCGGCGCATCACCATGATATTCCCAGCCGATCATGCCGGGAATCGAGTCGCCCTTTTTCATGCCAGTGCCTTCGAAAATCCAGTGCTCAGGTTTGGTGCAAACCCAGTCGCCGCCGCCGTTCACAGGGTCAATATTGCGCACGCCCATGAGATAGCCTTCATCGGGACCACGATGAGGATAGGGTCCGTAATCCTTCTCGCGGTCCACCGCATACTTGTAGTCACCACCATACGGTCCACCACGGAAGATGCGACGATTCGGCACTCCATTCGCATTCGGAGTGAACGGCGTGACCCAGCACACGGAGTTGCCGGAAAGGAAGAGCAGGTTCACACCTGCATCGCGCATCTTAGCCACACTGTCGTGCTGGCGGATGTCCCAGTACTCATCATGACCGATGCTGATGAAGGCCTTGCATTTCAAACCATGATCCGGCGTGATCATGTCGGCGTTCGAGCAGTAGGTCACATCGTAACCTTCTTTCTCCAGCCAGTAGCCTGCGGGAAATTCAAAGCACAGCCACTCACCACTGCCGACGGACTGCGGGTTCTCATAGATCTGTGCATACTTGGCATACGGACGATCAAAACTCACATCCGACGATGGCCCCTGATTGCCCTTTGGGTCGGTGTAGAGCGAGTAATCATCCGGCCACCTGTTGTAGGCCTGCCAGGTGTTGTCGCTGCACTGGAAGAGGATGTCCGCCTTGCGGTCATCGGTGACGATGAAGACGATGTAACTCTGCCAATAGGGCTCGTCCGTACTCTTCGGCAGCGTCGTCAGTCTGCCCACATACACTCCGCTTACCCAGTCCGCCGGAATCGTGATCGACGTCGTCTTCTCCCACTTGCACTCACGCAACCGCTTCTCACCGATCTCCGGCACCGGCTGCTCCTTGCCTTCAAACGGACCGAGTTCTGTCATCAACCGCGCACCACGTCCGCCATAGTAGCCCGTGCGGAAGATTTCGATCTTGAAGCGTGCCGTCGGCTTCGTGCTGACAAAGAAGTCCAGCGCCTCGCCCGCTTTCACCGACTGCCGGGAGCAGTAGCCTTCAATCACAGGCGAGCGGAATCCCTCCGCCTTATCCAGCCTCATGCGCGTGAGCTGCCAGTCACGCGATCCTTCGCGCGCATTCTCCGTCGTGATTAGATTCATGGGCAAATTACGCCGTCAAAACGATCAACCTCACGTCACCCGATGATTTCTTTGATCGGATGCTGGCTCTCCACACCCGTCAGACGCGCGTCCAGGCCCGCAAACTTGTAGCTCAGGCGCTCGTGGTCGATGCCACACTGATTCATGATCGTGGCGTTGATGTCGTTCAGGTGTGCAGGGTCCGTGGCGATGTTGTAGCTGAAGTCATCGCTCTCGCCATAGGTTGTGCCGCCCTTGATGCCGCCGCCAGCCATCCACATGCAGAAGTTTCGTGGGTGATGATCACGACCGTAATTCGTCTGCGAGAGACCACCCTGCGAATAGACGGTGCGACCAAATTCACCGCCCCAGATGACGAGCGTGCTGTCGAGCAGGCCGCGCTGCTTGAGGTCGGTCAAAAGCGCGCCGATTGGCTGATCGGTATCGCCGCATTGCAGGCGGATGTCGGCAGGCAAATTGCCGTGTTGGTCCCAGCCGCGATGTAGCACCTGCACCACACGCGTGCCACGCTCGATGAGCCGACGCGCGAGGATGGCACTAGCGGCGAAGCTTCCAGGCTTCATGACATCGGGGCCATACATGTCGAGCGTGGCTTGGCTTTCCTGCTTCAGATCGACGAGTTCCGGCACGCTCGTCTGCATGCGGAAGGCCATCTCATACTGCGAGATGCGCGTCTGGATTTCTGGATCACCGAACTTCTCAAAGCTGTGCGCATTCATCTGCGAAAGCGTGTCGAGCATGGCACGGCGGTTCGCGGGCGAGACACCATCAGGGTTCTGCATGTAGAGCACTGGATCACCCACAGCACGCAGCGCCACGCCGCTGAATTTACCCGGCAAAAATCCGCTATTCCACATGCGCGTGAACAGTGCTTGTGCCTGCGCCTTGGCGCTCCATTTCGGCGTCAGCACGACAAAGGCGGGAAGATCATTGCTCTCGCTGCCGAGTCCGTAGCTGAGCCACGAACCGATGCTCGCAAAGCCCGGCACTTCGCGTCCGGTCATCACAAAGGTGCAGGCCGGGTCGTGGTTGATCGCGTTTGTATGCACCGTCTTGATCAGCGCGATGTCATCCACGTGCTTCGCTGTGTGCGGCAGTAACTCACTCACCCAGCGGCCGCATTTCCCATGCTGCGCAAACTTGAACAAACTCGGTGCCACCGGAAACCGCGCCTGCTTGCTCGTCATGCCCGTCAGCCGCTGCCCACCTTGCACGCTCGGTGGCAAGTCTTTGTCATACCACTGCTGCAGGCCCGGTTTGTAGTCCCAAGTATCGAGCTGCGACGGCCCGCCGTTCATATGCAGGTAAATCACCGCCTTCGCCTTCGCCGCAAAATGCGGCAGCCCCGGCAACGGCTCATGCACCTGCGTTTTCGGCGCTGCAAAAGCGTCGCTGCCCATCGCATACGTCAGACCGAGCCCGCCAAGGCGCAGGCCGCTGTGTCCGAAAAACTGACGGCGGGTTTGGAGGAGATTGGATTCGAAGAGAGGGGACATGAGAAAAGTTTTGGTCTGATTTTGGGCCAATCAAAATCAATCTAACGGTTCAAAAGACTCGAAGATCCACCGCCAGCTATCGGGATACACGTGTGTGCCAAGATAGAACGAAAATGGATATGTTTTTCCCCGATAATCGATTTTCCCCAAAACATGCTTCGACGTGATACCGATATCATGATGCGCATAGATTTTTTGGATCGTGACGGGCGAACCTGGCGGGACAAATCCGATTAAGTTATGCTCTCCCTTATCGACTGTTGTGAGGTCATAAAGGATATCCTCTTCGCGTTCAGCATAGCTGTTTCCATATAGTCGTAGCTTTCCGCCATCGTTCTTAGTTACTAGCTTCTTGTCGGCCAGCCCCTGAAAGCAGTCATCGCGTGTGATGTCGGTACGGTAGGCACAGCTTACCAAGCTGAGGCTCAGCAGAAGCAGAATGGATGCAGTCTTGTTCATGGCTCAGTTACGGTTGACGGTTTCATCGAGATTCAGCACCAAATTGGCGATCAAGGTCCACGCGGCGGTTTCTGGAGCAGGCGAAACTCTCTTTGGCGTCGATTCACCGACCTGAATGGTCTTCTCGGCGGCTTTCGTGTCCTTTTGATAAAGGTCGCGTTGTTTCGCCAAAGCCGCAGTGAGCATCGAGAACTCCTTCGCGTCCGGTTTGCGGCTCAAAACGGTGCGGAAGAGCCAGTTGAGCTTTGTTGTGTCTTCTTTACCGCCTTCAAAAATTACACGTTCAGCGAGTGCTCGTGCGGCTTCGAAGTGCTGGACGTCATTCATGAGCTGGAGGGCTTGCATGGGCGTGTTGCTGCGTTCGCGGCGGATGCAGCTTTGTTCGCGGTTCGGAGCGTCGAAGTTGCTCATGAAGGGCGGCGGTGCGGTGCGCTTGAGGAAGCTGTAGAGGCTGCGGCGGTAGAGCGCGGGGCCGTGATCTTGCAGGTAGTAGCGTGTGTTGCTGTCGCCGTAGCCGACGGGTTCCCAGATGTTCGGTGGCTGGTAGGTGCGCACGCCGCGACCACCCATGTCGAGATTGATGAGACCACTGACGAAAAGCGCGTTGTCGCGGATCTGCTCGGCATCGAGACGGGTGCGCGTGCCGCGTGCGAGCAGGCGGTTTTCTGGATCGAGACTGAGCAGGTTTGATTCGACTGGAGAGGCCTGTTTGAAGGCTTGCGTCATGACTAACTGCTTGATCAAGGCCTTCACATTCCAGCCGCTTTTTTGAAAAGTGACCGCGAGATGGTCGAGCAGTTCGGGATGGCTCGGAGGCTCGCCTTGGGAGCCGAAGTCGTGGCTCGTCTTCACCAAACCAATGCCGAAAACCTGCTGCCAGAATCGATTCACCATGACGCGGGCGGTCATCGGGTTTTCGGGAGCTACGAGCCACTTCGCGAGATCGAGTCGCGTGGCTCGCGCCGCAGGGTCGGCTTTTTTAAGCGCTGGAAATACAGTGGGGACACCTGGCTCCACTTGGTCGCCAAGTTTGGTGTACTGTCCGCGCATGGCGATGAAGGTGTCACGCGGTGTTTCGAGATCACGGAAGATCATGGTGCCAGGAATCGCATAGTCCGCCGCTTCGCGATTCACCTGGGCTTCTTCCCAAGCCAAACGTTTCTTCGCGATGTCGTCATTGGCGGGATGCGCGACGCGGGCAAGGTAGAAGCGCAGCAGCGCCTCACGCTCTTCCTTGGCTTTGGCGGCAGCGGCTTCTGTGATTTTGGCGTCTTCAGGCTTGGACTGCGGTGCCTTCGCTTGAGCGGGATCGGTCATCAGTGTTTTGAGAATGGGCGCGGGCACCTCAGGTGGCGTTTTCTTTCCACTACTCACCGCCTTCCACCACAGGCTGAATGAAGCGAGAAGATCGGCGGATGCCTTCACCTCACCGGTCATCGTGCACAGATCCCAGGCAACCCTGCCGCCGACCTGCTGTACGGATAGGCTAGCGACGCGCGAACCAACTTTTAGATCGAGGGATGTTGGGTCAAAGCTCAGCAGCGTCCACATGCCCGGCTTTGGCAAAGGACCGGCGTGTACCACCTTCGTCATCGCGCCGAAGCTGGTGCCATCCAGCGCATCTTCCTCACCCCAGAACACACGGCTACCGCTCATGACGATGCTAAGCACACGCGGCGTGCTCAGAGGATCGGTGCGCGCCCAGATGCTGATGCGTGGCGCTTCCGGCAGGGTCAGCGGTGTGAGAGACATGGTGATCACGTCCTCCACTAACTGACCGCCCGCATGTTTCAACACGCGATGCCCCGACTGTGTGCCATACGCTGGATTTGACTCCCACACGCTCGGATTGCGTGAAGTGTTCTTGATCTCCGATCCCACAGGGAATGAATCATCAAAGATCACCTCAGTGAGCATCTGTGCACCTGGCGCAGGCTTCAATGTCGCTGGATCGGTGTAGCTCACTTTTGCCGTCGCTGCTTCCAATGACTGCAAGGCTTTCGCCTCAGCCTGAACCGCTGCCTCCAGCGTCTTTTGTTGCACGGAAGTTGGCAATTTCAAATAAGGTTCTGTGCTCGCGATGTTCTTATCCATCGCCGGATCAGCGCCGCTGTAGAAGAAGGCGTAGAGCGAATAAAATTCCTTCGTCGTCAGCGGATCAAACTTGTGATCATGACACTGCGCGCAGCCGCCTGTGAGCGCCATGAAAGCCGAGGTCAGTGTCGATGCACGATCTACGGCATAAAGATGGCGATACTCCTCATCAATCGCGCCGCCCTCGCTCGTCGTCACATTGCAGCGTGAAAAACCCGTGGCCGTGATTTGATCTGGCGTGGCATTTGGCAGCAGATCACCCGCGATCTGCCATGTCGTAAATTGATCAAAGGGAAGGTTCGCATTGAAGGCCTTCACCACCCAATCGCGATAGGCCCACATGCTGCGCTCATTGTCGAGGTGCAGCCCGTGCGTGTCCGCATAGCGCGCCACGTCCAGCCAGTGCTTTGCCATCTCCTCACCAAAGCGTGGCGACTTCATGTAGCTGTCCACCATTGCCTCGTAAGACTGGCCTTTCAGGAAGGCATCCACCTCAGCCAGCGTCGGCGGCAGGCCAGTCATGGTGAAGGCCACTCGGCGGATCAGTGTTTCTTTATCCGCCTCATCCGCGAAGCTGAGGCGATCCTTTGTCTGGCGCTCTGCCAAAGCTGCATCAATCGACATGCCCGTTTTCGCCACAGGCGTTTCAAAGGCCCAATGCTTCTGATACGACGCGCCTTGCTCGATCCAGAGTTTCAGCGTGTCCTTCTGCGTCTGAGTGAGTTTCTTGTGCGACTTCGTCGGCGGCATGAGGTCGTCTTCATCGGTCGTGATGATGCGCTGCCAGACTGCGCTCTTCGCCAGATCTCCAGGCTTAATTGGAATCACATCATCTTTAGATTTGTAGGCACCCTCAGCCGTATCCAGTCGCAGTTCCGCCTCACGCTTCTTCGAGTCAAAGCCATGACACGCAAAGCAGTTCTCTGAGAGGATAGGCCGGACATCGCGATTGAAGCTTAGTTTGTCAGCGGCAAAAGCCGAGCTGGCAGCAAGCAGGCAGAGAATCAGCGGAGCATAAGTCATGGTGGGAGAAAGGCGGTTCGGAAAGCTTACGCGAGAGCTTCACAAAACATTCCCCACATCGCTTGGTGTTTCCGGACAAATAATTGGCTTATCTTGCTCTGTAACAAAGCAGCCTCAGCCATTCACGAGGCGAAAAATCAAAGCGTCTGGATGAAACGATCCGCCTCAGCGATGGAGCGATTCATCTGCTCCAGCAGACGCTGGATGTTGGCCTGAATGTTATCCGCAGTGCCGCGCAGTGAGCCGATAGCGGCTGCATTGAGGTTGTGCTTCAAATACAGCACCTGATCACGGAACTGCCGCAACACAGGGTCCATGCTGGACTCGGCCGTGTGCAGCGAGCGAGAGAGCTGCTCGAAGCGCGCTTTGGTATCTGCCAGCTTTCTGCGGCTTTCAGCAGCCAGCGTGGCGCTTTCATACTGGCGCGCTTCGATCTCCCATTCGCGAAACAGATCGCGTGCCACCTGGTCTACCTCACGCACTTGAGCGCGCACGGCATTGGCCTGCTGTTCGCAGTCGTCATACTCGGCTTTAAACTTGTCATAGGCACTTTCCAGATTGCCGCCGTGGTAGCCTGTGAGCTTCTTGAGCTGCGTCATCGCATCCTGAAATTCCTCACCCGCCTCCTTCTGCTCACCACGCGCTTTTTTAACCGCACTGATCAGTAGATCACGCTTCTCGAAGCCAATCTTCTCCATCGCCGAGTAGTACACCGAATTGCAGGCAGTGAGGCTCAAAGAAATCGTGGCAGTGAAGAGAAGGCGTTTGGTCATGGCAGGCAGTTTAAACAGGAAGGGATGAATCTGGTCAAGCCTACAACACGATGGGAAAGTGAGATCACAGCTTTTGCAGGGGACGATTCGGCCCAGATCAGCCTCATGATGTATAAAGACTGCCACGATTGCTTTCGAGCGACGTAAGCCGAGTGTCGCTTATGAAATGGTCCTTTAAAATCGCCACGGTCGCCGGAACTGAAGTGCGCATTCACATCACGTTCTTTATCCTGCTGATCTTCGTCGCCATGCAGGGAATGGCTGGCGGCCATGGCTTGAATGGGGCGCTCGATGCGGTGCTGTTTGTGTCCGCCGCCTTCGTCTGCGTGCTGCTGCATGAGTTTGGGCATGTCTTCGCCGCCAGTGGTTACGGCATACGCACGCCAGACATCACACTGCTGCCCATCGGCGGCGTGGCACGACTGGAGCGGATGCCGACCAAGCCCTCACAGGAGTTCGTCGTCGCGGTATGCGGGCCACTCGTGAATGTGGCTATCGCCGCCGCGATCTATCTATTTGTGGGCATCGGCTTGGTGGCGAATCCTGACTTCCATTTTGAGCAAAGCGGCCGCTTTTGGGAAAAGCTCATGGCGTGGAATTTGATGATGGTCGCCTTCAATATGATCCCCGCTTTCCCCATGGATGGTGGACGTGTGCTACGTGCCTTTTTGGCCATGCTCATGGACTATGGCCGCGCCACACGCTGGGCTGCTACCGTGGGGCAGGGCATCGCGTTAGCGACGGCGCTCTGGATGCTGCTTTCTGGCAATGTCAGCCCGGTGCTGCTGCTCATCGCTTTCTTCATCTTCATGGCTGCTGGTCAGGAAGCCGCCAGTGTCACTCAGCGCGAGGCCACGAGCGGCCTGCGTGTGCGTGATGCCATGCTCACCGACTTCCGCGTGCTGGCACCAGACGCCATGCTGCGTGATGCCGTGGATCTGCTGCTCGCGGGTAGTCAGCATGACTTTCCCATGATGGATGAAAACGGCGACCTGCTCGGCATGCTCACCCGCCAGCGCCTCATCAGTGGCCTTTCCGAGCATGGTGCCAGCTTTCCTGCGAAGACCATCATCGAGCCGTGCGAGCAGAGTGTGACCGCTCTCATGGGACTCAGTGAAGCCCTGGAGCAACTCAGCGCCTCAACATGCCCGGCACTGCCCGTGATCGACGCACTGAGCGGACACCTCGTGGGTCTGCTCACCGCCGAAAACGTGGGCGAACTCATGATGGTCAAAGCCGCGCTGAAGCGTGCGTAGCCCCGTTGGCGCAACACCGTAGGACTGCCCGCGGATGCGTGCGGCCACGAGCATGAATGCCTTTCATCCACAATTTTGTGGCCTCCGAATCGTGGCATCTGGTATTCAGCACACTGCCAACCCAACCCACCATGACTTGCCTCCCACATTTCTTCCAAGCGCGACGTACAAAGCTAGGCCTAATCGGACTCCTCACGAGCCTGAGCATGACCCTGCCCGCCGCTGCGGCTGACGCCACGATCAACTCTGGCGACACCGCCTGGCTGCTGACCTCCACCGCGCTCGTGCTCTTCATGATGATCCCCGGACTGGCCTTGTTTTATGCCGGACTCGTCCGCGCGCGAAACGTGCTCTCGATCTTCATGCAATGCTTCGTGCTCACCGCCGCACTGAGTCTGCTGTGGCTCATCTGTGGCTACTCGCTGTCCTTTTCAGATGGCGGCAGCTTCATTGGCGGCCTGAGCAAAACCTTCCTCCATGGCGTGACCACTACCTCGACTCGCGGCGATTGCCCGACGATCCCCGAGTTGCTGCACTTCGCCTACCAAATGATGTTCTTCGTCATCACGCCGGGTCTCTTCATCGGTGCCTTTGCCGAGCGTATGAAGTTCAGCGCCATGTTCATCTTTAGTCTCGTCTGGAGCCTCGTTGTCTATGTGCCGTGCTGCTATGGCGTGTGGCATAAAGCGGGCACGTTTCTCGGGCTCACAGGTGTCATCGATCTTGCAGGTGGCATCGTCGTCCACATCACCGCAGGCGTCGCCGCGCTCGTACTTTGCATCGTCGTCGGCCCGCGCAAAGGCTTCCCCACCACGCAGATGCTGCCGCACAATCTCCCGCTCACACTTATCGGAGCCGGGATGCTCTGGGTCGGCTGGTTTGGCTTCAATGCAGGCAGCCAGCTCGCAGCGAATGGCAGTGCCGCCATGACGCTCATCGTCACCCATCTCTCAGCCTGCACCGCTGCACTTGTCTGGATGGCTATCGAGTGGCTCAAAGTGCAGCGCCCTAGTGCGCTCGGCATCGCCACCGGTTCCATCGCCGGGCTCGCCGCCATCACACCAGCCGCTGGCAAAGTCGGCCCCATCGGAGCCATCTGTATCGGAGCCATCTCCGCCCTCATCTGCTGGTTTGCCTGCGCCAAGCTCAAGAAAAAATTCCGCTACGACGACTCACTCGACGTCTTCGGTGTGCATGGCGTCGGCGGTTTCGTCGGCACCATCCTCGTCGCCGTCTTCGGCTCCACCTCCTTTGCCGGTGGTCTCGGTGATTTCCAAATCACCACTCAGCTCAAAACCCAAATCCTCGCCGCCCTCTACACCACCATCCTCTCAGGAGTCGCCAGTTACGCCATCTTGAAAGTCATCGCCCTCTTCATCCCCCTGCGCGTCACCAGCGATCAAGAAAGCCAAGGCCTCGACCTCGCCGAACACGGCGAAGCGGCATACAACGATTGATAGGTTCAGGTGACAGTTGCTCTGACTGCGGATTGACGGAACATGCGGCGCATGTCCGCCCATCTCCAAGCTTGGCAATGGCCCTCAAAAAAAGATCCACGCTGGGCTTTTGCCACCATCATGGTCGTCTATTGCGTGCTGGGGACGACGGTGCTGGGCTTCAACCGTGACCCGCTACAGATCGCACTGACCGTTTCATGCTGCGCTGGATTCGAGGTGTTGTTTGCCTGGATGTTTCGGCGGGAGAAACTGATCCCGCTGAGTGCATGCATCACGGGTTTGGGGCTCTCGCTGCTGGTGAACTATCCTCACGATCTGTTCCTGCTCGTGATGCCCGCTTTCTTTGCCATCGCATCCAAGTATGTGCTGACTTTCCAGGGGCGGCATGTCTTCAATCCCAACCTTTGTGGAGTGATGGCTGCACTGATGCTTGGAGGCGGGCGCTTCGCTTCAGCACCTGCCTATCAATGGGGCGGAGATGCGGCCATCATTGCCCTGATCGTGATGGGGGCGCTGGTGCTGTTTGTATTCCGCATTGGGCGCACGCCGTTGATCCTGTCGTTTCTGATCTCCTTCGCCCTGCTGACAGCTTTGCGTGCCTGGATCATGCGCTGGCATCTGCCAGCAGAGACGATCATTCGCGGCACGCTGGCTTCTCCGGCCTTCTTCCTTTTCACCTTCTACATGATCACGGACCCGAAGACTTCGCCGAAAGGTTTCTGGGCGCAGATCGGCGGGGCGTTTTGGTGGCGACTCTTGATCTGGCTTTTCATCTGCGCTCGTCACTGGCGACGATCTTTTTTGCTCTCTTCACCGCCAGCAGCTTGCGCTGGGCCTGGCTTCACATCACCCATCGTGAGTGGGCGCTTCCGGGTCTTCGAGTTTGGGCTGTGCGCACGGCAACGCTGCTGAGCTTTGCCGTTCTCGGCGCACAGACCTATGCGCATTGGCTGCATCCGACCATCCTTGCTCCGAAGCCTGGGTTTCGTTTTGAAGCTTTGTCGGCAACGGAAAGTGGTGTGCATTCACAACTGGGTGATCTGCTGACGCGAGTCGATCCACACATCTTTCATGTCGCCAAGTGGCTACTTTCCGTCGGAGATGCCGTGGCGGTGGGTGATTACGATGCCGATGGACTCCCCGATCTGTTTCTCACCAATCCACTCCAGCTTGCGGAAGATCGCAATGCACTCTATCGCAATCTCGGCGGTATGAAGTTCGAGCGTGTGCCATTGCCTGCACTTACAGACATCAGCGCATCTCCTGAGCAGCATGGTATCGTCTCCGGGGCGCTGTTGGCGGACTACGACAATTCGGGCCGCCAGTCATTGATACTGCTGACTGGCTGGGGAAAGCTGCGACTCCTCAAGAATGAATTGGCAGCTGATGGCAGCATTCATTTCCGAGATGCGACGACTGAGGCAGGTCTCGATGAGTACACCGTGAGCGTGGCTGGCACGCTCGCCGATTTCGACCTCGATGGTGATCTCGATCTCTTCACTGGCAATGTCATGCGCCCCAACTTGCCGGGCTATGATCCACCTCAGCGCTTTAACATTTTCAAACTGCCTGCTGCCGAATCACCGGATGACCGACGCATGTTTCACTTCATGCACTCCACCTGGCACAATGCGACCAATGGCGGGCTGAATGTGTTTCACCGCAATCTCGGGAGCGGCCATTTTCGAAAGGAAGACATAGCGGCTCTCGGTATGAGGGAGACACACTGGACGATGGCCGTTGGCACAGCGGATCTAAATCAGGATGGCTGGCCGGACCTCTACTGCGCCAGCGACTACGGGCCGGATGATCTTTATCTGAACAAGTCAGGTCGTGGCTTCGAGCGCATCGCGGGCACTTTCGTTGGCAGCGTGGGCCGTGACACTTACAAGGGCATGAATGTCTCTGTCGGCGACCTCGACAACCGAGGCTGGCAGGATCTACAAGTCTCCAATGTCCACGCTCCATTGCAGGCAGAAGGCAGTTTGCTTTGGCGGTTCGAACCCAATGCAGCCGATCCATTTCATCCCCACATCCGTGACACTGCAAGCGAGCGGCGTGCTCTCAATGAGAAGAGCTTTGGTTGGGGTGCGGCCATGGGTGATCTCAATCTCGACGGCTGGCTCGACATGGTTCAGGCGAATGGCATGGTCGATGACACTCCTGACAAGCGTTTCGACACGCCGCACGACTACTGGTACATCGCCGGTCATGTCATGCGGGCGGGGCCTGAAGTTCACAGCTACGCCGACCGCTGGGCTGACATGCGCGGCTATCAAATCTGGGGAAAGCAAAAGAACCGCGTCTATCTCCACCACGGTCACGCTCCGACACGATTTGAAGATGTGGCGGAGGTGGTGGGCCTGACCGCCGAAACCAACACACGCGCCGCAGCCCTGGCTGACTTCGACAACGATGGTGATCTGGATCTCGTGCTCACCCATCAGTTCGCGCCCGCAGAAATCTTTAGGAACACGCGGACAGATGGCACCAAGCCGCACTGGATTGGCCTTCAGCTCGTCGGTGATGGAGTGCGCGTGAATCGTGATGCCATCGGCGCACAAGTCTTCGTGTCGAGTTCCGGCCAGCGCATGATGCGTGAAGTCTCACTCACCTCCGGCTTCTCCGCGCAGAGTGACCGCCGCCTGCACTTTGGCCTTGGCAGCAACTCGACCCCCGTGGACATCGAGATCCGTTGGCCGGGAGGTGAACTCCAAAAGCTGCAAGGCGTGGAGACAGATCGCTATCACTTAATTGAGTTTGGGCGGCCAGCAGGCTTGGCTTCGGCGGTAAAGTCTCCAGAATAAAATTCCATGTCACTTCGCAATGCCTGGTACATCGCCTGCACGTCGTCTGCGCTGAAGCGCCGACCACTCGCTGTGACTCTGTTCAGTGCGCCCTTGGTTCTTTGGCGTGATACATCGGGCGTGGCCCATGCCTTTGAGGATCGCTGTCCTCACCGCAGCGCACCCTTATCTCAAGGCTTTGTGAAGAATGGCTGCCTTGTGTGTCCTTATCATGGCTGGTCATTCGGAGATGATGGGAAGTGCACCCACATCCCAGCGCTTGGCGCAGATGGATCCATTCCCGCCTCGGCACGCGCGCGTTCTTATCCAGTCTTGGAGCAGCAGGGCTATGTCTGGGTCTGGCCCGGCGATGCAGAACCAACAGTCCAACCATTTCAGTTTCCGCATCTTGATGAATCAGGTTGGCTCACCTTTCGGATGAGCACACGTTTTGAATCGAGTGTGGAAGCCTGCCTTGAAAACTTCCTCGACTGTCCACACACAGCCACGGTGCATCGCGGTTGGTTTCGGAATCCTGACACGCGAGAAGTTGAGGCAACGGTGCGCCGTCATGCTGGCGGAGTGGACGTGACCTTTGCTGACGAACCGATCACCGATAGTCTTGTCTCACGTTTATTGTATCCACAAGGACTACCACTGAGACACAAGGACCGTTTCATCATGCCCAATGTCAGCCGAGTTGATTACGAGTTTGGACCGCAGCATCACTACATCATCACATCCCATGCCGTGCCCATCTCGGACTCTCAGACGCAGGTCTATACGGTCATCACCTTCCGTCATGGACGCATCGGTTGGCTGATGCGGCTTATGTTTGAACCCCTGAGCCGACGCATCATTCAGCAGGACGTGGACATCCTGAAAAAGCATGGCGACAACGTGCGCCGACTCGGCTGCGAGCGCCAGACGCACCTCGAAACCGACCTCGTCGGATCACACATGCAACTCCTCCGTCGGCGGGCAGAGCGCGGTGACTCCACGCCGCTTGAAGAAAGCTACAAAACCGTCAGCATCCGCTTTTGAACCATGCGTATCTGCCTGCTGCTCACCCTGATGCTCTGCCTCAAGTTTGGTTGGTGGCAGAATCATCATGCTCAGCTCGGCGGTGACATCTCCTTGGCAAAGGTGCTGTGGCTCAATCTCGCCCTCTCCTGCTTCTTCATCATTCCTGCAGCTCTTTGGCGGGAGAAAAATCTAGCCCGTCCGCTGCGTGTCCTCTTTGGCCTCTTCTTCGCCAGCTTCGTCCTGCGTGCCTTCATTGAGGCACCCATGCTCTACCTTTGGCAAAACTGGCGCTGCGCCTATGGCATCACCCATGATGCCGTTGTGATGCTCGTTCTCATCGTTGTTCTGCTGCCTAAAGTGCAGATCTCTGACAAGATGTTTCTCTCTGCACGCCGCTTCGGCCGGCTACTCATCGTCGTGCTCATCTGTGAGGCTCTCAATGCTTGGCTCTTCTCTCGTGTGGCAGATCCTCTGCATGGCATCTACTTCGCAGCTGACTCTATCGAGTTCCGCAGCATCAATCTCATCACCTGGATCGAGGTCGCCGCCTTGTATCCAGCGCTGCTTCTTTGGGTCCTCCGGCATCCACGCGAGGCATGAGACTGCACCACCAGATCGTCGCCGCCAGCTCTCTGAGCCATGAACGCCGCAGTGCCATGCTTCACCTCATGCAGCGTTGCTACGATGGCGTCACGGCAGAGAAGTTTGAGGCTGACTTGTCGGAGAAAACGCACGTCATCTTGCTGTTGGATGAGACCGGCCATCTCTGCGGCTTTTCCACTCAGCAGATCTATCTGCACCACACGGCGCAAGGCCCCGTACGCATTCTTTTTTCTGGCGATACAATCATCACTCAAGAGCACTGGGGCACGCAAGAGCTGGCGCGGGGCTGGTGCGCTGTCGCAGCGCAGGCTTTGCAACTTCAGCCAACTCTGCCGCTGCATTGGCTGCTCATCTCCAAAGGCTATCGCACCTACCTCTATTTGCCTCTTTTCTTCTGCCATTACCTGCCAAAGCCTGGCTGTGAAAGCTCTGAGCTATGGCACAGTGTCGCCACGCAGAAGTTCGGTACCACCTTTGATTTTAGCCGAGGCATCGTGCGCTCTAGTGGACCCTTGACGGCGGCATTGGCCGAGGTACCAGAAGGTCGTCAGGATGATCCGCATGTGTGCTATTTCTTGGAGCGCAATCCAGCGTATGCGGAGGGTGATGAGCTTGTCTGCCTTGCCGAAGTCTCCCTGATAAACACGCATGGCATCGGCCACCGCTGGCTCAAGCAAGCACTGGCATGAAACTGCGCTCTGCCATCGGCAATACCCTCTGGGCACTGGCCTGTCAGCCAGCGCAGCGGCGGCTCGCTCATGCCTTGCAGCAGCCTGCTGAGGCTCAGCAGCGAGTGCTCAAACGTCTGCTCAAACGACATGCAGCCAGTGTCTTCGGTCGTGAACACGGCTTTGCGCATCTGCATCAGGTCAGCGACTTCCAAGCTCATGTGCCCATCCATGACTATGAAAGCCTTTCTCCTTACCTTGAGCGGGCGATGGCAGGCGAGCCGGACGTGCTGGCCTGTGGCAGCATCCGTGCTTTTGAGCGCACGAGTGGCAGCACCTCAGCGGTAAAATTCATCCCATGCACGGCTGACTCCATGTCAGAGATTCACGAAGCCGTCAGCGCCTGGATGGGAAACCTCTTTTGCAGATACCCGACTCTTCTTGCTGGGCCTTCTTGGTGGATCATCAGTGCCTTGCAACCTGCCTCAACGACCTCTGTCGGCATCCGCATCGGTCTCGACTCAGACCTCGACTACCTCAGCGCATGGGAGCGCGCCTTGGCCCGCTGGATCTTTGTTCAAACACCCGCACTTCGCGACCTCAACACATCTCTAGCCGAAGTGGCGGCGGCTTTGATAAAGGAACCGGACCTCCGACTCATCTCCGTTTGGAATCCCAGCCTGCTCTTGCTGCTGCAACCGCATATCGGTCAGACATGGCCGAACCTTGCCGTCATCAGTTGTTGGGCAGATGCATGGGCCGCTGAGGATGCAGAAAAGCTGCGCACACTCTACCCCGGCGCGGTTTTGCAGCCCAAAGGTCTGCTAGCTACTGAAGGTGTCATCACACTGCCGTGGGCAGACGCAGCCGTCCCTGCACTGAACTCACACTTCTTGGAGTTCCTCGATGCTCAAGGCCGAGCCCATCTCGTGCATGAACTCAGGCTAGGTGAGGAATACGAAGTCCTGCTCAGCAGCAGTGCAGGGCTTTGGCGTTATCGTCTCGGAGACAGAGTCCGCGTCACAGGTCAGGTGCAGCAGACTCCCACTTTGCAGTTTATCGGCAGAGCAGATGGTGGCTGTGATCTGCGCGGAGAGAAGCTGCATCCAGACTTCGTGGCAGAGTCACTGAAGCCCTGGCAGCCTAGCTTTGCCATGCTTGCGCCTCTGGCTTCCAGAGACGGCTATGCACTCTACACAGAGGCAGAGATCACCTCGGAGCAGATCGAAGCAAGACTGTCTTTGAATCCACACTATGCCCACTGCCGCAGGCTCGGGCAGTTGCAGCCAGTCAAAGTCATCCCCATGACCAAGGCGGAGTATCTCGATCGCTGCCTTCATCTGGGTCTGACCGTCAGCACCGTGAAAACCTCTTCTCTCACGCCGAGGCCGCTCTCATGAAAGATCACCTCCACATCGCTAGGAAAGCGCAGCCTGCGGATGATGCAGAACTGCGACAGCTCATGCGTGAGACCTGGCAAGACGGTGCGGTCAAGCTAGGCATGGAAAAGGAACCGAAGTTTGTGCAAGGAAGCACTGACATCGTCATCGTGAGGCATCGTCTGACAGGCGGCGTGAGTGGCTGTGGCAGCCGCAAAGATCGACGGCTGTGGTTGCATGGTCGTGAGCAGCAGGTGGCTTATCTCGGAGATCTCCGAGTGCATCCCAGTCACCGCCGACTCACAGGCCGTGTCTTGCAAGCTGGTTTTGAGTGCTTGGCGCATTGGCAGGCTGAAAAACCTGCTGCTGCTACCTTCACCGCCATCTTTTCAGATAACCACCAAGCCCTCTCTGCACTGACGCATGAGCGGCTTGGCCTGCCCAAGTATGTCGAAGCAGGCAAGCTCCACACCAGCGCCTTCCTGCTGCCATGCCGGGCTAGCCCCGTCGAAGACACCGCGCCTGATCTCGAAGCTGCGTCAGCCTATTTGAATGCACAGAAGCGAGACCTGTCTGCCGTGATGACGCCATGCCTGCTGGCTGAGATGGCAGACCTGTGTGTGCTCATGGAGCATGGCAGAGTCACTGGCGTGGCAGCCTTGGCAGATCGGAGCGAACACCAGCAGATGCGCGTGCATGGCTATGGCCGCAGCTTGAGTCTCGCCAGCAGACTGCTTCAACTCATCGGCTATCGTGGTCTTCCAAATGCGGGAGAGATCTTCAGAACTCTTTTCGTCGCTCATCTAGCAGCTCGTGATGTCTGCACCGCAAAGCTGCTACTGCACCGACTACGCCGCAAAGCCACCCAACGCGGTGCTCATGCCTTGCTGCTGACTCAGCATGAATCAAACCCAATGCTGAGCCTGCAAAGATCAGCGCTCGCAGTAAGATCGAGCGGCAGGCTTTATCAGGTTGCATGGCCTGGGCAAAACTCATTGAATACGCTGAGTGATCCTCAAGTGGAGGGTTATTGGCTATGAAACAAGACGGACTCCATTCACTGCTTCCACGCCATGCTGCCGACTGGCGAACGCTTTGCTTGCTGGCTGTGCTCACCGTCTTGTTTGCCTGGCGCTTCATGGGTGGAGTGCCTTTGCTGACTCTGCCGCTCATGGTTCTCTGCCTCACCGCCTGTGTGGCAAAACACAACCACACTCACTGCGCCACCTTTCGCAGCCGCTTCATGAATCGCGCACTCGATCTCTGGCTAACACTGCTGACAGGAACTTCGACGACGAGCATCCGCATTCCTCATCAAGTGCGGCATCATGGGCGCAATCAGTCGCCAGATGATTTCGTCAGAGTCTCCCTCGTGCGGCAGATGCCAGCCTGGCAGGCGCTGCTCAGCTATGTGCCGTTCGTTATCTGTGAAACGTGGAGATGGAATGCACATGACCTCAATGCCAAACGGCGTCCTGCCTTGTGGCGGGCGCAACGACAAGAAAGGCTGCTGCTCTGGGCCTTCATCCTCACAGGACTTGCTTTGGATGCGCGTCAATTTTTGCTCACCTTCGTGCTGCCCTGGCTGGCAGCGCAGTGGTTCTTGATAGCCGTGAACCTGCCGCAGCATGATGACTGTGACCCGACGAATGAGCACAGTCATAACGTGATCGGTCGGGTTTCGAACTGGCTCTTTCTGAACAACGGCTATCACTCAGCGCATCATGAGCGGCCGAGCCTGCACTGGAGTCTCTTGCCCAAGTATCATGAAGCGCATCTCCGAGTGCCGCCTGAGCTTTGTGCAGCCTCACTCGGCGGACTTTGGGCGCGCTGGTGGAGGTATCGTACATGATGAAAGCACTGCTGTATGTTCCAGAGGAACTGACGCCGCTGTTCTTCACTCCTAGCTACGCCTCACTCACGAATGAGCAGCGTGTGAGCTACAATCGCCTTCACGGACTCTACTTTCTGGAGCAAACCATCTTCTTCGAGCAGTTTCTCGGCAAGCAAGGGCTTCAATGGTTGGCGAAGCATGCCCCGAGCGCAGATCTCCGATGCGAAGCGCAGGACTTCATCGCCGAGGAGGATCAGCATAGCGCCTGGTTCCGCGAACTGCTGCGTGAGATCAATCCTCATGCCTATGCAAAGAGTGACTTCCATCTGCTGGCAGCCAGTGACCTTCAGCAGGCGATGATGTCAAAGCTCAGCGCAAGCGTCTCGTGGCTGCCTGCCCTGCTGTGGTTGCAATTGATGGCCGAAGAGCGTGCCTTGCACTTTGGGCGCTGCTTCCTTCGTCATGCCGATGAGGTGGACCCACGCTTCATGGCCGTGCAGCGCAAGCACCTCGCGGATGAGCCTGGGCACATCCGGCGTGACCTGCTTTTCCTGGCGTGGCTCTGGCCCACGACACCTGCATGGCTGCGGCGGGTCAATGTATGGCTGCTGGAGTGGCTTTTGCGGGAGTTCTTTCTCCTGCCAAAACGCTCTGGGCAGCGTGTGCTAGACCAGTGGCTGGAGAGGCATCCTGAACTTTCTTCTCAAAGAGCGGTGATCTTGCGTGACTGGAAGGCTTTGAGTCAGAATGCACGTTTCATCAGCACTCTCTACCCACGAGCAGTCTTGCCAAAAACGGCTGAGCTTGCATCCGCCTGGCCAGAGCTGAGTTTCATGAACACTTTTCTAACGGACCCATGAGTGAGAAGCACCCCATCCCCGCAGGCTTGAATTTGCTCATCTCTCTAGCTCAGGTGTTAGCACTGCTGGGCCTGCTGAGGCTTGCTGCCATGACTTCGGGCCTGTGGCTCCTTCTGGTGGGTGTGGCTTACGCCCTGGTGATGAACTCTGCCTACACCATGATGCATGAGGCTGAGCATCAGTTGCTACACCCGAAGCGCTGGCTCAATGACCTCACGGGCATGGTGCTAGCCTTATTCTTCCCAGCTCCCTTTCACCTCGCTAGGCAAGGTCATCTCGGTCATCACATGCGGAATCGCTCAGACGATGAGGCTTTTGATTTCTACTTCGAAGGTGAGAGCAAGGTGTGGAAGTTCCTGCAACTCTACGGCGTGCTGACGGGACTCTTTTGGGTGGTCATCGTGCTCACCAACGTGATCGCCGTCTTTGCCCCGCAAATCTTGAGATCCAAAGCCGTGCGCATCGACCGGCCCACCGCCGCTCTCCTAGACTCGCTAAACCCAGGCTGGCTGCCCATGGTGCGACTGGAGGCCGCAGCAGCCATCCTGCTTCATGCTGGATTGATCTGGTATTGGCAGATACCTGTCTGGCATTGGGTCGTGACATTATGCTGCTTTGGCGCGCTGTGGTCAGCTATGCAGTATGTGCATCACTTCGGCACAGAACGGGATGTCATTGAAGGCTCGGTGAATCTGCGCACTTGGCCTTGGTTGGATGCCCTGTGGCTGAACCACACCTGGCATCTGCGGCATCATCGGCACCCCACCGTACCATGGATCTACCTGCCCAAGCTCGAAGAAGGGCAAGCAGACACGCGTGAGCACATGCTGGTTGCCTACCTGCGCATGTGGCGTGGCCCCAAACTGACTCATGAACGAATCCAAAACCGCCATGCTGGAAAAATCATCCGCTGAGAAACCGCGCTGGCCTGCTGGAGTGCGAGAGCTGATGCTCCTGACCAATGTGCTGCCACTTTTGCATGCAGTCGTTTGCCTAGATTTGGTGTGGCGCAGGCAGTTCGTGCTGGCGTTGGTCTGCCTTTATCTAGTGCCGCCTTTGCTGACTCGCGGGTGGCTGAAGCTGCGTGGCATTCAGCCAGGAGCCCATGCAGTGACAGAGGAGGTCTTCATGACTTGGTGGGTCACGGCACAGGCGCAGATGATCTTCAATCGACTACCTTTTCTAGAGGAAGCACTTCGCCTCGTGCCGGGTCTGTACTCACTGTGGATGCGCCTTTGGGGAGCTAAGATTGGGCGGCTGACCTTTTGGGGGCCGCATGTCCGCATCGTGGATCGACCCCTGATCATCATTGGTGATGATGTGGTCATCGGCGGTGGCTGCCAAATCGGCTCCCACCTGCTCGTGCGGGGTGAAAGCGGAGCCATAACACTGCAAATCGCCGCTGTAGAGATCGGCGAAGAGGCGCTGGTGGGCACCTACGCCATGATTGGTCCAGGTGTCGTCATTGAACCGCGTGCCGAAGTGCGTGCCTGCGCCATCGTTCCACCTTTCAATCGCTGGCGTGGTGAGAAGAGGGTGAAACCGGAGACTGCTCATCATGAGGAATGAGTTGTGGCAGAGGCTCCGCTGTGATGCTGCGAGCAAACTGAAGCTCCATGTCGGCATCAGTCTATGGATCATGCTCTGCTACTACCCACCGCAGCATTTTCCACTGCGTGAACCCGTGCTCTTGAAGCCGGACTTGCTGCCCTTTCTGCCAAGCTGGGCGGTCATTTATCAAAGCGTCTTTCTTCTGCACACCTATGCCATCTGGGGAGCAAAGAATGCACGGGCTGCATGGCAGTATGTGAGAGAGCTGGCGGCAGCCTTTGCCATAGGAGCTGTCTTCTTTTGGCTCTGGCCCACACGCATCGAGAGGCCCGCATCGCCTTCTTCGTGGCTATATGAGTGGCTCATCGCCCGGGCAGATGGGGCGGGGAATGCCTTTCCCTCACTGCACGCAGCCTTTGGACTGCTGGCGGTGCTGCATGTGAGGCAGCGCCATGGGCAGCCAGTTCTCTGGCTATGGCTCGGATTCATGCTTGTCTCCACGCTGCTCACCCGTCAGCATGTGTGGCAAGATTTGCCAGCCGGGCTTGTACTCGGCTTGGGCATTCATCGTTGGTTCAGCCGATCATCCTCATGAAAACTCGCCTCACATTCCTGGCATCACTCCTCCTCAGCCAGCTCGCCCTAGCACAGCAAGACGGCACAGAAGCCGACAAGCAAGTCTTGCGAGCGCTGGGCGCCAGCTATGAGAAGGCCATCAATTCGGGTGACCTCAGTTCTTTAGCCCCATCTCTCACCACCACGGCCAGTGCCGTCTTTCTCACGAATGATGAAGTCAAAGGTCTGCCCGCCATGCAGGCCTTCTTTGATGACATCAAAAAGCGCCTCGGCCCCGGCAGCAGCTACTCCATCAAGCTCGTGCCCGATGACACCCAGTTTTTTGGTGATCTCGCCCTCGCACATGGCAGCGCCGAAGAAAGCGTGACGATGGCCGGCAAGACCCTCAGCTACACCACACGCTGGACGGCCCTACTGCGAAAACTCGATGGCCTCTGGAAAGCAGAGCGCCTGCACGTCTCACTCAATCCGATCGACAACCCCATCGTTGCCGC
Source organism: uncultured Prosthecobacter sp. (assembly GCA_964583255.1). Classification (GTDB taxonomy): domain Bacteria; phylum Verrucomicrobiota; class Verrucomicrobiia; order Verrucomicrobiales; family Verrucomicrobiaceae; genus Prosthecobacter. Next base: position 22,758 of record CAZOVY010000041.1, read on the forward strand.
GCGCACGAAGGCGCAGAGTTGGATGGTTGGAATCGTTGCTGCTCTTTCGGGAATCGTGATGGGGTTCCTGATTGCTCGACTGCGTCGTAAGTCATGATGCGTTTCAGATCATGTAAGGCCAAGACTGGAACCGCGAGTTTCTGAAAAATAGCGTTTATTCGCGGGCTATTGGGGTCCACTCATGGTGATCATTCATGACTCCACTTTATCATCTCCGCGCAGGCATCATCGGCACAGGTTTTATCGGCCCCGTTCACATTGAGGCGCTGAAGCGGCTAGGTGTTCAGATCACGGCGGTTTGTGGCTCGTCGAAGAGTGCGCGGAAGATCGCGGATCTCTGGGGCATTCCTGAGGTGTATGGCGACTACGATCATGAGGCGATGTATGCGAGTCCGAACGTGGATGTGGTTCACATCACCTCACCAAACAAAGTGCATGTGGAGCAGTGCCTGCAAGCCCTGGAGATGGGCAAGCACGTCATTTGTGAAAAGCCGCTGGGCATGACCACGAGCGAAACAGCGAAGGTGGTCGAGGCCGTGAAAAAGGGTGGCAAAAAGGGGCCGGTGTTCGCGGTGAATTACATGTGCCGCTTCTTCCCCGCAGTGCTGCAAATGCGCGCCATGGTGGAGCGCGGGGATCTCGGCAAGATCATTCATGTCCAGGGCCAGTTCTTCCAGGACTGGCTGCTGCATGAGAGCGACTACAACTGGCGCGTCATCGCTAGCGAGGGTGGCAAGTTGCGTGCCGTGGGTGACATCGGCACGCATTGGATTGATGCCGTTAGCTTCATTCTCGGAGCCAAGGCGCAGAGTGTGTTTGCCCACATCGAGACTTTCCACAAAACCCGCCTGCGTCCGAAGGGTGAAGTGCAGACTTTTGCCAAGGTTGATCCGAAAACGATGGTGCCCTACAAGGTGGACACCGAGGACTTCGGCAGCGTGCTGTTGAAGTTCGGCAAGGCAAAGCATGGCAACGCGGATGGAGTTCATGCCAATGCCAGTATCTCGCAGGTCGCCGCAGGCTCAAAGTGCAGTCTTGGCCTCGGCATTTACGGCACCAAGGGCAGCGTGCGCTGGGATCTCCAGCAGCCGAATGAAATCATCCTCGGGCGCCGGGATGAGCCGAATCAAATCCTCCAGCGTGGCACCCCTGGATTCATGGAAGACGTGGCCAACTTCACTGACTATCCAGGCGGACACCCCGAAGGTTTCAATGATGCGCACAAGATGCATTACCGCGCCGTGTATGAGCACATCGCCAGCGGCAAAAAGACGCCTGCTTTCTTCGCCACCGCAGCAGATGGCTATCATGAATTGAAGCTCTGCGAAGCAATCCTGCAAAGCTGCCGTTCGAAGACCTGGGTGAAGGTTTAGTCCCTCGCTCTCGCGCCTTCGCCGCCTGCCCCCGTTGATTCACGCCAGGAAAAGCGCGCTAGCCAGGGATTTGACTTTCTCTCGACCGCATCGGCGATCAGTTCGCCGAGCACAGGTGTGAATTTGAAAGCATGACCCGAATCGCCGGCAGCGACCACAAGACCTGGATGTTCAGGATCGTGAGCGAAGATGAAGTTGCCATCAAAGCTGTCGCCATAGAGGCAGATGCGCGATCCTGCCAGCGGCGCATCAGCGAGTGCGGGAAAGGTTGCGCGCAGGAACTCGCGGAAGCGCAACTCTTCACCTTCCGGCATGATGCGAGGGTCACTGGCACGCGCACGCCGACCTGGACCGTGATTCGCGACTTTGACGACGCCATCAGCGTTTGCTGGAAAGCCATACCAGCCCGTGGTGCCGATGTCGGCGGCCCATACAGGAAAAGCCGGCGCTCGATACGCCTCGGGATTCGGCGGACGGAAATGAAACACCGGCTGCGCTGTGGCCCACAGCCGGTCACTCAACCAGGGCAGATACTCAGCGGTCCAAGCGCCGAGCGCAGAGATCGTGACATCGGCGCGCCACTCGTGACCACGCGCATCCTTCATGCCGCAGAGGCGTCCGCCATCTTCGATCCACGAACCAAAGGTGATTTGCTCGTGAATGACAACACCTGCCCCCAGCGCGTCTTGTTTCAAACGCATCACCACACGCCCACTCTCAGCCCAGCCGCCGCGTGGGTTGAGGTATCCGTTTGGAAATGCCTCCGCTTTCCACTGCGGATGATTTGCGCTCAGGCTGTCGCAATTCATTCGGGCAAGATGATGTCCGCGAGCTGAGAGAAAGGCGTGGCTGTCGTGCTCGAAAGTGCCGGGCTGCATATCGCCTCTCGTCATGATCAGAAAGCCATCCTCGTGATACAACTCCTCGTTCCAGCGGGCATTCCACTCGTGCCAGCGCTGGATCGAGAGTTCGCCCATCGCGGTGTATTGCTCATCGGTGCCATAGTCCATTCGCACTACCTTGTTGATGTCCGTGGAGGCCGCGTCAGGATGCGGGATCTCGCCTGCATCGAGCAGGGTGACGTGCCAGCCGCGGGCACGAAGTTCCAATGCCGCCGTGAGGCCAAACGTGCCGCCGCCGAGAATAAGTGCCGATGGATTCATGAAGTTACGTCATCATACGGCACGAAAAGGCACAAGCTCAGGCTGCATTGAGTTCTTGTTTTCACGGCAGGCTCTTCATCATAGTGCCCCATCATGAAACTTGGTTTTGTCTCCGCCATTCTCCCTGAGCTGTCTTTGAATGAAGTGCTCGCCTTTGCCTCGCATGAGGTCTTCTCCACCGTGGAACTCATGTGCTGGCCCGTCGGCAAGGCTGAGCGCAAGTTTGCCGGTGTCACCCATCTCGATGTCACGGATCTGACCAAGACCCGCGCGGAGGATGTGCGGAAGCTCTGTGAAGATCATGGCGTGGGCATCAGCGCGCTCGGCTACTACCCGAACATGCTCGATCCAGATCCTGAGGTTTCGCGCGTGGCGGTGGCACACTTCAAGAAAGTCATCAAAGCTGCGCCGCTGCTTGGCTTGAAAAACGTCAATGGCTTCGTCGGTCGCGACTGGACGAAGACCGTCGATGAAAACTGGCCGCGCTTTTTAAAAATCTGGAAACCCATCATCGAATACGCCGAAGATCACGGCGTGAAGATCGGCATCGAGAACTGCCCCATGTCCTTTACCCGCGACGAATGGCCCGGCGGCAAGAACCTCATGACCACGCCTGCCATTTGGCGTCGCGCTTTCCATGACATCGACTCGCTCAATTTCGGTCTGAACTACGATCCAAGCCACTTCATCCTGCAAGGCATGGACCCGCTCAGTCCGCTCGCCGAGTTCAAATCCAAGCTCTTCCACCTCCACGCCAAGGACGTGAAGATCAACCACGCCGCGCTGAATGAAGTCGGCCGCTTCGACTTCCCGCTCAACTGGCACCAGCCTCGCATCCCCGGCTACGGCGACATCAACTGGGCTGCCTTCATGGGAGAACTCATGCGCATCGGCTACGACGGCCCTCTCTGCATCGAAGTCGAGGACGACACCTTTGGCAAAACTCTGGAGGGCCGCATGAAGGCGATCAAAGTCGCCCGAAATGTGCTGGCTCCGTTCTTTGGGTGATTCCCCCCCTTAAATGTAGCTGTTTGCTGAGGGACAGATTATTACATGAGCGAAATGAGTCATACGATCATGATCTGGCTGCCCATCTTTTGGGTGGCACAAGCGGTTCTTGTCTTGCGCGATTATTTCCGTAAACGAAGAGAAGAACGTGGCAAACCACCGCTTACCGCGGAAGAGAAAATAGCAATCGCCAAGTTGGAGTCCGAAATGCCGGGCATAAAAACGAAAGAACTCCGATGGTATCTGACACATCCCAAAGACGGTGTGTGGTTATTGGCGACATACCTCTTGATTACTATTCTTAGCGTCATCTTCCTTCCGATAGCGGTTTGCATCTGGGTTCTGCCAAACCCTAATCGGAGCTGAAGCTTGAACATTCATCGATCTCAAAACGCTAATTTCTTGCTCGCTTGATCCTTCGAGAATCGAAGCTCGACTTCTCGCGATCCGTTTCGGAGATGCCACAGGTTGATCTGATCTTTGAAGAGACCATGGAAGATCGTGTGTTGTAGCGTCGCTTCGGGCAAATCTCCCGGCAGCGGCACTTCAAAAAACAACGTCACTGTCGGATCGCCACTCTTCTTCGTCTCTTCGTCGACTTGGCGGCCCACCCACTCGATTTTGGCAGCTTTGCCCGCTGCATCCGTCACCACGAAGGTTTTGGAGAGGTAGGCCTGGATTTGAGCGTCGAGCTCGGCGGCGGGGGTTTTGTCGATGGACATGAGCCGCTCTGATTGGCGGATGAGGGCCAGTTCCAAGTCGTTGATAAAGACGGAGAGACTGACTTCGAGCTTTTGCGTCTTCGGATTGTATTCCGCCTCGGCAGTGGACTGGTGCAGCGAATGCGCGTGAGCACACGTCGCCACACAGAGGGAAATGAAAGCCGCTTTGATCATGCGACCGGAGGAGGAAATCGACCGAAGTAGGCCTCTTCAGAGCGAATCGCCAGCATCGTGCTCCGGTTCAGCTTGAGAGCGTCCACGGCGGCGCGGCCCGTCGCTGTGATGCCCATGACACGAAACCCATTCCAGCGGAAATGCGCTAACCATCGTTGCCGACGCGGATGGAACAGCCTCACCAAGCGGCGGGTCGTCGGGTCGACGGTAAACTGCCGCGCTCCTTTTCGGAGCGAGCACGAAACGCAGGCGAGCGCCAGATTCTCCGGCTCCGTCAGACCGCTATCCATCTCTGGAATGATGTGGTCAATGTGGAATAGGGCCTCCTGTCCCGCCTGCGCCAGAAGGCAGTATTCACAGCGATTTCCTGCTCGCTGGGTGACGATGCGGCGGATGGACGCGGAGACCGTCATGCGGCGCTGCGGGAAAGCCTGCGAGCACGAAGTTTCAACAAGGAAATCCACTCCGCCATCTCCACCAAGCCTTCCGCCTCGCGTCGTTCACGCACAGTGAGCTTGATGCCCTTGTCTTGCCGGTCCAACAGCTCGTGCAGACGGCTTTGCACGCCGGACGGCAGCTTCAGCCTACCAAGATCCCCTGAGGCGGGCATTTCGAGATGAATGGTCTTCAGCATGAGGAAATGGTGGTTTCTATATGATCAAAAGTCGAGCCGGAACATGGCGTCAGTCACTTTTTGCTATCAGTCTTTTTTTCGTTCTGCGGGCCGTCTTTCTTCTCCGGCTTCGTGATCTCGCGCATCGGATTCGGAGCCTTGTCGTCTTTGAAGAGCTGAAACTTGCTTTTCACGGGGCGACGGGGCCAGAAATTGTTTTCCACGTCGGTGTCCACGAGTTCCTGACGTGGGTCGAAGGTGATGGATTTTAGCTCCTTCTTCGTGAACAGAAGCTTGGAGGCCTTCTCAGTGTTGAAGCGCCAAATTTCCGGTGGGAGTTTTAACTCCTCGGTGCTGCCGTCGGTGTACTCGACCTTCAGGATCACGGGTGTGACGAGTCCGCCGACGTTGCTCAGTTCGATGGAGTAAAAGTTGTGTTTCGTCTGCAGCAGTTTCGGATCGATCTCTTCCTCATTGAGATCTTTGATGAGCGTCTCGAACTTCTTCTTCTCGCTGGGCAGCACGGTGGTCTTGTCGAAGCTGTCGTAGAAGTCCTTCAGCTCGGGAAAACGGTCCACGCGTTTCGAGAGCGGGTAGTTGCGCTCGCGCGTGGTGGTTTTCGGCAGGTCGTCCTCCTCCTGCTTCTTTTTCTTCTTCTCGATCGCCGGATCGCGCGTGTCGAGTTGCAGCCACTTCACTTCGTCAATGGCCACATCCACATGATCGACGCTGTAGAACCAACCGCGCCAGAACCAGTCGAGATCGACACCGCTGGCGTCCTCCAGCGTGCGGAAGAAATCACTCGGCGTGGGCCGCTTGAACATCCAACGTTTCGCATAGGTCTTGAATGCGTGATCGAAAGCCTCGCGGCCGAGAATGTGCTCACGCAGGATGTTAAGCGCGACGGTGGGCTGGCCATAGGCGTTCGGGCCGAGATCGGCGATGGACTCGGAGTTCGTCATCACCGGCACGCGGTCTGTCGTGCGCATGTAATCGACCAAGCCGCGCTCATTGCGCCGGTGCTTCCAATCGTTCTCCCATTCCTCCTCCGTGAGGTATTCCACGAACGAATTCAGCCCCTCGTCCATCCACGTCCACTGCCGCTCGTCGCTGTTCACGATCATCGGGAAGTAGTTGTGGCCGACTTCATGAATGACGACGCCGATCAGCGCATACTTCGTGCGCTCTGGATAGGTGCCGTCTTTTTCCGGGCGCGGTCCATTGAAGCAGATCATCGGGTATTCCATGCCGCCCACCGGCCCATTCACCGACCATGCGACGGGATAGGGATACGCAAAGGTGTAGCGCGAGTAAGTCTGGATCGTGTGTGCGATGGCATGGGTCGAATACTTGTCCCACAGCGGCATGCCTTCTTTGGGATAAAGCGACATCGCCATCACCGGCTTGCCATTCACACTCGCGCCTTCGACTGCCATCGCGTCCCAAGCAAATTTACGCGATGAAGCGAAGGCAAAGTCACGCACGTTGTCCGCCTGAAACACCCAGGTCTTCTTGCTCTTCGGCTTGCCCTTCTCCGCCGCCTTCGCCTCCTCCGGTGTGACGATGAACATTGGCTTCTTCATCTCTCCCTGCGCCTTCTTCAGCCGCTCACGCTGAGTCTCCGTCAAAACGGTATCCGCATTCTGTAGAGCACCCGTGGCGGCCACAAGATGATCGTCCGGCACGGTGAGGCTGACTTTATAGTTGCCGAACTCCAGGGTGAACTCGCCGGTGCCGAGGAACTGCTTGTTGATCCAGCCCGCGTAGTCCGTGTACGCCGCCATGCGCGGGAACCACTGCGCGATGGTGTAGATGCAGTTCTTGTCCTCCTCGAAGAACTCGTAACCCGTGCGCGCGTTCAGGTGTTTGCAGTCATTGATCGGATAACTCCAGGCGATTTTGAAAACGAAGTCTGCTCCGGCTGCCAGCGGTTCCGGCAGATCGAGCCGCAGCATCGTTTTCACGACGGCATGAGGCAGCGCAGCGCCTTTGCCATCGGTGAGCTTGCTGATCTTCATCTCGCCATCGTAGGTCTCATAGGTCAACAGACGGTCCAGCGCGCTGTAGCTGATCTTGGCTGGATCAATGCCGCGCTTCGTGTTCGGCGCCGCTCGCGAGTCGGCATTGTGGGAGAGATAATTCTGATCGAGCTGCACCCACAGATACTCCAGGGCGTCCGGCGAGGCATTGTGATACGTCACCGTCGCCTCTGCTGTGATCGTGCGCTTCACGTCATCGAGTTCGACGTTGATGTCATAGTCCGCCGTGTTTTGCCAATAGGCAGTGCCAGGTGCTCCTGAAGCGATTCGCTGAGCCGAAGGTGTGGGGATCGAGGGATCAAGCTGTTGGAACTTGCCAACGGGAGCACCCGATTCAGCAAAGACCGCCGACGCAGCGGCAGAAAGGAAAAGCAAAAGGCATCTCATAGCTCGCCATTGTTCCGATTCGCGCAGGGATGGCAAGCGTATCGTTTTGCGCGGAGCGTCCTGGAGTGCTCCAGTCCTCTGGAGCTTTTCACCGGAGCGCGTAATCGGCAGCTATCGAGCAGTGAACGAACCACGTTCGGCTCCCGGAGTCGTCTGTGTTGAAGCAGATCACTCGGCACCCGAAAGCGCCGGAGGTCCGGCGCACTCCAGGACGCTTGCGCGCCTTTCATGGCTCTGGTTGAGAAGAAACTTTCTTGCCGGAATCGGACTCATCTGATTGCATCTTCGTTATGAATCCTCCACCAGATTCCCTCTCCCGTCGTGATGCCCTGAAGGCCACCATTGCCTCTATCGGGCTCAGTTCCCTGGCTTTCGAGCCTGCTCAGGCTGCACCTGCTGACGCGCCGGATGCGCGGCGTGGATCGACGAAGAAATACGACATGCTCAAGTCAATCAACCTCTGGGCCTTTCCGTATCCCGAGCGCATGACGCTGCGCGAGTGTCTGCAACTCGCGAAGGACGCCGGATTCGACGGCATTGAGCTGAACTACGACCTCGACAACGATCTCTCGCCGAAACACGGCACGGCGGATTATGTTAAAATCCGCAAGATGGCGGACGAGATCGGCATCCAGATCAGCGGTCTGTGTTCCTTTCTGTTCTGGCCGTATCCGCTGACGAGCAATGATCCGGCGAAGCGTGCGCAGGGCATGGAACTGGCTGGAAAGATCGCGCAGTGTGCGCATGATCTCGGTGTGGAGAATGTGCTCGTCGTGCCAGGAGCCGTTCACATTCCGTGGCGCACGGATCATGAGCCTGTGGAGAATGATGTGTGCGATCAGCGTGCCAAGGAAGCCATCGGTCAGCTCGAAAAGCAGGCCGCGAAACTAAAGGTCTGCCTCAACATCGAAAACATCTTCTTCAACGGCTACCTCATGACACCGATGGAGATGAATGCCTTTGTGGACAGCTTCAGCAGCGAGCATGTGCGTGTGCATTTCGACACGGGAAACATCAGCATGTTCCAGTTCCCCGAGCATTGGGCCAAAATTCTCGGCAAGCGCACGAAGAACGTCCACCTGAAGGAGTTCACGAAAAAAGGCACCGACTTCAGCCTCGAAACCTTCCGTCCGTTGCTTGATGGCACCACCAACTGGCCCGCCGTCACGGATGCGCTCGCGGAGACGGGCTACAAGGGCTTCCTGACCTTCGAATACTTCCACCCGTATGCGCATTATCCGGAAGCGCTGATCTGGCAGACCTCTGATTCGCTGGATCGCATTCTTGGAAGGAAATCATGAGCTGGGAGGTCATCACACTCTTGTTCATTGCTGGACTCAGCGCGGGCTTCATCGACGCCATCGCGGGTGGCGGTGGATTGATCTCCGTCCCGGCGTTGCTCTGGGCTGGATTGCCGCCGCAGATGGCGCTGGGCACAAACAAGATGCAGTCCACCTGGGGAACGCTGATGGCGGTGCGGAAGTATGCGAAGGCGGGCCTCGTCTCCTGGCATCAAGTGCGGCTGACGGTGCTCGTCACCTTTGTTTTTGCTTGCCTAGGCACCTGGACGGTGACGCAGGTGAGCAATGAGGTGCTGAAGAAGATTGTGCCGTGGATGCTGTTCGGCATCGCAGTGTATGTGCTGCTCAGTCCGGGGCTTGGGAAAACAGCGGCGAAGGCCAGATTGAGTTTGGTGGCCTTTGCCTGTCTCGCAGGAAGCGTGCTGGGCTTTTATGATGGCTTCTTCGGTCCAGGAACGGGCACCTTTTGGGCGATGGCCTGCATCTCGTTGCTCGGACTGGAACTCACGCGGGCCACGGCTTTCACGAAGGTGGTGAACCTGACGAGCAACATGGCTTCGCTGCTTGTGTTCGTGATTTCAGATCGCGTGCATTATCCCATCGCGTTCGCGATGATCGCCGGGCAGCTCATCGGGGGGAGGCTGGGAGCTTCGATGGCCATCAGGCATGGAGCACCGTTCATCCGTGTCATCTTCATCACGGTCGTATTCGCGATGGTGATCAAACTTCTGTGGGACCAGTTTGGCGCAGCTTGATCAAGAGCCGGATCACGATCCAGGCGGCGAGCACTCCGCCCGTCACATCAGCGAGCCAATCCCATGGGTCATTGCCGCTGCGGCCGGGGGTGAAGGTCTGATGAAACTCATCCAGTGCGCCGATGATGGCGGTAAACAAGAACGCAGGAATGACCAGCGCGCGCCAGCTCGGCAGAGAGGATCTTTTGCCATGCAGGGCGAGTAGGAGGCAGAAGGCACCGCCGCAAAAGTAGGTGCAGTGCAGCAGCTTGTCCTTCAGCGGGAATGAGGGGCCACTTGGCAGGGTGCTGTTCGCTGAGAGAGTCCAAAGTACAGCGCCCCAAACGAGGACGCCGAACCACCAAAGAGCGCTGGTTTTAACCAACCGTGAACCGAGAACAGTGAACCGAGAACCTTCCGCGTTCATCCCTCCTTCATCTCTTCCTCCATGCGCTCACTGAGCCATTGCTTGATCATGCTCTGGTAGTTCAGGTAGCGGCGGCGGGCGATGCGCTTGATCCGGCTGAGCATCCGGGGGTCAAAGCGCAGTGTGATGGTCGTGGATTCACGCACGTCTGTGCGGTGGATGGACATCTGCATCAGGCGTGATTCGAGCTGATGCTGCGCCCAGTACTTGCCTTCTGCCTCCTCGGAATCAAAGGCTGGCACATCTTTCCAGGCACGCACCAAGCCTAGATCCCCATCCATCGGGATGGGGCGGGTGGTGATGGTGGTTTCTCTGCGGCGTGGTTCAGTGCTCATGGTGGGTCATACATCCTCGGCTCTCTTCCTCTCAAAAAAATCAAACTCACCATTGGTCATGTCTCGGGCGAAGATGACGCGGTAGCGTTTGCCATCCGTCCAAAAGACGCTGAAAACCGCGCGGCCACCCAGTGACTTGCCGAGGTTGTAGTAGCGGGCCTCGGTTGTGTTTTCGTTATCGCCGGGCAGGAGCTTCAGCGAAAAGGGATCCTCAAACGACTCCTCAATATCCTTGGGAGTCAGTTTGGTGAGATCAAAAGTTACGCCGAGCCAGTCAAAGTCCATGATGTGTGTGTGTGTTGTACTCAACGTGCTACTAGCCTCATCTCTCGCTATTTCCGATATTGGATCAGTTCTATCTCATAACCCTCGGGCGCGTCAATGAAGGCGAACGTGCCACTGGAACTTTCGGTCGGGCCATCCGAGAGCGGGTAGCCACAAGCGGCGGCATGAAGGGCAAACCTTTCTAAATCTTCGACCTCAAAAGCGAGGTGCGTCACATCAGGCCCGAGGACCACGGCGCCACTGGCAGGAAAGCTGCAAATCTCGATCAGTTCGTCGCTGTTTGGTGTCTTGAAGAAGACCAGTTCAGAACCGCGTGGGGACTTGTGGCGCTTCACCTCTTTAAGCCCGAGCACCTCTTTATAAAAGGCGACGGTTTTCACGAGATCATTCACGCGATAGCGGGTGTGGAGGAGTTTTTTGACCATGGAGTGTGAGAAGGAAATGTTACGTCGTCACTTTGGGACCATGCACGCTGTCTGGCAACACAGTCGTTTGCGAGTCGTTGCGTTTACCGCTACTGGCAGCGCCCATGTCTGCACGCAAACCGGCTTTAAGTTTCATCTTCATCACGCTCACGCTCGATATTCTGGGCATCGGCCTGATCGTGCCGATCTTGCCGAAGCTCATCGAGCGGTATGAGGGCGGCAATGTGGCTGCGGCTTCCAGCACCTATGGCCTGCTTTACGCAGTGTATGCGCTGATGCAGTTTCTCTTTGCGCCGCTGATCGGTAGCTTGTCGGATCGGTTCGGGCGCAGACCCGTGATTCTCATTTCATTGCTGGGATCAGCGCTGGATTACTTCGTGATCGCCTTTGCGCCAAATTTAGCCTGGTTTGCTATGGGGCGCGTGATCGCCGGACTCACGGGTGCCAATTTTGCCGCAGCCAGTGCCTACATCGCAGACATCAGCCCGCCGGAGAAGCGTGCGGCGAATTTTGGGATGATCGGCGCGGCCTTTGGTCTGGGTTTTGTGATCGGACCGGTGCTGGGTGGACTGCTGGGGCAGTATGGCATGAAGGTGCCGTTCTTCGCCGCAGGTGGACTGACTCTGCTTAATTGGGTCTATGGCGTGTTCGTGCTGCCTGAATCTCTCGCGCCAGAAAATCGCCGTGACTTCAGTTGGGCACGCAGTAATCCGATCGGCTCACTGTTGGCATTGAGGAGGTTCCCGACGCTGCTCGGCTTGATCGCCGCCTACTTCATCGCCCTGCTGGCGCATCAGGTGTACCCTAGCATCTGGGTGCTTTATACCAGCTACCGCTTTGGCTGGGACACGCTGGCGACGGGTCTCTCGCTGGCTGCGGTCGGCGTTATGGCCGGCGGCGTGCAGGGCGGACTCACGAAGCGTGTCGTCGGCGCTTTTGGCGAGGCTAAAACGGTGCGCTATGGGCTGATCATGGCCACCTTCTTTTACGCCGCTTACGGTCTGGCATCTCAGCCGTGGATGATCTACGTCTGCATTGTGTTTGGCAGCCTCAGCGGACTCGTCACACCGGCGGTGCAGGCGCTGATGTCACAGGCCGTGCCTGCGGATGAGCAGGGCGCGCTGCAAGGCTCACTGACCAGTCTTTCCAGTCTGACGGGCATCATTGGGCCGATCGTTTGCACTCACTTATTCAGTTACTTTGTGAGTGAAAAAGCACCCATCGTGCTGCCCGGCGCACCGTTCTTTTGGAGTGCCGCATTGATGCTCGTGGCGTTGGCTTTTGCCCTGCCCGCGCTGCGCAGGATCACTCCACGTTCTGGATCTGCTCACGGATCTTCTCCAGCTCTGTCTTCGCACTGACGACGTGGTGTGCGATCTCGGCATTGTTGCACTTCGATCCCATCGTATTGAATTCGCGGAAGAACTCCTGCACGAGGAAGTCCAGACTGCGGCCCACGGGTTCATCGCTTGCCAGATAAGTGCGGAATTGCTTCAAGTGACTGGCTGCGCGTGACAACTCCTCTGAGATGTCTGTGCGTTCAGCAAACAGGGCGATCTCTTTGAGCAGGCGTTCATCATCGAGAGGTAAAGGCAGACCGGCTTGCTCCAAACGTTGGCGCAAAACAGTCCGCTGACGCTCCGGCACAGCGGGGGCTTTTTCAGCGATCTGCGTGGCGAGTGACTCGATGGTATTGAGGCGCGCTTCCATCTCTTCACGCAGATGGCTTCCCTCCGTGCTGCGCATGGCGACAAACTGCTGCATAGCCGCGCTTAGCGCTGTTTGCAGCACAGGCCAGGTGTCCTCAGCCACGGTCTCCGCCGTCTTGCTGACGAGCACGCCGGGCAGACGCACGACTTCGCTCAAAGAGAGCTCGGGGGAGATGCCGAGACGCCCCGCCATCTCACGCAATTGCTGTACATATTTCGCGGCCACCGCCTCATCGAGCTGCGGCATCGTGTCCTCCACCATCGCCTGATCGGAGCGCACCTGGACATTCACACGACCACGCGAGCACAGGGCAGACACTTGATTGCGCACCTGTATTTCCAGATCGCTTAGATCGCGGGGCAGGCTCACGGCTACCTCGAGCTGCTTGCGGTTCACACTGCTGCACTCCACCACCCAAGTCGTGCCACCCTGCCGCGCTTCACCACGGCCAAATCCAGTCATGCTTTTCATAGGCCACGATAGAAGCCGCGATGCCGCCAACTGGCAAGGTGTGCTTTGACCTGCATCTACCCACAAAGCAAAACCGCATGGGGGCGGAACCCCCATGCGGCTTGTCAACAAACCAGAAACCGAAGCGAACGGCATCCGGAAATTAGAAGCGAATGCACATGTCCATTGTCACACGATTATTCGTCAGGCCATAGGGGCGCACAGCGGCCACTTCATAGGCGATACCAAAGTCCACGTTGTCGAGGAGTCGGCTACGGAAACCAATGCCGACCATGCCCTGCGTCGTGCCACTAGCATTGCTGCCACCGAAGTTGATCACGTCGTAGCCATTGCCACGCAGACCTGGGAAATTCGTGCCATCGCTCAAATTGGTGAAGAAGTTCGCCGAGATGAATGGGATGAAGTAGCGGCAGGTGTAGTAGTCCAGCATCAAGCTATAATGAGCGACTGTGTTTTGCTCATCTTGAGTCACTGGAATGCGCACGCCCAAATTGCCGGAGACATGGAAATCTCCGTAGCCTTTTTGGAACGAGACGAAGGGATTGAACTCGCCACCCCCACGACCCTGGAACACGTCACGCTCGCCGGAAGGAATGTGAAAGGTCAGGCCTGGTGTGAGGATGAAGTGATTGGCTTCATCATCGATCGCCGCATATTTGAAACCGAGCGCGAGATCCATCCAGCCCTCTGGATTGCCGATGGTGTTATTGTTAACTTTTAAATAGCCGTCCTGATTGGCGATGAGCGCAAGTCGGTCGGTCAGAGCATAGCGGATTTGCAGCGCATAAAGCTGGGCAGTGCCACCGCCGAGGAAGCCGTCATCAATGGTGTGATGAGCAAAGATCGGTCGGATCTCAGAGCGGATCACGGCATCTTCAAAGAAGATCGGATTCGTCACCGGGGCGATGGTGTGATCCTTCCAACTAATCGCCTCGACGGGAGTGGTTGGAGCTTTCGCAGACATGACTGGCGTGCCAGCCTGGGCGACATTGATGAGAGACACGGCTGCGCAGGCACTGAGGCCGAAACTGCGTAACCACCGGTTGTGGGAGTGTGGATGATTGTCCATGCTCACAAGTAAGCACCAGACACCGCTTTCTGATCCACGCCCCTTGTCAGAGACTGCGCCTCTTCTGTGCTGTTTGTAGCGTTGACCAACCTCATGACCTGCGGAGAATCGCGGGCCATGAAACTCTCCACCTGGAACGTCAACGGCATCCGAGCCTCGCTAAACAAAGGCCTGCGCGAGTACCTGCTCGGCTGTGATGCCGATGTCATCTGCCTCCAGGAAACGAAGGCCATGCAGGAGCAAGTGGACCTGTCTTTCTTCGGCGGTTATCAGGCAGTCTGGAACAGTGCGGAGAAGAAAGGCTACTCAGGCACCTGCATCCTCAGCCGCGTGCCGTGGAAGAGTCACGAGATCGGCATGGGCCACGATGATCATGACCGTGAAGGTCGCGTGATCACCACGGAGTTTGCCGACTTCTATGTCGTCACCGTTTACACCCCGAACGCAAAAGCGGAGCTGGCCCGGCTCTCCTATCGCTTGCAATGGGATGAGGTATTCCGCCTCTTCATCAAGAACCTGGAGAGGAAGAAGCCAGTGCTTGTTTGCGGTGATTTGAACGTCGCGCATCAGGAGATCGATCTGGCGAATCCGAAGTCGAATCGCATGAACCCAGGCTTCAGTGATGAAGAACGCGCTAGCTTCACGCAGCATCTGGAGGCAGGCTTTCTGGATGTCTTCCGCGAGTTCGATCCGACTCCGCATCACTACACCTGGTGGACACAGCGCACACCGGATGCCCGCACAAAGAACATCGGCTGGCGGCTAGATTACTGGCTGGCCTCCAGCGCCCTGCGACCTGCTTTGAAAAGCTGCACGATCCGCGATGACGTGCATGGCTCTGACCATTGCCCAGTGGAGCTGGTGATTGGATGATGTTGAACTGGAGATAACAGAGGAAACAGAGATCGGATTGGACCAAGCCTCTGCTATCTCTGCTTCCTCCCGTTAAGTTCAGATGTTCCCCGCCAGATCCAGCTCAGGTTCGATGGGCTTGCCATCCAGCAAGTTCTCCATGAGCTGTCGAGCCAGCCAGGGCGCACGCAGTACGCCTTTGGAGCCAAGACCGTTCATGAAGGCGATCTGGGGTCGTGCGGGATGACGGCCGATGAGCGCCTGACGGTGCTGGATAATCGGCCGCACGCCGGTCTGTGAATCGGTGATCTGATAGGGGTGTTTCAGCAAGGATTGCAGCTTCGTTTCCAGACCCGCGACGGCCTCCGGCTCGGGTGTGTGAGGCTGATCAAAGTCGAACTCATAGGTGGGGCCGACACGCAGTGTGCCATCGCCGCGCGGGAGTAGCCATGAGCCGTTGTTGATGATGCGGGTTTCGCTCTCAGTGTCGGCGGTGACTTGCAGCACCGTGCCGCGCGCGGAGCGGAAGGGCACCCAGTCAAACCAAGGATGCCGCGCGGCCTCCCAGCCGATGCAGAAGACGGCACTGGTGAAGGTCTGGCCGTTCCAGACGAGAGATCCGTCTGTTGTAAACTCCCCGCGATGCCAACAGCCGAGGCTTTCAAAGTAGCGCTGGCTGGCCGCGAGAAACGCAGCGGTGTCTAGCCACCCGCTGTGCTGCTGCTGAAAGCCGCCGTGAGGATTGGCAAAGACGGCTTCATTCACCAGCGGCTCCTGTGCGGAGCCATTCAGGTAAGATTGCACCTCTGGCTGCTCGCGCCGCTTTTGCCACTGCATGACGGCTTTCTCATCGCGTAAAAGCTGCACGATGGGCACCTCATGGTAGAAGCGTGAGCCGAGCTGGGATTCCTTGTCCCGATAAAACTGCACCGCTTCAGGGTAGAGCGTTTCGTAGCGCCAGTTCAGGGTCAGGCGTAGCCCGGTGATCGGTGCCACGAGACCGGCGGCGACTTTGGATGAGGTCAGCGGCTCATCGCGATCCACGATGAGGAAGGGCACGCCGCGCTCATGCAGCCGCCACGCGAGCGCCATGCCGGCGAGTCCGCCGCCGATGATGAGAATGCGTTGCGTCATTGCACGGCGACGGGGCCTTCCTTCACCTCCGTTTTCAAGCCGAGCAGATGCTGATCAAAAAAGGCGCGCAGTTTGGTGATGAGATCGAGAGAGAAGAACACATGAGGTCCGCCCTCACCCGAGAGCAGCGTGCTGGAGACGCCTGCCTTTTCCAGCGCGGCATCAAACTCCTGCGCCTGCTCGTAAGGCACGAGCGTGTCCTTCGTCCCGTGGATGTGGACAAAGGGCGGATCATCTTTGTCGATGTAAGTGATCGGCGAGGCGGCCTTGGCTTCGTCCAGATGCTGGCTCATCGGGCCGCCAAAGAGCTTGGTGATGGCGGTGCCAGGCTTCTCAGGATCAATGATGCTGCCCTTGCCAGGAAAGGTGATGAAGTTGGCCGGGCCGCAGAAGTTGGCAATGCATGCGATCTTTGGCGCGGAGCTTTGAGTGCCCACCGCGCCTTCCAGTTCCGTGACGCCCTGGCTTGTCCCGAGAAGGCTCACCAAATGTCCGCCAGCAGAGATGCCGATGAGGCCGATACGATTGGGATCAAAGCCATGTTCTTTTGCATGAGCGCCGAGCCAGCGCAGCGCGGCTTTCACGTCGTGGATTTGCGCGGGCCACTTCTGCTCTTGAGTCAGCCGATAACCGATGGAGGCGGCGGCATAGGCTCCGTCTTTGATGAAGGAGTAAAGGATGCCCGCATCTTCCTTGCTGCCAGCTTCCCAGCCGCCGCCGTGGATGTACAAGATCAATGGCAGTGGCTTGTCAGAGGGCTTCTCAGGCAGGTAGAGGTCCAGCTTTTGGCGTGGATTGCCGGTGCCTGCGTAATCGAGATCACGCAAGGCGAGTACACCGGGCGGTGGAGGCGGCGGTTCTTTGGCGCAGGCGGGAAAAACGACTGAAAGGACGAGAAGGACAGAAAGGAGGTGGGGCATGGCGCTCAGGTAAACGATGCGGCGTGGACTGGGTAACAGAAAAAGCGCATCTCCTGCTTTCCTGTCAGGCGCAGCGCTGCATCACTCTGCGGTCATGCGCCACCATCTTTCCGCTCTTTGCCTGCTGCTCACACTTCCCGCCTATGCGGCTGAGTTGCCGATCACCGTGACTCTTTCCGCAGAGCCTGGGGACTACACCGTCGAGCACTGGAAGCAGGACTGGCCGGGATGTGAGTTTCAGGATGGTATCAAAGAAGGCCATGTGTCGCTGAAGGAGCGGGATGGCGTGAAGTGGCTGCGCGTGAATTACGCCGTCGGAGGCATTGGCCCGGAGCAGGGCGGAACGGGCTGGCGTTGGCCCATCGGCAAACATGAGGCCGCCGAGCTGAGCTACACACTGCGCTTCAGCGAGGACTTTGATTTTGTGAAAGGCGGCAAGCTACCGGGTCTATGCGGTGGGCCGGAGAATGTCAGTGGCGGCCGCCCATCAGATGGCACGAATGGATTCTCCGCGCGCCTCATGTGGCGGAAGGACGGTCGTGGCGAGGCCTACATCTATCACAAGAACCAGCCTGAGAAATATGGTGAGAGCTTCCCGTTCCCCGAAGACTTCCGCTTTCCCACCGGCAAGCCATTCCTGGTGCGCCTCGCCGTGACAATGAATACGCCCGGCCAGCGCGATGGCACCGTGCGTGTCTGGATCACTCTGCCCGATCAAGGTGAACGCCAAGTGGTGGAGCGGACCGACATGGAGTGGCGCAACACCGACAGCTTCGGCGTCGATGGGCTCTACTTTGAGACCTTCCACGGCGGGAACGACAGCTCCTGGGCACCGACTCGCGCGTGCTGGTCCGAGTTTGCGAATCTCCAGCTCAACAAGGTGAAGCGGAAACCGTGAACAAGGTCTGTTACCGCTGAGCCATCCCGCGCGTTGTGCTGGTAGTGTGCCTGTCGTTTCCCATAAACTCTGTCCGTCGTGATTTCCGAAAACTTCGATGTGCAGGACTGCCTCCAGCGCGTGCGTGCTGGGGAGATGCCGTCGGCCCATGCGCTGATCGAGCATCTGCATCCGCTGGTGCGGCGGCTGGTGCGGAATCATCTGCCTCGGCGGGAGAGCGAGGAGGATCTGATGCAGGAGGTATTTTTAAAGCTGCTGCAAAAGCTCGACAGCTACCGCGAGCGGGCGGGCATTCCCTTCGAGCACTGGGTCAGCCGACTCACCGTGCGCACTTGTCTGGACGCCCTGCGCGCCGAGAAAGCGCGGCCCGAGTGGCGCATGGCCGATCTGAGCGACGGGGAGACCGAGTGGATGGATTATTTATTAAACCGGCAGGCTGCGGCTCCCTCCGAGCACGCCGTGGATGCCAAGGCCGTGGTGACTCGACTGCTGGCGCAGCTTTCGCCGCCCGACCGATTGGTGCTCACACTGCTCGACCTGGAAGAACGCAGCACACAGGAGATCGCGCAGATCACAGGCTGGACACGCCCGATGGTGAAAATGCGTGCCATGCGCGCCCGGCACAAACTGCGTGTGATCGCAAAGGAATGGAATCTAGCTCAATACTAACACGATGAATGACTTCGACCAACGCTGGCACTCTGCCACCCAAGCTACGCGCCGCGCCACGGCAGCGCCTGCCGAGATGCCCTTCGGATTCGCCACGCGCATCATCGCGCGGTTTCAAGAAAAGCCTGCTGAGCCGTGGGTGGATCTGCTCACAGCACTCGGGCTGCGTGCGGTGCTGACATCTGCGGCTCTGTTCTTTGCCAGTGCGGCACTCGTCGCATGGCAGCTTGATGTCATGTTACTCACACCGACGTGGGTCGAGACACCCATTTCACCCACCGTCTTCCTGCCATGATGATTTCACGTCGTTTCAAAGCTGGCTGCCTGATGACGCTGCTCATCGGCTTTTGCCTCGGCATCGGTTTCGTCTTCGGCATCCTGGCTCAACAGGCCTGGAAAAAGAAGACGGAAGATCCGGTCTTCATGAAGTGGGCTGCCATGAAGCAGCTCGGCAAGCTCAAGCCCGACGCAGCGCAGCGGCAGAAGTTCGAGCAGAAGACGGACAAGGCAGTCGCTGAAATGATGACCTTCAAAGGCCAGGCAATTCACACCATCTGGGACATCATCGACCGCACTTGCACCGATCTGGAACAAGATATTACGCCCGCGCAAAAAGACGCATGGTCCCACATCAAACCTCAGCGGCCAAAGAATAGTCAGTGAGACTAATAGCTTAAAAACCGCTCCAAAAGGGGCCTCAAATTCTGCACTGTCTCGGCAGGCCAGAGCTTGCGGTCGGTCATGATGGCACCGTCCAAGGCATGATGCTCAGGCCAGGTTGGCTCTTTTGGGATGAGTGGGATAACGCGCGCGATCACCGCTTTGGCCAGCACCACATTCGCGGTCACATGGGCCATGACGGCATCGACGGTGACGTGGGCTTCGTCCGTCTTCCAGCAGTCGTAGTCGGTGATCATCGCCAGTGTGGCCAGGGCGATCTCTGCCTCACGCGCTAGCTTAGCTTCAGGCAAATTCGTCATGCCGATGACGTCGAAGCCGAGCTGGCGGTTCGCATTCGACTCGGCGCGGGTCGAGAAAGCCGGGCCATCCATGTTCACATAAGTGCCGCCATCATGCACACGCGCTCCCGTGGCCCGGGCTTCATCCCGCAGTATTTCACGCAGACTAGCGCTGATCGGATCTGCAAAGGCCACATGCCCGACGATGCCACGCCCAAAGAACGTGTGGTGCTCACGCCGACTCGTGCGGTCAAAGAACTGGTCCGGCAGCAGCACATCACGCGGATGATACTCCTCCTTCAAGCTGCCCACCGCCGTCACCGCGATGATCCAGCGCACGTTGAGTGAGCGCAGCGCCCAGATGTTGGCCCGATGATTCAGCTCCGTCGGCAGCAGGCGGTGACCTTTACCATGACGCGGCAGAAAATAGACACGCCGACCGGCCAGGGTGCCTGTCACCAGTTTGTCGGAAGGCGGACCAAAAGGTGTCTCCACACTGATCTCCTCACGGTCCTCAAAGCCCTCCAAATCATACAAGCCTGAGCCGCCAATGATGCCGATGGAAGGGGGGTGATCTGTCATGGCGCGATGCTAAGCAGTGATTCAATGCTGGCAACGACACCCTTGCTCTGATTTGAATCACCGCCTACAAAGCAGCACGCATGGTCGCTCGCACCTACTCAGCCACAATCCTCGGGGTCAACGCCGTCGAGGTGGAGATCGAGTCCCATGATGGAGGCGGTAATCCAAAGATGTTCATCGTCGGCCTGCCGGATGCCTCGGTGAAGGAAAGTCGTGAGCGAGTCACCGCCGCCATCGCGAGCTGTGGTTTCGCCATGAATGAGGGCGTGACCACGGTGAACCTAGCGCCGGCGAATTTAAAAAAGGAAGGCCCGGGCTTTGATCTACCGATCGCCATCTCCCTGATCGCGCATCGCGTGAAGCTGCCGATCAACGTGCTCGCTGAAACCGCCATGATTGGCGAGCTCGCGCTGAATGGTGAAATCCGTCCAGTGCCCGGCTTGCTCGCCGTCGCTCTGGAAGCCCGAGCCAAAGGCCGCAAACGCCTGCTCGTGCCGAAGCGTGTGGCCATCGAGGCCAGCGTTGTCGCTGGAATCGACATCATTGGCGTCGCCCATCTTCGTGAGGTTGTGGAGTATCTCAAAGGCGACATCGAGATCGCGCCCGAGCCATGCCGCGCCACCGAGTTCTTCGCCGCTGCCGCGCACTACGATATCGACTTTGCGGATGTGAAAGGTCAGGGAGATGCCAAGCATGCCATCGAAGTCGCCGTCGCTGGCGGACACAATATTCTCATGGTCGGACCGCCCGGCACAGGCAAGAGCATGATCGCCAAACGTGTCTGCACCATCATGCCGAGCATGACCGAAGAGGAGGCGATCGAGACCACCAAGATCCACAGCGTCGGCGGCCTGCTCAACGAGGCCCAGGCCTTCGTCGCCACGCGCCCCTTCCGCTCGCCGCATCATACCATTAGCGATGCCGGACTGCTCGGAGGCGGCACCAATCCTGGTCCGGGTGAAGTCTCACTCGCGCACAACGGCGTGCTGTTTCTCGATGAACTCCCCGAGTTCCGCCGCAGCACCCTGGAGGTCATGCGCCAGCCATTAGAGGATGGGAAAGTCACCATCTCACGTGCTGCTGGCACCGTCACTTTTCCCGCCATGTTCATGCTCGTGGCCGCCATGAATCCCTGCCAGTGTGGCTACTATGGTGACCTCAAGCGCGCCTGCCGTTGCAGCTCGCCGATGATCCAAAAATATCGACAGCGCATCAGCGGTCCGCTTTTGGACCGCATTGACCTGCATGTGGAGGTGCCGCTCGTGGACTACAAAGCGCTCATGAATACCGAGCCCGGCGAGTCATCCGCCGTCATTCGCGCCCGAGTCGAAAAGGCACGCGCCATCCAGGCCGCGCGCTTCAAAGGACTAAAAGGCATCCACACGAATAGCGCCATGACACCGCGCCTGATCAAGAAGCACTGCGAGCTGGATGCAGAAGGCAGCACCTTTTTGGAGCACCAAATGAGCGAGATGAATTTCTCCGCCCGCGCCCATGACCGCATCCTCAAAGTCGCCCGCACACTCACCGATCTCAAAGGCCTAGAAAAGATCGACACCGACAGCGTCCTCGAAGCCGTAAACTACCGCACGCTGGACCGGAACATGTGGGCGTGAATCTGCGCCCTTCAATGTGGGAATGCTTGGTGTAAAAACACGTCGCCATCTCCAAGATCACCTGCGCCAAACTGTCCGACGGGTTGCGACGTGTGGCCGATTCGGCGCTCAAAGAAGGGCACTCACGGAAATAGAAAGTATTCCCACAGATTCAGAAAACCCACAGATTTGGACTAGAGGTATTCCATCTGAGAGCTCTCTAAATCTGTGGAAGAAATGGTTTCGGGACCCATATGCATCACCATCACTGAAAGCCACGGGTGAAGCGGTCTGAGTCATCTTAATTTAACCCTCCGTGTATTTGGAGGATGCCGTGGTTTTTCATCTTTGGATTTAGGCGGAGCCACTTTGCCATCGACAGAATGGCGGGTACTTGCTTCGATGGGGGCCTTATGCGCTCTCTTTGTTGTCTCGCCCTGATGGGTTTGGTTTTGCCGTCTTTTGCCTTTGCTCAGCCGTCTGCGACGGTGGCGGGGAAGATCAAGCTGGGGGTGCGGTGCCCGATCACCTTTAAAGAGAGTGCGGCGCTGGGAAGTGCGGCTCAACTGAAGATGCGGCTGCGGTCGGCGGATACGCCGGATGCGTATGATGTGACGAAGGAGTCCTATGAGATCCTGGTGCCGAAGGGCTACAAGGAGGGGGTGCCGCATGGGTTGTTTATCTGGATCAGCGCTGGGGACAGGCCTGCGATCTCGCCGGAATGGGAAAAGGTGCTGGCGGAGAAGAAGCTGATTTTCATCGGTGCGCTGAAGTCGGGGAACAGTAGGCCGGTGTTTGACCGGATGCGGCTGGCGATCGATGCGAATGATCAACTGAGGCAGATGTACACGGTGGACCCGAAGCGTGTCTATATAAGTGGGCACTCGGGCGGCTCGCGGGTGGCCTCCATGCTGGGGGTGGCGTATGCGGACATGTTTACCGGGGCGGCCTGCTTCATGGGGGTGAATTTCTTTACCCCGACGCAGGGGAAGGGCGGGACGGTGTATGAGGCGCGCTACATCCCGCACCCTGAAATCGCGGTGATGGCGCAGAAGGAGTCACGCTTTGCTCTGGTGACGGGGGAGAAGGATATGAACCTAGACAACACGAAGGCGATCTATGAGGAGGGCTTCAAGGCGAATGACTTCAAGGGGGCGAAGCTCTTTGACATCCCTGGCCAGACGCATAGTGCGCCGAACAAGGAGTGGCTGGAGAAGGTGCTGGACTTCCTGGATACGGGGAAGTGACCTGAGGTATCAGGCTTTGTCTTTGATGTGTGCCCAGCAGTGGACGTGGGGTTCGCCACGGAAGAACCAGATCATGTTTGGCCCTTCGATCTGCCAGACATCCCAGACGCCGTCTTTGCCGATGTCTTGGTTCTTATAATAGGCGAGGTGGAGGTGATCGAAGCCGCCGGCCTCGATGTACTTCATGGATTCCTCGGCGTCTTCTTTGCGGAAGGGGGCGAGGAGGTCTCTGAGCACGGTGCGGACGAGGCCTTTCTGATCGGCGCTGAGTTCGGTCATGGGGATGCCATCGAGTCCGGTGGTCTTGCCAGTGAGTTTAACGGTGTCGTTGCCTTCTTCATCGCGACTGGAGTCGCAGAGGGCCATCTCGCGCTGTTTGCCATCGAGCGCCTGGAAGACTTCATTGGCGCGCTTTGCCTGAAACCAATAGGCGTTGCCGGCGTGATCGGCCTTTTCGTTGAAGCCCTGGGCGGCGTGCCCATAAAAGATGGGGCCACCAAAGGCGGTGCCGGCCTCGCTATCGCCATCGCAGCGGCGGGTGCAGTGGCGGCCGGTGATGACGAACTCGGACTGACCTGTGCCGGGAGCGCCGAAGAGGGCGATGGAAGAACTGCCGAAACCGCCGTCGCCCTTATTGTCCTGATCAAACTGGCGCCAGACTTCCTTTTTATATTCGTCACTGTGCAGATGGTCGAAGATCTGGCGGACGAGATCCTGCTGGTCAGGCTTGAGGGCATCGCGGATGCGCTGGGGGCGGATATGCCAGTTGTTATCGACTTTGAGGCGCAGGGGATCATCCCAACCGAGGCACAAGGCGGCGCGCTGTTTTTCATCGAGGCTGCCGTGGAGCTGCTGTACGAGTGTTTCGGATTTCGGCAGAGGGGTCGGCTTTTCTGCCGCCAAGCTAGAACCCAACCACCCGGCAGCGAGTGTGCGTGTGCCCTGATGGATGAACTGACGACGGCTGTGCAATGACGTGGGTTGTGTGCTCATGTTGGAGGTTTCTATCAAAACGCTGCGGTAAGGGGAAGCATTGTTTTCGTGTGGCTTTGTCAATTTTAGCCGCGTGGCGATTAGAGCTCATTGAGCTGGGTTCGCGATTCCGAGGTTGAGAATTGGGGCTTACGCGGCTGATTATTTAATGAGCGAAGCCAAAGAGTCGTCGAACGAAAAAGAAACGGCAGACGCAGAGTCTGTGGAATCACGCATCCAGGAAGAAGCCGGACGATCTTTGAGCAAGGAGAACAGAAAGGTTCTGCTGCTGGTGCTCGTCGTGGGATCATTCATGGCCTGCGCCCATTTCACTCCGATGCGGGCATGGATCACCAATGTGCAGACATGGAAGGGCTATGTGAGCGAGATGGGCTGGAAGGCTGACGGAATGTTTTGCCTAGCCTGTGCTGCATCAGTGCTGATTGGCATCCCTCGTTTACCTTTATGCGCAGCGGCTGGGCTGATCTTCGGATTTGCCGAAGGGCTGAGCATCTCACTGCTGGGATCGACCGTGGGTTCGTATGGAGCCTTTGTGATGTCACGGCACGGAGCGCGTGGTGCGGTCTCGGCAAGAATTGAGAATTGGCCCTGGCTGACACGCATGCTGGAAAAGCCATCCTTTGGCCGCGTGTTTTGGGTTAGGCAGCTGATGGTGCCGGGCATCGTGCTCAATGTCCTGTTAGGCGTGACAAACGTGAAGCATCGCGTGTTCCTGATCGGTACTTTGTTAGGCTATCTCCCCCTAAACATAACATTCAGTTTAGTGGGTAGCGGCCTGGGCAAAGGCAGTCTCTCTCAAACACTCACGCAACTACTCGCCGCAATAGGCATGATTAACATTATTGGTTGGGCTGTGTGGCGCTACCGAATGGCGGAAAAAACGATCAATAAAAAGCCCTGATAACGGAGGCATTAAAATGATGCGAAGGTACGCAAAATAGAGTGAAGGCAGAATGTTGAGAGATGAGTCCGGGGAGCCTAGAAAGGGCGTCGGAAGCACTCCGAATAAAAAAAGTGCAGAAAAAGAGCAGAAAGGACTTGCGGAAACTCTGGGGCCTGATAAGCTCCAAATCCGCCACCGAAAAGGCAGCGGCTGAGAAGAGAGTCTGAAACGCTACGGCGCCTCAAGTTCTTGTATCAGAAAACGATCTTTCAGAGAACAGCAGAGGAGACGGTGAATAGCCGATTCCGATGCACAAAAAAACAAAGGCTAAATTGTGCGCTGCACGCGAATGAGCGAGCAGCATGTTTGAAATATAATATGGTCAATTTAGCTGGCATTTAAATATGCCAGCACCAATTTTTGGAGAGTTTGATTCTGGCTCAGAACGAACGCTGGCGGCGTGGATAAGACATGCAAGTCGAACGGAATTATCAGAGTAGCAATACAATGATAGTTTAGTGGCGAACGGGTGCGTAACACGTGGATACATTCCGGGAAGCGGGGGATAGCCCAGGGAAACTTGGATTAATACCGCATGTGGTCGAAAGACTAAAGACGGGGACCGCAAGGCCTGTCACTTCCCGATTGGTCCGCGGCCTATCAGCTAGTTGGCGGGGTAAAAGCCCACCAAGGCTACGACGG
Organism: uncultured Prosthecobacter sp.; assembly: GCA_964583255.1. Taxonomy (GTDB): domain Bacteria; phylum Verrucomicrobiota; class Verrucomicrobiia; order Verrucomicrobiales; family Verrucomicrobiaceae; genus Prosthecobacter. Next base: position 48,428 of record CAZOVY010000041.1, read on the forward strand.
GTAGCTGGTCTGAGAGGACGACCAGCCACACTGGAACT
>CAZOVY010000042.1:0-48134 GCA_964583255.1 uncultured Prosthecobacter sp.
GTGCTTGCGGCCCATGAGCGGCTGACCCCAAACGAGTGCGGTGCAGTCGGCGGGGAGATTGGAGCCCTCTTTGTAGGTGCGATAGACGTCGGAGTTGCCCCAGATGTCGTTCACGCCGGTGAGGATGGGATGGTGCTTTTGTTCTTCAACGAGGATGCCGCGCGTGGAGTCGGCGTGCCAGCGACCGTGGTGGCCCATGAATGATCCGCCGAGCACGTCATTGCCCCAGTTCACTTGTTTGCCGTTGATCTTGTAGGGCAATGGGCCGTGGAAGCCGTGATTCGCAGTGCGCAGGGCGATGAAGGGTTTGCCGGAGTCGATATACTTCACGATGAGTTCGAGTTCGCTCATTGCTAGCGTGAGCAGTCGCGGAAAGAAGATCACGAGGTCCGCCGAGGCGAGGTGTTCGAGTCCGGGAATGTGATGCTGCTTGAACTCGCTCTCCTTTCCATTCTCAGGATACACCGGCATCGTCGGATCGACCTCGCCCTTCTCATTCATACAAAAAAGAACCGTGCAATCAAAGCCATGATGCGTGCTCAAAATCTTCGCCATCATCGGCATCGACTGCTCACTGCGGTATTCTTGATCCGCGGCTATGAGCACGATGTGTTTGCCTTTGCCGGGGCCGTCTGCGCCCGGATAAGTGAGCCACTGCTCACTTTCCGGCACAGGATGCGCGAGCACTGGCAGCGCGATGACGGCGCAAAGGAGGCTGATGAGATTCTTGAGCATGGAAGTCAGTTCAAAGGGATTTCGTTCACCGTGTAGTAAGCCTTGGTGTGCAGCAGCGGCTCAGCACTCTTGGATTTCATCTTGGCGAGATCGAAGTCGTGAATGTGGCCTTCTTCAAACTTTTCCAGGCTCACCATCACGGAGAGACCGTCCGCTGCGGGCACCGCCTGGGTCACATGCGCCGTCGTTTGATCCACCTCGGGGCTGCCATAGCCAGCGTGGTAGATATGGGTGTAAGTCGTGATCGCATAGCTGTCCGCTTTGGCGGCGATTTGGGGATCGACGGGCTTGGTGAAGGTGATGAGGAAGCCTTCCTTCTTGATGTTAATCTCCTTGATCTCAAAAGGAGTCACGCCATTCCAGTCGATACGCTGGAGTGCAAAAGGCTCCGTGCCGCGCACCGGCCACTGCGTATTGGTCGTGAATCCACCCACGATGAGTTGTCCCTTGGGCGAGAACTCCACATTCATGATGCCGCTGGCGAGTCCCTCGCGAAACGGATAACACGCGCCCTGCCACACGCCGTTGATCTCCTCCGTCGTGGCTCGCATGACGATGCTGAGCGTGTAGTCGCCGAGGAAAATCTGGTTCTCGAACGGGCCAAAATTGCCGCCGGTTTGATTGAGCCGGAAGCCAGAGATGGAGCGTCCCATCTTGATATATGGGAAGCGCACCGCAGGCGGCACGAGTTCCTTGACACGCTTGCGTTCGATGTGAATACGCGAGTCGCTGTTCGGCTTCACAGGTTCCTTAATGCCGGGTGCAAAGGCATACCAATTGTAGCTCGCCGGATGCCCAACGAAACCGCCGGGCTTCAGATGCTTCAGTGAGCAACAGCCATTCCACGGCCCCTGACTCTCGATGGCAAACATCGCGCCCTGCGCGTTCGCTCCCACGCCGCCGGGACTGCGCAATCCACTGCACACCGGGATCATTTTCCCATCCGGCGTGACCTTCACCGCCCAGCCGCGAAACAGGTTGTGCGATTCATAGGAACCACTCAGTCCCAGCGCCACCCAAATGTTGCCCTCGGGATCATGCTTCGAGGCAAAAGCAAACTCATGCCCTTCCGCATAGCCCCAGTTGTTCGTCAGTGTTTCAAAGCGATCCGCCACACCATCGCCATCCAAATCCGAGATGCGCGAGACCTCGCCAAAGGACGTGGTTGTCATCGCGCCGTCCTTCCATGCGAGCGAGAAGATCTCATCCTGCCCGCTGGCGAACAAATGGAACTCAGGAACCGGCGGCGAATCGAAGGCACCCTTGATGAAGTAAATGTCGCCACGCCGCGTGCCCACCGCCAGTCGTCCATCCGGCAGAATCTCCAAGCCCCCAGGCCGCATCGGCACCGTCACCGGGATCGGCACATTCACGATGGGATAATACTTCGCCTCCTCCGCAGCCGTGCCCCACATTTCGCCAAGCTCCTCGGCGTGAAGAACGGACGCTAAGGCCGCGAGGACGATGATGGTTCGGTGAGCTACCATTGGTATTCGAGTGTGAGGGTGGAGCGACCTTTGGGCAGCGTGAGAGGGATCAGGACTTCGCCTTCGCGGGTGATGGCTTTGTGGTCGCTGGTGAGGCGGAGTTGTAGCGGGTCGATCTTGAAGCTGCGCTCCGAAACCGTGCTGATTTTCTCGCCGCAGGCAGCGCGGAAATAGAATGGCTGTGATGCCTCGGGTGCATCAAACTGGAGGCTGCGTTTGAAATAGGCTTTGCCGTCTTTGCCGCGCACGTCCTCGAAGAACTCATCCACAGCGATGTCGCCGTATTGATAGCGGAACGTTGGTCGGCGAAGGGAATCAAGGTGATAGCCGCGATACTGATAGCCGTGGTCCTGTGGAAAGATGTAGTTGGTTTTGCCTTTGGCTGGCCATTCGTCGTCCATGGATTTCAAATGATGAAACGGAATGCCGGCGGGGAACTCGATGCGACTATCGCCTTTCGCGCGGAAGGAGCCGAGATCGACATTGGCGAAGTCATTCTTCCAAAGCATGCGCAGCGCCATCTCCTCGGAATCAAAGGCGAGATTTAGTCGCGCAGGATAGCCGACACCGATGCCGCGATAACCCGCCGTGCCACGACCACGACACATTTCCGTCACATCGGCCACACGCAGTTCATTCGAGGTGCGGGCGAGGCCCAGCGGATTCTTCGCTTGCGTGCCGCCTTCGAGATACGTCCACAAAGCCTCGATTTGCTGCGCGCTGTCACCACCGAGGATGTTGGGTCGAATGGATTGCCCACCGGGCCAGTAGCTTGGCATGACCACCGTCGGATGGAAGCGCTGTGGCTGTCGCAGATAGAGATGGAACCAGCTCTTTTGCAGTCGCTCGGTCGTATGCACGATATCGAGCGCTCCTGCGGCTGATTTTTGGCCATTGAAATCATGACACGCGATGCAACTGAAGCCCGTGGTGCCGATCATCTCATAGCCTGCGTTCTTCGACTCCTGAACATTCGCGATTTTGGGGAACGTGACATCTTCGAGGTGATCGACCTTGCCAAAAAGCTCCACCAAGTGCCCCACATTCGCCTCGCCAAACTGCGGCATCGCCGCATCAAGGTAGTTGCGCTGACGTTGACCATTCAAGAGCACGGCACTGATCCATCCCAGCGTGAGCTTGGCTCCCACATCGGTCAATGGTGGTGGCAACCGTCCCTGATCCCCCAGCGCCGGTGCGGTGCCGGTAAAGAGAGCGTTGCGATCCGCCGTGATGCCACCCAAGCCGCTGCGCTCATGACAGGCGATGCAGTTGAAGGTGGCTAGCGTCTTGTGCAGACGCTCTTTATTCGTGAGTTGCTTTGTTTCTATCGTTGGAAGTGCTTTGGCGATCCAAGCACGTTGCTCGGCACTCAGATCGAAGCGTGGCCAAGCACCGGTTGCATCACTCAGACATCCGCGACTCGCGTCGAGCTTCGCAAAGGCGATCGAGGGAGAGGACTGCACGCCGACATCGTCATGGCACTTCGCACAGCCGAGTTTGGCAAAATGCTCGCGACCACGCGTTGCGAGATCGACGTTCACCTTGAGCGGCTCAAACGCTGGAATCGGCTCATTGGATACGGAAAGCATCGACGACGGAATCGCTCCTCGCGCGAACTGCGGACCTTCCATTTCAAAGCTGAGCACGGGATCACGGCCCGTGTGAAAATAGACCAACTCGATCTTCCGCCATCCAGCCGCGAGTTCAGCAGTGCCCTGCAACTTCTTCACGCCACGCCGATCCTTTGGCTCCTCGTTGACGATTTCTTTGCCATCCAGATGGAGCGTGCCGCCGTTCATCGTGAGATAAAAAGTGTAGGGTCCGGCATTGGCGATGTTCAGCCAGCCTTCGAATTTGATCGCCGTGTGCTGACGCAGCTTGCCGAAGGTCGCCAAAGAAAAGTCCTTCGCGTATTCCGCGCGCTCCGGCTCAACTTCAGCGCTGGTGATTCCTTGCCAAATTTCTCCGCGATACGTCGTGTAGCTCAGATGGCCGGGCACTTGCGTGTCACGCAGCAGGTAGTGCGCGATGCAGTCCAGGTCGCGATCCTGCAATCGCATGTCAGGCATCCGTCCCGAAGGCCGACTTGCATGAGGTTGGCGCAAAAAGCCCACCAAACTCTTGAAGCTGTATTTCTTCTCCAGCGCACCGAGCGGCACGGAAGTTTGCTTCAGCGTCTCAGCGCCCTTTGCATCACGCGGTGAGTGACAGGCCGCACAGCCGCGAGAATGAAACAGCTTTTCACCCAAACTCGCCGCCACCGCATCCGGCGGCTGCAAGGCGAAGTCGTTCTTCTTCAACGAGAGCAAGAAGTGCGTGATCTCCGTGGCGATTCGCTCTTTGTCCGTCGTCGGCATCACATCCGGCATCGTCGTGCCCGGCTTTGTGCCATGCGGATCACGAATGAAGGCCTCGATATAGGCCGGATTCACCCGCGAGCCGATCTCCGCCAGTCGCGGTGCCTTTTTCGACTGCGCCGCAAACGCTGCCGTGCTAGCATGACAGGCCACGCAGTTCATTTCTTCGATCAAGACCTGTCCTTTGAGTTCCGCATCAAGCTGACTCGTTGCCATGCCAGTAAGGCTCACTTCGGCTAACGCCATCGTGCTGGCGCAAAATGTCATGATGAATAATTTAGATTTCATGAAATTGGGCTAATTGCATCATGGGGCGGGTGCTGCACTGCGACCTGAATCAATGCTGGCATCAAGCAGCGCTTTTAATTCGGCGACGATTTTGGGGTGCTTGAAATAGAGATTCGTCGTCTCTCCAGGATCGGTGTCGAGGTTGTAGAGATGGCCGGGCGCATCCGGCGCGTTTTCGGGCAGGGCGTAAGGTTGCAGTTCACCCTTGGTGTAGTTGTTTCCACCGGAGTCGCGGTGATCGAGGTATTTCCAGGCCCCGCGACGAATGGAGAGCGTGCGCTTGCCGCCAAAGGCCTGGGTGAGCAAATAAGGGCGAATCGGAGCAGTGGCGGTGCCTTCGAGCACGGGGAGGAGATTGAAGCTGTCCTCGGCGGCATCGCGTGGCAACTCTGCACTGGTGATGGCGGCGACGGTGGCCATCACATCGGTGAGGCAGGCGAGTTGATCGGTGGTGGTGCCGCTTTTCACATGGCCGGGCCAGCGGACGATGAGCGGTACGCGATGGCCGCCTTCCCATGAGTCGCGCTTCACGCCGCGCCAGGGCTTGGCACCGTCGTGAGCATGATCGGAGCGCATGTGAACGACGTTGGTGACTTCGGGGCCGTTGTCGCTGCTAAAAAGAACGAGCGTGTTTTCGGCGATGCCGAGCTTTTCGAGATGCTGCATCAATTCACCGACGATGTAATCCAGCTCAAAGATGAAATCACCATGCGGACCGGCATGCGTTTTGCCTTGGAAGGCCTTGCCCGCAAAGGACGGTAAATGTGCGGCCTGCGTGGCGTGGTAGAGAAAGAAGGGCTTGTCCGGCGAGGTGCGTCGGTGCTTGTCCATGAACTCGCGGCTCTTTTTGAGGAAGATTAGGTCCACCTCCTCCATCGGAAAATCCGGCGCGATGAGGCCCGCGCGGCAATCGTTGGCGTACGGGTGTTTCGGCAGCTTCGATTTATCGAGCGGACCAGTGGGTGGCACGGGAATGTGGTCATCGTCGATGAAGGCGTAGAGCCAATCCGTCGTGGGACAGCACGCGGTGCCAAAGAAGCGGTCAAAGCCGTGATCCAACGGTCCACCCTCGATGCGGCGTGAGAAATCAATGCGCTGGATCTCTTCCAATTTACCGCTGTGAATGGCCTCGCCCGCCTTATCGCGAAAAGTGAATCCGACATGCCATTTCCCGACCGCAGCGGTGGCGTAGCCTTGCTGTCTCAGCATCGCCGGAAGTGTGAGACGTCCTTTGGCAATCAAAGACGGCCCGCCTGCGCCCTGAAACACCGTGCCGCCATTCGGCACGCGAAAGGCCATTTGGCCTGTCATGAGGCTGTAGCGTGACGGCGTGCAGACGGTGGCTGGGCTGTGAGCATCGGTGAACCTCATGCCTTCACTCGCTAGCTTGTCGAGATTTGGCGTGGGCACCTTTGAGTCGGCATTGTAGCAGCGCACATCGCCATAGCCGAGATCGTCGGCAAGGATGAGGAGGATGTTGGGCTTCCGTTTGCTGTCGCTGTTAGCGGACTTGTTTCTTGCCTCCGCATTCGCACGGATTTCTGTCTTGGCTTGCTTCAAGCGCTCGGGCCACTCGAAGGTCGGTGCTTTCGCGGGATCGTAACCCGCCATGTGGCCGGTGAGACGTGTGGCGGGCTTGGAATACTTCAGTTCGGTGTCGCCAAAGACCTCGCGACACATCGCGGCGAGACCAGGATCGTATTCGATCAATTGTGAGCGCAGATGTACATGATTGTGATCGTGATCATTGACGCGGTTGTTGTCGAACCACGACTGCACGCCCTCGGCAAAATACTCGTGATGATTCATGGTGGCGTATTTGCCTTTCCATAGGCCTGCCTTCATCGCAGCGGCGTAGGTTGCCTTCAGCCGCGTGTCGAAGGTCGGGTCCACATTGAGCAGGCCGCGCAAATGGATGTTATGGGCGAACTCGTGTATGAGGATGCACTCCGTCGAATAGGGATCACCGGCATAGCCGAGCACGTTTTCCTCGGCGACGGAGCAAAAGGGATCGGTCTCGCTGCCGCCGAGCCCACGGGCACGTGAGTCCCAGTAATCCTTCGCGGGGAGATCCGGGAACTTATCCATTTTCTCTTCAGCTAGGCGGGCAAACTCGGGCAGGTCGGTCGTGTATTCATCACGTGCCATGATGCACATGCGCGCACCGCTTTTGATCATCGCCGCACGCACATCCGGGCGTTTCGCGAGCATCATGTCCACGAGGAATGCGGCTTCCTTGAGTGCGTAGGGATTCACCTTGGCGGAGGCCACGATGGGGAAGCCGTTCGCGCTCACGATTTGAGTGTAGAAGGCTGGCACCCCCGTCTGGCTCGGCGGATCAAAGCGAAAGGCCTGCAATGGCACCTCACTGGTCACCGTGGCAGTCGTCTTGTCGTCACGCCCCACGACTTCAAAGCGATGCCCGAGTGTCGTCGTAAAGATGGTATCCTTTCCAGGTGCGACGGAGCCATTCGGCACACGCTCGGTTTCGGACTTGATCCAGAAAATGTCCATGGGCTGGCGACTGCCGTTGATGATTTGCAGCTTCGGGCGCGCGAACCTCGGTGTGTCTGCTGCATGACATGGCAACAAGGACAGCAAACAGATGATGTATAGAAAGGCGGTGTGCTTCATGTGAAGTGGTGCTGGCTCATGGCTTTGTAGGCTGGTCGAAATGGTTCACCATACCATAGGCTCGGTTATTGAGTGACTTCATCGCGTCGAGTAATGGCTGCCAGGGCACATACTTAGCGGTGACGATGCCTTTGTTCGAATCGCGATTGGATGGGTCCACGGACTTGTCGTTGGGGTCGTTGTCCGCATAGCGAAACCAGTGCCAGCCGACGCAGTCACGTGATTCGAGCAATCCGAGTGTGAAGTGCTGGTAGAAGGCTCCACGGTCCTGCTGCGTGCGCACCAGCCAGCCTGCGCCGCCGGTGTTCCCCATGCCACTGTCGGCACCTTTGGCATACCACTCGGTAATGATCACGGGCTTGCCACTCTCTCGTGCCCACATCGAGAGCTTCGCGGGATCGGGTGTCCAGGCAGAGTAGTAGTTCACCGAAACCACATCGACGTAGGGTCCGCAGGCTTTGAACAGCTCTGGGAAGTTATACACGGAACCGTGGAAACGTGCGCCGAGGAAGAGGTGATTCGGGTCGTATTTACGAATCGCGGTGCTGACAATGCGAAAATAGCGTTCAGCGACCAAGGTCAAGAAATCCGCGCGATCTTCATCGCTCACGCTCTGAATGGTAGCGGCCTCGCCATGTCGCTTACGCAGCCACTCCCAGGCGGCGCGGTAGCCGGGTTCGTCCTGCGGCAGCGTGAGGTAGCCATCAATGATGCCACGCTTCAGCGGCAGTTCGTTGTCGGAAAAATGACCGATCAGCCACGGATCATCCTTCACTTCAATGAGTTGTTTGGCGTATTCATCACAGAAGGTTTCAAAGCCGGGATCGAAGACAAAGATCGCGTCATTGGTGTAGCCAGTGTGCCCCGCTTGCATGTGAGTGCCGCCGCGTTGCTTGCCGTAAGCGGACATGAAACTCCACAGCTTTGTTTGCGGCATACGCTGCTCGGATGTGGCTAGTTGGGCATTGTCGGACCATGCGCCCGTGCCGTTGAAGCCGTTGTCTCTCAGCAGAGCGGTTGTAGCCAGCGCCCATCCCGTCTCGTCGCCAAACGTTGCCTTCATCGCCTGCTTCGCATCCTGGGTGCGACCGAGATTGACGGAGTTCACGCCTTTGCTCAGGAACAAACCACCCGCAGGGTCCACCAGCCACCAGCGATCTTTGACTTTCTCGGTGTGGAAAAATCCGGTCGCTCTGCCGCGCATGAGTTCCGAGCCACCGTATGCGTCCAGGTCTGCATCCACTCGCAATGCGGGTAAATCAGCGAGCGTGCGCACCGAACGTTCCTTCCATGCCTTTTCGGATTTCCCCTTGGCTTCAAGGCGATGCGGCTTGGTTGCTTCATCTGCGTGGGCACACAGGATGATGAGGATAGAGAGATGAATGTAGGCAGCAGTTCGGAACATCATTTGGATTGCGACGTTGGCATTTTTGGAGCCTCTCCATAGACAGGCATGGGAGCATTGTCCTTGGGCGCAAGCGCACGCATCTCGGTGAGTTTGGCAGCGTGTTCCGTTTTGGACGCGAGATTGGTCCATTCATGCGGATCGCTCTCGATGTCGTAGAGTTCCTCGTCGCCACCCTTGTAGTGAATGTAGCGCCAGCGCTCGGTGCTGATGGCGTAGCTCTCGGGTTGATCGAGGTGGGTGATCGCGGCGTGCGGCCAGGGCGTGGAGGGATCGCGCAACAAGGGGACGAGGCTGCGGCCCATGGTGTCGGGTTTGTCGGGCAATCCGCACAAGTCGGTGAGGGTGCGGAAGAGATCGACGAGGCTCACCACGCGGTCGCAGACCGAGCCTGCGTGCGTGCCTTCGGGCAGGGCGGCGATGCCTTTGGGCACGCGGATGATGAGCGGCACACGATCACAGACGCGCCAGCCGGTGAACTTCTGCCAGTGCTCCTTTTCGCCGAGATGCCAGCCGTGATCGCTCCAAAGCACGACGATGGTGTTGTCACGCTGCGGACTCTTTTCCAGTGCATCCATCACGCGACCGACCATCGCATCGGCGAAGTGAATGGAGGCGAGGTAGGCCTGGATGCCTTGTTTCCATTGGCCGTGCTTTTGGATGTGCTCAAAGTAGCGATTGCGCCCGAGTTTCTGGCCTGCGGGCGGGACATCATCGAGATCGCCGGCTTTAACGCCCGGACCGGGCTGGATGCTCTCCAGCGGAAACGGCTCGAAGTATTGCTTCGGCACAAACCACGGCTCGTGGGGACGATACAATCCGCAGGCGAGGAAGAAGGGCTTGTCGTGCTTGAGTTGAAGTTGCTCGCCGATCCACTTCGTCACGAGCCAGTCGCCACCGAACTCCTCATCCGTCACGTCGAGCGAAGCCCAGTCGGTTTCCACGTATTGCCATTCACCCGCGCGCGGCAGATTTACCGGTCGTTTCGCGGGATAAAACGTGCGTGGGAACGGATCATCCTTCGCCTTAGCGGGGAAGTAATCATCCCACGATGCCGGATCGATGATGTAGTGGAGGATCTTGCCCGAACCGGCGGACCAGTAGCCGTGCCGCGAGAAGTATTTCGGCAGCAACTCCGAGTCCGGCAGCACCTCGCGCATTTTCTGCCGGTTGTTGTAAAGGCCCGAGCGGTGTGGCGGCAGTCCGCTCATGATGGCCGTGCGCGAAGGATTGCACGATGCTGCGGCGCAATACGCGTTCTTGAACAACACGCCACTCGCCGCGAGCCGGTCTAAGTTCGGTGTCTTCGTCTGTGGATGGCCACCAAGGCAGCCGATCCAGTCATTGAGATCATCGACGGCGATGAAGAGCACGTTCGGCTTCTTCGAAGACGAATCGGCAGCGATGAGCGTAGCCACCGGCATGCCCAGAATGAGAATGAGAGAAAGGACCGAATTCATGTGGATTGATTACTTCGGAGGTAGCTTCACCGGCAATCGAGCACCCATTTCTCGGAGCCAGGCATCGAGCTTGGCTGCCAGACGTTGGGTGAGGTCAGGAGACTGGCTGGCCAAGTTGCTTTTCTCACCGATGTCGGTGCTCAGGTCGTAGAGTTCCAGCGAGTCATCGTCGTAGTTGCGAATGAGCTTGTAGGAGTCTTCGCGGATCGCGCTGCCGAGGCGGTTTTTTTGGTGAAAGGCGTAGTTGGGATAGTGGAAGTAAAGGGTGTCGCGTTGGAAGCCGGGCGATCGAGTGAGCAATGGCAGCAAGCTTTTGCCGTCGAGAGGATGATTCTCGGTCGGTGGCAGGCCAGCGACGTCGAGGAGTGTCGGGTAGCAGTCTGTGCTGATCACAGGCGTCTCATTGACGCTGCCGGGCTCAACCTTGCCCGGCCAGCGAACGATCCAGGGCACCCGTATGCCACCTTCGTAGAGCATTCCTTTGAGCCCGCGAAGCGGGCGATTGTCACCATTGTATCCGCCGTTGTCCGACGTGAAGAGGACCAGGGTGTTGTCACGCAGTCCGACCTCGTCGAGAGCCTTCAGAAAGTGACCAATAGCGGTGTCCATCGCCTCGATCATCGCGGCATAGACGGGATCTTTGATGCTGGTGCGCTGGCGGTATTTGGCGATCAAGGCCTCACGCGCCTGCATCGGGTAATGCACGCAGTAGGGCCACCAGTTCAGGAAGAAGGGACCGCTCTTGTGCTGAAGAACAAAGGCGATGGCTTCGTCAGCGAGTCGCTCTGGCAGGTATTCACCCGGCTTCCCATCGATCAGTGCCGGATTGCGATACGGCGCAAAGTAGCTGGGTGGCCCGCCGCTGGAGCAACCTCCCAAATTGACATCAAAACCTTGCTTCTCGGGGCGCAGATCCGTTTCCGCGACTCCCGTCTCGCCACGAGTCACATGCGAAAGATGCCACTTCCCCACGTGAGCCGTGGCGTAGCCTGCCGTGGAGAGTCGCTCCGCGATGGTCACCGCCGCGAGCGGCAGGTGGCGGATGTTCTCAGCTTCGTGCAGGGGAGAATCTTTGAGGGCAAAGCCATCCGGGTTCCCTGGGGCATGATTCGTGATGCGCAATCTCGCTGGAGACTGCCCGGTCATCATCGCCGCCCGCGTGGGCGTGCACACCGGAGCGGCGGAATAGCCGTTCGTAAAGCGCATGCCCTCCTTGGCCAGTTGATCCAGGCACGGCGTGTCCACTTGCGCGTTGCCATAGCAGTGTAGATCCCGCCAGCCCAAGTCGTCCGCCATGATGACGACGATGTTGGGTCGCGCGCTCGCCGTGCAAATGAAAGCAAAGGTTAGAAGAATGGGGATGAGCAGCTTCATGGATGTTCCAAATAAAACCCCTTGCCGGGACCTCACCGAGCTTCAACGCGCCTGCGGAGGAACTTATTTTGTATTTGAGCGACAGCAGCAATACGAGTCACGCCACCAGCCGAGCCCGCCCTCGATGTCCGTGTAGCATTTCTCCTTCGGCTACTCCGTGTCTGACCACTGCGGATGCGATCACGTGCCGCAAAGCCCCGTCTGAAACCGATGCCCCGGATAAGCAACGACGAGCGGCCACGCCGCCGCATATAACGAAAAGCCGCCATTGAACTCCTCCAGCACCTTTTCTGCCGGTGCGAAGAGATAACCGGCCATCTCGCCTTCGATGATCTCAGCAGACCACAAATGCAGTAGCAGGACGACGAGGGAGACGAAGACAAGGAATGGTTTCACGCTTCGGAGCTTGGCACAAAAACTCTCGCTGTCTTGGCGCAGATGGACCCTGGGATCGTAAAAAGCCGCACAGCGCAAGCTGCCTCATTGTGACATAACCTTGAGGCGCACGAATCTTCTGTCTCCCGATGCGGTGGGGAAGGTGTAGGTGACGTTGTTGCCAGTGAGGGTGACATTCACACCCACGGTCTCGGTAGGCCAAGTGCCGGTGAGGGTGGTGGAGGTTTCGATGACGAAGTCGGTGCCGTAGATGCCTGGGTATCCGGGGCCTTTGGTCCAGGTGATGCTTAGTGTGCCGTTGGTGTTGGTGATGCCGGGCAGAACGGTCTGGCCAGTGGTGTTGCTGGTTCCACCGACGAAGAACTCGATGCCATCAGGGACGCCATCTGCATCGTGATCGGCGGCGATGCTGCCGCTGGTGCCGTTGAGGCTCTGCCATATGGTGAAGGGGTGCACGAGGGTGAGTTCGAGGTCGTTGCCGTTGAGGCTGAGAGTTGCGTTGAAGGCACCGAGGGTGCCGGTGAGCTTGGCGGAGTCCAGGGTGCCACTGATGCCGCCACTGGTGATGAGCTTGTAGGTGCCTGCGGTGCGGCCGCTGAGGGCGGTGAAAGTGAAATCGTCCATGCCGAGGGTGCCAGTGCCGAAGGTGAAGGTGCCGCCGACGGTGACTCGGTCGCTGGCGGTGGGAGCGCCGAGTTCAAAGACGAGTTTGCCTGTGCCGGTGGTCATGGCGGTGACGGTGAGGCCGCCGCCGATGGCGAGCGTGCCTGCGGAGCCTGTGGTGGAGCCAGGAGCGATGCGTCCGGAGGCATTGACAATGACAGAGCCGCCGATAGTGCCATCGCCGCCGAGTGTAGCGGCGTTCACGGTGACGGCGCTGCTGGCGTGAAGCGAGCCTGGTGCGTTGATGCGCAAAGTGCCTGCGTTCAGTGTGGTGGCTCCGGTGAAGGTGTTAGCGCCCGTGAGAGTCCAGGTGCCATTCTCGATCTTTCTCAAGGCGATGGTGCCGCCCGTGAGCGTTCCGTCGCTGATGTTGCCTTCCACCTGTCCTGTGCCAGTTGCGCCTCCGATCACGAAGGTTCGCGCAACAGCGGTGTCGTTGGTGATGGTTCCCGCCAGACGAAGACTGCCTGCAACGGTGGACACACGGTTGTCGGTGTTGCCTCCGCTGGTGAGCACGATGTTACCGCGCAGGATGTTGTCGCCTGCCTCATTGAAGATGGCTCCGGCGGCATTGCCGATCTTGAAAATGAAGCCTGCGGGCAGATCAATCGGGCCGTTGCTGCCATCGAGCCTGAGCTGGGGATTGCCTGCCACTGCATTGGTGAGGATGATGTTCTTCGTGGAGAAGGTGGAGCCGAGTGCGATGCTGTTGGTGATGCGCAAAGCCCCGGAGTTGACCGTGACATTGCCGGTGAAGCTGTTGCTGCCGCTGAAGACGATGGTGCCTGCGTTGATGGGGCAATCAATCGTGACTGCGCCGCTGCCGCTGATTGCATTGGGAACGAGCAGCGTGCCGGTGCGGTCAAAGCGCAGCGTGGCGTTGTTCACCACCGCGCCAGCGGGCAGTGAGCCGGTGGCTCCATCATCGCCGATCTGCAAGATGCCGCCGCTGATCGTGGTTGACCCGGTGTAGTCGTTTGCGCCAGCGAGGATGAGTTTGCTCGTGCCTGATTTGATGAGGTTGCCAGCGCCGCTGAGGATGCCGCTGAAGTTGAAGGTGGCGGTGCCTGCGCCTTGGAAGGTGGTGCTGTCCTCCATCGTCACGGGTGCGCTGACGTTCCAGATAAAACCGGTGCCGTTGGTGGCGGTGAGATTGACCACGGGATCGAGCAGCGACTCGCGGCGAAGGAGCAAGGCATTGCCGCCGAGTGTCATCGTGGTGCTGCCGCTGGTGGGGCCGGTGCCGCCGAGTGTGAGCACGTTCAGCGCATGACCACCGACGGTGTCGTTGTTGGAGGTGATGGTGCCTGCGGGTAAGGTTTGTCCGGTGAAAAACTGCACGGTGGAGAAGCGGCTGCTCGGTGGTGGCACGCCGCCGGTCCAGTTGGCGTTGCTGCTCCAGTTGGGCGTGCCAGTGGTGGTGGCGTTCCAGACGGTGGTGCTCGCGGGTGCGCCATCGACGATCACGTTGAAGCTCGTGTTCCCCGTTAGCGATCCATCGCTGGCGGTGAGTGTGATGACGCTGCTGCCGGACTGACCTGCGGCGGGCGTGAGCGAGACGGTGCGCTCGCCGCCGCGCAAAACGGTGCCGCCGAGGTTGTCGAAGACGCCCGCGCAAAGCGTGGTGTCCACGCGACTCGATACCGCCATGCCGATGTCGTGCGTGGTGCCGGTGAAGGCGACGGTTTGCTCCGTGCCGACGGCTTGCCAGGGGCCTGCGATGCCGTCGGTGTCGGTGGCGAAGTAGGCGGTGTAAATGCTGCCGGTGCGCACGAGTCGCAGCCAGCAGGGTGCGCTGGCGAGCGGCAGCGTGGCGGTCACCACGGCATCGGTGGAAGCGGTGCCACGTTGCACAAAATTAACGCCATCACTGCCGGTGACTCGCACACTGACGAAGCGGGCGGTGGCAGCGGTGGACTCGCGCATCATGAGGCCTGCTTCCGCATTGGATGCGGTGTGATCCACGGAAACAACTCGCGCGATCATCTCGGCATCGCCTGTGAAACTCTGTCGCACCCAGCGGAAGGCATCGCCCGCAGCGGGACCGATGCCCAATGCGCCTGCGCCATTGACGATGTAAGTGCCGCGGCTCTCGGTCAGACTGCCTGCGGTGCTGATGGTGCCGATGTCGGAGCTCGTCCATGCAGCCGGTGCCGCGCCGACGGTGACGCTGGCATTCGGGAGGAGTGTCTGGTTTGAAGAAACGGCGGTGAGCGTGAGACTGCGTGCTTCGGTCTCCGCATCGGACAAACGCACGTTCACGGGCGATGATGTGGCATTGACCGGCACGTAACGATCAGGCACCGCAACGATGGATGGTGCTTGATTCGTGCCCGTGACAGTGAGGGACAAGTTGTTGCCGATGACGCTGAGGCCGTGGTGATGCCGCGCTCCCATGCGCGCCCGATTGAAGATCTCGCTGCGGGTGGAGAGTCCGGCCTGGAACAAGACCTCGTCCATCACGCCATCGAACCAACGATCCACATTCGCTGTGGTGCTGTTGTGCCCGCCTGCCACCACGGGAGCGGCTTGGTTCACGTTCATCGTCGTCGCTGTGACACTGCCGCGCAGGAACTGGCCAACGTAGAGGTAAAAGTCACCGGTGTTGGTCGCGGTGCGATCATAGCTCAGCGTGATGTGATGCCACTGACCGGAAGGAATGTCGGAGCAGACGATCTCTTTTTCCAAGCCACCAGCGCCCCATTTTTGCAGCTTCAGCACATCGCTTCCGGCGACAAAGAATAGCTCCAACTCGCTCTCGATGCCGTGACCATCGCCATCGCCGAGATGAAACACAAAATCCTCGGTGTCATCACCGCCGCGCCTCACCCAGGCGGAGAAGGTCCAGTCGGCATCGTTCAAATTGTGATCCGAGGTGGTCAGCGTGCGCCGCAGCCGGGCTCCGCTCGCGCCGTTCTGGGCAAAGACCAAACCATTCGCTGACTGCGGAGCCAAGGCGGTCGGCACACTGGCATCATAAGCGTAAGTGCCCCCATTGATGGATTGCAGCGTGCCAGTGCGATTGAAGTTCGATTGGTCGGTGGTCAGCGCATCCTCGTGCGTGTCTGGCGGCTCGAAGTCATAGAGGAAACGGAAGTTCGGCCCCAGCGATTGATCCCGCACCACAAGGCGATAGTTGGTGGTGCCGTTGAAGTTCGGGTTCGGTGTGAAGCGAGCGGTGTAGCCATCTGGCATCAGCGTCATCTTGCCATTGCGCACGCGATCCACCTCAAAGAAGAGCTTCTCATCGGGAGTGATGTCATCCGAGACATAGGCACGCAGATCGATGTCCACGGGCGTGTTCTCAGCCGTGCTGGGAGTGCCTGCAGCGAGCACGGGTTTCGCATTCACCGTGACCGGCCACACGTAGCTGGCGGAGTTGGTTTCGGGATCGGTGGCGGTGATCGTGATGTCCACTGAGCCGTTCACCGTGCTGGCGGCAGACACGGTGATGGTGCGTGTGGTGCCCACGGTGCCAAAGGTGATGCTCGCATCCGGAATGATGGCTTGGTTTGAAGAAACTCCGGTCAGGGTGAGCGCGGTCAGCGCCGTGTCCGCATCGGCGAGAGGCAGGGTAATCGCTCCCGTGCTGGAGCCTTGATCTGTGAGGCCGGTTTTCATCTCAGCGGTGAAAACGGGTGCGCCGGGCGGTGCGAGGAAGTTTTTGCCAGACTGATTGGGGCCGACAGTCACCGGATTGGTGAAGCCGCTGGTCACGAAACTCGCGCCTGTTTTAGTCGCCGTGAGTGTGTAGCTGCCCGCCGCAAGTCCCGTGATGGAGTAGGCACCGTCGCCATCCGTCGTGTCGCTCTGTGTGGGCGAGGCACTCACCACGACGCCTTGCATCGGCGCGCCGAGTGTGGTGCTCACCGTGCCTTGAATCGAGAAAGTGTTGGTGGTGCCCACCGTCACGAGCAGCGAGGTCGTGGTGGTCAGGCCCTTCATGTCCGAGACAATGCAGCGCACCGTCTTGGTGCCAGACGTGCTCCAGCTTTTGCTCGCGGTGGCGCTGTTGTTGGGTGTCGTCGTGCCATCACCCCAGTCCCAGAAATAGGCCAGCGTGTCGCCATTCGGATCGCTGGCGGTGGCGGTGAAGGTCACGCTCGTATTGACTGCCGGATTGGCATTGGTGGAGCCGAGAGAGACCGTGGGCTTCACATTGCCAGCAAAGGTGCCGCGATTCACCCTGACATCCATCCAGCCCACGCCATCGCCATCCGTGCCGCGACCCACGGGTGTGATGTGAATGCCCGCCGCCGTGTCGGAGAAGGTGACACCCATGCGAAGAGAAGCATCTTTTTTGTCCGAGGTTCCAGGCTTCATATCCAGAAGCAGAGGCTGCTGGTAACCGCCACTGATGCTGGCCCAGTTCACCACCACCGCATCCCGCAAATCATAGCTGGTGCCGTAGAGCTGACGGTATTCCACCCAGTAGTCATCCGTGCTGCCTGCGCGATCCACGGCCAGAGCGCGCTTGTTCCCATCCGTCTGCACTTTATCCATCGCCCGGATACGCGTGGTGCTGCTGCCATCGGAGGTGATCTTCACCACGTCTGCCGTAGGCAGCCAGCCGAGGAACTCTTTGAACGTGGCGCCGAAGTGCCGCAGAAAAGTCGATGGACTCCCCACGCCCATGATGTCGAGTTCATTGCCGTAGTCCCACACCGCACCAGTCCCGATCACGCTGCCGTCATCCGTGTCCCAGGCACCCGCGTGCGGCAGACCAAAGTTATGCCCGATCTCATGTGCGCAGGTTTTGAGGTTCCACTGCGCGTTCTGCAACCATGCACCCCGCGCGCCCACATTCGCCACACCCGCGGTGGCCGGGACGACGGGCGTGGCACCGGTGACGACCACTTCATGCGTGTAGTTCAGGTAGTTGTAACCCGCCGCCGCAGCCGCCGCGCGCGCATCTGTTAGCACTCGGTTCAACTTCGTGTGACTGGCATACACCGACGATGCATTCGGCATCCGCACCGTCGGCGTGATCACTGAGCCTTGCCCCAGCAGCGCATACGAGGCCTTGCCCGAGGACATGTCGGTATAGACCGTGTTCATGTCCGCGATGAGCTGCTGCAGCGTGGCATCACTCACCACCTGCCCTTGGTAGTCGGGAAAATCCACGCGGATGATGAGCAGCGTCTTCTGCCCCTCCGTCCATGGGCTTGCAGCGATCACGCCATCAAGGTCCGAACCATCAATCGCAGGCGCGACCGACTGCTCTCCGCTCTCCGCATCAATCAAAGCCGCAATAGCCAGAGCCTTGCCACGGAATCGAGTCATGCGTCGGTCGTCCCACGCGATCACCACTTCATTTAGATCATCCGTTTGAGCCTGAGTCGCCGTGTCCGGCAAATCAGCGCCAGCTTCCATCTTCATCCCCGCAGCCATTCTCGCCGCGACCTCCACCGACTCCAGCACGCGCCCCGGCAGATCTGCCATCGCCAGCTTCCCATCGAGCGCCACACCATGAATCGCGATGCCATCGCGAGTCGGCATGGCACCACGACGCCCAAACGTGTGCGCCTCAAACACCCTTCCATCGCGCAGAGTCGCCGTGCGCGAGATTTGGCAACCTCCCTTGTCAGAAGTCGTCGCCTGCACCAGCAAATCCCCCCGAGCCTCCACCCGCTGCTCCAGCAAAGCCACCACCCCAGCCGGCAACCGCCGCCGCACCGACTCCGGCACCGCCAACTCCAGCGCCCTGCGTGGATTCTTATCAATCAAGTCCAGCATCTCCTGCCGCCGCTGCAAAGCCAGCTCCACGCCCTTGTCCCCATCCAAGCCCGACGCGACAAAACTCTCCGCCCACCGCCGAAACTCCTCAAACACCGGCTCAACCACCGGCTCTAGCCAGCGCACCTCCGCCGCTTCCGGCAACCGCAAGTCCGAAAGCCCCGTCAGCGGCCGATTAAGCCTGCCCGAAGCCACCGAAGTCAGGCGGCCCTGCGCATTTACTGGCTCCCGCAGGGGTGCAGCCATTGGCTGCTTTGGCGAAACTACCACCTTCTTCACAGCATCGGTCTGTGATGCCGGCGGCGTCTCAGAATGCCATACCAGCAGCCCAACAAGCAGGCAGACAGCAAGTGCAGGAAGGAGGAGATTGAAACGCTTCATCATGGTTGAAAAGACTCATCATGAGGCAAACGCCACCCTTTGACCCCTCACGAAAATACGGGAGGTGGGCAGGATCGTCTGGAGATGCTAGCCTTGTCGCCAAGATACTCATCGGTCAATCAGCCCGAACGTCCTCCGACTCATCTGCTTGTGAAAATCGTCACCCTTCTCGCAGCCAGCCTGCTCGCCCAGTCCACGGCTCCGTGGACCGAGCGGCTTGCGTTCTGGTCGCGGGCGGAGCTTGAGCAAGGGCACCAACGCATGCAGGTGATCGAGGCCGAGCTGAAACTGCTGCCGGAGGCGCGCATGGCGCACACCTCCAGCCGCAGAGGTTTCCAGGGCAGCCAACTGAGCGACGACGAGCCGCTGTGGGTGGAGGTGACACTGCCGGAGGAATCACTGGTGGATGCCGTCGCTTTCATACCCGTGCCCGTGCGCAGTGACGATGGTCGTGGCACCTGCTTCGGTTTCCCCCTGCGTCACCGCATCGAGATCACGGATGCCTCGGGACGCTCCCAGATCATCCACGAATCCTCCGCCGACCTGCCCAATCCCGACGGATTCCCGGTGCTAAAACGCATCACGCCGGTGAAAGCTCTGCACATCCGCGTCACCGTCACCAAGCCCTGGCAACGGAATGAACTGCATGTGTTTGCGCTTTCAGAACTGATGGTCTTCTCCGGCAACCGCAATGTGGCGCTTGGGGCGGCCGTCACGGCATCGACCAGCCGCCAGCAGCCTCCCGCGTGGAGCGTTGAGAACCTCACCGACCACATCACGCCTCTAGACCTTCCCGTGCTGCCTGGGGCTCCTGTCGTGAAAGGCTTCCACAGCGCTCTTGCCAAGTCAGGCCGCGATCAGAAGCACGTGGGCATCATTTTGCCACGCACAGTCGAGCTGGATGAAATCACGCTCGTGCCGATGCCTCGCCGCGAGATGCCCACTTGGAGTGCCTACGGCTTTCCCGAACGCTTTCGTCTTGAAGTCTCTGCCAGCGAAGACTTCAGCGATCCGCAAATCGTCGCCGACTTCCAGAATCGCACCTTCACCACCCCTGCGGCGAATCTCGTCAGCTTCGCCCTGCGCAAACAGCCCGTCCGCGCCATCCGCCTGACCACCTTTTCCCTGTGGCAGCGCTCCGGCGATTTCCTGCTCGCCCTCTCCGAGATCATGGCCTTTGTCGGAGGCAAAAATGTTGCCCTTCATGCCAAAGCATTCGCCAGCGACCAACTCGATGATCCCGCCTACAGCCTCGCCGCCCTCACGGATGGAAAAGCCAACATCGGGCCGCTGCTTCCATTGCCCGACTGGCTTGAGCGATTACAGCGTCGCCAATCCCTAGAACGCGAACATGCCGCCCTCAGCACCAGACTCATCGCCCTGCAGGCCAAAAGTCAGGACCAACTCGTGCATGGCAGCATCGCCGCCGGCGTCTTGCTGATAGGCGGCTTCATCTGGGGCCTCATCCATCAGCGCCGCGTGCGCCGTCGGGATGCCGAGCGCCTCCGCGAGCGCCTCGCCCGTGATTTGCATGATGAAATCGGCTCCAATCTCGGCAGCATCGCCCTCATCTCCGCCTACGCATCTCAGGATGACGCCACCCCCGAAAGCATGCGCGCCGATCTGGTCGAGGTCCAGACCATCGCCCGCGAGAGTGCCGACTCCATGCGCGACATGGTCCGCCTTATAAGCCGCCGCAGTGATCGCGAGTCCGAGGAATGGAGCGCCGTCCTGCATGGACTCGCCCAACGCTTGCTGCGCGGCATCGACATTGATATCCAGCTCCATGCCGACAGCCCCAGCCTGGAAACCCGGCGGGAACTGTATTTGTTCATCAAGGAAGTGCTGCACAACATCGCCACACACTCGCGAGCCAAGCGTGTCCGCCTCCACACCAGCCAAAATCGTGGCCGCATGACCGTCGAGATCAGCGACGACGGCATCGGCTTCGATCCCTCGGACCAGAGTTCCGGCCACGGCCTGTCCAACCTGCGCGAACGCGCCGCCACCTTGCGCGCGGAACTCAACATCCAAAGCAAGCCCGGCAAAGGCACCCGCGTCACCCTCATCCTTCCCGCATGAACGAGCCCAATCCCATCCGCGTCTGGTTTGTCGAAGATCACGACGCCTTCCGCCGCAGCCTCGAACGCCTCTGCACGCCCCGGCGCGGCCTCGCTCCTCCGCGCTCCTTTGCCAATGCGGAAAGCATGCTCGCCGCCCTCGTTCAGAGCGATGAAAAACCCCAGGTGCTGTTGCTCGATGTCGGCCTACCGGGCCGCAGCGGCCTGGATATCCTCGGCGACATCCACCAGCACGCACCCGACTGCCGGGTCGTCATCCTCACCGTCTTCGAGGACGAAGCCAAGATCAGCCAGGCCATCAGTGCCGGAGCCTGCGGCTACCTGCTGAAGACCTCCACACCAGACGAGATCGCCGAGGCCATAATCGAAACCTTCCACGGAGGCTCGCCTATGTCACCGCACGTCGCCGCCAGCGTCGTGAAACTCCTCGCCCGCCTCACCAAGCCCGTGACTTCTGCCATCGCCCTCAGCCCGCGAGAGCTGGAACTGCTGCGCCACATGGTGGACGGCCTCACCGCGAAAGAGATCGCCGCAAGTCTCGACATCAGCATCCACACTGCCGACACCCACACCCGCAATCTCTACGGCAAACTCGGCGTCCGCAGCCGCGCCGCCGCCGTGGCAAGAGCACTGCGGGAGAAGCTGTTGTGAGCCGTCTTTCAATCACGATTCCGTTCATCAAGGGTGCCCGATGTAACTCTGCGCCAGCACCTCGCCCAGCTTCAACACGCCTGCGGTGTCGAGCACGAGCTTCTCGCGCTGTGGCGGCAGATCGAAGGCCTTGATGTGAATGAAAGCGGGATCAGCAGTCGCGATGGCCGCGAGATCAGCGGTGATGTCGAGGTTACTGAGGCCTTTTTGATCCGGCGGCGGTTGTTGGCTCACGAACCACTTCAAAGAAGGAATTGCCAAATCCTGACGACTTTGTGCCACGGTCGATTGCAGCCACTTCGCTGCTTGTCTGCGGTATCCGCCAAAGGCCATGTCATTTTCGCCCGCGTGATAAAAGATGCCCGCCAGCTCCACGGTGTGGCCTTGATCCTTCAGGTCCTGAACCGCACTGCGGATGAACTCGATGAACGCTGGATAAACATGCATGTCTTTGGCCGTCGTGCCCTCGGGCGTCCAGTCATTCATCTGCGTGCCGCTGTGCGTGAACTTGGCGATGGCGATGTTGCCTTTCTCTGCGGCTCGCAGCGTCTTCGCAAAGCTCAACTCCGGCCCAAAGGTGTCGTAGGGACCCGCTGGGCCGAGAGGCTCCCAGCCCTTTGAGGTTTTGAAGCCGCCGCCCAGGCTGTATTTGAAGGCGATTTGCGCATCATCGCCCGCCGCCGAGCCGAGTTCTTGTTTGAAAGCACGTTCGCCCTCCATGTTGCGATGTCCGGCGAGGACGAAGAGTTTCACCGCACTGCCTTTGGCATAAGGCCAGGCTTTGAGCGGCCTGTCGGTGCCGGCTTGGATGCCGAGCGTGCGCAGATACGCATCCGCATGATTCACACCGTGCTCGAGCTGCCCGAGCGTGCCGTAGTGATAGTGCAGTCCTGCCTCGCCGCCGATCTCCACCGCGTCGTGCGAGGTGGGGATGTATTCCGTGAGCGGATCAGCGGCGGTGACGGCCTTTTGCGCAGTGCGGATGGCGAGCATGTTGTCGCGGTTGTCCATGCCCCAGATCGTTTTCGTGCAAAGCTCGCCGAGGTAGAAGCGCAGGTTCGGCAGCTTCAAATCGCGACGCCAGCACGCGATGAAGTTCTTCAAGTTCGCCGCGTAGGCAGGCTTGAAGGCCTTGTCGAACATGTCGTTCTCACCCTGGTGCCACACGAAGCCCTCGATGCGATACGCGATCTTCTTTCGATTCAACTCCGCAAGCGATGATCGGATATGCTCCAAGGCGAGCGGGTAAAGCTTGAAGCCGTCCGGCATGTCGGGGTTCCAGTCCTTGCCCAACGTCGTCCCACCCGAGGCCACTTTGATGACCGCGATAGGTGCCTCGATGCTCTGCGACATCTTTTTGGCAAAGCTCAGCTCCGGCCCAAAGTAATCACGCCTCGGCTGCATCGGAATCCAGCCTTCCGAGGTCTCCATGTTCTCGCGCCCGAGCTTGTAGGAGAACAGCACGTCTTTCTGCGGCTGATCGAGATCCGAAAACGGCGGGAATCGCTGGATGTCCACGACCTTCGAATGCGTGCCCACCATGTTCGACTGGCCCGCGAAGATGAAGACGCGGAGAGTTTTCGTGTCGGTGTCGGCGCTTCGGGCGGCAGATGCAGAGAGAAGGATGAAGGCTGCAAGGATGCGGAGGAGGTTCATGATCGTTCGATGATAAGATTGGCAGCAGAATGAAGGCCGGTAAAAAATGAACGGCAAAAGATGATGAATCGCAGAGGTCTTATCTTTTACCGTCCATCTTTTACCAGCAACTCTCGCTATTTAAGGCTGATAAGTTCCGGCGACTCCGTCGATGCCTCGATTTCGCGAATGGTCTCGCGGACGCATTCGGCTTTCATAAGCATGAGGTTCTTGGGGAAGTCCTTTTCGTCTTTTTCAAAGTAGTCGGCGAGGCGTGTCAGCTCGGGAATGACTGACTTCGCGTGGGTGCCGTAGCTGAGGAGTATCTTCATGAGTTCGGGCGTGCGTTTCTGGCTGGCCCAGGGGTTTTGATCACGCGTATAGTTCACACAGGCGCTGATGCCTTCCTGGATGTGGTGTTTAGCCAGGAGGCGGAGACCTTCGACGCGAATGTTGTCGGCAAACATCTCGCCGCTGGGGGCAGGTTCGAGTATGGCTTGATGGATAGCGGGCAACAGCGGGCGGATTTCTTCGGCGGAGAGATTGCGATACACCGAGCCGATGCTGCCACGTGCGCGGCCATCCTGGTTTTGAAGTCCAGCCTGCACGGCCCTGTAGAGCGCTTTGCGATCCACGCCGTCGAGTGACCGATTGAGCATGCCGTCGCGGTTTTCAAACAGGGCGAAGGTCAGGTAACGTTGCTGCATGCCACGCGGATCGTTCTCGGTGTCCACCTGAGCGAGCAGTTCGAGCAGTTGCGGCACTGCTGGCATGGCTGGAGCGCCGATGCTTGCCAGCGCCTCGGCTGCTTTGATACGCAACCACAGGTCTTTTGCGGCCAATGATTTCTGAAGCACGTCAACCGCAGGTGCTCCGCGCCCGCGAAGCGCGACCAGAGCCTGACAGGCACCGTAGCGGGCATCAAAGCTTGGTGAATCAAGCAGTGTGAGCAAAGGTTGAACGGGCTCATCCTTGCGGCTGGACAGCGCCATCGCTGCACGCTCGCGGACGATGGGTGACCAGTTTCCGAGGCGCTGGATGAGCTGGTCAGCGCTGAGTCGGTCATAGGCGCTGTTGCGGTCTTTGTTACTCCATCCGCGTCCGTCGAGGATGAGTGCCTGTGCGGCTGCTACGTCGAGTTGCGGAGCGCTAAAGGGGCGTTTGCCGGTGAGCATGATTTTTTTGAGCGGCATCGCATAGGCGAGCAGGTAGCTGCCGGTGCAGTCCCAGCCTGCGTAGCTGTCTTTGTTGTTCTCGGGTGGGCCTTGATGAAGGAAGCTGCCGTCCCATTGCCTTGCGAGGTCGAAATACCACGCTCCAAACTCCTTCATCCATGCTCCGGTGGCTTGAGGGCCGGACTGCGCCACGCCCGGCATCGACCACAGGATGTTGAAGAAATTGCCCGTGTGTCCGGTGTCGCGCTCCGGGCCGTGCGAGGCGATGCTCATTCGAGAGAAGAACTCCGCGCCTTTCGACTCACTGAGCAAATGGAACAACACCGCAGCCATGCCGCACTTGCCGTTGTCGTCGTGGTTTTCGATCCACGGATGATGATCGCCATAGGGAATGGCTCCCTTGCCGATGTAGAAGCGCAGCAACCTCGCACTGCGCTCGATGGCAAGCTCCACCGCAGGGTCTTTCACGCCTGCTTCACGCGCCATCACCAGCGAGATCGTCAAAGGCAAGCCGGGCGAGTTCATCATCCCGTAACCGCGAAGACGGCCATCGGCCTTGGCGAATCCATGTCCCCAAGAACCCACCGCGCTCTGCCCTTTCGCGGCTTCCAGTGCGAGACGCTTCAGCCCTGGCATGACGGATGCATCACCGGTCGCCATTACATACTCGGAGAGCAGCATCATGACATAGCCGTAACGCCACGTTTGCATGTTATCGGCTGAGTAGTCCGCAGCCCAGAGGGCTTCCTTTTTGATCAACGGAAGGTAGGAAGGCTCACCGCTGGCCAGGAGAGCGAGCGCATTGAGTGATCGAGTGATGGGTTCTTTGTTCGGCCCAGCGCTGTAAGCGGGATCAGCCATGCGAGCCGCGAGCGCTACGCATCCTTGCTCCAGAATGCGCTTCGATTTGGGACAATCAAAAGGCGCGGTGGCACTGTAGCTGCCCAACACGGGGAGTTTGACGATGACCTCTTCCGTTTTGTTGGCCCTCCAACGAGTGAGAGCCAGTTTTCCACCGCCAGCCTCGGTCTCGGCGGCTGTGAGCGCATTGCCCAACTCCGTGCGCGGGTCGTATGAAAACGGCTTGCCGCCGACACCGAGCAAAACATCACCCACCGCGAGCACACCATCCGCAGGAGAGCCCCTTTCGACTCGGGTGATGGCGATCTGTCGTGCGTCACTCGTCACCATTTTGTCGCAAAACATCCAGCCTCGTGCGCCGATAGCGCCGAGGTTCCAGTCGTGCTTCACCTTCTCAGGAATGGCATCACCCTTGGTGAGATTGGGTATCTTGAGGTCATTGGCCAACAACGCAGGAATCGCCCCGACTGAGATGGCGGCGAGAGCGAATGAAATGATCGTAGTCTTCATTTGATGGAAAATAGAATCTTACAATATGAATCACCTGCCGCCTTTTAAAGCAAATAGTGCGAGGGTTCATGTCGAAAGCGTTGCCAGTAAGCTGCGGAAACATTCGCCTGACTGCCAGATGAATCTAATTCTGAGAGTTTCTGTTTGATCATGTCTGCCAACAGCCAACGTGGATCGCCGGAATCCTTACTTGTGGCATCGGCGTATGTGATGCTTCTGTGAACCCTCATGACCAAGCTCCGACTGCCGCTGTTTCCCATCATCATACTGACTTTGGCAGTCGCTGGGGTCGCGTATGTGCGCTGGTTGCCGGAGTTTGAGCGCAATCTCAAGGGCTGGCTGACGGCGGGCATTCCGCTGCTGGCGCTGATGCTGAATCTGATCTGGTTTGTTTTCACCAAGCGCTTCTCGGGGCGCACGCGATTGCTCGGAGTCATCACGGTGGTGCTGATCTTCTTCGGGCTAAGGGCGGCGGTGCGTGTGGATGGCACGGTGGATGGTACGGGCACGCCGAATTTTGTGTGGAAATGGTCCCACTCAAGCCGGCCTGCCATGGCTCCGATCAGGGCTGAATCATCAGCGCCACGAGTGATGATCCGCGACTCTCCCAGGCAGCCGATGTGGCGCAGTTCTTTGGCCCGAATCGTGATGGCGTGGTGACTGGTGTGAAGCTGGCACACGACTGGAAAACGACTGCGCCGAAGGAGCTGTGGCGTCAAGCGGTCGGCGCGGGTTGGTCGGCCTATGCGGTGGTGAAGGGCCGCGCTTACACTCAGGAACAGCGTGGTGAAGAAGAACTCGTCACCTGCTACGATCTCTTCACGGGTAAGCTCCTCTGGGCTCATGCTGACAAGGCGCATTTCTTCCAATGGCAGGGCGGTGATGGCCCGCGCGCGACGCCGACGGTGCATGACGGCCGTGTTTATACTTATGGTGCCACGGGGCTGCTGAATTGTCTGGATGCCGCGACTGGGAAGCCGATCTGGCAGCGCGCAGTGCTGACTGAAAACAAGCTGACTAACATTGAGTGGGGTGTGAGTGCATCGCCCCTGATCGTGGATGACAAGGTGGTCGTGACGGGTGGTAATCCCAAGGGGCCGGTGCTTTTTGCTTATCAGCGTGAGACGGGCGCACCGCTGTGGAAAGCGGGGAATGATCAGGCCAGTTACGCTTCACCGATCCTGGCTACCTTAGCAGGCAAGCGCCTTGTTTTGTGCAACAATGTACGCGCTTTGACCGGCTATGATCCGACTTCTGGCGCGGTGCTGCTGGATCATGTGTGGGGTGGGGACAAATGGCCGAAGGCGTCCCAACCGGTGATCGTGAGCACGGATCGGGTTTTCATCGCCGCTGGCTATGGCATGGGTTGCCAGATGCTTCAGATCAAAGCGGAATCTGACGGCAAACTGAGCGCTACAGAAGTCTGGAGCAGCATGAAGATGAAGACCCAGTTCAACAGCCCCGCTGTGCATGGCGGGCATCTCTATGGGCTTGATGATGGCCGGCTCGCTTGCCTCGATCTCGCCACGGGTGAGCGCTTGTGGAAAGAGGGCCGCTTTGCTTCAGGGCAGTCATTGCTCGTGGACGATCTGGTCATCATCCAAAACGAAAGTGGCCCTCTGCATCTCTGTGCCGCGAAGCCTGATGGCTTCACTGAACTGGGCAAGATCGAAGCGCTGAGCAGCAAGACTTGGAATCACCCCGTGCTGGCTGGCAGATACCTGATCGTGCGCAATGACCGCGAGGCGGTTTGCTATGAGCTGCCCGTCATGCCCTGATTTTTAGTGCACCGGGGTCGCGACCTTTTTCAGCGGCATGGTGTCGCGTGTCCGGGCAAATTCGGCGGGCATGAGTAGCTCAATGTCGATGCCGAGATTCATCGGGCTGAGGATAAAATTCTCGGTGCGCTCGGCGGTCTCCGCCAGCCAGGCATACGACTGGTGATAGAGCTGCATGAAGCGATCCACAAAGGGGGCGATGACCTCTGAGGCCGAGGCGGCCATCTGTGCGGACAGGGCTTTAGTATCCACCGCAGCGCCGGGGTTCATCGAGACGCTGTTCGCCTCAGGCAGCTTGCCTTGTAGCAGGTAATCATTGAGTGCGATGGGCTTCTTATTTTCTGCAAAGGGATACACGGCTCCGTCCATGCTACCGATGATCTGGCGCACTAGATTCGTCATCTTTGGCACCACCGATTGCAGCGCGGTGAAGAAGGCCCCGTTGTCCTCCAGGTTTGCAAAGCGCGCGCCGAGTGTCTGAAAGGCGAAGAAGCAGGTCAGCAACTCACGGAAATGCGGCAGGGCGGTGGCCATGGACTCATACACCGAGCACCAGTTCGGCAGCTCTTTGCGCCGCTCGCGCATCGCTTCATCCAGATCACTTTCCTCACTCCACCAGAGCAGACCGAGTGCTGCGGCAAAGGGTTTTTCCATGCGCACCTCATACTCCTTCAGCCCGGACTCCAGATGTTCCATGATCATGCGCTGGCGTGCGGCCTCATTGCGCAGGGACTGCGGGCTGGTGTCATCCGTGCCAAACTGCACGCGCGATACCGAAAAGCCCGCCAAGCTCAGGGTCGCGGCCGCCTCCAGATCACGCCGCCGCTGCCAGGCCATGTTCCATTCCTGAAGCGTCATCTTCATGCGGCTGCACCACTCTTTAATTTCCTCGCGCCCGCGCAGGATCTCGTCCCGCAGTTGTATCAGCCCCGGCGAAACGGCGTGCGTGACACCATTGCCGCACATTGCCCGCTCTGGGTGCGCGAGTCCCCCGAAGTAACGGCGGATGATGACCAGCGAATCGTCATCCCGCCGACTCTGATGCAGCACCTCTTCCTCAGCCACCAGGCGGTGCTCATGCAAGCTCAGGCCTAGCTCATGCTGATAGTAGAAAAAGGTCACCTGCCTTGATAAATCCACGAATCCGCGCAGTCGAGACGCCGCCGGGGCATCCATCGGCAGATGCGCCACGATCGCCTCCCCCAGAGGCACCTTTGAGCGTTGGCTGACAGCAGGAGCCGCCTTTAGATCCCGCGCCGCCCGCGCCACATGCCGAGCTAGCAGGAGCGAAAGATTATCTGGCAGGCGCTGCTGGGTCATGCCCCGACGCACCTCCACCTTACTGGCCGCCCAGGCCGCATCCAGCAGGCCCAGTTTGTTTTCCAGACTGGCCCAGGCCTCCTGCCCGATCAGATTCACCGCCGCCCGGTCCGCGCCAGCAGACAGCCGCAGCAGGGCCGCCGCGCTGATCACACGAGCGGCGAAAAAGAACAGCGCAAAAGGCAGCTTTGCCACCCACATCCACACCCAAGTGATGAGACGCACATTGCGCTGAAAATTCGTCTCCTTGTCCCGCGCCTGACGCAGGTCCAGCTCCCAAGGGTCACGCTCATGCAGCGCCCGGTAAAACCAGGCGTTCAGCTCACGCACCACAAAGCTCAGCGCCGTGCCCAGGCCGCCTGCATTCATCGACAACTCACGCACCAGCAGCGCGGCGAACTCACGCGCACTGGTCACCGACACCACCGGCAGACCGATATTCAGCACCAGCCTGCCGCTACTGATCCCCAGCACCCCACCGCTGACCGACGTGCGGATCGTCGCCGTCGTGTCCAGCCACACCTCCTCCACCGGGTCCAGACGCAGATGATAGCAAAGCTCGTCAACCAGCTCAAAGATCGCAGGCTGGCTCGCCGGAGTGATCTGCAGAGCCACTCCCAGATTGCGCTTATTTGGCAGCAAAGGCCGCAGCATGAAGATCCACGTCACCATCCCTCCCGATAGATAGCCCAGAGGTAGCAGGTCCCGCCAGCTCAGAGCCGCCGCATAGGCTAGATTTTGAGTCCAGAGATACCCCTGCCAGCCCAGGAGAACTGCCCCGACAACCAGGGCCAGCACATACAGCAGAGGCAGCAACAAAGTCGCCCCACAGGTCGCCAAAAGTAGGCCGAAATGCAGCGGCCCACGCCAGGGGATCAGGCGCACGCGCACTGGTAGAGGCGTATCAAGGACATCGGGGTTCATCAGAGTTTAAGAGGGCCGAAGCTTAACCGAACCTAATATATCTACAATAATTATTATAAAACACTTGAGCGCCATCAACCACCTCAAATCATGTGGCATGATTGTTGCTTGTTGCAAATCTAGTTAGCTGTTACTAAAAAGTCCGTTTCCATACCTCCCCTCCACAATAACATGATGCATTACCTAAGCCGCTCCTTCGTTGAATTCGGCCCTTTTCCCGCCGCAGAAATCCTCAGCTTCCACCAGCGTGGTCTGCTCAAAAACACCGACTACGTGCGTGCCGAAGGCAAAAGCACCTGGACCCACGTCAATGACTGGGCCGCCAGCCAGACCCCGGTCAAAGCATCTGCCGCAGTGAAAGCCACCGCCGTAGCTAAAGCACCCGCTGCCAAGGCCAAGACCGCCCCAGCCGCCAAAGCCGCCAAAGCCGCAGCGCCAGCCAAAAAGGCTAAAAAGACCGTCTGATCGTGTCTGGGGCCTCCTCATAGAGCGAGATAGAAACTCGTTTGCCGGCAACGCTATCACCTCTCTTCACGCCTTCAGGCGGCTTCTTTGAATTTGGAAGAGTCGCCCTCACTCCTCGTGAGGGTGCATGCTATAGACGCGAGCAGATGTCTGCTAAATGACCGCAGACTTGATCGGCACGGATGGCGGCGCTGGTGGGGAGACTTTTGAAATCACCGATGAGGACGGGCCAGTCTTGGGTGTCTTCGGGGACGCGTCCGTGGCTGCCTTTGACCAGTGTGGCATCGAGCGGGATGACATCCATGAGGTAGCGGAAGCCGAGTTTTTTCTTGGCGAGTGTGAGGCCGAGTTTGAGCTTGGGGAACTTCAGAGCGGGATCGAGGAATAGCTCGACGGGGTCGTAGCCGCACTTGCGGTGGATGTCCACGCAGCGGGCGAAGTCGGGCGCTTTGACATCGTCCTGCCAGTAGTAATAGGTGAACCAACTGCGCGCATCGGCGACGGCTATGAGATCACCGCTGCGGGCATGGTTGAGGCCGGCGTAATGTTTCTCCACCTTGCCAAGTACCTGTTGCACTCCGGGCGTGGCGGCGAGCACGGTGCGGACTTCTTCGAGGATCGTGGGATCATTCACATAGACATGCGCGAGCTGGTGATCGGCGATAGCAAAGGCACGCGAGCTACCGAGATCGAGTGTCTCCAGGCCGACTTCATCTTTGATGGAGAGCCAGCCTTTCTCACGGAAGATGCGGTTCAGATGCACGGGGCGATCCACGTCGGTGATGCCGTATTCGGAGAGCAACACGACTTTGATCTGTCGCTTCTCGTAGAAGCTGATGAGGTCGCCCACGACATCGTCGATGAGTTTTAAATCGTCGCGGATCAGATCCATCTGCAAGCCGACACGCTGCAGGTTGTAATCGAGATGCGGGAGATAGACGAGGCTGAGGGTGGGCCAGTGCTTCTCCTCGATCCACCTCGCGCTGGCGGCGATCCATTTGCTGGACTCGATGCCTGAGGCGGGACCCCAAAAGTTCATGAATGGAAATGGCCCGAGATCGCGCTTCAGGCGGTCCCTCATGCCCATGGGCTGGGTGTGGACGTCAAAGACTTTGCTGCCATCGCTCAGATACAATGGGCGCGGTGTGACGGTGTAGTCGGCGCTGGAGTACATGTTGTACCACCAGAAGACCTTGGCGCAGGTAAACTCAGGGTCGTGCTTGCGTAGCATGTCCCAGAGCTTCTCTCCCTGCACGAGCTGCTCGGGCTGTTTCCAGAAGCGATGCTCGGCGTAGTCGCGATCATACCAGCCATTGGCCACGGCTCCGTGCTCACGCGGCAACTTACCAGTGACATAAGTCGCCTGCGCGGTGCAGGTGACGGCGGGCACGACGGGCTCGATCAGCGCACTGCGGTTCCTTTCCATGAACGCGCGGATCTTCGGCGTGTGCTCGCCGATGAGGCGGGGCGTGAGGCCGACGACGTTCAGGATGGCAGTGCGATGCATGAGCTGAATTTAAGCGTAGAGCAAGTGACGCTGACGGTCGCTGCGGAAGGAGCGTGTGAAGCCACTCCAACCGCTGACGATGCTGCTGGCGGGCACGCCTCGTCGTAGGTTGTTGTAGAGCGACTCGCTGCCATAAACTTTGTGAAACAAATTTAATTTGTCACCGCCCATGCGCCCGATGACGCGACCGCCATTGAGCCGATTCAGGTCGCCGAGCATGAGCACATCTAGCGCAGTGAGATCAGCCTGCGCACGTGGGTCGATGCTGAGCCGCACACCACCGAAGCCGCCTTTGGAATAGGGTGCAAAGGAGACACCCGACATGCCATAGCGCTGGCAAGCGGCGAGCATGGCCTGGGGATTGACTCCACTGGCTCCGGCGTAACCAAAAGGATTCTCCGTGCCGATGCCGATGTCTAAAGCGGCACCACCGCCGAGGATGCCTGTGGCGACATAATATAAGGGCGATGTGGCGTGGGGAATGTTCGGCGAGGTGCGATACCAGCGCAGCCCCGTGTCCTGCCAGACCATGTTCCGCGACCAGCTCTGCATCTTCACCACATTGAGTCGCGGCGCGCGTGTTATCCAGCCACGGGCGGCGGTCATCATTGCCAGCTCACCAGCGGTCATGCCGTGAACATAGGGCACGGGGATCTGGCTGACGAAGGACTTCCAGCGTGGCTCCAGTGGTGGCCCTTCCACGCGCCAGCCACCCATGGGATTCGGGCGATCGAGCACGATGAAGTCTTTACCATTCTCCGCACAGGCCTCCATGGCCACGACCATGGTGCTGATATAGGTGTAGCTGCGGCAGCCGATGTCTTGAAGATCGAAGACCATGACATCAATCGGAGCCAGCATCTGCGGCGTCGGTTTGCGCGTCGGGCCGTAGAGAGAATAGACGGTGAGTCCGGTGACGTGATCACGCCGGGTCGAGATGTGCTTCCCCGCGCCCACTGTGCCGTCGATGCCGTGCTCAGGGCCATACAGCGCGACCAATCCGCTGCCGAGTCCGCGCTTCATGGCCACGCGCGTAAGTTCACCGCGACCGGTGACGCTGGTGTGATTTGTTATCAGTCCGACACGCTTGCCGCGAAGCAGATCGAAGTTACGAGAGGCCAGTACATCAATGCCAAGCATGAAAGGCCCACCCGCCGCCATGGGTTGCGTTTGAGCGCTAGGGAAGGTCTGACAGCCCGTGAGAAAAGCAGCGCTGGAGAGCAAGAAGTGGCGTCGGGAAGACATGCGCCGACAGAGCGCGGGGCCGGGGAGATGGTCAAATGAAGAATGACGCCTTCACGGCTAAGCATCCTGAGCGGCCTTGAGTGCTTCCAGCTCTTCCCAGCGTGCATAAAGCTTGGCGACTTTGGCTTTCGCGGCGTCGAGTTCTTCGCTGAGATCGGAGGCTTCTTGGGAGCGCGTGATGTAGAAGCTGGGGTCGTTCAGAATGGCATCGATGGACTGCACTTTTTCCTCAGCGATGAGGATGGTGGCTTCGATGTTTTGCAGCTCGTGAGTTTCTTTGAAGCTGAGCTTGCGGGCTTTGGGCTTGGCTACGGCAGCAGCTGCTGTGGTGGGCTTCTCGGTTTTGGCGTTGTTGCTCCAAGCTTTGGTTTTGACTTCGCGCTCGCGGCGCTTTTCCAGGTAGTAGCTGAAGTTCCCACCCTGCACATAAACACCGGCGTCCTCGAAAGCGATGATCTGGTCGCACACGCGGTCGAGGAAATAACGATCATGGCTGACGACGATGACGCTGCCATCGAAGGCGCTGATGGCTTCTTCTAAAATGCGCAGGCTTTGCAGATCCAGGTCATTCGTTGGCTCATCGAGCACGATGACGTTGCCGCCGCGCTTGAGCACTTTGGCCAGCATGAGTCGGGCGCGCTCACCACCGGAGAGTCGGTCCACACGTTCGTTGGTGCGGTCATCATTGAAGAGGAAGCGGCGCAGGTAACTGCGAGCGCTGATCTTTTGCGTGCCAAAGAAAACGGTCTCGTCCTGATCGGCCACTTCAGCCAACACGGTGCCAGTGCCAGCGATCTGCATTCGGGCTTGGTCGATGTAGTTGAAGGCGATCTTTTTGCCAATGGCGACGCGGCCTTCATCCGGCGCGCGCTCGCCCATGCAAATACGTAGCAGGGTGGTCTTGCCTGCGCCATTGCGACCGACGATGCCAGTGCATTGGCCAGGCTTCAGAGAGATGTCGAGGTGGCGGAAAAGCCAGCGCTCTTTGCCCTGCTCGTCGATCACCATTCCGCCGACATCTTCGAGATCGACGGCGATGTTTCCCATCGACAGCGCGGGGGGGAGAAGCAGATCCATCTCGCGCTCCTCAGTCGGCGCGGCTTGGCCTTCGATCTCATAAAAGGCTTCCAAGCGGCTGCGTTGCTTGGTGCCGCGTGCTTTGACCCCGGCGCGCACCCATTCGAGTTCGGTGCGTAGGAAGCGCTGACGGCGACGCTCGCTTTGCTCATTGATCTGCTGGCGCGCGGCTTTGCTCTCCAGATAGGCGGTGTAATTCCCCTCATGCGAAAAGCAGCGGCCATCAGCTAGCTCGATGATGCGCGTGGCGATGACATCGAGGAAGTAGCGGTCATGGGTGACGAAGATGACGGCACCGGGGAAACTCTTCAGGTAGTCTTCCAGCCAGCGGATGGACTCGGAATCGAGATGGTTGGTCGGCTCGTCGAGCAACAGCAATTCAGGCTGGGCCACTAAAGCTCGACAGAGAGCGACACGGCGTTTTTCTCCACCCGAAAGCGGGGCTACGAGAGCGTCCAGCGGTGGTGCGGAAAGCGCGGTGGTGATCGACTTGATGCGCGTGTCGAGATTCCAGCCATCGGCCACTTCGATGTGGTGGAGCATGTCTGAAAGCTCGGCCTCACTGCCATCGCCATCTTCATAGCGCTGAATCATGCGGACGAGATCGGCAGCGCCTGACTGAATGTTTTGCAGGACATTGCCCGTGCCATCCAGCTCAAACTCCTGCGGCAAGTAGCCAACGCGCAGTCCACGCTGGATGGACAGATCCCCCGTGTCAGGACGCTCGACTCCGGCGAGGATTTTTAACAAGCTCGTCTTGCCACAGCCATTGCGACCAACGAGGCCGACTTTTTCACCTTCGTTTACCGCAAGGGTGATGCCTTCGAGGAGGCGCTGATTTCCATAGCTGAGAGTGAGTTCGTTGACGGAGAGCATGAGAGTGTGGGGCAGGCTTCAGTCTGCCCCTTGTGAGGCGGACGTTAGTCTGCCGGGGGCAGAGGGGCGCTCCCTGTGGACCAGACCGGAGCACTTGCCAAGGACGGTTCAGGCTTAGCTCTAGTGCAAGACCGACATCGCCTCCCTGACTTGGCGCAAAACTTGAGTGGGATTTTAAGTAAAACTTCTCATGATTGATAGATAATGAGTAAAATAACCATAACTCAATTTGACGAATTGAAATAATTTCCATTATATTTAACAATTAGCATTACCGAGCCATGTTTTCTCGCCTATCTCTACACCCCACACTTCTGAGGAATTGGAGCCTTCTCATCTCCATGGTCTCTCTGTCCCTAGCCTCATTGGCACTGGCTCAGGTTGATCCGTCCCGCCTTTCTGAATCATCAGGAATGCAAAGCCGTAGCCTGATCACCTCAGATGAAGAGGAAATGCGCAGCCGTGATCTGGGTGAGGAGAATGGTTTTACTTCTGCCTCAAAGGGGGACGATGACATCGGCCAGCAGTTGATCCTCAAAGAGACGCCGAAGAGCCGCCCCTTCCGCGCTTTCACCGACCAGTTTGCGCTGTGGTCGAACAACGCAGCCAACGTCTCCAGCGGTGAGCAAACTGACTGGATGTATGGTGGCCGTGCGGGCATCGGCTGGCAGCAGCAGCTCGCTAGTCACTGGTTTGCCGATGTCGGCCTGACCCAGGGACTCTACCGCTACCGCCGGACCAATGCGCTGGACTTCGAGGCGATGGAGGCCATGGCCAGCATCCTGGATGTGGAGCCGCGTTTTTGGAACACGGTGCTGGTAGGGTCATTCGGCTTCACGCGCATCACCAACAACAATTTTGAGGACAGCCTGCTCAACAGCTTCTCGGGCCGCTTCGGTGCCCAACGACTCATCACCTTTGATCGCAAAAACAGCCTGCAACTGGCCATGGGTGCCGACTGGGACATCACGAATGATGTCGATCAAGTCTTCCGCGACGAGTACTCCATGGACCTGATTTACCGCTACAAAATCATGCGCGATCTGTCCCTGTCGCTGGCCTATCGCGTGACCTATTTCAATTACCGTAAACTACCGCGTGAAGACCTGCTGCATGTCGTCGGTGCCACACTCAGCTACACGCCCAAGAACTGGATGGAAATCTACGCCACCGCCAGCCATGCGCTGAATGAGTCCAACATCGCGGTCTTCGATTATGAAACGGTCAGTGCCGGACTGGGACTCGGCATGAAACTCAAATTCTAATGCCCACCATGAAGCGATTCCTGCTCCTCAGCCTCAGCCTTCCCGCTCTTCTTCAAGCCGCAGCTCTGAAGGAAGCAGAGGTTACACGCATTATCAACGACGTGCGTCTCGTGCCACCTCAGCAGGCAGCCGCAGCGGCGAAGATAGGCGACAAAATCAGCGGACAGACCGCGCTTGCCACCGGCGCGTCATCACGCGCTGAGCTGCGTTTCACGGATCAAACCATCACTCGCCTCGGTGCTAACTCACTCTTCCGTCTGGACTCAAAGTCGCGTGAAGTGAATCTGGAACAGGGCGTCATGCTCCTGCAAGTGCCGAAGCAACTCGGCGGTGCCACCGTGCGCACGGCTGCCATCACAGCGGCGGTCACTGGCACGACCGTGATGATGGAGTATGATCCAAACGGCTTTGTGAAAATCATCGTCATCGAAGGAGATGTGGATGTCTTTCTGAATAACAAACCCAGCGAGCTGCGCACCATTACTGCCGGTGACATGCTCATCACCAACCCGAATGCCGCATCTCTCCCAGCCCCCGTGCAGGTGGACTTGCAGCGCCTACGCCGCACCTCAAAGCTGATGAATAGCAAAGATTTCAGCGCGCTCGGCAATGACAAGCAGATGGAAGACGCGCTCAATCAGCAGAAGCAGAAGAAGGCCAAAGGCGAGCTACTAGAGACCGCTTATATGGTCGAGGGGCGCGGCACTTCCGTCACACTCAGCAGTGAGGCACGACTGGAATTGCTCGGCAAGCTCACGCCCCAACAGCTTGGTGGCCGGGCGTTTATTCCCGGCACCAGTCAGGTGGATGGCACCAGCCAGATCGACAGCCGCGGCATCATCAATGTTTTCAATAACAACCTCAGTCCTGGCATCATCAGCGCCTTGGGGGCACCGTTTAAACCGTCAACGGATGGTAACTTCAGCGAGTTTGTTTATGGCATCGATCCGATCTTCACCGACTTCGACAATCCCTTCAGCGACGCTGGAACCTGGGCCATGTTTAAGTTTGAAACTCTCTACATCGTAGGCACTCCAGACATCGATACCAGCCGCGGACCACGCAACATTCTTTTTGCCAGTCGCAACCGCGTCGTGCTCTCGCCGATCACCCTGCCCGAGTTCCCATCAGCCGGTGCAACAGGCGTGCTGACACTGGACGCCGCGCTTGATGCCATCGCCATCACTTCGCTCGATGACGATCTCGCCATCGAGCGGGACTTCCACATCACCGGCACGAATCAATCCGTCTTCCTTTCCGCTCAGGGTGCCGACTCAGACATCTCCATTCAGGGGCCGAGCATCTGGTCCCCCTCATCGGCACCGACCATCGCGGTGCCTTATGGTAAATTGTACGTCTATGCTGGTCACGACGTCTGGGCTGCCGATAAAGCCGACATTCAGGCGAACCAAATACGTGTCCAAGCCGTCCATGACATCACCATCGATAATGCTGATCTCAAGGCCGGATCACTGATCGAGATGATCGCTCAAAACGGCATCTCCATTCGCAATTCATCCAACCTGCGCGCCCTGGCTGAGACAGATAGCCCAGCCTTCCTGATAGAGGCCCAGGGACCTCAAGGAAACGTCATCCTCGACAACTCCAACCTCGCCGGAGACGCCATCCGATCCAAGACGCTCGGCGTCGATGGTCGCCTCATCATTGGCAACACCGCCATCAATGCTGACCAGCTCATCCATCTCTATGCGCAGGGCAGCAATGGCAAGATTCAATTCACTGGTAACACCTCTCTCAATAGCCCGCAGACCGTCCTCGCCGCGCGTCAGGTCACCATTGATCCAGGCGTGCACGTCAGCATCGGCCAGCCGAGTGGTTTCGACGTTTACACCGACACCCCGCAGTTCAATACCCCTGGCTTTGGCAACTTCACCGATGGCGCGCTTACACCACTCGTCATCACGCCCGGAGACAATCTGCATCCCTTCGACTCCCCATCGAAGCCCGCGTTCTGAGTCTCGTAGCGGAATCGCGTGAGCGTTCCGCTGGCTGGGGCGTGATCTTCAAAGAAAAGGAATGCTCACGCCTTCCTCTACGCTAACACTGCCACCCTGTGCAGGACTTCCTTGTCATCGATCACGTCACCAAATCCTTCGGCGCATTGCGTGCTGTGGATGCGGTGAGTCTGAGCATCAGGCAGGGTGAGGTGTTCTCTCTGCTTGGCCCGAGTGGCTGTGGAAAGACCACACTGCTGCGGATGCTAGCCGGTTTTGAGCGGCCTGACAGCGGGCGCATTTTACTCAAAGGTGCGGACATCACGGATCTGCCACCGGAGAAGCGGCCGGTGAATACGGTGTTTCAAAACTACGCCCTCTTCCCGCATCTCAGCGTCTCAGAAAACATTGCCTTTGGGCTGCAAATGCAGCGACGATCCAAGCCAGAGATTCGCAGCGCCGTCGAGCGCATGATCGCACTGGTGAGGCTTGAAGAGCACGCCGCCAAAAGCCCAGCCAAACTCAGCGGAGGTCAGAAGCAACGTGTCGCTATCGCCCGAGCGCTGATCAATGAACCGCAGGTCCTGCTGCTCGACGAGCCACTGACCGCGCTCGATCTGAAGCTGCGCCAGCACATGCTTTCAGAACTCACGACACTGCAACGTGAGGTCGGCACCACATTTATCTATGTCACGCATGATCAGGGAGAGGCACTGAGTTTGAGCCACCGAATCGCCGTCATGAATCAGGGTCGTGTCGAGCAGCTAGCCGCGCCTGCCACCCTCTATGAATCCCCCGCAAATGCCTTTGTCGCAGGATTCATCGGCGATGCCAATTTCTTCCGTGGCGTCGTGCAAGAGATGCTACCAGATGGCCATGTGCGGGTGGCGATCGAGGGACTTGGCCACCCGCTCGTCATCGGCACACCGACACTCAAAATCGGCGAGGTCGTCCGAGTCATGGTTCGACCCGAGAGCCTGCATCTCTCTGCCCAGTGCCCCGCTGCAACTGAACCCGCAAACAGCTTTCCCGCTCTAGTGGATGAGGTCATCTACTTCGGCCCTCATCAGCGCCTCCGTCTGCGTGCCGGTGCGCAGATCGTCCACGCTCAGCAGAGCCGACAGGCTCAGTCTTTGTTGTCCAAAGCCGGCACCAGCCTCTGGGTCAGCTTTGATCTCAAAGCCGCCCGAGTGGTGGCTGAGTGAGGGGTGGTCGGCGAGAAGAAACCACCTGTCGCTTCCCTGAATCTGCGGCTAACACGAACTCTGGAGCGCGCTGCCATCTCGGATTTTAGTCTTGAATCTAGGATACCTTTTGATCAGGCTGGATTCGAAAATTATTGTTATGAAGAGCACACTTTGTTTTTTGATGATGGTCGCGGCATGGCATTCATCGGCAGATGCAGGGGCCGCCGATATGCCGTCGTGGTCCCTGGACCCGGAGCAGCTCCGCATTCCTGATGCTCCACTGCGGGGGCGTATGCCAGGGTGTCCTGATTTTTCACCCGCTCTGCCTGCTGCCAGGAACATGAGCCAGTCTTTGACCTTCACTGCAAAGGATGATCAACAAAATGTTTACAGCCTGAGTGTGACTGATCCCAGGCTGGAAGTCGGGCCGGGTTTGGAAGGATTGAAAATCAAAGTGACTCCCACCACCACGCCTCAACCCTACGATCCAAAAACACCTATGGTTAATCTTAGTTGGGGGAGTTATAGCGGGCTACGAACTGGTCAGGAAAGCTTCAAGGGCAGCTTTGCCATGCTGCTGGAGTTTGGCGAGATGAAGGACGGCAAGCTGGCGGGCGGAATCCATGTGTGCCTGCCTGATGAGGGAAAAAGCGTTC
The DNA here is from genome assembly GCA_964583255.1 of uncultured Prosthecobacter sp. Classification (GTDB taxonomy): domain Bacteria; phylum Verrucomicrobiota; class Verrucomicrobiia; order Verrucomicrobiales; family Verrucomicrobiaceae; genus Prosthecobacter. The sequence goes on from CAZOVY010000042.1 coordinate 40,085, forward strand.
TAGCCGGGCGATTTGAGATCGAAGGGCTCGCTCTCGCCACCATCAAGGGTCCGCTGGTCCTGCCTCCGGCCATCAACGAAAAAGTCCTGTTCATCGGATCGGTTGGGCCTTGCGAGAAAGATCCGCTTTGGACAGGTGGTGTGGAAATGGATGTATCAACCGGAGGTGATCTCAACTACGCGAGCTTCCAAGCAGGCGGGCCGCCTGGGGTGATGACGATCGTAAAGCTGAATCAAAAGCGAGGCGGCGAGTTCCTGCTGAGAGGTTGTAAACCAGGGTGGCATTTGGTGTTAATGGGCGCTGGCGAGCGTGAGGCAGTCAAACCCGCCGCTGCTACCTCTGATACTCGTTTTCCTGCGATGCCCACCTTCCAACATATGAGACCGGTGGTTCCTCTGCCCCGAATCTACGCCGCTCAATGGGTGGAATTGAAGGATGAGAAGTCGTTGGTGGATTGTCCGCTAAAAATTGACCCCTCCACATTGGGGACTGTGAAAGTGCAGGCAGCCGGAGCCCGTGAGGGAACCTGGGTCACGTTTCTACCACTCACGACGGATGGCAAAGTGCCCGTCCCCGACGCGCATGGAGTCAGCGGCTACCTCCGATTACGCGTGAAGGATGGTGCGACGGCGACGCTGAGTCTGCCCGAAGGCAGCTATGAATTTGTGTGTCTGAGCGTAAGGCAGACCGTGAAGGTCGAGCGGGGAAAGACAACGGCGATCAAGCTCGATCTGTAGCAGAAGTCTGGCGTTATCTAAGGCACCCCCACCTCATCGACTCATGAACTCTTCATTCAAGTTCTCCAGGGCAGTCATCTGTGGTGTTCTGTGTCTGCTCAGTTGGGTGGCAAGAGGTGCTGAAAAAGAAAAGCAGCCTGATGCTGCGCTGGTGAAGAAGCGCGAGAGCGCGATCGCGTTGGCAGAAGGTGGAAAGGCGAAGGAGGCCGAGGCGGCGTTTCGGGCGGTGGTGGAGGAGTCGACGAGTAGCCTGGGAGCGGAGAACCGCTTCACCCTGCGCAACCGGATGGGGCTGGCGCGGCTGGTGGGTGATGTCGGAAATCCGGCGGAAGCCGTGAAGGAACTGCGTGCAGTGCTTCCCATTCAAGTACGCGTGCTCGGCGCCGACGATGAAGACACCATGCTCACCAGGGATTCCCTGGTCGTCATGCTGCGTGCTCAAGGCAAGACAGCCGAAGCGGAAGCAGAGGCGGGTGAGCAGGAATTGCAGCACCGAGCACGCATCAAAAGCCAGACACAAAAACTCGGCCCCGAACATCCCGATACGCTGAACTGGCGGACCAGCTTGGCTATTGCGCTGTATGCTCAAGGCCGCTTCACCGAAGCCGAAGCGGAGCAACGAGCCGTGTTCAAAATCAGGGAGCGTGTGCTCGGCCCGGAGCATCCTGACACACTGTTGAGCCGAAACGATTTGGCCAACGCGCTGAATTCCCAAGGCAAGAGTGCTGAAGCGGAAGCGCTGCACCGTGCGACGCTCAAAATCATGGAGCGTGTGCTCGGCCCGGAGCATTCCACAACACTGGCGAGCCGGGGCAACTTGGCCAAGGCGCTGGATTCTCAAGGAAGGTACGCTGAAGCCGAAGTAGAGCAACGTGCGGTGATCAAGCTCATGGAGCGTGTGCTCGGTCTGGAGCATCCCACCACCCTGCTCAATAAGGCCAATTTGGCCAACGCGCTGGATTCTCAAGGCAAGAGCGCTGAAGCCGAAGTGGAGCAACGTGCGGTGCTCAAGCTCATGGAGCGCGTTCTCGGCCCCGAACACCCCGACACACTGGCAAGTCGGAACAACTTGGTCGTCATGATGCATTCCCAAGGCAAGATTGCGGAAGCCGAAGCGGAGCAGCGTGCGGCGCTCACTCTCATGGAGCGCGTGCTTGGCCCAGGTCACCCCACAACCATGGGGGCGTTGAACAATCTCGGTCGTAGCCTCTACAAGCTAGGCAAGCTCGATGAACTGCGGGAATCCGTCCGGAAGGGAGCAGAACAGAATGACCCAAAATTTCAACACGGTCTCGGCGTCATGTATCAGATCGGTCAAGGCGGAATCAAAGACGAGGCGCAGGCAGTTCAGTGGTTCCGCAAAGCAGCGGTTCAGAATCATGCCCCCGCTCAGCTCGAACTGGGCCTGCTTTACGGGCAGGGCATTGGGGTTCCCAAAGATGAGTCCGAGGGCATCATCTGGATCCGCAAAGCGGCAGAGCAGGGTTATCCTTTAGCCCAGTACTCAGCCGGCGTCTGCTACGCCCAAGGATTGGGTACAGCGCCGGACCAAGTGGAAGCCTACAAGTGGGTGAGCCTCGCTGCCGCACAAGGCCATACGCAAGCAAAGGGCAGCCAGGAGACACTCGAAGGCGTCCTCACGCCCGAGCAACTCGCCGAAGGCAAGAAGCGTGTGGCTGCCTTCCAAGCGAAGACAACAGCCAAGTGAACCGCACCTCCTCAAACCATGTATTTTTCATCTATCCTCTCCATCGCTGCGATCTGCGGCGCTCTGTGTCTGTTCCTGCGGAGCCGCACATGGCGCAGAGGAGGCCAAGCAGCCTGATGCTGCGTTGGTGAAGAAGCGCGAAAGTGCGATCGCTCTGGCAGAAAGTGGCAAGGTGCTGGAGGCCGAGGCGGCGTTTCGGGCCGTGGTGGAGGAGGCGAGGAGCAACCTGGGAGCGGAGCACCGCTTTACTTTGCGTAACCGGATGGGACTGGCGCGTCTCGTGGGAGATGACGGAAATCCGGCGGAAGCCGTGAAGGAACTGCGTGCAGTGCTCCCCATTCAAGTGCGCGTGCTTGGTGCTGACGACGAAGACACCATGCTCACCAGGGATTCCCTGGTCGTCATGCTTCATGCTCAAGGCAAGACGTCCGAGGCGTAAGCAGAGGCGGCGGAACAGGAATTGCAGTGCCGGAAGCTCATCAAGACCCAAACACAGAAGCTCGGACCCGAAGACCCGAAAACGCTGACGAGCCGACAGGACCTGGGCTATTTACTCAATGCCCACGGCAAGTGCGTCGAAGCCGAAGCCGAACTTCGTGCGGTGCTCAAGATCATGGAGCGTGTCCTCGGCCCTGAGCATCCTGACACACTTGTGTGTCGGAACAATCTGACCGCTTCACTAAGTTCTCAAGCCAAATACGCCGAGGTCGAAGCCGAACAGCGTGCACTCATCAAGATCATGGAGCGCGTCCTCGGCCCGGAGAATCCCATTACCCTGGGAAACCGGAACAACTTGGCTGACGTCATGAATTCCCAAGGCAGGAGTGCGGAAGCAGAGGCAGCTCATCGAGGAGTCCTCAAGATCATGGAGCGCGTCCTCGGCCCGGAACATCCCACCACATTGGGAGGCCGGAATAATCTGGCCAATTCACTCACTTCCCAAGGCCGATATGCCGAAGCCGAAACCGAGCAACGCGCGCTACTCAAGATCATGGAGCGAGCCCTCGGCCCGGAGCATCCCACCACACTCATGAACCGGGGCAATCTGGCCAGTTCGCTGAATTCCCTGGGCAGAAATGAGGAAGCAGAGGCGGAGCAACGTGCGCTCATCAAGATCATGGAGAGCTCCCTCGGCCCGGAGCACCACACCACACTGGCGAATCGGGGCAACTTGGCCAATGCGCTTCAGTCTCAAAGCAGATACGCGGAAGCAGAAGCAGAGCAACGTGCTGTGCTCAAGATCATGGAGCGCGTGCTCGGCCCGGACCATCCTCATACCCTCTTAGTCTTGGGCAATCTCATTAGCAGCCTGAGCAAGCTTGGAAAGATCGATGAGGCCCAGGTATTTGTCAGACGCTTAGCGGATAAGAATGTGGCGAGTTTCCAACTCATGCTCGGCTACATGTATGCCAATGGTGAGGGAGTGGCCAAAGACGAAGCCGAAGCGGTCCGGTGGTACCGCAAAGCGGCGGATCAGAATGATGCGACTGCCCAGTACCAGCTCGGCCTGTTTTATAGGCAGGGGATCGGCGTGCCAAAGGATGAAGTTGAGGGCTTTACCTGGGTCCGTAAAGCAGCTGAGCAGGGTCTGGCCGAAGCCCAGTACGTGCTCGCCATCTGCTGCGCTCAGGGCTTTGGAACAGCGCCCGATCCAATCGAGGCATACAAGTGGGTGAGCCTGGCCGCAGCCCAAGGGAAGGTAGAGGCAAAAAGCAGCCAGGAGACGCTGGAAGGCAATCTCACTCCCGAACAACTCGCCGAAGGCAGGAAGCGTGTGGCTGGATTCAAGGCTAAGGTGGCGACGGCAAAGCAATGAACTGTCGGATAACCATGAGTGCCATCAGGCTTGACCTTCTCTGTTAAATTTCATTAATACCCTGATCATGAAACTTCACTCGGCATGTTGGTACCTCCTGATTGTGCTTCTGACCGTGCCGTTTCTCACGCCCTGCACCCTGGGTGTTGGAACGGGAGCGGCGGTGTTGGTGGATAAAATGTCAGGACGCCTGACGAGCAACAGTGCCTATGCCCATCTGCCTAACAAGGATCTGCGAGACTGGGCCGCTAGGCCTGGGCCACCTCTCAAGGTGTACGAACACGTGGTCATGGGTCAGGAGGTCTTGGTTACTGATGATGAACTCAAGGGGGCTTTGATCGCACCAAAGCCTACTACCCGACTCAGAAGCGCGGCCCAGACGGCCGCCAATGGCCTGTCCGGGCTTTTGGCCGCGGCTGATTTTTCGATGCTTTTTATGTTATCCGGAGAGGATTATTCAATACTGCCCGAAGACAGGCAAAGAGATGACCGCCGTCAGCTCGTGCTGTGTGAGAGGCCTTTCATTTTGCTTCAGGGCTTGGATCTTGTTTATCGGGCCGATGGAAACCCGAAGCATGTCGTCGTGGCGCGAGCTTCGAAATGCGCCCGAATCACGGTCATCACGCCGGAGGGTTCTTACTTCGCCCTGGCAAACCGGATTCACTACGACCACACGAGATCGGAGATTCTGCTCGAAGGCCAGCCATCCCTGCACTCTGGAAATCAATGGACCAAATCCGCTCACCTAAACGGCTGGATGAAATTAAACGTCGGCCACAAAAGCGTTGCCATCAACGGCTCGGCGGCAGAGTGAGCGGTGCCCGGCTCAAAGGCGATCAATAGCCATTTTAGTGAGGCTAGTGGAGAGGTCCCTATTCACGGAGTTCACTGTCTCTTCCTTGCTGTCGCGGAAGTCGGTGAGGAAAAGCCGGAATTCAGGGGTTTTCGATCCAGATGCGGCGCTGCGGATGCCCAGATGGATTGAACGCTCGATCTGTGGATCAAAGGCCGGTTGTACAGCGCGCCAATATCGTAGGCGCCGAACGGTTCGAGGATGCCGTTGTGCCAGTTGTTTTTGTTGGGATGCGATCCTCAGCTCAGTAGAACGGGACTGCAACTGTTTGACAGAAGTTGCCATGATTCGGATGGCAGAATGGATGATGATGAAGTCTGCTCAGATGCCACTCATCATCACTCCCGGATACAATCTGCATCCCTTCAATTTCCCATCGAAGCCCGCGTTCTGATTCTCGTAGCGTAGTTGCGTGAGCGTTCCGATAGCTGGGGCGTGATCTACAAAGAAAAGGAATACTCACGCCTTCCTCTACGCTAACACTGCCGCCCTGTTCAGGACTTCCTTGTCATCGACCACGTCACCAAATCCTTCGGCGCCTTGCGTGCTGTGGACGAGGTCATTTACTTTGGCCCTCATCAGCGCCTCCACCTGCGTGCTGGTGCCCAGATCGTCCATGCCCAGCAGAGCCGACAGGATCAGTCTTTGTTGTCCAAAGCCGGCACCAGCCTCTGGGTCAGCTTTGATCCCAAAGCCGCGCGCGTGGTGGCTGAGTAAACTGTGCCCGCGCAACGATCGTTAAAACGCCTGTGATTGGACTGATGGTGCAAAAGCTCTCGGCGTTAGATTCATCTGGCAGTCATGCGGGTTTTTTGTAGCTTGCTGTCGTCGTACATTTTGCCATGAAAACACATTCTCTATTCTCCTGTCTGGTCTTGTTGGCACTCCTAACTCAAAAGTTGCGTGCGGAAGAACCGGTCGGGATACCTTTGTCTGAGTTGGTATCGCGTATCACGGTGAAAGAGAAGCCGGCGATCCTGGCCTATGGTGAGGTGAGACTGGATGGTAAGTTGCGGGCGCTGTCGGCTGAAGAGACACTGACGGCTCAATTTGACACCACGGTCTTCTTTTTGGTCTCGCATCTGGATGGCTGGCTGGCGGATGTCAGTTCCCCATCAGATGCCTACACGAAAGCCTGGAGACTGGTGACGGACACGACGGACAAGAGCGGGACGGATCAACTGGCGGAAGTGAAACTGGTGCTGGCTCAAGCGATCAATGCCCGCGATACGACGGCGAAGCTGAGGCTGGAAAAAACGGCGGATGCCCTGCAAGTGCAGGCGCTGGATCTGGAGATGAAGCGGCAGGATCTGATGGTGAAGGCGGCGGAAAAGGCGCTGGATGATCTGAAGAAGAAACAAGACGATCTGAAGAAAAGCCTGGAAGACGCGCGCAAGCAGGTGAGTCGTGGCTTTCAAGAACTGGGTGTGAACTTTCGTCTGCGGCTGGGCGGTGAAACCTTTGCCAAGCTGAAGCCGACCGATCTGGTGCGCTGCCTAGACTCGACCAAGTCGATCTTTCTAATCAAGTTCAATCTGCGGGACACGAACAAGGGTAATGAAGGCTGGCTGACGCTGCTGAAAAATAGTCCGGTGGATAGCATGGCCTGTGATGTGATGCTGAGCTACCCGAGCCCGGATGGACATGAGAGCACGCTGGCACCGGCCACGCCTTTCCTGATCCGCATTCCGCTGTTTCGCTGGCCGTTCTGGGTCAGTTTTGCGATCATCGGGAGCTGTCTGTTTGTCTTCGTGAAAAACATCAGCACGACGGAGATCCTGCGTGATCCGGGGATCACGATGCTGAACCGGGACGCTGGATCGAAGAGCTACTGGCACCAGCACGCGCACCCGCTGAGCATGGCGCGGCTGCAGATGTCCATCTGGTTCTTTGTGATCATCACGGCCTTTGTTTTCCTGTGGTCCACCACGGGCAGTCTGGCGGGGGTGAATGCCACGGCCTTTGCGCTGATGGGGATCAGCGGTGGTACGACGGTCATCTCGGCGCTGATCTCTCAGAAGCAGGAATGGCAGGCCAAAGATCGTGCGCCGAATTCGCCGACTTCTGGTGCACTGACCAACTGGCTGATCGATCTGCTGAGTGATGAAAAGGGCATCACGATCCATCGTTTCCAGATGCTGGCGTGGACGCTGGTGCTGGCGGTGGTTTTCGTTAATGGAGTGATCAGCGACTACGCGATGCCGGTCTTCACCAAGGAACTGCTGGGGCTGATGGGAATCAGCTCGGGCGTGTATGTGGGCTTCAAGCTCAAGGAAGGAAATGCCGAAGAAAAAGAAGCGGATGGAACCGCTGTGGCAGCCAAGAAAAAAGCGGCGAAGACTGAGGGCGGTGCCGCATGATGACGCACCCCTTTCAACATTGCTCGGCCTGCGGTGCCACTGATTTGATCGCGCGTAGCAAGCGTGAGTTTGTGTGCCCAAAATGCAGCTTTGGACATTTCATTACGCCCATCCCAGCCGCCTGTGCACTCATTGTTGATGCCGCAGGGCGCATCCTCATCACTCGCCGTGCTCATGAGCCTGGGCTGGGTAAGCTTGGCATACCGGGTGGGGTGATCGAGGGGGATGAAACCGGGGAGGAAGCGGCTGCCCGTGAGACGCTCGAAGAAGTGGGGCTGGACATTCCAGCCGCTTCCTTTCGCTACCTGGCATCGCTGCCGAATCGCTATCTGTTCCAGGGTTTTGTCTGGCCGACCATTGACTTTTTTTATCTCGCTGAAATCGCCTCTTTCGATGCCATTGAGCTTCAAGTCTCTGAGGTCTCCGAGTGGTTTGCCCTGCCGCTATCAGACGTGCCGCTTGATGAATTCGCTTTCGCTTCAAATGCGGAGGCGGTTCGATTGCTTTGCCAGGCTCGGCTTTGCGTATTGCCTCATCAATAAATCACACCGGAGAGTGGCGTTAGGGTAGGGATCG
>CAZOVY010000043.1:0-48025 GCA_964583255.1 uncultured Prosthecobacter sp.
CGAATGACGAATGACGAATGACGAATGACGAATGACGAATGACGAATGACGAAGGGGGAGAGTTGAGAGCCTGAAACTGAAGCCGTTAAGGTCACAACAAGCGCTCATCATTAGAGTGAGTAAGCCTAGAAGACTCAATGGGTTGATTTTCAATCACTCAACTTTTCAACCATTGACTCTCAACTCTGCTTTTTAGCTTTAATCGCGGCCGGGGCGCTCGGTGCTGGCGCCGCCGCCGACGATTTCTTCTTCGGGGAGGTCGTAGCCGACGACTTCGACTTCGCCGTGGCGGATCTTTTTCTTGGCCATGGCGACGGAGATCCAGCGGAACTCCGCGTTGTTATCGAGCAGGACTTTAAAGACCATGGTCAGGGGCACGGCGAGGAACATGCCGAGGGGACCCCAGAGCCAACCCCAGAAGATGACGGAGAGGACGACGACGAGGGGGGAGATGCCAAAGCGATTCCCGAGCAGGGTGGGCTGCACGAAGTTGTCGAGACTGAAATTCACGAGGACGTAACCAATGGCTACGCCGATGGCTCCGCCGGTGCCGTGCTGGACGAGGGCCTCGATGATGGCGGGGATGCTGGCGGCGGTGGAGCCGACGGCTGGGATGTAATTGAAGAGGAAGGCGAGGATGGCCCAGAGCAGGGGATATTGGAGATCGAGGAAGTAACACCAGATGCCTGTGAGCAGTCCTGTGAGGGCGCTGATGAGGGTTTTGACCCCGAGATACTTTTGGATGTCAGAGGCGCTGCGGAGTAAGCCGGAGAAGTCGGGACCACCGGCAAGCTGGACGGCGCTCATGCGGGTGGTGGTGCCCTGGGCCTCCATGAGAATGAACATCATCAAGATGAGGATCATGATGAGGCTGGCTAAGACGGTGGCGAGGGTGCCAAAGGTGGTGCCGAGCATGGAGCCGATGGTGGAGACGACATCCTGCTGGGTGGCGTAACCGATGATGCTATTCCAGTCGAATAGGCTCTCGGTGCTGGCGCGTGCGCCCTCGACGCCATTGACCTCTAGCCAGGCGGCGAAGTCATTCATGGTGCGCTGAAGACCGCGCAGGTAGCGGGGGAGATCACGATTGAAACTGATGAGCAGGCGTACGGCGAGTGTGATGAGGCCGGCGAGGAAGCTGAGATTCACCAGCATGGTGGCAATGAGGGCGATCGGCCCTGGAATACGCCGCCGCACTAACCAGCTCAGCAGAGGGAAGCTGAGTACGGCGAGGAAGAAGGCACAAGCCATGGGGACGAGGATGCCGGAGGCGGCTTTCATGCCTGCGAGCACGACGATGAGGCAGGCGAGGGTGATGACCATCTGGGAGCTTTTATTTCCCCAGTCCACGCGGTTTTCAGGATGTTCGAAGTCTGACATTGATTGATTGATGCATACCATACGGGGATTCACTCATGAGCGCACCTTTGATTCTGAGGTCGGTGGATAAAAGTACTGAAATGGGTGATGTGCCTGCGAGAGCTGGGTTTGTGCGGCCCGTTGGTATTAGGCGATTTTACGCTTATGACTTCCAGACTACTTTTTTGCCTACTTGGTGCCGCTTTACCCGCTATTGCAGCGGATGGGATCAAGTCGAAGACGACCTATGCGGCGGCCTATGGCTCGACGAACAATGCGGTGATGGTGGACCCGGCGAAGGATCTGCCGCGCTACCCTGCGGTGGAGCCGAAGGATTCGGTGGCGACGTGGCAGGTGAAGAAGGGATTTAAACTGGAGATCGCGGCGAGTGAGCCGCAGGTGCGCGACCCGATCGCGATCTGCTTTGATGAGCGCGGGCGGATGTTTGTGTGCGAGATGATCGACTACTCGGAGATGCGTGATGTGACGCCGCATCTGGGCCGGATCTCTATGCTGGAGGACAAGGATGGGGATGGTCACTTTGAATCGAGTCAGGTCTTTGCCGATGACCTGGCCTGGCCCACGGGATTGATTTGGGCCAATGGCGGGCTGTATGTGGGGGCGACGCCTGACATTTGGCGCTTTGAAGACAAGGATGGTGATGGCAAGGCGGAGGTGCGTGAGAAGGTGTACACGGGCTTTGGCACAGGCCTGAAACTGCTGAATGTGCAGGGGCTGATGAACAGCTTTCAATGGGGTCAGGATAACCGCGTGCATGTGCTGGCGGGTGGTGGCAATCGCGGCTTGATGAAGTGTCTGAAGCGCCCTGAACTGCCGGAGCAGGAGCTGGGCGGCAGGGACTTTTGGTTTGATCCGCTGACGCATGAGTTTGGCCTGGAAGGCGGCGGTGCGCAGTATGGCATGAGCTTTGATAACTACGGGCGCAAGTTTGGCTGCTCGAACTCGGATCACCTGCAATACTGGGTCTATGATGACCGCTATGTGGCGCGCAATCCTTTCTATGAGATGCCGTCTGCGCGCAAAAGCATCGCCGCAGATGGGGGAGCGGCGGAGGTCTTCCGCATCAGCCCGGATGAGCCATGGCGGATCATCCGCACACGCTGGCGGATCGCCGGTGTGGTGAAGGGGGCTGTCGAAGGTGGTGGTCGTGTCAGCGGCTACTTCACGGGTGCGACGGGAACGACGATCTATCGTGGTGATGCTTATGGACCGGAGTTTGTGAACAACAGTTTTACGGGAGATGCGGGTGGGCAGCTCGTTCACCGCAAGGTGATTCGTTATGCTGAAAACGGGATTGATCTGATCGGTGAGCGGCCTGCGGACGAGCATGGGTTTGAGTTTGCGGCGAGCAAGGATACCTGGGTGCGCGTGGTGAACTTTGCCAATGCGCCGGATGGCTGCCTCTATATCTGTGACATGTATCGCGAAGTGATCGAGCACCCATGGAGCGTGCCGGATGAGATCAAGAAGCACCTGGATTTGAACAACGGCAATGATCGCGGGCGGATCTACCGGATCGCACCAGACAAAGGCGTGGAGCGCAAAGGGCAGAAGGTGACGCTGGACAAAGCGAGCACGGAGGAACTGGTGAAGACGCTGGGTCATACGAATGGCTGGCAGCGTGATGTGGCAGCGCGGTTGCTGTATGAGCGGCAGGACAAGGCGGCGGTGCTGCGCTTGAACGATGTGCTGAAGATGAAGGGTGAGCCGCTGGCGAAGATCCATGCGCTGAATGCGCTGCTGGGACTCAAGGCGCTGGATGATAAGGCGATCACCCAAGCCGTGGCGGATGAGGATGCGTTTGTGCGTGAGAGGGCGCTTGTTTTAGCGTCTGCGACTGATTCAAAGGTGAATTCAAAGGCGCTGCAAAGTCTTGCGAGTGATCCTGCTCCACGAGTGCGGCTGGCCTATGCGATGCTGCTTTCCAAGAGCTCTGAAGCGACGGCTCAGCAACTCGATCTTGCGCAATCGAGTGCTTCGAATGCGTGGATCACGGCAGCGGTTTTAAACGGTGTCGGTAAAGATGCCGATAAGCTTCTTGAGAGTGTTGTGGGTGGACAAAATCAAGATTTGAAAGGGACGTTTGCTCAATCCTTGCTGAGCATGATCGGTCAGCAGCGCGATACCAATGCGACGGAATATGTGGTTCGATGGCTGTCTGCTAAAAGCACCTCTGCCGCACTGCGCAAAGATGGACTGAAGGCCTTCGCTATTGGGCTGCGTCGTGGAGGTAGCTCGATTGCTAAAGTTGATGCCGCAGGCAAGCTGGCGGCAGTTTTCACGAAGGCGGCTGGGACGGCGGCGGATGCAACGGCGACTGAGTCTGCAAAGCTCGATGCGATTGAGCTGCTGGCTTTGGCGACGAAGGATCAGGCTCATGCTGCCTTGCTGGCTTGTTTGAAAGCGGAGCGGAGTGAGAAGGTGCAGGCGGCTGCGGTGAAGGCGCTGAGTGAAGTGGATGGGAAGCAGATGGGGGCGCTGCTCTCTGCGTGGGCTGGCTTGAAGCCCAAGGCGCGCGAGGCTTTGCTGGGAACGCTGCTGGCGCGTGATGAGGGAGCGGTGGCGCTGCTCGAAGAGATGGGCTCGGGCCGAGCTGGTCCGACTCCTGGTGATCTCGCGGCGTCACAGGTGCAGGCTTTGGTGAAGCATAAGACGGGGAAGGTGGCGGCTTTGGCCAAGACGGTGCTGGCTGAGATGATCCCTCCATCGCGTGAGGAGGTGGTGAAGAAATTCCAAGCGGCGCTGACTTTGAAGGGCGATGCGAAAGCGGGTGAGCAAGTTTTCCTGGGACGCTGCATCGCCTGCCATGTGGCAAACGGGCAGGGGATCGAGGTGGGACCGAATTTGGTGACGGTGAAGACGAAGGGGCGTGATGGTATTTTAACGGCGATCCTGGAGCCGCATAAAGAAGTGGCGTCGCAATTCATCGCCTACACGGTGAGCACGAAGGATGGGCAGACGCTGATGGGTGTGATCGCCAAAGATGATGCGAGCAGCATGACACTCAAAATGATGGGTGGCGCGCAAGTGACCGTGCAGCGCGCCAACATCCTGGGCAGTAGCTCCACTGGGCAGAGCCTGATGGCGGAAGGCCTGGAGCAGGGCATGACGGTGCAGGACATGGCCGATCTGCTGAGTTTTATCGAGGCGGTGAAGTGAAATCTGATGGCAGAAAGGGATGAGTCGCGGCGTTAAACCCACTTCTCTCCCATGCATCGCCATCTCGCTCTCTTTCTTGTTTTCTCCAGCCTCAGCAGCCTACGCGCTGATGAGGGACATGATGGCCTGCCAGGCCACTCGCAGCACGGAGAAGCATTCAATGAAGGACCGCGCCAAGCTGCGGTGCTGATACCGGGATGTGGGAAGGTGAGCTTCCCGATCACGACGAAAAAGTCTGAGGCGCAGCAGTTCTTCAATCAGGGCGTGGGCCAGCTTCATGGCTTCTGGTATTATGAGGCTGAGCGCAGCTTTCGTCAGGTAGCCACGCTGGACAAGGACTGTGCTATGGCTTTCTGGGGCATGGCGATGTCGAACGTGAATAATGAAAAGCGTGCCAAGGAATTTCTGAAAAAAGCCGTGGCACTCAAGGACAAGGCGAATGCTCATGAGAAGCTCTGGATCACGACGCTGGAGACTTTTTATAAAGAGGACAAGAACGACAAACGCGACAAGAAACAGCGTGCGCTGGATTACATCAAAGATCTGGAAAACATCGTGCAGGAGCACCCGGCTGACCTTGAAGCAAAGGCCTTTCTCGTCTGGAAGATCTGGCAAGCGAACGGGGATGCGCCGATCACGAGTAACCAAGCTGTGGATGCATTGATGGACCAGATCTTTGCGGTCAATCCTGAGCATCCTGCGCACCACTACCGCATCCATCTTTGGGACGGCAGCAAGCCAGTGCGTGCGCTGAAGTCGGCCTCACAGAATGGTCAATCGGCGCCCGGAATCGCGCACATGTGGCACATGCCAGGGCACACTTTTTCGAAGTTGAAGCGCTTTGACGATGCGGCCTGGCAGCAGGAGGCAAGCACGCGCGTGGACCAAGCGCATATGATCAAGAACTGGATCTTACCCGATCAGATCCACAACTACGCCCACAATGAGGAATGGCTGGTGCGCACCTTCAATGAACTGGGTCGGGCCAAGGACGCGCTCGGACTCGCGCGCAGTCAGATCCGCATCCCCCAGCACCCTGCTTTTAACACGCTTGATAAAGAAGGTGATACCGCCAGTTATGGCCGGACGCGACTGATCGAGACATTGATCAAATGGGAGCTGTGGGATGACCTGCTGAAGGAAACTAACAGCCCACTGATCTCCGCCGTCATTCAACCCAGTCATGAGGCCACGCGGCTGCGTGCGCGCGGACTGGCCTTCTATTTTAAAGAGGATGCCAAGTCTCTGGACGCCGCGATTGGTGCACTGGTCGAGGTGGAGGTGAAAGCCAAAGCCAAGAAGGACAAAGAAGCTAAGGAGGGGAAGGAGAAAGATGCCAAGGCGAAGAAGGATGAGGCAAAGCCAGCTCTGGCCGCAACGAAAGGCACTGAGGCGAAGAAGCCTGAAGCAAAGCCAGCCGTCGTCGCGACGAAAGTCTGTGAGGCCAAAAAGGGTGATGTGAAGTCCGTAGAACCGACGGTGAAGAAGGATGAATCTAAGCCCGTGGATGTGGCGACGAAAGCTAAGGAGAGCGCGAAGAAGAAAGACTCAGTGGCAATGGCCCTAGCCGACCTTCGCGCCCTGCAAGCGGTGCTCTCGAAAGCTAAGACCGCTGCTGAAACAGTCGCGAAGGCCACGGACATGCCCAAGCCACTGCAAGCCAGCCTTTATCTCAAGCTCGGAGATAAAAAGAAAGCGGAAGAGTTGGTGAAAAACTATCCACAGGATCTCGCCGGACTGACTGCAAAAACTGAGATGCAGCAGGCGCTCGGAAAGTCGGACGATGCCAAGAAAACCTTCGAGCAAGTGCGCAAGATGGCCTTTGCTTTGGACAGCTATCTTCCGGTGAAGCTGCGGCTCGACGCTCTAGCAAAAACGTATGGCATTAAAGACGAGTGGCGCGCACCAACGCCGAAGCGTGAAGACAGCGGTGTGCGGCCAGCTTTGGACACGCTAGGCCCGTTGTATTGGCACCCGCCAGGCGCGCCTAAGTGGGAGGCACTGACGCTCGAAGGCAAGCCTGCGAGCAGCACTCAATTTGCGGGTAAGCCACATGTACTCATCTTTTATCTCGGCTCAGCCTGTACGCATTGCATGACGCAGGTGAATGCCTTTGCGAAAGCCGCACCCGATTATGAGAAGGCGGGCATCTCACTCGCTGCGATCACACTGGAACCGCTGTCACTTGCCAGTCGCATCACTGAGCAGATGAGCACGAAGAAGCTGCCGCCGTTTCCGATCTACTGCGATCCTAGCCAAGCTGTGTTCAAGACCTTCCGAGCCTATGACGACTTCGAGCAAGAACCCCTTCATGCCGCCATGTTGATCGATGCTAAAGGTCGCCTGCGCTGGTTTGACATTAGTTGGCAGCCCTTCAGCGACACCGCCTTCCTCCTCAAAGAAGCGCAGCGCTTGTTGAAGCTGCCTGAGGATTATTAATCCGGTAAATAGATAGCACATAACTGGAGATGTGTTATGGATGTGTCCGCATGAAAGAAGACGGGCGCAAACTCAGCAAGGAACAACAAGTGGGGGCACGTCGTCGGGCGATGCTTCTGCTCGGCAAGGGGTGGCATGAACGCGACATCGCCGAAGCCGTCGGGATGCATGAACGCACGGTGCGGCAATGGAAGCAGTACAAGAGAGACCACGGCACCGAAGCGCTGCTGCGCGATGAACGCGGACGCCAGATAGGAGATGGGCGCAAGCTGACCGCGACGCAGGAGAAACAAATCCGAGGACTCATTGCCGACAAGCTTCCCGAGCAGTTGAAGCTGTCTTTCGCCCTTTGGACACGTAAGGCAGTGGCAGAGTTGCTAGAACAGCAGTTTGGCCTCAAGCTGCCTGTGCGCACGATGGGCTTGTATCTCAAGCGCTGGGGGTTCACACCGCAAAAGCCCATCAAGAAAGCCTATGAACAGAACCCCAAAAAGGTAAAGGCGTGGCTGGAGCAGGAGTATCCGCAGATCGCAGCAGCAGCCAAAGCCGAGGGAGCGGAGATCTACTGGGGCGACCAGACCGGGGTCAACAACCAGCCCAACGCGCCAAGGGGTTATGCACTACGCGGACAGACGCCAGTCATCAAGCAGATGTCCAAACGCTTTGGCAGCTCGGTGATGAGCGCGGTGAGTAACAAAGGGAGTGCCCGGTGGATGCTTTACAAAGGAGCGTTGGACGCAGCCCTGCTCATCCGGTTCCTGGAGCGGCTGGTGCGCTCGATGAAAGGGCGCAAAGTGTATCTGATTCTCGACAACCTGCGAGTGCATCACAGCAAGCTGGTGAAAGCCTGGCTGGAGGAACATCAAGAGGCCATCGCCGTGCATCATCTGCCCAGCTACAGCCCCGAACTCAATCCGGACGAACGGCTCAACCGCTCGCTCAAAAGCACGCTGAGTTACCTTCCTGCAGCCAAGGACGAACGTGGGCTGCAAAAGCAAATCATCGGCAGGTTGATCTCCTGTCAGAAGCAGCCAGAACGTATCCGCTCCTTCTTTAATTCCAGCTCAACTCAGTATGCTGCCTGATGTTCTTTCTTTATGCCGGATTAATAGATTCGCTGGGTTGTCAGCCCACAGGCTGTGCCGAATGAGGGGCAAGCCCTTTGGGCTTGAGTGATAGTAGCTGTAAGCGGCATCGCACTTATCACCAAGGTGCAGAGCCCCGCTTGACGCAGGGGCGCGTCCATCTATCCTCCGCGCCCGTTTTCTACCCCCATCCCCCACACTATGAGCACACCTACCACGCATGACTTCCAGGCCGAGGTAAAACAGGTCTTGGACATCGTCATCCACAGCCTCTACACCGACCGCGAAATCTTCATCCGTGAACTCGTTTCCAATGCGGCGGATGCGCTAGAAAAGATGCGCCTGACGCAGCTCACGGAGAATGAGGTCTTCGGCGCGGAACTGCCGCTGGAAATCACGATCACGACGGATGAAACCGCTGGCACGCTGACCATCACGGACCACGGAATCGGCCTAACGCGCGCGGAGTTGGTGGAAAATCTGGGCACTATCGCGCATTCGGGTTCTAAGGCTTTTGCGGCGGCACTGAAGAATGCGGGGAAGGGCGGTGATGCCAGCTTGATCGGGCAGTTCGGCGTGGGTTTCTACAGCGCCTTCATGGTGGCGGATGAAGTGAAAGTGTACACCCACTCCTGGCGCAACGACGGCGAGCATCTCGTCTGGT
Organism: uncultured Prosthecobacter sp.; assembly: GCA_964583255.1. Taxonomy (GTDB): domain Bacteria; phylum Verrucomicrobiota; class Verrucomicrobiia; order Verrucomicrobiales; family Verrucomicrobiaceae; genus Prosthecobacter. The sequence goes on from CAZOVY010000043.1 coordinate 8,728, forward strand.
CCAGCAGCGGCGCGGGCACTTACACGATTGATGAAGCACCGGATCAAAAGCGCGGTTGCCGCATCGTGATCACGCTGAAGGAGGACGCTAAGGAGTTCGCTCAAGCACATCGCGTGCGGAGCATTCTGGGCAAGTACTCAAACTTCGTCGGCTTCCCGATCCAGCTCGATGGTGAGGTGGTGAACACGGTCGATGCGATCTGGTTGAAGAACAAAGATGAGATCACGGATGAGCAGTACAAGGCTTTCTATCAGTTCACCTCCCACGCCTTTGATGAGCCCTGCTATCGCCTGCACTTCCAGGCGGATGCGCCGCTGGTGATCAATGCGCTGATCTTCCTGCCGGAGCAGAATATGGAGATGTTTGGCATGGGCCAGATGGAGCCGTCCGTGGGCCTGTATTGCAAGAAGGTGCTGATCGATGCCCATCCGAAGAAGCTGCTGCCTGACTGGATGCGCTTTGTGCGTGGCGTGATCGACAGTGAAGATCTGCCGCTGAACATCTCCCGCGAGTCCATGCAGGACAGCGCGCTGGTGCGAAAGCTGGGTGATGTGGTGACGAAGCGCCTGCTCAAATTTCTCGATAAAGAAGCGCAGGACGACGCGAAGAAGTTCCAAGAATTCTACACGAAGTTCAGCCGCTTCTTCAAAGAAGGCGTGGCCACCGATCACACGAATCGTGACGCCATCGCCAAGTTGCTGCGTTTTGAATCCAGTCTCACCGACAAAGGCGAGATCGTGGGCCTGGGCGACTATGTGAAGCGCATGAAGGATGACCAGAAGGCGATCTATTATCAGGTCGCTCCGAGCCGCAGCACCATTGAAAGCGGCCCGTATGTCGAGGCTTTCAAATCGAAGGGCTACGAGGTGCTCTATCTCTATGACAACATCGACGAATACGTGGTGAGCAGCCTGCGCGAGTTTGAAGGCAAGCCGCTCCAGTCGGTGAACTCGAATGAAGTCGATCTGGGTGATGTGACCAACGAGGGCGATGCCCTGAGTGAAGCCGATACCACGACGCTATGTGACTGGCTGAAGACCACACTGGCTGAAGGCGTGGAAGATGTCCGCAGTGGCAAGCGCCTCGTCAACAGTCCTGCTTTGGCCATCACGCCTGATGGCGAGATGACGCCGCAGATGCGCCAGATGATGAAGGCCATGAAACCCGATGAGGTCGAAGCCCCGAAGGTTATTCTCGAAATCAATCCGCGTCACGAAATCGTGAAGAAGCTCGCCATGCTTAGTTTGAGCGATGCTGACAGCGCGAAGGTCATCGCCGAGCAGATCCTCGACAACGCCCTGCTCAGCGCCGGGCTGCTTGATGATCCCCAGCGCATCGTCGCCCGCACCGAGAAGATCATGGCGCGGTTGCTCAGCAAGGAGTGAGGGCTTCCAACCATCATAGGGTGACGGCTAGAAGCCGTCACTCCTTGGTGTTTTACTCAGCAGGCTCCATCGTGGCTTTCATCGGGCCTTGGCTCTCTTTCATGCGGGGGTCGGCACCGTATTCGTGGATCTGTTCCACGCGCAGTTCGGCGAGCTCTTTGTGACAGGTGGCGACGATGACGCGCCCGCTTTCATCCACCTCGCAGGCCATCTTGTAGCCTTTGTCGAATTCGTAGCCAAAGATCCCCATCAGCATCTCGATCACATACTCGTAACTGTGCGTGTCGTCGTCATGCAGGATCACATGATAGGGCGGCTCCAACTCAGGCTTGAGCTGTGGCGGTGATGGTCGCACGACAGGACGATCCGGCTTCACCGGAGCGACTGTGGCATTGCGTGACGGATCTAACATCATGCGGCACCATGCACCCGGACCTGCTGCGTCTCAACCACCCGGATGCAAAGAGGCGGGATTCTTTTCAGAATCCCGCCTCATGGAAATTAAACTCAAACCGGCAGACGACTAGGCTGGATCTTTCTTCGGAGCTTCACCTTCGGCCTCAGGACGCGGGCGACCGGAGCCGCCTTTGTCACCTTCACCACCTGGTGGGCGACGGAAGCCGCCGCCTTCTCCACCTTCACGACCCGGGCGGCGCGTGCCGCCGGGGCCACCCTGACCACCAGGGCTGCCTTGACCACCAGGTCCACCGGGGCCGCGCATCATGTTTCTCATGCGCTCCATGCCGGACTTCATTTCGTCTTTGCTCACCTTGCCGTCTTGATTTTCATCCATGCGGGTAAAGCGAGTCTCGATCTCCTGCTTGGAGAACTCGGCATACTCTTCCTTGTCCACGCTGCCGTCGGCATTCTTGTCCATGCGGCCATAGATCTCGTCGAGATTGAAGCCACCAGGTCCGCCTGGACCACCAGGAGGCCCACCTTGCGGGCGATCTCCTTCAGGACGTGGCGCGGGTTTTTCGCCTTCAGGTTTTGGCATCGGCTTGTCGCCTTCTTTGTTATCGCCTGGTGGGCGGCGGAAGCCGCCGCTTTCACCACCTTCACCGCCGGGACGGCGCGCACCACCAGGGCCTCCCTCACCGCCAGCTCGGCCTTTCATGCCCTCGCGCATCTTTTCGGCGATCTGGCCCATCTCGGTCTGGTCCACGAAGCCGTCAGCATTCGCATCCATTTTGGAAAAGCGGTCGCCTATGTCGCGCTTGGAGAATTCATCAAACTCAGCCTTGCTGATTTTACCGTCGCTGTCGGCGTCAGCGCGTTTGAGGAAGTCTGCGAGGCGACCGCCGCCGCCTTCGCCTTTAGGTGCGCCGTCTTGAGCGACAGCGATGCTGGCGCTCAGCGTGAAAAAGCTGAGGGCCGTGAGGATGTTCATGGTGGGTTTCATAATAGTGAGTCGGGTTCTAATTGCGCGCACTGAAACCAGCGAGCCGAGATTTGGTTTCGATGCAGGTGAAAATTGTGAAGAGAGGGCTATTTCCCAAGATACTACACTTTGCCATCCCTCGTGATGACATACATGCCGTCCTAGACGGGTGAGTTCGTTAATTCGAGACCGCTGCCTTATTCGATGAGTTCTGAAATTGATATTCGCGTCACTCCCTGAACTTGACTTGGTTTTTATTCATGAGCGTTGAGGGAAATAACTTCTAGAAAGTTGTCCGCAGAATGAGGATTCCGTTCACTGTTTCCGTGGATTGATGGGTCTTGAATTTTGCGATAGTCTTGAGCTTATCGGGTATTTCATTGCTCTAGTCCGAAAGTGGTTGGATTTGAAGCGTTCTTTGGGTTGATCTAGAATTAATTAAGATTGATTCGATGATCATCCAAAATTAATAGTCCAGTTCCCACGCAGTAGTCGCTCCCGCATGCCTTATCTGGCCTTTAACCTCAACGACGGAAATGAGTTCGTCTTCGACATCCTCGAAGAACGTCTGTCTATCGGCAGGGACGCGAAGAACGACATCGTCATCGACAATACTTACATCTCTGGTTTTCACGCGGAATTCATTCGCCAGCCAGATGGTGTCTATGAACTCTTGGACCTGAAATCTTCCAACGGCACCTTTGTGAATGGGCAGCGTATCGAGCGCAGCCGGGTGAAGGGGGGGGACAAGATCCGCTTTGGTCAGCTCGACTCGCGTTTCCGTGAGCGCGCACCGAAAGGGTCGGCTCCCGCCGCAGAGATCAAACCTGGAAGCGCTGGTAAAGGCCAAGCACCCAAGGAAGATGGTCGCCGGGGTGATACCGAATCCATTCCTGCTCGTGACACGCAGCCGAAGGATGAAACGGGTCCCATCGAACCCACTAAACCGCCTCTTGGCCGTAGTGATTCTGGCGGTAACTCACCTGCGACTTCGAGCTTGCCGATTCGCAAGCCTGACACTCTTCCTGATACAGTCCTACTCCAGCAGGCAGAGGAACTGAGAGAGGAGATGGCTAAGCTCAGATTGGAGCGCGATCTCCTGCGCAGCGAAAATGAAAAAGAGTCGCGCCGCCGCGATGAAGTGCGCGCTTTGGAAAAAACTTTGGAGCAGCGCCAACGTGAATCTGAAGAGACGACGACGAAATTGACCGAACTCAAGGCTGATGTGAGTGCTGCTCAGGCTGAGGTGGCGAAGCTGGTCACAAAGCGTCGTGAAGCAGCCAATCTCGATAGCCAGGTCGAATCCAATCGCAGTGAACTGGCGAAGGTGCAGTCTGACATCGGCATGGCGACGAGTGGTTTGCAGTCGCTGCATCGGGACGCTGATAAAGCGCGGGCGGATCGTCTCGAAGCGAGCAAGCAACTCGAAGAATTGCGTGCGCAGATTCAGCAAAGTGAGGCACGCTCGCAAGATCTCGCAAGCAAGACTCAAGCACTTGAGGTTAAAGCTCAGGAATACGCTCGCCTGGTGGCTGACTCCGACAAATCTGAGAGTGAACTGAAATCTCGTCAGAGCAGCGAACTACAAGAACTTGAGACAAAAATTAGCGCACGGAAATTGAAGCTGAGTCAGTTGGAGATATCTCTGACGGGTGCGCAGAAAGCGGTGCAGAGCACACAGTCTGAAGCTGAGTCGAGTGTCACCAAACTGCGCGCAGAAAAGCAATCTCTTGAGCTGCAGGTAGTGGGTTTGCAGCAATCTATTAGCGATGGCCAGAGCGGTCTAGGCAACCTCGAAAAACAGCGCAGCCTCCTGGATGTGGCTCTAGCCGCATTGCTTTCCAGACGGCAATCGAGCGAGTCGGAAGTGACTGCATTGACAGCACGCTCCGCGTCAGCACTCCAGCAGCATGAGGCGACCCTTGTAGAGCAGCAAAAGGCCGAAGCACGTCTTAGCGAGCTGCGTCAGCAAGTTAGCCAGACTGAGGCGGATCAAGAGCGCCAGAGATCGCAGGTCAGCAGTTCGATCTCTACTTTGGAGGAGTCAATCCGCAGCAAGACAGCGCAGATCACGCAGCTCGAAGCTCGTGAAACAGAACTGCAAAACAAGCTGAGCAACCTCTCCTACACCGAAGCAAAGGTCGCGCAGACCAGCACGGCCGTGCAGGCGCTCGATGCGCAGAAGGTGGTGCTTGTCGCAGCCGTCACGCTTTTCACACAGCAGCGTGATGCTCTGCAAATCGCGAAGGCAAAGCAGGAAACCGAACTCGCGGCGCTGGAGTCACAGCTTCAAAACCGCAAATCAGAAGCATCCAAACTGGTTACTGAGATCACGCAGTCCGAAGCACGCACCAAGGAACTGGCAGCGCGCGAGTCTGAGTTGCAAGGCAAGCTAAGCAATCTTTCGGACACTGAAGCAAAGGTCGCGCAGATTAGCACAGCAGTGCAGGCGCTCGATGCGCAGAAGAGCGAGTTGACGACTGTCGTCACACAACTCTCCAAACAGCGTGATGCCCTCCAGCTCACGGTCATTAGCGCGAAAGCGAAGCAAGAGACTGAATTGGCCGAACTCGAAAGTCGCAGGGCTGAGGTGGCGAAACTCGACACTCAGATTCCGCTGCTTGAAAGCACGAAGGCTGATCTGACGGCACAGGTGAAACGGCTCAAAGACTCGCACAGCAAGCTGAGCGAGACGGAGTCGGCGCTGAAAGTGCTAGAAACTCAGAAGACTGAGCTGGTCGCTAGCCTGGCTGAAATCAAACTTCAGCAAGAAGAGCTCACGAAGCAGGCCAAGCTATCAGCGGTCGCGAAGTTGGCCAAAGAACAGGCACTCGATCAATCCATTGAAGCCAAGACAAAGACGCTGGCGGACTTGGATTCAAAGGTGAGTCAGCTTGAGGTTAAAGGGGCAGATTTGACCAATAAGCTCGATGATCTCGCTGGCAAAGATGTGCTGCTGAGCAATGCCACGGAAGCGCTGAAGGCGGTGGAATCTCACAAGGCAGAATTGCTCGCCGCCATCACTCAAATGACGATGGAGCGTAACACGCTGACACGCGACGTCCTGACTGGCGCTGAAAAGGGCAGGGCACAGTACACGCTCACGCAAACGCTGATCGCTCGACGTGAAGCTGCGGAGAAGGAGATGCAAGTGGGCGAGGAACAGCAAGCGACGCTTTTCTCTGAACTGGGTAAGGTGCGCGAAAGTTTGCGCGTGGCTGAGTCTGCCTTTGAGACGAAGCAAAAAGAACTCAGCGAGGCAGAAGCTGGTGCAGAGATCTTGCGTAAGCAGGTTGAAGAGACCACAAAGCAACAGGCGAAGCTTCAGCAGGAGGTGTCTGAGTGGAGTGGAAAACTCATCGCTGCTAAAACGGATTTTGAAGTAACCAGTGCCAATACGCAGGCGAAAGTGAAAGCGGCAGAAGAGGCTGTTGCCAGCCATGCGCAGCACAGCACTCAGTTGACTGAATTGCAGACTAAAATTAGTGGGCTGGAAGTTTTGCTGGCGACTCTTGGAGCGGCTCATTTGGAAAAAGAGACGCAGTTAAATGCGCTGGAATCACAGCAGCGTGCTGCGTCCGATCTATTGACCACTAGGCAGCAAGAGATCACGGCAGAGGAAGCACGGCTCGCGGAATTGCGTTCATTGACCACGACCTTCGATAGTCGTGTGGCGGAACTTTCTGCGACTGAGAAGAAGCTCAACGAAGCCAAAGGTGCGCTGATTAAGGCAACGCAGGACATGGACAAGGCGCAGTCTGAAACCAAAAGGCTTCAGGATGAGCGTGCGGATCATGAAAAGCGCCTGCCAACACTGCGCGCTGAGTCGGAGACGCTACAATCAAATTTGGCGATCAAGCTCAAGGAGTTGGCGATGTCTGACGCACGCCTCACGGGTCTCAATCAGCAGGTCAAGGATCTGGATGTTCGCTTGAAAGAGCTGAAGGCTGCTGAGGTCGCGATGGAGAAAACCCAACTGGAAGTAACTCGCCTGACAGGTGAGCGGGACACCATCAATACCTTCGTGGCCACTTTGCTGACCCAGCGTGAAGATCACGAAAAAATCCTTCCAGGACTGCGCGCTGATGTGGATGTGCTGCGCACCGAATTGCGAACGCTGACTCAGGATAAGCAATCAACTGTGAGCGCTTTGGAGAAAGTGCAGGCAGAAAGAAATTCAGTGTCTGAGCAAGCCGTCGCGCTGCGCACTGAGGTTACTCAACTGGAGAAGCTGCTGAATGATAAACGCGGCACGCTTGAAGCCGAGACGAAAACCAAGTTGGCCGAAGCCAATCAGGCGGAAGCTAAGCTGCGTGAGGTCAGTGCCAAGGTCGCGGCTGCCGAGAAACGCGCGATTGAACTCGCCGAGATCGAGAAGCGACTCTCATCTGCGACCAGCACGCTCAAGGAAACGGAGAATCAGCGTTTCGCAGAAGAGAAGGCGCTGGCCACACTCGCTAGCCAACAAGAGAAGACGCGCAAGGATCTAGCGATGCTTGAAGAGAGCGCGAAGTCCACGCAGGTGCAGATTTCCGAGCTAACAAAGAAGGCTAAGGCTGAAGAGGCTCGTCATGCGGATTCCGTGATGCTGGCTGAGAAATCTGGTGCTGCCCTTCAGGCGGTGGAAACAAAGCGTGCAGAAGCTGAGGCGGCACTGACTAAAGCGCGCGAGGAGGAGAAGAATCTCCGCAAAAACATCCCCGCACTGAATACTGAGATGGCTGGTTTGCAGGCGGCTTTGACGACACTGACACGAGATCGTGAAGAGGCGTCTCAATATGTCTCAAGACTAAATGTCACAACGGAAGGCTCGAATCGTAAGCTGAGTGAATTGCAGCAGCAAATCTCACAACTCGAAGAGGCGCATCGTTTGCGCGAAGAACGAGTGATCAAAGTTCAAGCAGACGTGGACAATGAAGGTGCGCGCTTGAAAGCCGCCCAGGAACAGACACGCGCTGCTGAGGTTGCCCTTCTGGAACTCGAACGTCAGGTCAAAGAGAGCCGTCAAAAGGCTGAAGCCACACGCACGCAAGTGACGAATCAGGAGGCTGAACTCAGCTCGCGACTGGATCGTGTGCAGTCGCTCAAGACGGATGAAGAACGACTCAATAAAGAACTCGCGACTAGACAGCAAGAAATCCAGGAGGCGGAAGCCAATGTCGCTGAGCTGCGCGACAAGATTTCATCTGAGCAGAAGCGTGTCGTTGAGTTCACTCATGTTGGCGGTCAGGTGCTGACGATTGGTGCTGCGCTGGCCAGTCTGGAAACACGGCAGGGTGAGACCGCTCGATCACTGCGTGATGCGGCGGAGCGTGAGTTGGCTTTGCAGGTGAAGATCAATGCTCTCCAGGAATCCTACAATCGTGAGTCTGCGCGTGTGGAGGAAGTGAAGAAGAACCGTGCCGGTATTGAGGCTGAAATGGCGACCTTTGCCGACAAGTCGCAGAAGCAAATGGCGAGTCTCAGGGCTGTGGAAAGTGAGCAGCAGAAGCGACTGACCGATGTGGAAAAGCATCTACACGAGCAGGCTACTTTGTTTGAGCGCGTCAAGTCTGAGCTGTCTGGACTGCAAGATCGACGTGCTGAGTTTGCTCAAGCTGAAGCTCAACTCAGGCATTGGCAGGAGATCGAAGCGCGACTCCGAGGCCAGCTCCTGGAGCTGGAAGAGAAGCATGAAATCATGCGCCGAGGACTGCCTACGGATGAGGCCACAGTCGTCATGTTCGCGAATGATCTGATCAAGCGCATCGACCTCATTGATGCGCTGACCGCGCGCTACGCCGGCCACAGTGGTGGCGATATTGTGACACAACTTGGCACGCTGCGCGCTTCCTTTGAGGACATTCTGCTCCAGCATGGTGTCACTGAGTTTGATATCACTTCTGGCACGGAAGTGGATACCCAACTTCGCAAACGCATCGCCGTCGTGGACAGTCTCCCTGGCAAAGAGAAGCCGCGTGTCGTTGAAACCTGCCGCTCCGGCTTTATGTACTCGCGTGAGGAGGGCCATGAGGTCATCCTGCGTAAAGTAGAGGTCAGGACCTCAAGCCAATGATTTTACTCTGATCACTTTTACACTCTATTATTATGGCTGAATACGTTGGCATTGACCTTGGCACCACGCTCTCTGGGCTGGCCTACCTGAAATCTGATGGCAATCCTGAGATTGTCCCAAATTCCGATGGTGAGCGACTGACGCCTTCTGTCGTCTTCTTTGAGGCGCATGAGGATGTGAAGCTGGTCGGCAGCGCTGCCCGTGATGGCGGTGAGCCGGACCGCACGATTTTCCAGATCAAACGTCACATGGATGACCCAGAGTATCTGGTGAAGATCGACGATAAGAACTGGACGCCTGCTGAGATCTCAGCGCTGATTCTTTCTAAGCTCAAGCGCGACTGCTCCAAGATCATCGGGGACATCACTGAGGTGGTGATCACGGTGCCCGCGAATTTCAACGAGCTAGCGCGCAAGAGCACCATCGGCGCGGCAGAGATGGCAGGCATGAAGGTGAAGCGGTTGGTCAATGAGCCGACTGCTGCTGCCGTGTATTACGCGCACAGTCAGGGCGTGCAGGGGCGCATCTTGGTTTATGATCTCGGTGGTGGTACGCTGGATGTCACGATCTTGAATGTGGAGGGTGATAACATCCGAATCCTCACCAGTGAAGGCGCACGCCATCTTGGCGGCAGTAACTTTGATGAGATCCTGCTCGATGCCTATGCTGAGCAGTATAGCAAGCAGACTGGGGCCAAGCTGTTCACGGATGAGCGGCACCGCCGTCGTGTTCTTCAAACCACAGAGGATGCCAAGAAGATGCTGTCTAAATTGCAGCGTGTGAATGACACGGTGGCCAATGACAAGAACGATGGCATCGCGCGCATCGACCTTTCGCGTGATCATTTTGAAAAGCTAATCCGCCACATGTTGACCCGCACGGTCATGCTCGTGGAGCAGGCGCTGGATTCTGCCAATCTCAAGACCAGCGAGATTGATCATGTGGTGCTAGTCGGTGGTTCGACTCGCATTCCGAAAGTGAAGACCGTGCTCGAGAAGATGTTCGGCAAGGTGCCGAAATCTTGTGGCAATGTGGATGAGTGCGTGGCTCTAGGCGCGGCACTCTTCGCTAAAAAGTCGGCGCGCATCCAGGAAGTCTGTAACGCTAGCTACGGCACGGTGGCCATGGTTTACAATGCCAAGACGGGTGAGGAGAAGCTGATGAACTCCGTCGTTATTCCGAAGAACACGCCCATCCCGTGCTCGCGCACTCAAGTGTATCAGACGAGCGAGGACAATGAGCGTGTCATCGAAGTGGACATCACGCAGGGAGAGGATGAAGACGCAAAGTTTGTGGACATCATCGGTCGCATCACGCTTGAGGTGCCCGCGAATCGCCCGAAAGGCTGCGAGATCGCTGTCACTTTTAGCTATGATGAAAACCAGCGCGTGCGTGCTCTCGTTTTAGACAAGCTATCAGGTCGCAGCCGTGAGGTCGCTGTGAGCTACAAGGGGGCCGGGGTGCTCTCTGATGAAGATCTGAAGCGCAAGAGCGCGCATCTCAGGACCATGCGGATCGAGTAAGCGGATGATGAAACATTCCTGAATCACTAACTCAAATCATCGACTCCTATGTTTAAAAAAATCCTTCAATCCTTGTCTAGATCTCAGAGCGCGAAGACTGAGGCACCCAAGTACCTTAACCCCGTTGCTGGATCCCCGGCTAAACCCTCTGGTAGTGTGCTCGACAAGATCGCCAAGCCTGCCGCTCAGGTGACGCCGCAGACTCCTGAAGAGCTATGTGAAGTCACGCCCAAGATGCCCAAGGATCAGATCCAAGCGCGTCTCAAGTTGCTGTATCGCCGCTACAATCGCAGCGCCTCCAGCCTTGATTCAAAAATCCGTGCTGAGGCAGATCAGATGCTGAACGCTATCGTGCTAGTGCGTGAAAAACACTTTGGTGAGATCTAAGTCTGAATGGTGAGTTCTTCGATTCGCTCAACAAAAAGGCGGTGTGGTTTTAAGCCACACCGCCTTTTTAATGTCTGATTCTTATCTCTTAGATTAGGCGATCAGTTCGGTCATGACGCGACCGCCATTGACGATGTCGATGGGGCGCACTCCATCTACCATGATGCGCTTATCTCCATTGATACCTAGAAGGCGATACATTGTCTTGGCAAGATCCTGCGGGCTGACTGCATCACGGTCTGGCTCACCACCGAGCGCGTCTGAGGCACCATGGATGTAGCCTTCCTTCATGCCACCGCCAGCCATGGCAACTGAGAAGACGCGTGGCCAGTGATCGCGACCATTGGTGGCGTTGATCTTCGGCGTGCGACCAAACTCAGAACTGACCATGACGAGTGTCTTTTTGAGCATTCCACGATCAGCAAGATCGGTGATGAGACGGGCAAAGGCCTGATCAAAGTTCGGGGCCTGGCCATCAAAGGCGCTCTTGATGTTGCTGTGGTGATCCCAGCCGCCGTAGTTGACGGACACCATACGCACTCCAGCTTCGACTAGACGACGAGCCAGCAGGAAGCGCTGACCAGCCGTGTTGCGACCGTATTCGTCACGGAGCTTGTCGGACTCTTTGCTCAGATCAAAGGCTTCACGCGCTTGAGTGCTGCTGATCAGGCCATAGGCGGCTTGATAGAAGCTGTCCATGGCGGTGATGGAGTCAGCTTTTTCCACCGTGCGGAAATGCTCGTCCACTGTGCTTAGGAGGCTGCGACGACGATCAAAACGCTTCTCGTCGATGTCCTTCGGTGTGAGTAGATCACGCACTGAGAAGTTTTTATCCGCAGGATCACTGCCGAGTGCAAAGGGACCAAAAGCGCTGCTCATGTAGCCCGTGCCTTGCTCTGGCGCGACCATGTTTGGAACGACCACATAGGGCGGCAGATTGTTTCGTGAACCCTGCTCATGAGAAATCATGGAGCCGAAGCTCGGGAACTTGAGTGCAGGGCTTGGGCGGTAGCCGGTGAACATGTTATGCGTGCCGCGTTCATGAGCGGCCTCACCGTGAGTCATGCTGCGGATCACCGTCAGCTTGTTCATGATCTTGGCGATGTTCTTGAACTGCTCACCCACATACTCTCCAGGGATGGAGGTTTTGATCGGCGTGTAGGGGCCGCGGTAATCAGGGCTGGCGAAGGGCTTTGGATCCCAGGACTCATGCTGAGCCATGCCGCCGGGCAGGTAGATGTGAATGATCGAATCAGCGATTGGCTTGAAGGACTCCACCTCAGGAATGACGGCGGCTGCTTGCAGGCGCATCATTTCAGGTAGCGTGAGTCCGAGGCCTCCGAGCATCCCCACGTAGAGGAAGTCACGACGGCTGACGCCTGTGCGGAGATCAATGTGGTTGCCCTGGCAATTGGGGTGCATTTTCATGTCGTATTAGGGGGGTGAGAATGGATCGTTCGTGGTTGATTACGCTTAGGGCCATAGCTTCTTGCAAATTTGGGAAAAGTTTTTTTGTCAGCACGATACCCCCATTTGAACTCCATCTCATCTGCCCAAGATTTACTGCCCCTCGCTTGGCATTTTTGTAGCGGCAGTCACCCACCCTGGAACGACGAGTTCCGTGATCCATGCTTGATCAACGTCATCATTCACGGGTGAAAAACAAAGTTTCACCGTCAGTGGAGCAAGCGCTCCTCCAGCACTGCGCAGCCAGTAGTCGAGATCTTTGTCGAGATCTGCACCCTTAGGGACGTAGCCGAAAACAGGTGTGGCAGATGGGTTACTAGCTGGCACGAGTTTCACACAGCGCAGGTTCTTTTCATCGCTGTACTGACCCTTAAAATGAGAGGCCGTCACGGCGAGTACGCGCATCAAGACAGGCTTTTTTGGTCGTGCCGCACGCATCTCTTCCCATTCCAGGTCTCCCAAAGCCACAAAACTCGGCCAATCCACACGGGGTCCATCAAGCGTCGGCACAACAGCGGCAAATTTTTGAGTACCATCGATCAGCACCACTTTAAATTCAGTAAAGTTGGCTTTGTTCTTCGCCCCGAGTTCAATCGTCTGAAAAGAGATCGCACTCGCCGGATGGTTCTCATAAAAGTCGCGCATCTGCAGTTCCACAGACTTTGGATTGGCGACGTAGGCCAGCTTTTCCTCGACACTCGGTGCGGCGAGAAATTTCTCCAAAGCCGACTGCGGCTCACTGCCGGTGCTCGCGCCTTGATCAGCTTGTTTCGCTGTACGAAAGCTGAGCTTTTTAATCGATTCGACTGCCGCTGCGGGCTTCGGAGTCGCAGACTTTGTCACCTCGCTTGTCTTCGCACCACTTAGCATGGAAGGCGCACTGGCTTGATTAGACTCACCATCTGGAGTGACTCTGCCCCACGTGCCAATCATCTGAAAAATCGCCGCCAGAATGGACAGGCCCACGACTGATCCCGCAGCCACGAAGAAGCGCTTCTTGGCCCGCAAGATCTCTGGGTCCGCGCACATCCGCTCAAAAGCATCGCCCGGAAGTTGCTGCGGCTCACAACTCAAATCTGGCTTTGCCAAAGTATCCGTGGGGGGTGTCGCACCCATCAGCAGCGCCTTGTGCTTGATGCGGGTCTCCCGCCCCGCGACTTGCAGCATGATCGTCATGCCGCACGCCGGACAGTGACGTGAGCGCGTGACAGCAGTCACCTGGATCTCAACAGGCTTCTCACAGTGGGGGCATGTGATGGGGGCAGCAGGCATGGCCGTAACTCGGTCATATCATGCGCTTGAGACAACCACATGGCAACTTCACAGATGAAAAGCTTCGTCATCGTTCCGTAGAAAATGTTCGGTGTCTTCACGGAAAGCGCTCTCGTGCTTGCCAGCGCGCGTATCCAAGCCGAAGAAAACACCCCTTTTCTGTCCACCACCATGTCCATCTGGAACTACGCTAACCCACAGCTCAAAGACCTCGTCGCTTACGAACCCGGCAAGCCCATCGAAGATGTGGCACGCGAACTCGGCCTCCGTCCTGAGGACATCATCAAGATGGCCTCCAACGAAAACCCTCTCGGCCCCAGCCCCAAAGCCATCGTCGCCATGCGGGACGCCGTCCAGGACGTCCACATCTATCCAGACGGTGCCTCCTATCGCCTCCGCCAGGCCCTCGCCCAGAAGTTCGATCTAGAAATGGGCAACCTCATCATCGGCTGCGGCAGCAATGAAATCATCGAATTCATCGGCCACGCCTTCCTTCAGCCGGGGGATAACATCATCACCGCCAAGCACGCCTTCCTCGTCTATAAACTCATGGCCAAAGTCTTCGGCGCAGAGACCATCGAGGTCGATGACCCAGGCTACGTCCACGACCTCGATGCCATGGCCGCTGCCATCACCCCGCGCACTAAGAAAATCTTCATCGCCAATCCCAACAACCCCACCGGCACCCTCGTCACCCAGGAGCAGATCGACCGCTTCATGGACAAAGTGCCCGACCATGTCGTCGTCGTCTTTGACGAAGCCTACTACGAGTTCCTCGACACCCCGCCAGACACCCTCAAATACGTCCGCCAGGGTCGCAACGTCGTCGTCCTCCGCACCTTCTCCAAGATCCAAGGCCTCGCCGGCACCCGCGTCGGCTACGGTATCGCTAACAAAGAGTTGATCGACATCTTGCAGCGCACCCGCCAGCCCTTCAACATCAATTCCATCGCCCAGGCCGGTGCCCTCGCTGGCCTCCTCGATCAGGAGCACCAGGATAAAACCAAAGCCATCACCGATGAAGGCCGCGCCTACTTGCAGCAGCAGTTCGCCGACCTCGGCCTCGACTACATCCCCAGTTACGCGAACTTCGTCCTCGTCAAAGTGGGCGATGGCAACGCCGTCTTCAAAGCCATGATGCAGCACGGCATCATCATCCGCGCCATGGCCTCCTACAAACTCCCCGAATGGGTCCGCATCAGCGTCGGCACCATGCCGCAAAACATCCGCTGCATCGAAGTCCTGCGTCAGGTGCTCGGCAAGTAGTCGCTGGCGCTTTCACTGGAACCACTCACGAATTGCATTTCGTGATTGCCACTGTGGCGCCTGTGCTTCACTCTCCGCGCCCATGAGCCACTCCGCCTCCCTCCCCGACGTCAATGCCCCCTGGTACAAGCAATTGAACGGCTACCATTGGTTTGTTTTCTTCGTCGCATCCGCCGCATGGTGCTTCGACTGCCTGGATCAGCAGCTCTTCATCCTCGCCCGTGACAATGCGGTGAAGGCGCTCTCGCCGGGTGTGGATTCACTGACGCAGGGCAAGCTGAGCGGCTGGGCCATGAGCGTCTTCATCGCGGGCTGGGCCACGGGCGGACTCATCTTTGGTGCTGTGGGTGATCGCATTGGCCGTGCGAAAACTCTGGCGATCACCGTGCTCATCTACTCGCTCTTCACCGGGCTTTCATCGTTCGCGACGAATATCACCGAGTTCATGATTTATCGCGCGCTTACCGGACTCGGCGTTGGCGGTGTGTTTGGTCTTGCCGTCGCACTGGTGGCTGATGCACTACCTGATTCCGCCCGGCCAAAAGCGCTCGGTATGTTGCAGGCGCTCTCCGCTGTCGGCAATGTCACCGCCGGACTCTGCGCCATGTCGCTTTCGGGTGTCGATCCTATGGTGTCGTGGAAATACCTGTTCTGGATCGGTTCCATCCCCGCCTTCCTTTGCATCTTCATCATGCTGCGCCTGAAGGAGCCTGAGAAATGGCTCGCTGCGAAAGCCACTAGCAAGATCGACAGCACTAAAGCGATGGGTTCCTACAGTAGCCTCTTTGGCGACGCGCGCTGGCGCAAGTCCGCTCTGTTTGGCATGATGCTCTGCGTGTCCGCCGTCGTCGGACTCTGGGGCATCGGCTTCTTCAGTAACAAGCTCGTCTCCGCCGCCATCGCCGACTCGCTCTCTGGCAAAAACCTGAGCGCCGCAGCCATCAGCGAAGCCAAGCAGTGGTGGTCCGCCGCCAATCTCATCGTGTTAAACATCGGTGCCTTTGTCGGCATGGTCGCCTTCAGCAAGGCTGCGCATCGCTTTGGCCGTAAGCCCGTGTTTATCGTCGCCTTTCTCGCGGCCATGGCGGCCACCATCTTCTTCTACCAGGAGTTCAATACGCGTGACGACATCTGGATGAGCTTCGTGCTTGGTGTCTGCCAGCTCTCCTTGTTCGCCGGCTTCGCGATCTATCTGCCTGAGTTATTCCCCACCCGGCTACGCAGCACCGGCGTCAGCTTCTGCTACAACGTAGGGCGCTTCATCGCCGCCAGCGGACCCGTCACACTCGGCGTGTTGCAGGCCAATCTCGGTGCCAAAGCCATCGCCGCCCTGCCAGCCACCGCTACCGCCGCCATGAAGGCCACCGCCGAACTCAATGCCTTCAGAACCGCCGGTTGCTACATGAGTTCCGTTTTCCTCATCGGCCTTGTCGCCTTGATGTTCCTGCCGGAAACCAAAGGTCGCCCGTTGCCAGAAGATTGACCAGCTTCGCTGGAATAACGAAACTCGAATGATGAATGACATCCCGTTCATGACGCCTGCACGTCTCATTCATTCGTCATTTTGAATTCGTCATTCGTCATTTTCCCCATGACTCCCGCCGAACTCGCCGCTCTGCCGTCCCTGCCTGCCAGCCTCTCTTCCGAGGCACAAGCGCTGTGGCATACGAAGACTGGGAACTGGGAAGTCGCGCATAACATCGCGCAGGACATCCACACGCCGCTGGGCTCGTGGATTCATGCCCTGCTGCATGTGATCGAAGGGGATCAATGGAATGGCGACTACTGGTTTGCCAAAGCCAAGAAACCCTCACGCAAGCAGACGGATATCGACGCGCTGTGGGATGAGATCGCAGCCGTTGTCCTTGCCTCATGATGGAAGACGAACCCGTGCGCATCGACATCACGGACGAGCTGGATTTGCACACCTTCCAGCCGCGTGAAGTCGGTGATTTACTCATGGACTACCTCAGCGAATGCCAGAAGCGCGGCATTCTCAGCGTGCGCATCATCCACGGAAAATGAACAGGCACCCTGCGCACCGGCGTGCATGAGAAACTGGCCCGGATGGACATCATCGAATCCATCACCTGGCACGCCAGCGCCGCCACCGGCGGCTGGGGCGCGACCTGGGTCCGGCTCAAGGCCTAACGAACTCGGCTTTGCCGGAGATGATGGGGGTGGTGGTGCTTTTTTCACCGGGCAGGTCGGGTAGCTCGGCGAGATTGAAGAAGCCGATGCCTTGCCTGAGGTCGGGGCGGGTGATGAGCAGGCCGCTGTAGGTCGCGGGGCGGGCGATCTTGGCGATGGGGGCGATCACATCGTAGGGATCGTTGTCGGAGAAGGCGAAGGTGCCGGTGAGGGTGCCGGTGGCGGCGTTGAGGGTGAGTCGAACGCTTTGCGGATTCACGGCGAGTGCGGTGGGCATCTTGGCGGTGTTGGTGGCGGTGATTTGGAAAAGCTGCTCCAGGGGAGCGGTCAGCGGCAGGCCGGTGAAACGCAGCCGGGCGTTGTTGATGAGGGCCGTGGCTGAGGGCAGGGGATCAAGGCCGATGATCTGGGTGCCAATGGCGGGCTTTGTGTAGCGAGCGCCTTTCACGATGAGGCTGTGCAGCGGGATGCCGCCTTTATAACTGCGGGTGGTGCTGGTCGCTAAATGAGGTGCTTTAAACCAAGAGAGTGCTCCATCAACAAGACCAGAAGCGAGGGTGATGGTGCTCCAGCCCTGAGCGCTGCCGGTATTCGTATAAAGCATGGCGTGAATGGAAGTCTGGCCTGCGGGGCCGAGCGTGGTGCTGCCGGTGAGGGTGGTGGCGTCGGCCAGCTTACCCGCCCAGGTGACGGTGCCGGTGGTGCTGAGGGTGAGGGTGCTGTGGCCGTGGCCCTGGGGATAGAGGGCATCGCCAAAGAGTCCTGGCGGGACTTCGAGGGCAGCATTGTAAACGGTGGAGACGGTGACGGGTTTATTCGTGCTGGTCCAGGAGTTGCGTGCGGCGCTGAGGGCGGCGGTGCTGGTGCCATCGGAGATGCTGCCGGTCAGGGTGCCTGTAGCGAGATCAAGCGTGAGGCTACCGGTGAGCGCTGGCAGCAGTGTGCCGCGCGGGATGGTAAAGGGTGTCGTCGAACTGGCATTCCCAGCCAGGGCATCCACCCGGCTGCTCCAAGAGTAGGTCTTGGTGCCGAGGGTGACACTACCAGTGTAGGTGCCGGTGCTGGCGACGATGAGGCGCAGGCGGCCACCGAAGCCGGCATTGAGTTGCGAGTGACGATCCACGATTCCGTTCCAGGTGCCGCGCGCGGCGAGTGGGAAGTCCTCGATCTGCCAGTTGATCTCCACAGGCGGACTGGTGCCTGCGAGATTGGTTGCCGTCACGGTCATCTTGTAGTTGCCGACTCGGGTCGGACGCCCTGCAAGCAGGTCGGAGGTGGAGAAGGTGACGCCCGAAGGCAGACCTGTAGCGGTGAATTTGGTGGCTCCATTATCAGCAGTGAACTGACGGTTCACCACGCCGCTGATGACACCATTGCCAAGCGGTGGAGGAGTGACGACGGGCTTCAAACGCACGCTGATCGTGGCGGGCAGTGTCTCGATGGTTTCGACCACGCCAGCCATGCTAACGATGCAGGTGTAGGTGCCAGCGTCATCCGTTTGCATGTTGGTCACGGATAAATTCTTTGTCGTTATACCGGTCGCTTTGCCACCTTCGGGAATGGGCTGGTTGTTGTGATGCCACACATAGGAAAGGTTAGATCCACTGGCATTGGCGGCGAGGCTGAGCGGGGTGCTTTGATTGACCGTCAACGTCGGCATGCTGCGGTTCACGATGGCGACGGGTATGAGGTCGGAAGTGTCACTGCCTGTGACGTTACTGACGGTGACTCCAAAGTTGCCTGCGTAGGTTGTGTTGACGGTGGGAACGCTGAGGATGTTTGTGGTGGTGGAGGGGTAGGCGATGCCATTCAGTGTCCAAGCATAGAAGAGATTTCCGCCACCGGTGGACTGGGCGTCGAGAGTTAAAGGATCGCCTTCCTGCAAAAGGATCGGGCCCGGTGTTTGGGAAACAATTTGAGGCAACTCTGCATCGGTGCCGAAGAGATTAAGCGTTGCTGAATTGAAAGTGCCGGTGTCGCCTAGAGACAGGTCTTTGATGGAGAGTGTCCACAGGCCTTTGGCAGACTCACCCCAGTGGCGCACGCTGCTGAAAACCCAGTCATCATAGTCCACGCCATCGTCGGCGAGTTCTTTGGTGGCGAGGGTGCTGACAGAACCGCTGGGAGAGGTGAGCTTGAGTTCCACATCACCGCGATAGGTGTGTGACAGATTGAGTTTGAGCGTGGCATGCTCGAGCCGCATCGGGTCTATGGCGCTGAAGTCAAAGACGACATTGATGCCAGTCGTGTTGTTGTCCGGGATGCTGCGTATGGTGCTGGAGGTGCGTTCATCTTCAATCATCGGTCCCAGGCTCTGCCAGTTCGTGGACATCGCCACGGCGGCCTGCGTGTCGATCTGTCCGCCACCATAGGATTGGTGATGCTTAATCGGCGTCAGACTTGGATTTCCGCCGTTGCGTGAGACCCAGCCGGTGTCCGTGGGGAGGAGTTTGATGGATGAGCGCAGCAGGATCTCTTTCACATCACGCCAGTTCAAATTGGGATTCGCCTGTAGCATCAATGCCACCGCACCCGAGGCGGCTGGCGCAGAGGAGGAGGTGCCGCCGAAGCTGCTCGTGTAGTTGAGATCGGCGGGCTCACTCTCGACCGCACCCCGCTGATTGTAGCCGTCAGCTCCACGCAGGTCAGTCGTATAAATGGCGCGACTGCCACCACTGCTCGGTGCCACCACCACGAGGTGTGATCCCGTCTCGCTATAAACTGTAAGCACTCCGGTATTGGTGATGGCTCCTACTGTGGTGACGAACATGGAGTTTGTTGCGCCGTCCTTTTGTCCCTGCTCACGATCAGCTCTGCCATTCCCAGCCGACCAGACGAAGACGGTGCCATGGCCACCACGTCCGGTCGTGATGGCATCCTGACGTGCGGCCTCCATCAGTGGGCCAGCGGCGGTGGTTTCCCAGGCAAAGGCTCCTGTGCTCCAACTGCAATTTTTGATGGCAATCAGGTCTTTGCCGCGCGCCATCGCTTCCGCGTCTTCAGCATCGTCTGAGGCCGCAGAAATCAGCCGAAAGCCAACCAGTGTGGCCTCAGGAGCCACACCTGAAACGCCGATGCTGTTATTTCCTCTCGCTGCCGCTACACCACCCACAGAGGTGCCGTGATAGTCACTAGCAGAAGCAAGCGGTGAGGGGTCCGTATCGCCATCATTCCAGTCGTAATGATTGGCGCTGTCCACGTTTTGAATCAGGTCGGGATGCAACAGATCCAACCCATCATCGACGATGGCGATCTTGACGCCCTGCCCCTTGTAAGTGTCCCACACGGAAGTCACCTGCATATCGATACCGGCTTTTCCGCCACCCTGGCCAGTATTCTTCAAATGCCACTGCTGGGCAAAGAGACTGTCATTTGGCACAGCAAGCTTCACATGCTGCCGCTTCAAAAGGGGGCCGACTTGCTGAGTGGACGGATCACTGGTTAGTGCTTCTAGTGCCGCAAGAGTCGCCTCGGGTCCACCGCTGATGGGCTCCACGATCATGCTTCCGGGGGCATACTCAGGCTCGCTCAGTAGTCGCAGGCCATGCGCTTTCATGAGAGCCAACGATGCCGCGCGGTCCGTGGTTTTGACGTGGATGCGCTTATGCAGAATCTGACGGGACTGTGCCACGCCCTCACTGCCTGCTGGATACAGGACCCAGCCCACTTCATCTCCGCCTAGCTTTTCAGCGGCTTGGATCAAATGCCGAGCATCTGGTTGAGGCTCGATCTGACGTAGTCGCTTGTCTGTCGGGGCCGTCGTCACATACAGTTCAGACAAAGACAGGCTGAAGGCTTGAGGCCGCCCATCGGCCACCAGCACAAAGGGTTTCCCACTCATCAGATCCGCGAGAGCGTGCTGTTGTCCTACTGCTATTGCTCGCGGCTTTTGTGCCGCGATTATGCCATGGCGATGCAGGCCCTTCTTCGACTGTGCCGTTTCATGATCACCTGCCTGCTGCAACTCGTTAGATGAAAAAAACAACCAGGCCAGCACCGCGCCCACAACCAAAGCCGCGGTCCATGCGGCTTTGAATTGGCTGGGGGGAATGGTATTCATATCATCCTAGTGAGCGTCTTCGACATCTTCACCGGGGTGGGGTTCAACCTCAAGATCTAAGGGCGTTTGCTTGATGCTTCCAGCCTTGAGAAAACGAGTCACCAATCGCAGCACGGCAGGCCGCCACATGATCGCGCACGCTGCTCATCACACAAAGTCGGTGATGGAGCCGAAGTCGGCATCGAATAAGCGGCGGTAGGTGCGGAAGGCGAAGTTGTCCGTCATGCTTGCCACCCAGTCACAGACGAGGCGTGCGCGTGTCGATGCATCAGGTGCTTTGGCGATCTCGGCCTCCACAGTGCCGGGCATGAGATGCAGGCTGTCTTTGCCTTCGACGTAGCGTTTCTCCAGTACTTGGAAAAGCCGTGTCAAAATGAAGTCCGCTTTGTAATCGAGTTGTTGGAGTTGGGGGCTTTTGAAGACGAGTTCAAAGGCAATCTTCTTGTTGAGTGCCGACTGCGATTGCATCGCAGGATCAATCTCCAATTGGTACTGATGGCGCCGGGTCATGGCGCTGAGGAAGGTGCTGTTGGGGACCAGACTTGCCGCGCGGATGTAGTCACCGATGTGGCGGTTCAATCGCGCTTCCACTCGCTGTTCCTTGATCGCTTTGCAGAGAAACTCCACCTGCGTTGACTGCGCGGCATCCAGCGTCTTTGATTCTGCCCAGCGCTCCAGTTTCGTCACTGTGATGAAGCCTGCGTGGATACCATCGGCGATGTCATTGAGCGAGTAAGCCGTGTCATCCGCCCAGTCCATGATCTGGCACTCGATGCTCTTGAATCCATTGCGCGCTTTCCCCGGCGTCAGCTCCACAGGGAAGGCCTGACCACCCATCGTGAAGTCCAGCCACATCTCCTGATCATTGTACAGGTAGTGGTTCTTGGCTCCTGCTGCCTCGGCATGCAGCGTCTTGTATTTCAGCACGCTGTCGATCAATGCGCGTGAGGGATTCATGCCATCGCGGCCCTCATTAAAAAGCGTCTGCGTGAGCTGCCTCAAAGTCTGCGCATTGCCCTCAAATCCGCCATAAGGCTCCATCAGTCGGTGCAGCGTCCGCTCGCCAGTATGGCCAAACGGCGGGTGTCCCAGATCATGCGCCAAGCATGCGCACTCCACCAGATCGTCATCAATGAAAAAATCATCACTCAGCAGATCACTTTGCTGCGCTAGCGATGCGCAGATTGAGCGCCCGATCTGTGCCACCTCGATGCTGTGCGTCAGCCGTGTGCGGTAGAAATCATACTCACCGGAGAGGAACACCTGCGTCTTGTTTTGTAGCCGACGAAACGCGCTGCTGTGGATGATCCGGTCGCGGTCGATTTGAAACGCATTCCGGTACTCATCCGGGTGCGCAGGGCGCGGCTTCAGAGTCTCTGAGTCAAAGGCGGAGTAAAAACGGTTCGCGGGCATCGTGTGGCGCGATGCTAGGCCGTGATTGGAAACTGGCAAGGCTTGCTGTTCGTGGCGTGCATGAAGTAAGCTGGCCGCATGAAGCTATCCTCCGTGTTTTTGCCCTTGGCATTTGTGTGCCAGTCAGCCGTTGCCGGGCATCCAAACATCCTGTTCATCGTCAGTGACGACCAGCGCCCGGACACGATCCATGCGTTGGGGAATGCCGTGATCGAGACACCCCATCTCGATCACCTCGTCGCACGCGGGACTGCATTCACGCGAGCCTACGCGGGCTATCCGATCTGCCATGTCAGCCGCGCGCAGATCCTCACCGGCACACATGCTTTCAAAGCGCTGCCGGAATACCCCAGCGGTGCGATTGATCCCAAGCTCGCCACACTCGCGGGCACATTCCAAAGTGCGGGCTACCACACTTGTTACACCGGCAAATGGCACAACGACGGCTATCCCAATCAGCGCGGCTACACAGCGACCAGTGGTCTTTACTCCAGCGGTGGTGGGAAAGGCATCACGCAGCCTGAAACCGATGACCGGGGTCGCCCTCTCACTGGTTATCGCGGCTGGACTTTCAAGGACGCCGAGAATAAGCCCGAGCCCGACAAAGGCGTCGGCCTTCAGCCCGACAACAGCCGCCACATCGCCGGTGGTGCGATCCATGCGATTCAAAATGCAGCGAAGGACAAGCCGTGGTTCGTGCATGTGAACTTCGCCTTTCCTCATGATCCACGTCAGTGGCCTGCGGGCATGAAGAATCGCTACGATCCCGCGAAGATGCCATTGCCCGCGAACTTCGCCGCGAAACATCCCTTTGATCACGGCAACATCGACGGACGCGACGAACAGCTTTTGCCCACACCGCGCATCGAAGCCGCCGTGCGTGAAGAACTCGCGATCTACTATGCCATGATCACCGATCTCGACGCGCAGTTCGGCCGCATCCTCGCCGCGCTGCCAGCGCCAGACGAGACAATCATCATCTTCACCGCCGATCAAGGCCTCGCCCTCGGCAGTCACGGACTTCTCGGCAAACAAAACCAATACGAGCACAGCATTCGAAGTCCGCTCATCATCGCAGGCCCTGGATTGCCCGCTGGTGAGCGCGCCGGTGCGCTTGTCTCGCTTCACGATCTCTTCCCCACGCTTTGTGATTTGAGCCGCATCACCATTCCATCGACCGTCACCGGCAAAAGCCTCGTGCCGCTGCTGCGACATCAAGTCGATCACATTCACGACTTCATCACCGGCATGTACACCGACACCCAGCGCATGATTTGCGATGATCGCTGGAAATTCATCACCTACCCCAAAGCCGGACGTGAACAGCTCTTCGATCTCCAAAGCGATCCGCACGAGCAAACTGATCTCAGCGCCAATCCTGCACATCAGGCGAAGCGTGATGAATTGAAGGTGCGATTGCAGGCCTGGCGTCACGAGAACGCTGATCCAAATCTCTGAACTAAAGCAACGTCTGCCAATCGCCAACGTTTTGTGGGCATCCAACCATGTACACGCACCGACTCGCCTCTGTGCTGATGAGTTTAATCGTCAGCCTCCTCATCCTCGGCACCGCTCACGCCCAAAAATCTGCTCCGAAGGAACCCAAGATCAAACCCGACCTCGTCAACGAGCATTACGGACCGCATGAGCGCCATGTGCTGGACCTGTGGAAGGCGAAGTCGGACAAGCCCACGCCGCTCGTCGTGTTCATCCACGGTGGAGGCTTTCGTGCAGGCAGCAAGGAGGGCATCTCGGGCTCTCTCTTTGCCCTGCGGAGCAAAGGCATCTCGATTATGGCGATCAACTATCGCTTCTCACCTGAGGTCACGTTTCCAGCTCACTACATGGACAGCGCGCGCGCCATCCAGTATGCACGCGCTCATGCGAAGGAATGGAACATCGACCCGACACGCATCGGTGCGACTGGTGGCTCCGCAGGCGCGGGCACCTCGCTGTGGATCGGCTTCCATGATGACATGGCCGATTTGAAGAACGCCGATCCCGTGCTGCGCGAATCCACGCGGCTGAGTTGCATGGCGGTCTTCGGCGCACAAAGCACGTATGACCCATTCGTCATCAAGGAGTGGGTCGGTGAGGCCGCAGCGAAGCATCCCGCACTCGAAGGCTTCTACGGCTTGAAGCCCGAGCAGTTCGACACACCCGCCGCACGCGAGATGTTCACGAAGGCCGCCGCGATCACCTACCTCACGAAGGACGATCCGCCGGTGTATGCCTTTTACACTGAAGCACGCGGCCCTTTGCCGCCGGATGCGAAGCCGGGCACCGGCATTCATCACATCACCTTCGGCCTCAAGCTCAAGGAGCGAATGGATCCACTCGGCATCGAATGCACCATCCGCCACGCCGATGAGAAAACGAACTCGGCACAGGAGACGAACGACTTCTTCATCAAGCACCTGCTGGGCACCAAATGACCTGCCATGAAACGCGTCGCCACTCTGATGATCCTGCTGGGCGGCAGTTTTGTCCTCGCACAGACGCCAAAGGTGAAGAAGGAGAAGCCAATCCCTCCACCGCTGCCGCCGCTGGCCTATGCGTTGGAGGATGCACTCGGCGGTCTGACGTTTTCGATGCCCGTGTCCGTGGTGAGTGCCCCAGGTGAGAAGGATCGCCTCTTCGTCGTCGAAAAGACCGGCTGCATCCAGGTCGTGACGAATCTGGATCAACCAACACCAACGAAACAGGTCTTCTTGAATCTCATCGAGCGACCCGATGGCAAACTCGATGACAAAGGCGAATGCGGGCTGCTCGGCCTTGCCTTTCATCCCGACTTCGCACACAACGGGCACTACTTTGTCTGTTACAGCCTGCGCATCGACGGTCAGCTTCATCAGCGTGTCTCGCGCTTCGACGGTGACAAAGAACAACCGCTCATCACGCAGCGCGATCCGGCGGGCAATCACAACGGGGGCGATCTTCACTTCGGTCCCGATGGCTATCTCTACATCAGTGTCGGCGACGGCGGCGGTGCGAACGACGCGTTCGACAACGGACGCTTCATCCACAAAGACTTCCACGCCGCCATCCTCCGCATCGACGTGGACAAGCGGCCCGGTAGCCTGCCGCCGAATCCGCATCCAGCGGTGCATGTCGGCACCTACACCGTGCCTGCGGACAATCCCTTCGTCGGCACAAACTCACATCACGGCGAAAATCTCGATCCTGCGATGGTTCGCACCGAAATTTGGGCCACCGGTCTGCGCAACGTGTGGCGCTTCAGTTTTGATCTGCCGACGGGCCGGCTCTTCGCGGCTGATGTGGGCCAGAATCTCTTCGAGGAGGTCAATCTCATCGTCAAAGGCGGCGACTACGGCTGGAGCCACCGCGAGGGCTTTCATGCCTTTGACCTCGGCCCCGACAAAGACGTGCTTCCGTCTGAATTTCATCCGCTCGATCCCATTTTCGAGTATCCACGCACCACCGGCCTCAGCATCACGGGTGGTCGCATTTACCGCGGCGCGAAGCATTCCGAATTCAAAGACGCCTATATCTGCGCTGACTACGCCTTTGGCCGCGTGATCGCAGCTCGCGAAAAGAGCGAGCGCTGGGAGCAGGAGATCATCGCCTTCGAGCCAGCCATCACCGGCATCGGCGTCGATCCTCGCGATGGCGAGCTACTGTTCTGCAACATGGCGAAGGGCAGCGTGATGCGGTTGCGTAGACAGTAAGCCTGCGTCCGCCCGCAAAGCATGAAGTAGCCTGGCCTTTCTAGGCTGGGCATCTCGCCATGATCACAGGCTAGAAAGCCCATGCTACAAGCGCGCAATCACGCGAGAATTTCCTTCACCACGCTGCCTTTCACATCGGTGAGGCGGAAGTCGCGGCCGCTGTAGCGGAAGGTGAGCTTCTCGTGATCGAGGCCGAGCAGGTGCAGCATGGTCGCGTGCAGGTCGTGAATGTGGACTTTGCCCTCCACGCCTTCCGCACCGTATTCGTCGCTGAGTCCATGACGATGGCCGGGCTTCACGCCGCCGCCAGCCATCCAGATGGTGAAGGCGCGATTGTTGTGATCGCGACCATCGCTTTGACCGAAGGGCGTGCGGCCAAACTCACAGGCGAAGATGACGAGCGTGTCGTCGAGCAGGCCGCGCTGTTGCAGGTCGGTGAGCAGACCGGCGATGGGTTTGTCAGTGGAGGCACAACTGGTGGGGAGCAGGTTCTTGATGTCGAAATGATGATCCCATCCGCCCGTGCCGATCTCGATGTAGCGAACACCGGCCTCGGCGAACTTGCGGGCAAAGAGACACTGGCGGCCAAAGTTGTCGGTCGCAGTGTCGCCGATGCCGTAGAGCTTTAGTGTGTCAGCGGACTCGCGGCTGAGATCAAGCAACGAGGGCACAGCGGCCTGCATTCGGAAGGCCATTTCATAGGAGTGGATGACGCCTTCGAGGTCGGGATTCACTTCGTCGAGTGCGAGCCGGCGTTGATTCGTTCGGCGCAGAAACTCAAGCTGTGCGCGCTGCTGAGCAGGCGTGAGATGCGTGGGCACGAGGTCCGGCACGGGGAGCGAGCCAGGCTTGTCCTTCGAGCCACCGGCACTGACCATCGTGGCCTGATACGGAGCAGGCAGGAAGGCGCTGCCGTGGTTGTTGCCACCGAACTGCCGCAGCGAGTTCATGGCGATGTAACCCGGCAGATCCTGTGTTTCGGAGCCGAGCCCGTAGAGCGTCCACGCGCCGACCGATGGCCGCGCCTGTGACGCGATGCCGGTATGGAAAAACGGCACGGCGGTCTCGTGCGCCTGTTGATCGGTGTGCATCGCGCTGAGGACGCAGAGCTTGTCCACATGACGCGCCACGTTTGGATACAACTCGCTCACCCAGTGTCCGCTCTGGCCGTATTGACCGAACTGCCACATGCTGCCCATCAATTTTGACGTGCCCTTGGTGCCGAAGGGCTTGCCAGCATCAGCGGTGAGCTTGGGCTTGTAATCAAAGGTGTCCACATGCGACACGCCGCCCTGCATGAACATCATGATCACGCGTTTGGCCTTCGCCGGGAACAACGCAGGGCGAGGTGCGGTGGGATTGTTCAGCGCCGCGCTCGCTTGCGTGCTCAATCCCGCGAACGCCGAGTAGCCAAAGCCATTGAGCGTGGAGCGCAGCATGTCGCGGCGGGAATGGACGAGCGGAGAGTTCATCGTGATCAATAGAGGTAACGAAACTCGGCGGAGGCAAAGAGTGTCTGGCAGAACGCCGCCCAGGCACTCAGCTCCGGGTTCTTGCTGTCACTCGCTGGGAAGTCGCGAATGAACGCCGTGCCATCAGCGCACTCTTCGTCAGTGGGCGCTCGGGCGAGGATGAGCTGGTAGGCGGTGTCGATGCGAGACCGATCGTCTTTGGTCATCTGCATCAAA
This sequence comes from uncultured Prosthecobacter sp., assembly GCA_964583255.1. Classification (GTDB taxonomy): domain Bacteria; phylum Verrucomicrobiota; class Verrucomicrobiia; order Verrucomicrobiales; family Verrucomicrobiaceae; genus Prosthecobacter. The sequence continues at coordinate 36,465 of CAZOVY010000043.1, forward strand.
CGTCGGGCCGTGCGCTGCGAGTGATCGACGACGAGCGCGCTGTTCATCATGAAGAGCGCCTGCGTGGGCACTGTGGTGATGCTGCGGCGACCTGTCACCATCTCGGGTTCGGGGAAATCGAAGACGGTCAAATCCGCAGACACGGTTTCGTGCATGATCGGACGATACACGGTGCGGTAGCGGTCGGTGGGCGCGAGCAGGTCGGGGATGTTGGTGGAGACGATGCGAGGATCGAGAGTGCGCAGATGAATCTGTGATTTCAGCTTCGGCGGCGTGAGATAGAGGTGACCGCTGATGGCGAGGAAAGAGTCGCGAATCGCATTGGCATCAAGGCGTCGGCGATTCGCGTGCCAGTTCAGATGATTGGCGGGATCGATCTCATACGCGGCGGCATCGTGCGCAGTGCCGAGTTGATAAACGCGGCTGCTGGTGATGTCGCGGATGAGCTTCTTCACCGACCAGCCTTGCGTGATGAATCGTTGCGCGAGGTAGTCGAGCAACGCTGCGTTCGCCGGTAGCTGGCCGGTTTTGCCGAAGTCATCGGATGACTCCACGATGCCAGTGCCGAAGAGGTGCTGCCAGATGCGGTTCACCATGACGCGGGCGGTGAGGGGATTGTCCTTGCTCGTAATCCACGCGGCGAGTTCCACGCGCCCGCTTTGCTTGGGATTGACCTTCGGCGTGCTGGCGGTGGCCAGCACTTCGGGGAAGCCGCGCGGCACGATCGCGCCGAGCTGCGACTCTTCGCCGCGAATGCGAATCGCACAGTCGGCGGGCTCGGCCACGTCGCGCATGGCGGACATGGCGGAGGGCAACTGAGCGTTGAGTTTGTCATTGAACTTCTCCACGATGTCCTTCAGCCGATCCTGTTCGTTCTTGAGTTCCATCACCTCGGGCCGCGTTTTGTAGAACGCTTCCAGCTCGGTCTTGCCTGCCTTTTGATTGCCTACTTCCTGCACGGCGGCACGTTGCGCGCGATAGATTCTGCCGCCCAGGCTCATGCGGGCGGAGGCGGCCTTGAGCTGTTCGGCGAGGTCTTCGTCGGTGAAGGTGATGGGCGCACCCGCGAGCGGCTGCACGCCCTGCGTCCACTTGGCAAAATGTCGGCGCCACGCTCCGGCAAGCGGCTCGGAACTGCGCAGGATGCCCGCAAGCGCGTAGTAGTCGCGTGTCGGGATCGGGTCGAATTTATGGTCGTGGCATTTTGCACACGCCAGCGTCAGGCCGAGCAGCGAGCGACCCATGCTATCGATCTGTTCATCGACGACGGTCATGATGTAGCGCTGATCATCTTCATCGAGCGTGTTCTTCGTGCCGATGCTGAGGAAACCCGTGGCGATGAGCTGTTCGTTGCGTTGCGCATTGTTTGCCGCAGGCATTAGATCACCGGCGAGCTGTTCGCGCAGGAACTGGTCATACGGCTTGTCAGCATTGAACGCCGCGATGACGTAGTCCCGATAACGGAAGTTCACCGGCAGCAGCACGTTTTGCCCGCCGCCACTCGACTCGCTGTAGCCCGCGATGTCCAACCAATGCCGCCCCCAACGCTCGCCGAACTGAGGGCTCGCGATGAGCTTCTCGATTTCGGATTGGGGATTGGGGATTTCGGATTGGCTTGATGAAGGCGACTCGCGCTCTTCCAACTCAGGTGGCAGGCCGGTGAGATCGAAGGAGATGCGACGGCGCAGTTCATGCGGTTGCGCGTCTGCCACGGGCTTGATGCCTTTTTCTTCGAGAGCTGCGAGAATGAAGCGGTCGATGTCCGTGCGCGGCCACGTCGTGTCCTTTACCTCCGGCACGGGCGGATTCTTGATCGGCTGAAAAGACCAGTGCTTGCGGCCTTCCTCAATGTTGATCGTCGTCGCCGAGCCCGGTTTACCCTCGCGAGGATCAGCCGCGCCCATCGCGATCCATTGGGCGAAATCCGCCACCACTTCCGCAGGCAGTTGTTTCTTCGGCGGCATCTGCAAGTCCTCATCCGCGTAACCGATGGCCTTGAGCAGCAGACTTTTCTTCGCATCCCCTGGCACCACCGCCGCCGCCGTGTCGCCGCCCTGGCGCGTGCTCTCCCGCGTGTCGAGCAGCAGCCCACCCTTGTTCTTTCCCTCCTTCACCGAGTGGCAGGAGTAGCACTTCTCCGCCAGCACAGGACGGATCTTGTTCTCAAAGAACTCGACGGTCTTCGCCTCGTCGGCAGCCGACGCGGCAAGGCAGCGGCTGGCGGCGGCCAGCAGGTAGAGGAGGCTTGGGACAACGGTGCGTTTCATCAGGTAAGTCTGGCGAGACATAACTGCGCTAAAGCGTTTGTCTTGCATGTCACCCCTCAAGACCCTCCGTCTCAGCCTGCTGCCATTGCTCATGATCCATTGGATCGGACACGCTGAAGAACCACGATGGGCTGGGGAGCTGTTTCGCGAGTCATTCGATGACGCGGCGGTCGATCAGCGTGGCTGGTATGATGGGAAAGAGGTGCGCATCAGCCCCGATGGCAAAAGCGGCTCATGCATCGAGTATGAATGGACCGACTCGAGCGGCACCGTGACCGGCTCATTGGCAAAGCGGCACGGGTTTGATCCCACCGACGAAATTTTCATCCGCTACTACCTGCGGCTCTCCAAGGGCTGGGGCTGGAGCGGGCGGAATTACCATCCGCATCTCACCCATTTCATGACCACCGAAAACACGAAGTGGCACGGCCCGGCGGCGAGTCGTCTCACGCTCTACATTGAGCCAGTGAACGGCAAACTGCGGCTCGCGGCGCAGGACATTCAAAACAAGGACACGCCGCGCGGCTTGACCCAGGGACCGATCAAAGGCGGCTACAACGGCAAGTTTTACGACAGCGCCGATGCACTCTTCACCGACGACGCATGGCATTGCATCGAGGCGCAGTTCAAACTCAACACCCTCGACCTCAAAACCGATAAACCGAACGCCGACGGCATCGTGCGCGGCTGGTTCGACGGCAAGCTCGTCATCGACCGAACTGACGTGATCCTGCGCTCCACCGATTTCCCAACCATGAAGTTCAACCAGTTCCTCATGGCCCCCTACTTCGGTCCCGGTCTGCTGCCGCACGCACAGAAGCTCTGGATCGACGAGATGGTTGTCAGCACGAAACGTATCGGGCCGCTGCAGTCTGCGGAGAAGTCATCGAGCAAGTGAGCGCGGGCGGGCAAAAGGCGATTGCACAACATTGCATCAACCACACCTTAGGACTGGCAACCGGCAACGGCACCTTCCCGAATGTAGCGAATGGGGGGGACGTGATTGACCCGAGATCATCCTTTATGTCCGCTGTTCCCACAGGCACCATCACTTTTCTCTTCACCGACATCGAAGGGAGCACGCGGTCGTGGGATCAGCACACCGAGGCCATGCAGGCGGCGCTCGCCAAGCACGATCACATCTTGCGCGCGGCGATCGAAGCGCGTGGCGGGCATGTTTTCAAAACGGTGGGCGATGCCTTCTATGCGGCGTTTGCCACCGCGTCCGATGCGCTCGCGGCGGCGTTGGAAGCTCAACGCGCGCTGGCCGCCGAGTCGTGGGGCGAGCTTGGCGTGCTGCGGGTGCGCATGGGTTTGCACACAGGTGCGGTGCAGTCGCGCGACGGCGATTATTTTGGGCCTCCGCTCAATCGCGTGGCGCGGCTTTTGAGCGCAGGGCACGGCGGGCAGACGCTGCTCACTCTCGCCACGCAAGAGCTGGTGCGCGACCAATTGCCCGAGGGCGTGCAACTGCGCGATCTCGGCTCGCACCGACTGCGCGATTTGATCCGGCCCGAGGAGATTTTTCAAGTGGTCGCGCCGCCGCTGCCCGCCGATTTCCCGCCGCTCAAGACGCTCGATGCGCGCCCGAACAATTTGCAGACGCAGCCGACTCCGCTGCTCGGTCGTGAGCGCGAAGTCGAACAGGTTTGCGCGCAGCTTCGCCGCGAGGGCGTGCGGCTCCTCACGCTCACCGGGCCGGGCGGCACGGGCAAAACGCGGCTCGCGCTGCAAATCGCCGCCGACCTCCTCGATGATTACAAGGACGGCGTTTACTTCGTCGCGCTCGCGCCGCTGAGCGATCCGACGCTCGTGGTTTCGACCATCGCTCAGGCGCTCGGCGTGAAGGAGAGCGGCGGCCGCTCCGTGCTTCAATGCCTGCAGGATTATCTGCGCGAAAAATCGCTGCTGCTCGCGCTCGACAACTTCGAGCAGGTCGCCGCCGCCGCGCCCCAGGTCGCCGGGCTGCTGGCGGACGCTCCCCGGCTCAACATCCTCGTCACCAGCCGCATCCCGCTGCATCTGCGGGGCGAGCACGAGTTTGCCGTCCCGCCGCTGGCGTTGCCGGACTGCAAGCATCTCCCCGCGCTCGCGGCTCTCACGCAATACGCGGCGGTGGAACTGTTCATCGAGCGTGCCCAGGCGGTGAAATCCGATTTTGCAGTGAACAACGACAACGCACCCGCCGTCGCCGAAATCTGCGTGAGGCTCGACGGTCTTCCGCTGGCCATTGAACTGGCCGCCGCGCGTGTGAAACTCCTCTCGCCGCAGGCGATGCTGGTCCGGCTGGAAGAACCGCTCAAACTCCTGACCGGCGGCGCGCGCGATTTGTCAGCCAGACAGCAAACACTCCGCGGTGCCATCGCCTGGAGCTACGACCTTCTCGACGAAAACGAGAAGCGCCTGTTTCGGCGGCTGGCGGTGTTCGTCGGCGGCTGCACGCTCGAAGCGGCGGAAGCGGTGTGCAATGCAAGCGGCGATCTGGGTGTGGACGTTTTCGATGGCGTCGCCTCGCTGGTGGACAAGAGCCTGCTGCGGCAGGAACAGACACCTGACGGCGAACCGCGTTTCTTCATGTTGGGAACGATCCGCGAATACGCATTGGAGCGACTACGCGACAGCGGGGAGAAGGAAGAATTACAACGCGGCCACGCCGAATTCTTTCTCGCGTTTGCTGAGCACGAGGAAGTTGAACTCCGCGGACACCACCAGTTGATGTGTTTGGATCGGCTGGATACAGAACATGACAATTTTCGAGCCGCACTCGAAGTGTCAGCCGATAGCGAGATAAGATTGAGATTAGCGGGAGCACTTTGGCAGTTCTGGTTGAAGCGCGGACGCATGAATGAAGGCCGACATCGACTGACTCGCGCGCTGGAATCGCCGGCCGCAATACTTCGAAGGGCGAGTCGTGCGAGAGCGCTTTGTGGCGCGGGGGCGCTGGCGCATCGTCAATATGAGCGGGAGAGAAGCTGCGCGCTCTTGGAGGAGAGCGTCGCAATCTGGCGTGAAATCGGAGACAAGGCGGGCCTAGCTCTCGCACTCAATCATTTGGCGGTTGCAGTTTCATCACTCAGCTACCTCGGGATGCGGTTCAGCCCTGTAGGTCATCTCGCACGAGGGCTCGCTTTGCTCGAGGAGAGCGTCGCACTTTATCGTGAACTCGGAGATGAATTGAGCCTTGCGCAATCGCTCTCACACCTCGGTCGGGTGGCAGTGTGGCAAGGCGATTACATGCTAGCGCGCGGCGCGGCCGAGGAAGGGATCAAGCTCTGTCGAGAACTTGGAGACAAATCGGGATTGGCTTATTCGTTGGGCAATTTGACTTGGGTGACCTATCGCCAAGGCGAAGCCGCAACGGGCCGCTCGCTAATGCAGGAGTGCGTAGGAATGTGGCGTGAGCTGGGAGACAAGTATTTTACTGCGATCGATCTCATGAATCTGTCGATCATGGCGTTCGAGCAGGCTGACTACAAAACTGCGAAGCGTTTTGCAGAAGAAGAACTGACTATTTGGCAAGCGTGGGATGACAAGTCGCGCATAGCCGGGGTGCTGTTCCGCTTCGGTGATATGGCGCGTTGTCAGGGCGATGCTCGACAAGCGCGCGCCTATTACGACGAGAGTTTGGCGATTGCGAAGCTAGCTGGCAACAAGCCCCTCGTTTCCGGATTACTCGCTTGTCTCAACGAAGTCGCCTGCATTGAGGGCGCTTAGGTATCACCAGTCTCAGCGAGTTAGGCGGCAAAGAAGTAGCTGCAACATTCATTCGTGCGTGCGTTCGCGAAATCGCGGAGTCTTGCGCGGTTTGCCGTCAGGCAGACGCCGCGCCCGCCGCATTGAATGAGAGCGCGCAGATTTTTCGGCAGACCCGCGACAAACGAGGTATCGCTGAATGTCTGGCAGGATTCGCCAAAGTGGCCCGGGCGGAAAATCACGCGGACCGGGCCGCGCGGTTGTTCGGAGCGGCGGAAAGCCTGCACAAGATCGTCGGCCCACGCCTGTCGCCGGTGGATCATCACGATCATGCCCGCGTGGTGGCCGAAGTCCGCAGCGCGCTGGGCGAGGAAGTGTTCGCCGCAGCATGGGCGGAAGGCCGCGCGATGACTTGGGGACAAGCGGTCGCGTATGCAGTGGAGGAATGAACTCCTTCCGGTGCCGATGCTTGGCAACATTCGTTGCGCCAATTCACAAGATGGCGGAATCGAGCATCCAGTCCGCCAACGTCAATATCGCCCATGGAAAGAAGCCCCGGCAAGTGACCGTGAAATACAAACGCGGTGCCGTTTCACCTCAACGTTGGCCCATTATGAAACAAAGAATTTTTCTTCTCACACTGGCGGCCTCGATGCTGTTCGCGCCGCCGTCGAATGCCGCTGAAACGGAAAACTGGCCGCAGTATCGCGGTGCACACTCCGACGGTCTTGGCGAGGGAGCGACTCTGCCGGAGACGTGGAGCACGACGGAAAATGTGGTGTGGAAGGCGAAAGTGCCGGGCTGGGGCTGGTCGTCGCCGATTGCGTGGGGCGACAATATTTTTGTCACCTCGGCCGTCGGCGAAAAAGAACTGCCGACGCCTCATGTGGGCGGTTATCCCGGCGGCCATGTCGGCACCGGGGAGGTGCATCGTTGGATGCTTTATTGCCTCGATTTCGAGTCGGGAAACATCCTGTGGGAGTTCGAGGCGAACAAAGGCATCCCGCCGCAGATGCGGCATCCGCGCAGCTCCTTCGCCAATGAGACGCCGGTGACGGATGGCGAGCGAGTCTATGCTTACTTCGCGAACATCGGCCTCTTTTGCTGCGACATGGACGGCAAGAAGCTCTGGGAGCGGCGCTGGCCCAGCTACTCGATGCGCGATGGATGGAACACCGGCACCTCGCCCGTGCTGCACGGCGGACGCGTCTTCATCCAGAATGACAACGATCAGGAATCCTGGCTCGAAACGGTGGACAAACTCACCGGCAAAACGCTCTGGCGCGTGCTGCGCGATGAGCGCAGCACTTGGTCCACGCCTTACATCTGGGAGAGCGGCACGCGCACTGAGTTGGTGACCATCGGCATGAAGAAAATCCGCTCCTACGCGCCGGAGGCCGGCGCGTTGCTGTGGGAGATCAGCGGCACTGCCGGTCTCGTGAGCCAGATCCCGATGTCGAAGCACGGACTGCTCTACGCGGGCGCGGGTTATCATTATGGGCCGCTGTATGCGATCAAACCCGGCGCGAAGGGTGACATCACGCTCACTGGGGACGCGAAGAGCAATGATTTCATCGCGTGGTCGCAGAAACGCGGCTCCAGCATCCACCCCGGCTACCTCATCAGCGGCGACCGGCTCTTCGTGTGCTACGACTCCGGCCTGCTCGGCTGCTTCAATGCCAAGACTGGCGAGGAGATCATCGCCAAACAGCGGCTCAACACGAAAGGCGGCCGCTTTTACGCCTCGCCCTGGGCTTACAATGGCCGCGTTTTCATGCTGAACGAAAACGGCGACACCTGGGTGATCGAAGACAGCTCCGAATACAAACTCGTGCGCAAAAACTCCCTCGGCGACGTCGCCTGGGCCACGCCGGCCATCGTACGCGGCAGTTTGTTCATCCGCACGTTTTCGTCGCTGTTTCGGATTCAGAACAAGAAATGAAACCGGCAGCGCCCAAATTGTCCGCTGGTCTCTTGATGCGAAAAGAGGCAAACCGTCGTATTGAAGTTCATGGAAAAGATTTTCACCGTGCTCAATCAAATGGAGTCCGAAGGTGTCATCGGGCGCTATGCTATCGGCGGCGCGATAGGGGCTATTTTTTGGCTGGAACCGATCACAACGAAGGACGTGGACGTCTTTGTGATACTGCCAACCGGCATGGGTGGCTCCTTGCTGAGCTTGGGAGCGATTTACGATTATTTGCTGCCTCGGGGCTATGTGGCGCAGGGTCAATTCATCGTGATCGAAGGCTGGGCGGTGGAGTTCATTCCGCCAGGAACCCCGCTAGTGGAGGAAGCGCTAACATGCGCCGTGAAGCGTGATGTGAACGGCGTCTCCACTCGGGTGTTCACGGCGGAGCACCTCGCCGCCATCTGTCTTCAAGTGGGCAGACCGAAGGATCATGACCGGGTTTTCCGGTTCGTGGAAGCCGGGGCACTTGATGCTGTCGTGTTTGAGAGCATCTTGGGTCGCCACGGCTTGCAGGAGAAGTGGCAAACCTTCCTGAAACGCCACCGAGAACCATGACCGACCTGATGAAACAGATCACCGCCCGCAAAGTCGAGCGCCGCAAGCAACTAGCCGCACTGCCCGTGGGTGAGAAGTTGCGCATGCTGGAGGAGATGGTGGCCGCCACTCGTGCCACCACCGCTACCCACCCGCCGAAGCCCGCGAATGCGGTACGATTCAAAACACGGTGAATTTATGGTGGTCGGCATCCAGCAAGTCTAAAAGCCACCATGAAACTTCCGCGCATTCTCCTCTTCTGCATGACCGCGGCCATGCTGCATGCCCAGGAGTCCGCTGTAATCAAAACCGTGAAGGCCCCCGCCGAGCGCGGCACACTGAGCGATCAGCGCCAGCTTGTGCGTGGCGATACCGGCAAGTGGAACGACGCGGCCACGCTGCAACACGCGTCGCCGATTGCGCAGAAGCCGCAGGGAGTTTCGCTCGATGACTGGGCTGACGAGCTGGCCGAAAATAAGCTGCAAACCACCGCAGCGGACGACAACTGGCTCATCTTCCGCACTCGCCAATTCGACGACAACGACCGCGCGTGGATCGAAAAGATCGAGCGCAGCGGCAACGCATTCACCATCACGATGCACGAGGCGATCTGGCAGGGGAACTACTTCAAAACCTTCACCTATTACGAGGTCACCGCTGTGAACCTCGGCAAGCTGCCAGCGGGTGATTATACCGTGACGTGGATCGTGAAGCCGCTGACCTTCAAGCTGCTCGAAAAGCCCAAAGAGGCTATCAGCAACTACCAGACGAACTGGCCCACCGACGACCAGCCCAGCAGTGCAAAAACCGTGGAATTGAAGGCCAGCTTTTCGGTTCGTTGACGTTGTATCCAATCTCACCATGCGCTCGCTCCTTTTTTTCTCCATCGCCATCAGTCTCCATGCCGCCGACTGGCCGCAGTTTCGCGGCCCGACCGCCGATGGCGTCACCACCGAAACGAATCTGCCCCTGACGTGGAGTGAGAAAGAAAATCTCGTCTGGCGCACGGAGCTGCCTGGTCCCGGTTCATCCAGTCCCATCGTCAGTGGCGACAAAGTCTTCCTCACTAGCTACAGCGGCTACGGCATCGACATCAAAGAGCCGGGCGACATGAGCAAGCTCAAGCGCCATGCCCTTTGCCTCGACAAAAAAACTGGCAAGATTTTGTGGGACAAAGAGATCAAGACGGATCTGCCGAACACGCCTTACAATGGCACCTACATCACCACACATGGGTATGCGTCGAGTTCGGCGGTCACGGATGGCAAAGGTGTGTTCTTCTTCATGGCGAATGCGGGCGTGTTTGCCTTCACGCTTGATGGGGAAAAAGTCTGGGACGTGAGTGTTGGTGAGAAGCCTCATCCCTGGGGCGTCGGCACATCGCCCATCTTGTATGGCGATCTGCTGATCGTGAATGCGGCGTTGGAGAGTAATCAACTTCTGGCCCTGGATCGCAAGACCGGCAAAACCGTGTGGAGTGCCAAGGGCTTCCCGGCTTCATGGAACACGCCGACGATTGTGAAGGTGGAAGGTCATGATGAACTCGTGGTCAACTCCAGCGGCATCCTGCGTGCGTTTGATCCGAAAGACGGCAATGAATTGTGGTCGTGCGAGAGCATCAAAGGCGCCGAGCTTTGTCCCTCCGTCGTCGCGCACGACGGTGTCGTCTTTGTCATCGGCACTGGTGGCAAAGCCTTTGCTGTGCGCGCTGGAGGGAAGGGTGATGTCACGGCGACACACATCGTCTGGCAGGCGCAGAAGGGTAGCAACGTCGGCTCGCCAGTGTATCACGACGGCCATTTGTATTTCGTCAACGACACGCGCGGCACCGCGACCTGCCTCGACGCGAAGACTGGCGCGGTGGTTTATGAGCAGCCCATGCTCAAGGAAAAACGGGACCGCTGGTATGCGACACCGCTGATCAGCGGCGACCGTCTCTATTACACAAGCCGCCAGTCCGGCACCGTGGTGATCGCATCAAAGCCAACTTTTGAGGTGCTGGCGACCAACGTCATCATCGGTGACGACAGCGTGTCCAACGCCAGTCCTGCCGTCTCAGACGGGCAGATTTTCCTCCGCTCGAACAAATTCGCCTACTGCTTGGGCAAGAAATGACGCTCGATGAAGTTATGCTGGCGCTCGCCGCCAAGACTAGTGGCACCACCAAGAAGACGATCACGCGTCACGGCGCACCGGAGCCGATTTTTGGCGTGCGAATCGGTGAGGTGAACTGATGAGTCTTACTCGCTGGCAGTGTTAGCTTTGTAAATCGTCTCAAGCACCCGCTACAACCGATTCGCAGGACTTCGATTTGGGCCAAGATGGTGTTCCAGATGTGAGGGAGCGGTCATTGGCTCAGGTGAATATAGTTTGGCGCATGAGAGCGATGAGGGTGAGGATGCTAACGATGATGCAATCGATGAAACGTGCTCCCCTTGAGGAAGCTGGAATTGCAAGGCGTGCGGCTTCGACCTTTGTTCGAACTCATACCCACGAAACCCTGGCATATCGGCTCGGCACCACGCCTCACTTTTCCCCGCTGCTGATGAAGGCGCGGCGGCTGGGGTTGCGTGTGCCGGAGGATCTTTGTGATCCGCCATGACCACATCACGGCGGAGCAGATGGAGCCTGCCTTTGCCACGGTGAGGATTCCGGACATCCAGGAACTGCGTGATGCCTTTGACCGTGCTTTACCCGTAGTACGGCGGTTGCTGAAAAGCGCGGTGCATTCCCCATGAAAACTGACCACCCCGCCCACTCTCCCAACCCACAGATGCCCACCACCGAGGCCGCAATTGCCGCAGCGGAGGGGCGCTATGCCAAGGCAGAAGCGGGGCATCATGAAAGCCCGGATATGCTCTATGACCGCCAGAGGGCCCAAGAGCTGATGCGGCTGGTGATGCAGCGTGTGCGCGCACGCTATGAGGCCAAGGGCAAAGCGGCGCTGTTTGACGCGCTACGCCCCGTGCTTCTGACAGGCGGCAGTCTGATCGATCATGACAGCACTGAACTCGCCTCCACCTTAAAACTGCGCCCCGGTGCTAGACCAGTTCTCGAAAAGATTGTCTAAAAAGGCGCTGTACTTTTTAGAATCT